>JBAVPE010000107.1:0-121546 GCA_049692775.1 Anaerocolumna sp. | reverse complement strand
AGTATATGCAAGAACAAGTAATGGTTTCGGATGCACTAAATTCGATTAATGCAGGTTTAAAAAGTTTAGGAGATATGATAGCTCAGACTGAAAATCAGGAATTAAGACAAACATTGCAGAAATTGCGTAATGATGGTGAAACCTGTCAATATGAGCTATTCACAATTGCTAAAAGCAAAAATTATTATCAACCAGCCCAGAAGGCGACCCAAGATGAAATTATGAATGTTAAGAATTTCGTTAACAGCCAATCCGGCATGTCAGGCCAATCCGGTACGTCAGGCCAATCCGCTTGGTCCAGCCATGAACATGGTCAAATGAAATAACTCATCATAACTTGGATTCACACTCTTACTACAATATGTAGTAGGAGTGTAATATCCAATTAATGTCTTATTCGTCAAGTAATAATTCCTATGAGTTACATAAGATATGCAAAAGGGAATTAATTACAGGTAATATGCACAAATAAATAGGTGAGAACTATTCATTTATGCTGATTCTATTAATATTCCATGAATTTGCATTTTCCACTTGAAATTTCAATTTAAAAAAGGTAAAATAAGATAGTGTTTGAGAAAAATTTGTCAATCATAAAATTGATTAATAGCTGTCAATTATACATAATTTGTATCTACAGCTTTTTAATTATGTAAAAAGCAAGACAGTATATTATAAAATTTAACAATTAGGAGGAATTACAACATGGCAGTAAAAGTGGCAATTAATGGTTTTGGACGTATTGGACGTCTTGCATTCAGACAAATGTTTGGTGCTGAAGGATATGAAATCGTTGCAATAAATGATTTAACAAATCCTAAAATGCTTGCACATTTATTGAAATATGATTCAGCACAAGGTAGATATGCAAAAGGTGATACAGTAGAAGCAAAAGAAGATTCAATCGTAGTTGATGGTAAAGAAATCAAAATCTATGCTCAAAGAGATCCTAAAGATCTTCCTTGGGGAGAACTTGGTGTAGACGTAGTTCTTGAATGTACTGGTTTCTTCGTATCTAAAGCAAAATCCCAGGCTCATATTGATGCAGGTGCTAAAAAAGTGGTTATCTCCGCTCCGGCAGGCGACGATCTTCCAACTGTTGTATACAGTGTAAATGAAAAAACCTTAAAAGCTGATGATACAATCATTTCAGCAGCATCTTGTACAACTAACTGTTTAGCTCCTATGGCTGACACTTTAAATAAATTAGCTCCAATCGTAAAAGGTTTCATGACTACGATTCATGCATATACCGGTGATCAAATGACACTTGACGGACCTCATCCAAAGGGAGACTTAAGAAGAGCCCGTGCAGCAGCTGTTAATATCGTTCCTAATTCAACTGGTGCAGCAAAAGCAATTGGTCTTGTTGTTCCTGAATTAGCTGGTAAATTAGATGGTTCCGCACAAAGAGTTCCAGTTCCTACAGGTTCTACTACAGAATTAGTTACTGTTTGCCAAGGCAAGGTAACTAAAGATGAAGTTAATGCAGCTATGAAAGCAGCAGCTTCTGCATCATTTGGATATACGGAAGAAGAATTAGTATCTTCTGATATTATCGGAATTACTTTTGGTTCCTTATTTGATGCAACCCAGACTAAGGTTACTGATCTTGGTAATGGACAAACTTTAGTTAAAACTGTTTCCTGGTATGACAATGAAAACTCATATACCAGCCAGATGGTTAGAACAATTAAGTATTTTGCAGAATTAGCATAATTAATATTGATCCTATAATGGGTCCGGTCTTTGTAAATAAAGTCGAGGAACGTTTACCGAACCCTCCTTGACTTAAAGCTATAGACCGGGCTCATTTTAATTTACAGGAAGATATCAAACCCCGGTTTTCCCTGGTAAGATTATTGTAACGATTCTGTGCCCCCGGGAAGTGCATGGAATTTCGAGTTAAACGGCGAAAAAATATGCATCTTTTGGCATGTTTTGTGTGCATCGGTTCGTCAGAACCGCAGTGACTGAATAGTCACAAATCATGAAATAAATGCTGCCTGATTGGCAGTAATTTATAAATAACGAAAGGAGTTACAAAAATGCTTAATAAGAAATCAGTAGATGATATTAACGTAAAAGGTAAAAGAGTTTTAGTTAGATGTGATTTTAATGTTCCATTACAAGAAGGTAAAATTACAGACGAGAATCGTCTTGCAGCAGCTCTTCCGACTATTAAAAAATTAGTAGGGGATGGCGGCAAGGTTATTCTTTGTTCCCATCTTGGAAAACCTAAGGGAGAACCAAAGCCAGAATTATCATTAGCTCCTGTTGCTGTCAGATTAGCAGAATTACTCGGACAGCCGGTTGCTTTTGCAGCAGATGACAATGTAGTTGGTGTTAATGCCAAAGCTGCAGTTGCTGCTATGAAAGACGGAGATGTTGTCCTTCTTGAAAATACACGTTACAGAGCGGAAGAAACAAAAAATGCAGATGCTTTCAGCGAAGATTTAGCATCTCTTTGTGATATATTTGTAAACGATGCATTTGGTACGGCCCACAGGGCACACTGCTCTAATGTAGGTGTTACAAAATATGTAGACACAGCAGTGGTTGGTTACTTAATGCAGAAAGAAATTGATTTCCTCGGAAATGCAGTTAATAATCCTGAGAGACCATTTGTAGCTATATTAGGCGGATCTAAAGTGTCCAGTAAAATTTCCGTTATCGATAATCTGTTAGATAAAGTAGATACCTTAATCATCGGCGGCGGTATGGCTTATACTTTCATGAAAGCATTAGGGGAAGAAGTTGGTAATTCTTTATTAGAAGCTGATTATCTTGAATATGCAAAAAAAATGATGGATAAAGCGGAAAAGAAAGGTGTTAAATTATTAATTCCCATCGATACCGTTGTAGCGAAAGAATTTTCAAATGATACCGAATACAAAACAGTTGGACGCGGTGGAATTGATACAGGATGGCAGGGACTTGATATCGGTGAAAAAACCTGCGAATTATATTCTGATGCAATAAAGAGTGCTAAGACAGTTGTTTGGAATGGACCTATGGGCGTTTTTGAATTCCCTAATTTTGCAAAAGGTACCATTGCAGTAGCAAAAGCATTAGCAGAAATTAATGCAACAACGATTATAGGTGGCGGTGATTCTGCAGCAGCCGTTAACATCTTAGGTTTTGGTGATAAGATGACTCACATTTCTACAGGCGGCGGTGCGTCCCTTGAATTTTTGGAAGGAAAAGAACTTCCAGGTGTTGCAGCGGCTAACGATAAATAATATAAGAATTTTAATTCAGGGACAGGTAACTGTTTTAAAACTTACCGTCCCTTTCTGAATGAATATACGGTAAAAATCAGATGGTACAGATAATATTTCAGGCTTAATAAAATGGAAAGCTTATCTTACCGGCTAATTTAGAAGGAGAATTACAATGCGTAAGAAAATTATTGCAGGTAACTGGAAAATGAATAAAACTCCCAGCGAGACAGTTACATTAATTAATGAATTAAAACCATTAGTGGTTACAGAAGATGCAGATGTAGTATTTTGTGTACCGGCTATATCCTTAACAACAGCATTTGAGGCTGCAAAAGGATCCAATATCCAAATAGGTGCAGAAAATATGTATTATGAAGAAAACGGTGCTTTTACAGGAGAAATAGCTCCTAACATGCTTACGGATATTGGTATTAAATATGTCATTCTCGGACATTCAGAAAGAAGAGAATACTTTGCAGAGACGGATGCAACCGTTAATAAAAAAGTGTTAAAAGCTTTTGAACATGGCATTACTCCAATTGTTTGCTGCGGCGAATCCCTTACTCAAAGAGAACAGGGTGTTACGATAGATTTCATCCGTCAACAGATTAAAATCGCATTTTTAAGCATAACAGCAGAACAGGCTAAAACAGCTGTAATTGCTTATGAACCAATCTGGGCAATCGGAACCGGTAAAGTTGCTACTACAGCGCAGGCACAGGAAGTTTGCAAAGCAATTCGTGAATGCATAGCAGAAATTTATGATGCTGCTACTGCAGCAGCAATCCGTATTCAGTACGGCGGCAGTGTTACAGCAGCCAGCGCAGCAGAATTATTTTCCCAACCGGATATTGACGGCGGATTAGTTGGCGGTGCAAGTTTAAAACCTGACTTTGGTAAAATAGTTAATTATAAATAATGAGAATATTTTTATCATCCGGTAAAGAGACATGAATGTTCTATATCTTAATAAGGTGCATAACCTTATTTAAGATTTTGTAGTAATATAATAATAACTGACTATTCAGTCATCTGGAGAAATCGGAGATTTCCCTGTTAAACAGCATGTAAATATGTTTTATTTTGCATATTGCCGGTATATCGGTTTGTAAGAACCCTGTAACGGAATAGTCACCTATATTAATATTATATTTTTCTACGTAATTCAGATAAAGGAGTAAGTATAATGAGTAAAAAACCTACGGTATTAATGATATTAGATGGATATGGCTTAAATGAAAAAAAAGAAGGTAATGCAGTTGAGTTAGCGAATACCCCTGTTATGGATAAATTAATGGAAGAGTACCCATTTGTTAAGGGCTATGCCAGCGGTATGGAAGTTGGTCTTCCGGAAGGCCAGATGGGTAATTCAGAAGTAGGTCACCTTAACATGGGTGCCGGAAGAATTATTTATCAGGAGTTAACAAGAATTACGAAAGAAATTAAAGACGGTGATTTCTTTAAAAATGAAGCTTTATTACAGGCGATGAATAACTGTAAAAAACAGGGCTCTGATTTACATTTATATGGTTTATTATCCGATGGTGGTGTCCATAGTCATATAACACATCTTTATGGGCTGCTTGAAATGGCTAAAAGAGAAGGTATTAAAAATGTTTATGTGCATGCTTTCTTAGACGGCAGGGATACAGCTCCAACCTCCGGTAAAGGATTTGCAGAAGCTTTAACGAATAAAATGAATGAACTGGGTGTTGGTAAAATAGCAACAGTAATGGGACGTTACTATGTAATGGATCGTGATAACAGATGGGACAGAGTTGAAAAAGCTTATCGTGCCATGGTTATGGGTGAAGGTGATACCGCTGACAATGCAATAGCAGCCATCCAAAAATCCTATGAAGCTGATATTAATGATGAATTTGTTGTACCAACTGTAATAATAGAGAAGGGTAAGCCGGTAGCTACGATAAAAGAAAATGATTCCGTTATTTTCTTCAATTTCAGACCTGACCGTGCAAGGGAAATTACGAGAGCATTTTGCGATGATGACTTTACCGGATTTAAAAGGGAAAAAGGAAGGATGCCATTAATGTATGCATGCTTTTCAGAATATGATGTAACAATTCAGCATAAAATTGTTGCATTCCATAAGATTTCCATTGATAATACGTTTGGACAGTTTTTAGCAGCGAATAACTTAAAACAGTTAAGACTTGCGGAAACAGAGAAGTATGCCCATGTGACTTTTTTCTTTAACGGTGGTGTTGAGGTTCCCAATGTTGGGGAAGAACGTATTCTGGTTAATTCTCCTAAAGTAGCTACTTATGATTTACAGCCGGAAATGAGTGCATTTGATGTAGCCAAAAACCTGGTTGAAGCAATTAGATCCTTAAAATATGATGTTATTATCGTAAACTTTGCCAATCCTGACATGGTTGGACATACTGGAATCCAGAGTGCAGCCATAAAAGCAGTAGAAGTTGTTGATAAGTGCGTTGGTATGGCTTGTGAAGCATTATTATCTGTTGATGGCCAGATGTTTATTTGTGCCGATCATGGTAATGCAGAACAGCTGGTTGACTATAAAACCGGTGAGCCATTTACCGCTCATACAATTAACGAAGTTCCATTTATTTTAATGAATTATAATAAGGAATATACCTTAAAAGAAGGTGGATGTCTTGCCGATATTGCACCAACTATGATTGAAATGATGGGATTGAAGCAGCCAGATGAAATGACTGGTAAGTCCTTACTTATTAAAAAATAAAAAAATCACCAGATCTGCTGATTTTTGCGGTGAATAGTAACGCGTCTGTTCTGTTAGCAGACGTCTTGTACAAAAAATAGTTGAAATCTGTATTATTGTATGTTAGAATTAATATTGAAGTTTTAGGAGGTGTAGTGATGGAGATATTAAAAGCAATTGTAACAATCATTTATGTTGTTATTTGCATTACATTAGTAGTTGTCGTTTTAATGCAGGAAGGCAAATCAGCAGGTTTAACAGGTTCAATCAATGGTGTAGCTGATACCTATTGGGGTAAGAACAGAGGACGTTCTATGGAAGGTGCTTTGGAGAAATTTACAAGGTTTCTTGCAGGAGGATTTATCATTCTTTCCGTTGTACTTAATGTAATTTAAATATGTTTAAATGAAAGCATTCTGTATTCAATTTGCAGGGTGCTTTTTTATCTCATAGGAAAGGTTCTCCCTATGAGATAAAAACCCTCCGGGGGATGCGTATGACGTGCTATGCCGGTCTGCAGGTATAGATGAAATGTATTTTTCATTGCTCCGAACAGTGGAAAGGATATGTGCATATGAAAAACGCTTTACTTTTCATTTGAAAGTAGTACTATTTTATCATAAGTTTTAAATTTTATAATTATGTTATTATAAATTGCTAACACTATATAGTAATAGCTGATATAAAATTAATGTATTAATTATAGGAGAATTATGGTATACTACAATATAAATGTACTTGAATATCTGGATATAAACTAGTTTGCATACAAATGATAAGCAGAATCGATTTGAGTGGCATATTAATTTCATTTTTAAACTATTAGTTTAGAAATAATGGAGGCAAAATGGATAAAGTGATTTTGGATGAAAAGAAGAAGATTTTATTGGAATTTATAAATAATAAAGATTATCAACCCATGAAATTTAAAGAAATGGCTAGTATTTTACAAGTTCCCCGTGATGAAAAACAAGATTTAAGAGAAGTTTTGGAAGCCTTACAGGTGGATGGTAAAATCGAACTGGATACGGGGGGGAGATATAAATTAGCTGATGCAAATACCAGAACAGGTATTTTTTCCGGAACCCAGAGAGGATTTGGATTTGTAATTATTGAAGGGGAAGACGAAGATATCTTTATTCCGGAAAGTGCAACCAAGGGTGCATTGCACAATGACAAAGTCATGGTCAGTGTTAAGGGCGACAGGACAGGTAAACGAAAAGAAGGAGAAATTATCCGGATTCTGGAGCGAAGTAACAGTACTATAGTGGGTACTTTTGAGAAAAGCAAGAACTATGGCTTCGTAGTAGCTGATAATCAAAAGTTCGGTAAGGATATATTTATTCCCAAAGAGCATACCAAAGGAGCGGTAACCGGTCATAAGGTAGTCGTGAATATTACTGACTACGGCGGTCAGGATAAAAATCCCGAAGGTAAAGTTATAGAAATTCTCGGACACATGAATGATCCCGGAGTGGATATCATTTCAGTAATCATGGCTTATAATCTGCCGGTGGAATTTCCTGATGAGGTAATGAATCAGGTGGAGGCGGTTCAAGATGAGATAACAGATAAAGAGATTGAAGGCAGGAAAGATATAAGAAGCCTTCAGACGGTTACGATTGACGGTGAAGATGCAAAAGATCTGGATGATGCCATCACTCTTACGAAAAACGGCGATCTCTACCGCCTGGGGGTCCATATAGCCGATGTTACAAACTATGTTACGGAAAACTCACCTCTGGATGAAGAAGCAGTAAAAAGAGGTACCAGTGTATATCTGGTGGACCGGGTCATCCCAATGCTGCCGCACAAACTTTCCAATGGTATCTGTTCCCTTAACGCAGGTACGGACCGTCTGGCCTTAAGCTGTTTTATGGACATAGATGATAAAGGAACTGTAGTAGGACATGAAATAGCAGAAACGGTTCTTAGGGTAGACCGTAGGATGACCTATACCAGTGTGAAAAAAATCTTAGAAGACCATGATGAAGGGGAGAGGGCAGAATACAAAGAATTAGTTCCTATGTTTGAGCTGATGTCTGTGCTTGCGGATATCCTCAGGGAAAAGAGAAGAAAACGGGGATCGATTGATTTCGATTTTCCGGAAAGCAAGATTCGTCTGGATGAAAATGGTCATCCTATAGAGATTAAACCCTATGATAGAAATAAAGCAACCAAGATTATAGAAGATTTTATGTTAATAGCCAACGAAACCATTGCTGAAGATTATTTCTGGCAGGAGATACCTTTTGTTTACCGCAGCCATGAGAATCCGGATGCTGAAAAGATTCAGCAATTGGGAATATTTATTAACAACTTCGGCTATAGCATAAAAATTAATCAGGATGAGATTCATCCGAAAGAACTCCAGAAATTATTATTAAAAATTGATAATACCCCAGAAGAAGCATTAATCAGCCGATTGACCCTGCGTTCCATGAAACGGGCCAAATATACGTCTACCAGTGACGGTCATTTTGGATTAGCTACCAAGTACTATTGCCATTTTACTTCCCCCATCCGTAGATATCCGGATCTCCAGATTCATAGAATTATCAAGGAAAATTTACGTGGTAATTTAAGTGAGAAGCGGCTTAATCATTATTATAAAATTTTGCCGGAGGTAGCAAGGCAGGCAAGTATAACCGAACGCCGGGCTGATGATGCTGAACGTGATGTTGATAAATTAAAGAAAGTGGAATATATGAGTGCCCATATTGGTGAAACCTTTGATGGTGTAATCTCTGGAATAATGAATTGGGGGCTGTATGTTGAATTACCCAATACGGTAGAAGGTATGGTCCGGGTATCGGAAATGCAGGATGATTACTATATTTATGATGAAGAACATTATTCCATGGTCGGAGAGCACACCAGAAAAACTTATAAGTTAGGGGAAAAGGTTCTGGTAGAAGTATTAGCGGCAGATAAGCTGCTTCGGACCATCGACTTTGCATTTGTGGATAAAAAACCGGAAGAAAATCAGTAATAGATGTTTTGGGAGGATTTATGGCTAAAGAAAGTATTAAAATGATTGCAAATAATAAAAAAGCCAGATTTGACTATTTTATTGAAGATACCTTTGAAGCGGGGATTGCTCTTCATGGCACGGAAGTAAAATCTCTGCGAATGGGCAAGTGCAGTGTAAAAGAAGCTTTTATACGAATCGAAAATAGTGAGGTTTTTATATATAGCATGCATATCAGTCCTTATGAAAAGGGAAATATATTTAATAAGGATCCGTTACGTATTAGAAAATTATTATTGCATAAATATGAAATTAACAAAATAATGGGAAAGGTGGCACAAAAAGGCTATACGGTTGTGCCACTAACCGTGTACTTAAAGGGCAGTTTAGTAAAAGTAGAAATAGCTCTTGCAAGAGGCAAAAAAGTCTACGATAAACGGGAAGACATCGCCAAAAAAGATCAAAGAAGAGAAGCCGAGAAAGATTTTAAGGTTAAAAATTTATATTAAAAATCTGATGATTTTTTTACGTGGAATACTCTTAGACTGTAAAATGTTTAAATATAATTTATAAAATGAGAAAAAGATAGTCCCTGACCGTTTTATTATCAGGTGGCTATCTTTTTGATTTATTAATTCTTATATCATATTTTATGTGCGGATATAGCTATTGTAGGGCCGGCATCTAAAAATATAATACGAAAATTTTTATTTAATAGTTTATCCACAGTACAGCCATATTTTTTTACCACCAGCTCAGTGGCCCCATACTGGCCATAATCACAATAACATACTTTTATACCATCTATAAAAGGGTTGATTTCATTGCCAAAGAAAATTTTTAAGCATTCAAACCGTTTAAGGCAGAATTCTTCAACCCGAAAGATACAACCGATTTTCGCACCTGCCCTTACGGACACGATAACATTTAAATCCCAACAGGTATTATTAAGGAATTCCCTTACTCCGTCCATCCGAAACCTCCTATATACTTTATTATATTATATGTCGGTTTATGGGAAAAGTGATAGAGTTAATGCCCACGGAAAAGTTGATCTATAATACCGTTCCACATATAATCCGCAAACATTAAAGTATGGTATTCTATGAAATTATACTCATAAACATCGGCAGCATACTGCCTGTTATACCTCTTTTGTGCTTCATACACAGTCATATCCAAATGATTATAAAACAAATTCTGTAAAGTCTTTAAGTCCCAGTATGGATTTAGTCCGGTAAGGAGTCTGCTGATCCGGTCTGCATTATCCTTCCAACTGACTTCTGTGGTATCATAAGGCTGACCAGTACTAATATTATCGATTATCTGAATTGTAAGAGTTATCTGCTCCCTTAATAGATTTTCAAACTCCTGTATGGAATTACTATTATAATAAATCCTTAAAACATTATAAAAATCTATGGGAACTTCATAAAGTCTGTTTAATACAACTTCTAAATCACTTAAATCAGCCATTTTACTGACAATATAGAATCTGGTCCATAAAGAATACTGGTTCCAAAGCTGGCGTAAAATATTCCGGAGATCTTCAGGGGAGTAATAACCCGTGGTGTTATTTGCATTATCCATTAATAGAATCCTTTTTATTACCTTTAGGATAAGATATGAGATAAAATATCTAATAATGCACATTCAATACTATATTAATAGTGGACAAGCAATTTTAACCGTATACAGCATATATTAATACAATACTAAAAAATAGAATGGGTTGAGGTAAATGGGATATAATATGTCATATTCTGAATATAAAAAAATTATCAGTGATGCGCTGAGAGAGTATTGCAATAATGGGGGGTCACTGTTAAATATAGCTCATAATAAAATCAAGAAAGAATATATATATGAATTTGATGCTGCTTATCCGGAAGATATGAAAAAAAATCTGATCGATAAAGCTCATCAGGCCATGCAAAAAGGAAAAGAGCTGCCGGATGGGATCCAGCTTACTAAGGTCATCTTTAGAAAATAAGCAAGCTTTTAAGGCTATATTAAATTGTAAAAGCTATTTAATACATAAATAAAATATAGATTTTTTATAATTAAAACGTTAGTTATAAATCTATATTCTGTATGAGTGCTGTACAATTTAATGTTTTATAGTGGGATTTTCAATGATTTTTTATCAATATTTGAGTATTGAAACAGTTTGCGACTAATGATAACATATAATTAGAATAGTTCATAATGCGAAGGTGCGAAATATATTTCGTACCTTTTTTTGTTTTGATCATACAAATAACACAATTTCAGAGATGAATCTTGCCCTAAAGGCAACTGAAACGATGAAATTCGTATTAATTGTATGATATATTCAGAAAACTATATAGTTTCGCAATTACCTAAAGTACGCTATAATAGAAAGGAGAGTAAAATGACTGTAATTATGAATGCATCCGAAACAAAATATGGGTTTATGGAAGGTCTGTCCTCAGTTGAATTCTATGACAAAGGCAATATAAAAGAATGTTCATTGATTAAAAAAAATGAACTCATTACACCATATGGTATACTGGTTCCTCAATATCAAAATGAAGGTGTCAGGAATAAATATATTAAATCTTTATCCTTATATGAAAATGGTAATTTAAAAAAGATTGCACTGCAGGAACAGAGTACGATAGAAACAAGTATAGGACCAATGAAAACGGAACTTATTACATTTTATGAAAGTGGTAAAATAAAAAGATTATTTCCCCTTAATGGTAAAATAACAGGCTATTGGACAGAGGAGAATGAATATGAACTTTCTATACCACAAGAATTTACTTTCCCGTTCGGTAAGATCAAAAAGAGAGTTATTGGTATTTTATTCTATGAAAATGGTATGATTAAAAGCCTTACCTTTTGGCCCAAGGAAGTATTAATGCTTACTACACCTTCAGGTAAGCTGGGGGTACATTATGGGATTGGAATGTATCCGGATGGAAGACTAAAGTCCTGTGAACCGGCATACCCTGTATTAATTGATTCTCCCATCGGAAAACTGACTGCTTATGATGTTAATGCTTCCGGTATTAACGGAGATAAAAATTCTTTGAATTTCAATGAAGACGGTAGCATAAAATCCCTTATTACTTCAACGGATACCATTAAAATGACAAAGAAAAACGGTGAAACTTATCTTTTTGAACCAGGATCAAGACCAAGCCTCCTGGATGAAGAAGGAATGGATATAATACCTTTAAAGGTAGAATTCTATGAGAATAAAATAAGAATTAATGAAAAAGAAGAAAATGCATTTGAAATTGTGGAATTTAATTTTACTATAAAAAATAACACCTTGAAAAAATTCAATAAATGCAGTGACTGCTCAAGCTGTACAGAGTGTCAAGTTTAAAATTAGGAGGAGCCAGCAGTCTTTTACTGCTGGCTTTATGAAAAAAAATATTAACAAGTGATAAAAACTTGTTGCTTTTATGTTTTTATTATAATGTTCATATATGTATATAGTTTGAATATTTCTTGAAATTAATGTTAATTTAATTGATTGATAAATGTAATACTACAAATTACAAAATTAATTATGAAAAGACACATTTTAGACACAAATATAGGCTATACTTTAAATGTGTCGTTTAAAAAGCGATTGTTAACCATTTTTCTGTTATGTGTATTACTTACAGAAGTAAGCAGATATTATATAGTTATTCGTTAATTATGTATTCATAGGGCAATATTTTTTCTGCTGAATACAAACTGATACATTATTCCCGTAAGGGGATGTAAAGGTTTCGACAGGGCTTTATATTCAAAGTGTAAGCATGTAGTAGCCGAGGAAACTACTTTAAAATTTCTCACAAAAAATAATTAACAACGAATATAACGGTTTAGTAGCAGCCTAAGCTACTACCAGAGCAATCTGGTTCAACTCTTATGAAATGTTTTCTACTACTAAAACATAAGGGTCACCTAAAGTAGATAAGCAAGTCTGTAAAAACTGTTATACAGCCTTGACGAAAAACTTATACAGTCCACGATGGAAGGTTTGCTTATTTTAACAACGGAGTGGTATTAAAAATAAGATAAACATGTAGAAAGCTTTGATGCGGGGTTTTGGACACGGGTTCGATTCCCGTCATCTCCATAAAAAGAAGGTAAGACATAAGGTCTTATCTTTTTTTGTATGCGGTTTTATAAACTATCTATTGATATTGGGCTTTCGTCCGTTGGTATTATATCTGTACACAAACCATTTAATAAATAAAATTATTAACTATAATAAATTTTTGAAAGATAGGATTTTAATTTTATCAATTTAGTGATACAATTATATTGTTTTTTTAAACATTTCAATCACTGGATTTTTTGGGGATTATTGTTTGATAAAACCACATTATAAATTACTTAAAATAAGGTTGACAGGTAGTCCGTAAACATAAGTATAAAAATAAGTTTCCGAGAGTACTTAAAACTTAAATGGAGGAAAGAAAATTATGAGAACTATTAAATGGGGCATTATTGGTGCAGGAAATATATCATCAACCTTTGCTACCGCATTAAAACAAATGGAATACACGGATTTAGCAGCTGTTGCATCCAGAAGCATGAATAAGGCCCAGGAGTTTGCGGGTAAATTCAGTATTGCAAAAGCATATGGAAGTTATGAGGAATTAGTAAAGGATCCGGATATTGATGTGATTTATATTGGCACTCCACATACGGAACACATGCCCAATGCAGAACTTTGTATTAAGAATGGTAAATCTGTATTATGCGAAAAACCATTTACACTCAATGGAAAAGAAACGAAATATTTAATGGATTTAGCCAAGGAACATAATGTGTTTTTAATGGAAGCGATGTGGACAAAATTTCTGCCGGTTACGAAGAAAGTAAAAGAGTGGCTGGCTGATGGTAAAATCGGTAAAGTCAAAAAAATGCAGGTGGGATTTGGTTTTACAGTTCCCTATGATGAATCCAGCCGGTTATACAATTATGCCTTGGCAGGAGGTGCATTGTTGGATGCAGGGGTTTATCCCATTACTTATGCGGTACATTTAATGGATAAGTTACCGGTCCAGGTTTCATCCGCCGGAGTATTTTTGAAAGATGGCATCGATGAACAAAACTGTGTCCTATTTAAATTTGATAATGATGTGCTCGCCATGATAAGTTCCGGAATAAATGCAGAAGTTGGTCAGGATGCCATTATAATCGGCGACAAAGGGAGAATTATAGTACCTAATTTCTGGAGGGCTGATGCAGCCACTATCTTTGACAGGGATGGCAAAGAAATTGAAACATATATAGAGGAAGGCAGAATTAATGGTTATGATTTCCAGGCTTATGAAGTAAATGAATGCTTAAGAAACGGAAAGTTGGAAAGCAGCATTAATCCACTACAGGACACGCTGGACGTTATGACAATAATGGATGGGATAAGAGCTGAATGGGGATTAAAATATCAACAGGAAATTGACTGATTACCAGTGATGTGATGACATGTAACAGGTTTGGGCATAATAAATGTATAGTACAGCCGGGGATAATTAGGCGAAAAAGCGTGTATTACAACAAAACATAACGGAGTATTCAATTGTAGAATACCGGGAAAAGAGGTTAAAATGAAAAAAGCAGTGGCACTTATTCTTTTTCTGACAATAGGGACGACACTATTAATGGGCTGTTCAAAGAAGCCGGCAGATCAGTTCGCAGATCCTAAAAATGGAGAGACTGTTGCTGAAATCGTTATTAAGGACTATGGTTCAATTTTTGTTAAATTCTTCGATGATGCGGCTCCGAAAGCAGTCGAAAATTTTACAACCCATGCAAAAGACGGATATTATAATGGTCTCACTTTTCATAGAATTATTAATGATTTTATGATTCAGGGCGGAGATCCTACCGGTACCGGAAGATACGGTGAGAGTATCTGGGGTGATGATTTTGAAGATGAATTTTCAGATAATCTCCAGCCATACAGAGGTGCATTATGTATGGCCAATTCAGGACCCGATACTAATGGTAGCCAATTTTTCCTGGTACAGGCTAAGGATACGTATACAAAAGAACAATTAAATCAGGTAACACAGCAAAATGGCGCTGAATTTAATGAAGCTGCTGTTGCAAAATATAGTGAAGTAGGAGGTACTCCCTGGCTTTATCGGGTGCACACTGTATTTGGACAGGTTTATGATGGAATGGACGTACTGGATGCTGTTGCTGCAGTGGAAGTAGATGCCAATGATAAACCGGTTAAAGATGTAATAATAGAAAAAATAAATATATTTAAATATCAGAAGTAGAAAGTTTCCTATATATCATGATAGAAACGGAATTTTTTATGATATAAAAATTTAACCTTATCATAAAAAATACAAACTCATATAAAATCAAAATTATTTAAAGTTTACTAAATCATATAAATAATAATAGTAAATATACTTTATAGTATTATAATAAAAATAATTAATAAATTTAATTTTAATAAGTAAAAAAATATATCCATCCGTAGTTCAACAACCGCGATGACATAAACCGGTGATGTCTAATCATTAGCATTCTTGCGGTACAGTAAAATCAGCCCTGTGATTAACTGAATGTGACCTGCGGATGAAATATTACATAAATATACATGTGCTTTTTATGCATGATAGAATAGGAGTATGAAAATGAATGAGAAAGGATTAGTAGTAGGCGGATATCTTTTTAGTACGAACAAGGATTATAATGATGCGGAGGAAGAACAGGAATCGATACATTTTCTGTGTTCTAAAACAGATTTATCCAATCCCGTAACTGCATTAAAGCTATATAATAAACTAATTGAAAATCGGACTTTTCATACTGTTGTTGCATTTGCTTTTTTAAAAGAACTTCAGGAAACCATACTTAATTCTGGAATTGTGAAAGCGGAGGATTTAGAAGGAATATATATTCCGGCACAAATAGATAATAACGAAGTTGATATATTAACTTTTGAAAAATACAAACTTCAGGCGGAAAGACAAAAAGTGCGTATCAGAAATTCAAGAATCATTAATATCTTTTTGGTATTTACGATCCTTGCCATGATTATAATCGCCATATACAGTGACAAAACGATGTATACTAATTTTGAAAATAAAGTAATCGACCGGTACTCTTCCTGGGAAGATGAATTAAATAACAGGGAACAGGATTTAACAAAGAGAGAAGAAGCTTTAGGACAGTCAAAAACCCGGGACTAAAAAATCATTCTGTTAAAACATACTTTTTTCATAAATAATTGTTATAATATTACGAAAGGCGAGCATATTTAAATTAACTAAATGCATCTGCGGTTGAGCATCATAGTTAACAAGGTTAACATAAGACGTTTTTCTTAAGCAGGTGTAATTGTTAACAATGTTTGAAATAGGAGGCATATTATGGAAAAATTAAAAGTACTTGTTGTTGATGACGAAAGCAGAATGAGAAAATTAGTAAAAGACTTTTTAAGTAAAAAGAATTTTGAGGTATTAGAAGCTGAAAATGGGGAGCAGGCTGTTGATATCTATTTTGAAAGTAAAGAAATTGCATTAATAATATTAGATATTATGATGCCTAAAATGGATGGGTGGCAGGTATGCCGTGAAATCAGGCAATATTCTAAAGTACCTATTATCATGTTAACTGCAAAAAGTGATGAAAAGGATGAATTACTTGGCTTTGAACTAGGTGTAGATGAGTACATATCGAAACCGTTTAGTCCAAAGATATTAGTCGCACGCGTGGAAGCAATCTTAAGAAGGTCAAATGCCCTGGAGGAAGATGTAGTTGATGTGGGAGGCATTGTACTGGATAAAGCCGCACATCAGGTTAAAATTGATGGTGAAAATATTGATTTAAGTTTTAAGGAATTTGAATTGTTAACATATTTTATTATGAACCAGGGGGTAGCCCTATCCCGGGAAAGAATATTAAACAATGTATGGAATTATGATTATTTTGGTGATGCCAGAACCATTGATACTCATGTAAAGAAATTAAGAAGTAAAATGGGTCCCAAAGGGGATTTTATTAAAACAATATGGGGGATGGGGTATAAATTTGAGGTAGAAGTATGAAATTAAAGTTAAGTAAAATTTCGAATAGTCTGTCTATCCGTGTAAAATTAACTTTTTCCCTGACAATAATAATTATTTTAATAATATTTAGTTTATGGTTTTTAAATAGGACTTTTCTGGCTGATTATTATCTTCAAAGTAAAATTGACACTTTAGGAAAAACTTATGATGAAATAAATACTATGTTGAAAAATAACGAAGATAAAACAGTTATAACCAGCGATGAAAGTCTGAAAATGGAAAGATTGAGTGAAGCCCGTAACGTAAGCATCTATGTTTTATCGGCCCGATTAGAATGGATATACTCAACCAGACAGGATAGCGATAGTAATAAAAGAATTCTATCAATATTACAGGATTATATTTTTAATGGGATAAACCCCAGAGTTAAATATAAGGAACAATTAAAATCTACAAAAGATTATGAAATTTATACTATCTATGACTCTAGTATGGAGTCTAATTATATTGATTTAACCGGAAATGTGGATAAAGAGTATATAATACTAATGCGTACTAATTTGGAGAGTATGCAGGAAAGTGTGACTATAGCAAACAAATTATTAGCTTATGTCGGTATTATAGCTATTATTATAGCAACAGCCATTATGTACTATATCAGTAGAAAATTCTCGAAACCGATTCTTCAGCTTGCAGGGATATCAAAGAAAATGAGTGATTTAAACTTTGATGTGAAGTATGATGTTACAACACAGGATGAAATTGGTGAACTGGGAGGCAGCATTAATATTTTATCTGAGAAATTGGAAAAAACAATCTCGGAACTGAAAAGTGCAAATAACGAGTTATTATCGGATATTCAAAATAAAATTCAGATAGATGAAATGAGAAAGGACTTCTTATCCAATGTTACCCATGAATTAAAAACGCCCATAGCTCTAATACAAGGTTATGCGGAAGGTTTAAAAGATAATATCAATGAAGACGCAGACAGCCGGGATTTTTACTGTGAGGTCATAATTGATGAAGCTATAAAAATGAATCAAATGGTTAAAAAATTGTTATCCTTAAACCAAATTGAATCAGGCAATAGTCAATTAAACATTGAACGTTTTGATATTGTAGCATTAATCAGTTCCGTACTGGATTCGGCGGAAATATTATTTAGTCAGAAACAAGTGATTTTGCATTTTGAGCAGGCAGAACCAATCTATGTGTGGGCGGATGAGTATATGGTTGAAGAAGTGGTTACCAATTATATCAGCAATGCACTGAATCATGTTGATGGAGCTAAGATAATAGAAATTAAATTTATTAAGCATGATAATGTTGTGAGGGTAGCTGTATTTAATACAGGGGACAATATACCGGAGGAAGATATTGACAATATATGGATTAAATTTTATAAAGTTGACAAAGCAAGGACCAGGGAATATGGCGGAAGCGGTATTGGATTATCCATTGTCAAAGCTATTATGTCATCCCTAAATCAGGAATGTGGTGTCATAAATCATGAAACAGGTGTTGAATTCTGGTTTGAATTGGACTTTAAGACCAGTTAATGGTATATACAAAAGAATCAGTTTTAATATTATTACCAATATATGCAAACTAAGAAATGAGAAATATTACTTAGTTTGAAAGATTATGATTGCCGATTTATATAATTAGTGGTATTATGTAGATGAATTATAGAGATTTCTACAGGAGGATAAATGGGTGAGAAAACTTTTCTTTTTAATAATAGTAATTTGTGGAGTGATGTTAACAGGCTGTGCACAGTTGATAGATATGAGTGACCAGGAAAGTGATGTTCTGGCTGAGTATATGGCAGGAACAGTGTTAAGACATGCTGATAATTACGAGGAAGCACTGATATATCCGGAACAAACTACTGAAACGAAGGAAAGCACTGATACAGCAGAAAACCCTGAAATGACAAAAACCCCTGGGACAACTGAAACTTCTGATATAAAAAATAACACCTTAGAAGGAAGATCGAATGAAGTACCGGGCATGGCTGAAACTTCTGAGGATTTGGATAATAGTAAAATTATCAGTTTAGCTAGTTTATTTCAAGATGTTTTAAATAGTAAATTTAGTATTAACTATGAAGGCTATAATTTATATGAAAGTTATCCGGAGGAGAATGAATTCTTTACGTTAGAAGCAACAAAAGATAAAAGACTAGTAACTGTTACATTAAATGTGAATAATATAACGAAGAAAAATCAAACATTAGATTTAAAAAAATTTAATTTAAATTATCAGTTAACTAACAATGAGGATATTGTTTATAATCCCATGTTGACTTTACTTAATAATGATATACAATATATTAATCTCGGAATTGCTGCCGGTAAGACTCAAAAAGCTGTAATATTATTTGAAGTACCTAAGAATATTGATATGTCAAAGATGATGCTTACTATAACTTATAAAGATAAAACTTCACTTTTAGATTTAAATCAATAATATTTCCAAAGGAGCAATACGATGATTTATGTAGAGAAAAAAAGGACTAAGTTCCTGGCTTTACCAATTTGTTTTACTACTTATTCCATTTCCGATGAAAAGATTACAATAACAAGCGGTTTCCTTAGTATTACTGTAGATGATGCGTATATGTATAAAGTACAGGATGTCAAATTGACCAAGAGTTTCATGGAAAGGATATTTAGGCTTGGGACGGTGACCTGCTACACAGGAGATACAACACATCCGGAATTAAAATTATTACATATCAAGAAAGCAAGTATAATTAAGGATTTCCTTATGAATGCTTCGGAAGAAGCAAGAAGGAAAAGAAGGACACTGCATACTATGGATATAGATAATTCCGATATAGACCCGGATGGTATTTAATAATGTTTATTAGGACGAGTCAATTTGAGAAAGTATGACTTGTCCTTTCTTATGTCAGGAAGTTGCGTCCTATAACATAAAAAATGCGTGCCAGACCCTTTGCCCTGTAAGAGAAAAGCGATAAATAAAATTCATTTACCGCTTGCTCAATTTATATTAATATGGGGGAGGAGAGATAGTGAAGCATAATTTCACTTTCTTAGGTTAATTATAATTTTAAATTATGAGTAAAATATGAAGACAATAAAAATAATTTGTTAACATTTCCGTTCATATTTATACCCATTGCATACCGCAAGCCTGCTTGCGGTACTGCCACAAATAGAACAGAAATATATCCTTATTCGGAGAATGGAGCGCATCCGTAATGAATTATAAATTATTAGTAGATACTGCGATGCTGACAGGTGAGATTATGCTTATTGGAGGAGCGGAAACTTATCGTGTAGAAGACACAATGTGCAGAATATTAAAAATTTCAGGACTAGAGAAAACAGAAACCTTTGTGACGCCTACCGGTATCTTTTTAACGTTAGGAGATTCCAATATTGATACCATTACTGTTGTTAAAAGAGTGGATAATAGAATAATCAATATTTCTAATATATATGAAGCAAATAATATATCAAGAGAATTATGTGAAAGCAGAATTACATTAGAAGAAGCTTATGTTGCCTTGAAGAACATAAAGAATAAAAAACTGTATGGTAGTATTACAAATTATCTATGTACTATGTTGGCTGCATTATCATTTACAATTCTTTTAGGCGGAGACTTGCTTAATAGTGTTATTGCAGGGTTAAACGGAGGATTGATAGTTTTAATCCTTATTATTACGAAGAAGGTTAAAATTAATACGTTTATAAAGAATTTGGTTTCTTCCATCTTGATAGCATTTAATAGTATGTTTTTCCTGCAATATTTTGGCGCGGCAATTCAGTTGGATACTTTAATCGGTGGTTCTGTTATGCCATTGTTACCTGGGGTAGCAATTACCAATGCAATCAGGGACACTTTACAGGGGGATTATATGTCAGGTGGTGCCAGGGCTATTGAAGCTTTTGTTTCAGCAACCTCTACAGCAGCCGGGATTGGTATAGGTATAGCATTCTATTCCTTTATTGCGGGAGGTATTACATTATGATTTTAATACAGGTCATAGGTACATTTGTTGCAGTCATTTCAATAGCAATTACAATTGGGGTACCTAAGAAATTTTTAGGTTATTCCGGGTTGGTAGGAGCTGTCGGCTGGTTAGTTTATCTCCTTCTTGGGACAGCAGGTTGTTCTACGGTTGCCAGTATGTTTCTTGCAGCTTTGGTAGTGGCTATGATTTCCCACAGTTTCGCCCGTTTAATGAAGGCGCCGGTTACGTTATTCTTAATTGCAGGTATATTGCCCCTGGTACCGGGCGTTGGCATGTACCGGATAGTTTATAACCTTATTACAAATAATAACTCTCTGGCAGGTTATTATTTCAGCGAAACAATGCAGATAGCCGGTATGATTGCTTTGGCAATCTTTATTATGGATACCATATTCCGAATGTTCCAAAAGAATTAATGCAGATGTATTCTTGACTTGCAATTAACCCATAATGCAGTTAAAATAATAGTAGGCACTTCAAAAAAAGTCGGATTACGTAAATTAGAGGCGGTAAATACAAATCAGGAAGTTTCCAGAAATAATTTGGGGATATTTATAGGAGCTAACATGAGGATTGGACTATTAAGGCACTTTAAGGTAAACTGCCCACATAAGAAAATGATGACATCTAAGGAGTTCAGGGAGTGGTCAGAGTGTTATGAGATTTCAAAAGTAATAAAAAAACAGGTAGATATGTATGGGATAGAATGGGATATCTGTTATGTCAGTGATTTGCCCAGGGCTATAACTACTGCAAAAGAAGTTTACAGTGGCAACTTAATTATAGATAAATTATTAAGGGAAGTGGATAATGCGCCTTTTATACATTCAGAAAGGCTGCGATTGCCATTTGAATTATGGCATGTATGCGGCAGATTAGCCTGGTTGTTTAAATCAAAAAGTCAGCCGGAAACTGTTATTGGTACGAGAAAGAGAATAAATGCTTTTTTAGGCCGTATTGACTGGTCGCAAGAAAATGTCCTGATCGTATTTCATGGATTTATGCTGTTTAATTTTCAGAGGGAATTAAGAAAGCGTGGCTTTTCCGGTGAAAAAATCAGGATGGTAAAAAATGGGGTTTTGTATCAATATGTTCAGGAAGAAAATGAGTACGAAAATAGCAGAAGTTCTGTATAAAAGAGTAAAAGAACAATATTTAAAAAATATAGGATTAATTTATACGGCATAGGAGTTAAGATGAAGATAACTATCATAGGTGTTGGAAAAATAAAAGAGAAATATTTTACTTTGGCAATAGAAGAATATACAAAGCGGTTAAGCCGCTACTGTAAATTAGAAATTATTGAGGTAGGCGACGAAAAAACACCTGACCAGGCAAGCGAAGCAGAAGAATATCAGATAAAAAAAGCAGAGGGAGTCAGGATTCTGAAATACATAAAAGAGGGAGCCTATACCATAGCACTTGCTATAGAAGGCACTATGGATACCTCAATGGAACTTGCCAATAGAATAAAACAGTTAGGGGTTAATAGCTGCAGCCACATTATTTTTATTATCGGAGGTTCGTTAGGTTTAAGCAATGAGGTTTTAAACAGGGCTGATTTTAAGTTGAGTTTTTCAAAGATGACATTTCCACATCAAATGATGCGTGTTATTTTATTAGAACAGATATATCGTGCTTATCGGATTAATTCTAATGAGCCTTACCATAAATAAATCTTAGTTAAATGAAAGGCATGGGTATTACAATGAATATATATTTAATAAGACATGGCAGGCAAAACACTATTTTATGTAACGAGGATGTTGAACTAGCGGAAGAAGGGTATCTGCAGGCAGATTTACTTGGTAAACGTCTGGCGGCTTATGAGATAGATGCGTTGTATTCCAGTCAATTAATTCGTGCAGTTCAAACAGCTGAAGTCATTAATCTTTATATACGTCAGCAGCATAATATCAGGGAAAATATTGCGGAGATATCCTTTGGTGATTTAGAAGGTAAAACGAATGAATATATTGGAGAGCATTTTGCTGCTTTTAAAGCAGAACAGATGAAACTGGAAGAGGATATTCCATATCCAGGCGGTGAATGCGGTCGTGACGTATTTATTAGGTCAATGGTTACGATGGAAGAAATTATAAAATCCGATAAAAAAAATGTAGTTGTAGTAACCCACGGTGGAGTTATCCGTGCTTTACTTGCAGGCCTTTTAGGACTTGACATGAGAAAAAAATTATTATTTGCAAATTCACTTGAAAACAGCAGTATAACTGAACTGGTATATGATGAAAATTATAATCGGTTTTATCTCCAGCGTTTTAATGATTATGCACATCTGGAAACGAACCCGGATTTGTTAGTGCATAATTGGTAAGGCAAGAAAGTAAGCTAAAGAATGTATGTAATATACCTGGAAACTTATGGTTATCATTATTACTAAGAGTATTCCTGTATATAAAATTCCGGGTTTTAAGATGATTATTAAAAAAACATATGTTCAATAAATATACGAAGTCCAATTATGATTAATATACAGCCACCAAAAATTTCTGCTTTTTCTTTTAAAAACCGATCGAATTTCTTACCAAGAAAAGTACCAAATAAGCTGCAAAAGAATGTAATAATTCCAATACAGGAAACAGCAAGGATTATATTTGTCCGCATAACTGCGAAGCTGATGCCGACAGCAAGTGCGTCAATACTGGTGGCAATACCCTGTGCAATCAGTATATTTAAAGTAAAGGCTTCCAGTCTGCAGGAATCATCCGGATTCCGGTACGTATTAATCCCTTCCACAATCATATTGATACCAATAGCCCCTAAAAGAAACAGGGCAATCCAGTGGTCTAAGTAAGCTATTGTTTCATAAAAAGCACTGCCAATGTAATATCCGGTCACAGGCATACCTGCCTGGAATATCCCAAAGGTGAAAGCGGTCATAAAGGATTCTTTACGGCCGAATTTTTGATAATATAAACCATTTGTTATAGATACGGCAAATGCGTCCATTGCTACGCCAAAGGAAAGTAAAATAATTGTAATTATTCCCATGATGGAACCTCCTAAATGCAGCCAGTTTTCAATGAATCTGTACTAAGTATTATATAGATATCTTTATAAATAATACGGATAAATTATAGCATTATTCATTCGTTTATGGTCTGTATTTTAAATATTAGGTTATTGTCATGGACAGCAGTAATTCTTAACTTAAGGCATTCCTTTGATTTAATATCCATTTATCCCGGTCCAAGGGATTGACACCTCTTCGTTTTGCTATGGCACCTGCCGGAAGAAATTACAGGTGAATCAAATTGTCCCCTCATTGCGAATAAATCACCAAGTATCTTTCCAACATATTCTTCGGATGCAATGATAGTTAAAGTCTGCATCGGTTCCAAAAGAGTCGTGCCGGAAACCGAGCACAAGAGTGTATGCCCGGTGAATTTTTCTTTTATCTGCCGTATAACTTCTTCTGTATTGCTTCCTACGCGGTCAATTTTATTTATAAATATAATTATATTCGTATGGGTTGCTTTCAAAGCTTCGTATAGAATTTCTGTCTGCGATTGTATTCCCCCTACTGCTGAAATCACAAGAATTGCTGCATCCAGTATGGATAAAGCACGTTCCACTTCTGCTATGAAATCAATGTGTGCCACGATGCCAATATTGATTATTTTCATTATTACTATCCTGTTACCTTACTGCTACAATATCATTACAGTACAAATATATCATAAATCTGAAGTATCAACAAGACAATGTTTTTAGAAAAGGAAGCAAGGAATTGAAAACTGAATTAGAAAAAAATTAATATAAAAACTGAAAAATAGAGGAATTCGACAAAATAAGTGCGGGGTTAAGGGGATGTTGAAAAGGATTCTAGTAAGTAACAAAGAACTTTATAAGAAGATGTGAAAGTAACGATACATTTTCTTAAGCTTTCGCATATAATATCAAAAAGCTATATTCCTCTATTGATTTTATCTGCTGCTTGTCAGACAGTTCCGTCCTTTTAAGCAATTCGATTGCTGCAGCCGGCAAATTTCCGGTTAAGTAATGGATTTGGACTGCGTTTCGGCAATCATATTATGAATATGGATTTTTAAAATCTGGAAGATCCTAAGATATTGGATATGAAGGAAAAGGTAATATTCCCAATTAATGTGATGGGAGATTTAAGGCAGATGGTAAATAATTAATTGCCATAGTCAGAATTGCATTTTATAGATAAACTCGGAAGCTTACTGTAAGAATAGTTATATGATACCTTAAAGAGCATGATTAATTCAGTATCAGGAACTTGTTAACAAGAAGGTAAATATGCGCAGTTGTGAAACACTCAAGCGCAATATTACACTTTAAGAAAGGAGATTAGTACATGGCTAAAAAAGTTGTTGGAACAAAGGAATTGGTTCGATATAAAAAACGGAAGGGCAGAAAACTTTATAAGTATATTTTTGCTTATGCAGCAATACGTACAACTGTAAAAGTTGCAGGTAAACTAATTGATAATTATAATGAAGACAGTGAAATTATGGAGGCGGGTGATGTTTTAAACTACTCCATCGCTTTTAACGGACGAAATGTTAAAATTGAAAATGAGCCCTTTAACGGAGCAATAATTAATACAATCTGCAGCGGTTTAAAATTAGATCTTAGCAATGCAATAATTGAAGACGATGTTAATATATATTGTAAAAGTACCATGAGCGGAATCAGTATTATTGTACCGGATAATGTAAAAGTAGATATTTCAGCTAAGTCGAAATTAAGTGGTGTAGCTAATAATGTACGTAATGTTGATGATGATGCGGCACCTACAGTTCATATTCATATGGAAAATTTATTAACCGGTATTGATGTAAAAGAAAAACGATCAAGTAATGTAAAAAAGTATGATTACAAAGATAAAGTTTATAAAACTGAAAACAAAACGGAAACAATAGATATTGAATAAAGCATAATACACTTGTGAAATAAAGCAAACAATTTATAATAAAAGGCAGAATAGCGGACAGAATTATGAACGGTTGGATATGTAAAATAATACACAAAAATGTAATAAAATAAAATAGAACTTGAAAAAATCAGCCCAGTTAATCAAAAAAGCAAAAAGACTCTTGAAATTTTCCATGAACGTGGTACAATACTAAGCATTAATATAAATAATATTTTATAAATATGAATTAGGGAGGAAATTATTTATGAAGAAATTATTATGTGCAATGCTTACCATTGTTCTTACTATATCACTTGTTGCCTGCGGTACAAAGGATAAGTCGATTGGTAACGGTAATGGCAGTGTAAGTGATACGGGAGACGCTGATTACGAAACCCTGATAGTAGGAACAGAACCTGGATTTGCGCCATATGAATATATGGAAGGTGATAAGGTAGTCGGTATCGATATGGATATAGCTCAGGCTATCGCAGATGCAATGGGCAAAAAACTGGAAATCAAAACGATGGACTTCGACGGTGCTTTAATTGCTGTACAGCAAGGCAAGGTAGATTTGGTTGCTGCCGGGGTATCCGTGGACGAAGACCGTAAGAAAGTAATGGATTTTTCTGATAATTATGTTAATTCTACAGAAGTAGTAGTTGTGAATAAAGATAATCCGGTTGTTATCAGTGTTGAAGATCTGAATGATAAAACCGTCGGTGTACAACAGGGTAATATTGCTGATTTTTACGTTTCTGATGATGAAAATGTGAAACCTAAAGATATCAAACGTTATACTAAGTTTTCACAGGCAGCAGAAGACTTAAAGAACAGTAAGATTGATTGTATCGTAATGGATCAATATCCGGCACAGGAATTAGTAGGTGCGAATGAGAGCCTTACTATTTTAGACGGAACTTTGTTTGAAGATAACTATGCAATTGCGGTTCAAAAGGGCAATACTGAGCTTTTAGACAAAATTAACGAAGTCATCCAACAATTAAAAGAGGATGGCAGGATAGAAGAATTTACTGCAAACCATACTAATGCAGGAAAATGATTACATATCGGTAATCAATGAATTTACGTAAAGTTAATGAGCCGGATGAAAATTTATTTTCGATAGGCAACTGTCAGTGAATCAGCGTACCACTTGTTGGTTTGAGTGATTTTAATGCAGAAAGCAGCAGGCATAAGTTCAATTTTGTCTGCTGCTTATTATGTGTTTACGATTATGCATAAATTATATAGGTAATGAGAAGCTAAACATTAATTCAAAACATAATTACTAATTGAAATATTATATAAATTATAAACATAACTATCAAACTGTGTATAAATATTAAATGAGAATGATAGACAAAAATCATCAGGATGATTCGTACAATAGGGTTATCCGATAGATATAAAGAGTATATCCATATATTTATTTAGGGTACTCATTCAAAAAAAGGAGAAGTTAAGTTGGAAACTATTAGAGATTGGTTCATATCGGTCATCAGTCGGTATTACGACGCATTTATAACAGAACAAAGATATCGGTATTATCTGGAGGGACTTGTAGTAACCCTTGAGATTTCCCTGATTGCTATTATAGTCGGAGTATTAATCGGTATACTGGTGGCAACATTAAAAGTGTCAGTTGCAAACCTGAAAGGTTTGCGGTGGGTAGGCACAATATGTAACGGTTATATTAACATTATCAGGGGAACCCCTGTTATATTACAGCTGCTTATTATCTATAATTTGATATTTACCTCCAGGAATACGAACGAGATTGTAGTTGCTGCCGCCTGCTTTGGTATTAACTCAGGTGCTTATGTAGCGGAAATCGTACGGGCAGGTATTGAATCCATTGATAAAGGACAGATGGAGGCAGGACGGTCTTTAGGACTAAATGCGAATCAGACCATGTTCTATATCATTATGCCTCAGGCAATTAAGAATATTCTTCCAGCATTAGGCAATGAATTTATTGTACTTATAAAAGAAACTTCCGTTGCCAGTATTATAGCCGTTACGGATTTAACAAAAGCGGCTCAATATATTGGTTCCCGTACTTGGGACATACTTCCGCCGCTTCTTATTTCGGCAGTATTTTATCTGATTATTGTTTTAGGATTAACAAAATTGTTAGGACTTTTTGAAAGGAGGATGAGCCAGGGTGATAACAACTAAAAATTTAAAAAAACAATTTGGCAGTCATCTGGTTTTAGATGATATCAGTGAAACGATAAAACAAGGTGAGAAAGTTGTAATTATTGGGCCTTCCGGTTCTGGTAAATCCACTTTTTTAAGATGTTTAAATCTATTAGAGATGCCTTCGGACGGTGAAATCTGGTTTGAAGGAAATGATATAACCAATCCCAAAACTAATATAAATAAACTGCGTCAGAAGATGGGGATGGTGTTCCAACAGTTTAATCTATTTCCACATTTAACGGTTCGCGAAAATATAACCCTGGCGCCGGTAAAACTTGGACTGATGAATAAAGAGACAGCAGACCGAAAAGCGATGGAATTGTTAGAACGAATCGGCTTATCGGAAAAAGCAGATGCTTACCCCAGACAATTATCAGGGGGACAAAAACAGCGTATTGCTATTGTAAGGGCGCTGGCTATGAACCCGGATGTCATGTTATTTGATGAGCCTACCTCAGCACTTGATCCGGAGATGGTAGGAGAGGTATTAGAACTGATGAAAGAACTTGCTGAAGACGGAATGACGATGGTTGTTGTAACCCATGAAATGGGATTTGCAAGAGAAGTTGCAACCAGGGTCTTGTTTATAGATGAAGGAAAAATTAAAGAACAAAATGAGCCAAAAGCCTTCTTTGATAGTCCGCAGCATCCAAGACTGAAAGAATTTTTATCTAAAATATTATAATTGATTTTTTACAAGCCTCATTTCATTAACTGTTTAAATAAAACCTTATTGATAATTATTCCTCAAGAAAGCCCTTGACATTACCACATATTTTCTTATAATACAATATATAGAGGCAAAAACATTTATAACTACTATATGTATTATCTGCTCAAAAAAATAGCAGTTAGTGGATATGCTTTACTATATTTCACAAAGAAGACCCCAAAGCTTACATGAAAAGGAGAATTACGATGAGACAAGAATGGCATGATTTTAATTCGGGAAGCTGGACAACAGATGTTAATGTAAGAAGCTTCATTCAGCATAATTATACACCATATGAAGGAGACAATTCCTTCTTAAAGGCAACGACACAAAAAACAGGGGAATTATGGAAACTGGTATCTGATTTAATGAAAGTGGAAGCAGAAAAAGGTATTATAGATGCGGAAACTACGAAACCTTCAACTATTACTGCATTCGGACCGGGATATATTGATAAGAATAAAGAGGTAATCGTCGGTTTTCAGACAGATAAGCCCCTAAAAAGAGGTATTATGCCAAACGGCGGTGTCAGGGTAGTTAAGAATGCATTAGAGGCTTATGGGTATACGTTAGATAAAACTACGGAAGAAATTTATACCAATAATCGGAAAACACATAATGACGGTGTCTTTGATGCTTATACCGATGCTATGCGAAAAGCAAGGCATACAGGAATTATTACCGGACTTCCGGATGCTTATGGACGCGGACGTATCATTGGAGATTATAGAAGAGCTGCATTATATGGTGTAGACTGGCTTATAGAAGAAAAGAAAGAACAGAAAAAATTATTTGAGAGAAATACCCTGGAATCACCGGACATCAGGGTAAGGGAAGAAATATCAGAACAAATTAAAGCGTTAATACAATTAAAGGAAATGGCTGCCTCCTATGGTTATGATATCAGCGGACCGGCGAAGGATTCCTTTGAAGCAACCCAATGGACTTATTTTGCTTATCTTGGAGCTATTAAGGAACAGGACGGAGCTGCAATGAGTCTTGGAAGGGTAACTACGTTCCTTGACATTTATTATGAACGTGATTTTAAGAATGGTTTAATCACAGAATCAGAAATTCAGGAAATCATGGATCAATTTGTTATGAAATTAAGAATGGTCCGTTTTCTTAGGACGCCTTCCTATAATGATTTATTTTCCGGCGATCCTACCTGGGTTACTGAATCCATCGGCGGTATGGGAATGGATGGAAGAACGCTTGTTACAAAAAGCAGTTATCGTATCCTTCATACTTTGTACAATCTGGGACCGGCGCCGGAGCCTAATTTGACGATTCTATGGTCTAATTCCCTGCCGACGCCATTTAAGCAGTATTGTTCCAAAGTTTCAATCGATACCAGTTCCATTCAATACGAGAACGATGATATTATGCGTGAAGTATGGGGAGATGATTATGGTATTGCCTGCTGTGTATCTGCAATGAGGATCGGTAAACAGATGCAGTTTTTTGGCGCACGTGCAAATCTTGCTAAGGCTTTATTATACGCTATCAATGGAGGTAAGGATGAGAAATCCGGTGAACAGGTTGGACCGTTATTTGCACCGATTACCGGAGATTACTTAGAATATGATGAAGTGATGGCTAAATTCGACCAGACCATGGACTGGCTGTCAGAATTATATATCAATACCTTAAATGTTATTCATTATATGCATGATAAATATAATTACGAACGTTTACAAATGGCACTTCACGATATTAACATACTTCGTACGGAAGCCTGTGGTATTGCCGGACTTTCCGTTGTAACGGATTCCCTTGCTGCAATTAAATATACAAAGGTTAAGATAATACGTAACGAAGAAGGATTAGCTGTAGACTATGAAATAAAGGGGGAATATCCGGCTTTCGGTAATAACGATGACAGGGTAGATCAGATTGCGGTAGATTTAGTAGAGCGTTTTATGAATAAATTACGCAAAGTTAAGACTTATCGAAGTGCAAAACAGACATTATCCGTATTAACCATTACGTCAAATGTTGTGTATGGTAAAAAGACCGGTAACACACCGGATGGACGTAAGGCAGGAGAGCCTTTTGCACCAGGTGCAAATCCTATGCATGGAAGAGATAAGAACGGTGCTATCGCATCGATGGCTTCTGTAGCAAAACTACCTTACAAACATGCGGAAGATGGCATATCTTATACTTTTTCCATCGTTCCAAGAGCACTGGGTAAAAATCTGGATGAAAGAATCAATAATCTGGCAGGTATGTTGGACGGTTTCTTCTATGATAAGGGTCATCATATTAATGTTAATGTATTTGACCGTGAAACCTTACTGGATGCAATGGATCATCCTGAAAAATATCCACAGCTTACAATCCGTGTATCCGGCTATGCCGTAAATTTTATTAAGTTAAACCGCGAGCAGCAGATGGATGTAATTAACCGTACTTTCCATGAAAGATAATATTAAATAAGCAACAGTTGGAGTAGTTGAAGCTTGTTCCTAACCTTTAGATTTATAAGGTTGGGAACAGGCTTAATTAATCTTTAGGGTGTGTTAAATTAATAACAGGGTTAATAAACTTTAGTATGCGTGCCGCGCACGCGGATGGGAGCTAATATGAATACAATTGGAAGAATTCATTCCCTTGAGAGTTGCGGGACAGTGGATGGACCTGGTATACGATTTGTTGTTTTTATGCAGGGCTGTGTCTTAAGATGTCAATTCTGTCATAATCCCGATACCTGGGACACAACGAAAGGAATTGAATATACACCGGAACAGTTGATGGGCGAAATATTAAAATATAAATCATATATGGGATTTTCCGGAGGTGGAGTAACATTTACCGGTGGCGAACCTTTACTTCAGCAGGATTTTATATTAGAAATGTCCAAATTATGTAAGAAGGAAAATATATCTGTTGCGCTTGATACCTCCGGATTTGTTTGGAATAGTGTTGTTAAAGAAGTTTTAGAATATACGGATATTGTATTACTTGATATTAAAAATTATGATCCGGTTGTTTATAAGGAGGTTACAGGGGTATCCCTGGCACCAACCTTAGAATTCCTGAATTATTTAAAGGAAAAAAATATTACAACCTGGATAAGGTACGTATTAGTACCGGGATTAACAGATAATATAGATAGTATAAAGGAATTAGCCGTTCATCTCAGGGACTATCCGAATGTCGATAAGATTGAATTATTGGGGTTTCATAAGATGGGCGAATATAAGTGGAAGGAATTGGACATTGAATATAAACTCTCTTCCACAAAAGAACCAAGTAAAGAATTAATGGAAGAAGTAAAGAAAATATTTGAAGCCAGCGGTAAAGTTGTTTCTACCAATAACTGATAGATTGAAACATTAGGCCTCCGTTATAAGTCAGGAGAAAATCTGAGTTTGTAGAATCTGTATATAGATAAATTTTATTGATGATTGTGAGCAGCTAAATTTCAGGATATCTGAAAAGCAATTCTCAAAAAATAAGTTTATAAAATAAGATACAGTAAAAATCAGGAATAACATTTTGCTGTATCTTATTTGAATCAATAAATTAATCATATAATCAATATAAATTATAACATAAATTCACTGATGACATGTGCTATGCCGTCGTCATCATTGGAAAGGGTAACATAGTCGGCAGCCTTTTTTACGACTTCCTGGGCATTTGCCATAGCGACACCCATCCCGGCATATTGTATCATGGATAAATCGTTGTAACCATCACCGCAGCTGATCATCTGTTCCTTAGATAAATCAAGATAATCTAATAATTTACCCAGTGAGTAAGCTTTGTCAATATTCAGTGGCATTAATTCTAAGAAAAAGGGTTCGGAACGATAAACACTTATTCTATCCCCAAACTTTTTCCTCATAATTACTTCAAGTTCTTCAAGTTTGGAACCAGGTCCGGTCATCAGACATTTATTGACGTCAAAGTTAATGTAAGTAGGGAAATTATTTACTTTTTTGATGGTAATACCATTTATATTGGCTTCTTTTTCCATATATTCATCAGTGTCCATATCAGTTATAATACAATTATTTTCATAGGATATGATACCAACAGAATATTCAAGGGCAGCAGCGTGTAATTTTGGTATGATTTCATTAGGAAGAACTTTTTGATAGATGATTTCGCTGGTTTTGCAGTCGATGATTTTAGCACCATTATATGACAATATATACCCATTATATTCTGATAGTCTTAATTTATCTGCTAAAGGAAGAATTCCCGGCGTAGGGCGGCCGGAAGCTAATACAACCTTATGACCCCGGTCCTGAATTTTTAATATCGCATTTAAGGTTTTCTCAGAAACTTCTTTCTGGGAATTGGTTAAGGTTCCGTCTATATCTAAAACTAGTATTTCATATGCCATTTTGTCTCCTTGTGTTATGAGTGTCCTGTAGTCATTATGTTATTTATTTCTTTCTAATATGGGATAGTTATAAATACATCGATTTTTACCTGAGGATTTACCGAGATATAAAGCCTGGTCGACAGTTGTGAAATTCTTTTCGGGAGAAATGCCTCTGTCATATTGAATAATACCTCCGGTAATGGTACATTGAAAGGCGTTATTATCGCAGTTAAAATTATACTTGCTGACTTCCCTGCGAAGCTTATTAGCAAAATCGACAGCCTTGTCTTCATTAATATCAGGCAGACAAATCATAAATTCTTCGCCTCCCCAGCGGCTTAAGATATCTTCTTCCCGCAGAAGAAGTCTAAGTATATTAGAAACGGTAACTAATACAATATCCCCTGCATTATGTCCATATGTATCATTTATTTTTTTGAAATTATCAATATCAAATAAAATTAAAAAGATATTAATATCATATTGAGTTACAAATATTTGTAATCGATCCATGAAATAACGGCGGTTATATAGTTTGGTAAGATAATCCGTAACGGCCATTTCTTTTAGTTCCTGCATCAGAAATTGCAGTTCACGCTGAATTTTGATATTTTGCATATGCACTTTAACACGGGCTTTTAATTCCTCAGGTATAAAAGGCTTTGAAACATAATCTGCCGCACCGACTTCAAATCCCTTTAAGACTGATTCGGAATCATTGTTACCGGTTATAAAAATAATAGGGATATCTTTTGTTTCATTACTTTCTTTGAGTATGCGGCAGGTTTCATAACCGTCAATACCGTTCATAATTATATCAAGCAGTATAAGCGTGGGGTGTAATTTATTAGCAATTATGATTCCATCTTCGCCGGAATGAGCGATATCAATGTGCAGAGATGAGGTTTCCAATATACCTTTAATAATACTGCATATAATATCGCTGTCATCCACTACTAATACGGTGTCTTTTTCCATGTTATTCTCCTTGCATATAATGAGCCCTCTCGGAAACTCTCCTAACCTGTTTGAACCACTAACTTAATAGTAAAGCATTTTAGCCTAAATTTCAATATGATATCTCGTTAATTTACATTCTATTCATATAATCGTTACTGTTCACACCCAAAAGCAGCAGTGTTGTGAACAGTAACATATAATCTTCTGAAAAAACTGATCATATTCTCATTTGATAATTATAAAGAAAATCTTAATAAAATTTCAATACTTTTTTAAACTAACCTATGATAAAATAAAATGAGCCCGTTGTAGGGCAGATAGGAGAGGAATATGATAGGTTATATAATTTTATGTGTTTTTCTTGCCCTGGTTATTTTATTAATAGCAGTCTCTTGGATTTTGTCTAATGTTATTTTAAAACCTGAGGCAATAGCTTATGATAAGCTTTATCAAAGGGAGATTGAGGAAGGCAGGCTGGTAGATGAAATTTACCAAAGTTGGGAGAAGGAAGATTTTAATATCAGGTCCAGATATGGCTATAACCTATCCTGTCAGCTGATTAATAATGATATCAGCAAAAAGCAGTTTTTAGATCCTGGGAATAAATTAAAGATAGCTATTATTTGCCATGGTTATACCTGCGGAAAATATAGCAGTATGATATATGCGGATATGTTTTTAAAGAAAGGGATTACCGTTCTTATATATGACCATAGAAATCACGGCTTAAGCGGAAGGGCCTATACGACGATGGGTTATTATGAGAAATTTGATTTGCAGACCGTACTGGATTGGTGTTATTCAGAATATGGACCGGGTCTTTCTATTGTTACCCATGGTGAATCTATGGGAGGTGCAACTGTACTTTCCCTTCACGCAATTGATGGGAGAGTCCGGGCTACCATAGCTGACTGTTCCTATTCTTCGTTAGACGGATTGATTCGCCATCAATTAAAGAAATATTACCATTTACCGGCATTCCCTTTTTTGACCTTAGCCAAATGTATTATAAGGCTGAGAGCCGGTTTTTGGCTGGAGGATGTTGTACCTTTAGCAGGGGCGGTGCAAAGTCATGCACCGATTCTGTTTATACATGGATTAGAAGATGATTATGTACCTTATTCTATGTCCCAGGCCATGTATGATGCAAAACCCGATAAAAAGGAAATCTATCTGGCACCAAATGCAAAGCATGCCCAGTCCTGTCAGAAGAATCCCGTGGAATACGAAAGAGTACTTAATGAATTTCTGGAAGAGTATTATTTTTAGAAAACTATTCATCGATAATTCCATCATATAATGCCACAGGAGGACTACCTTTATAAGAACATGTTAACTTCATTTTTAATTTCGGTTATTATCAAAAACTGCCGTGTAATAAATTGATATAGTCAAATTTAATTACACAGCAGTTCTTATTAGCTGAAAATTAGCTGAATATAATGATTTGAGTGAATTTTATTCATCGGATTCTTACTGCCGTACCGGAAACAGTAACCATAAGCATACCGTTATCGGCTCCAAGTACCTCATAATCAATATCAACACCTACAATGGCATCAGCACCTAACTGACTGGCACGGTCTTCCATTTCCTTCATTGCATTTTCCCTGGCTTGAATTAATTCTTCTTCATAGGTTCCGGAACGGCCTCCAAAGAAATTGGATAAACCTGCCGTAAAATCTTTAATAAAATTTACGCCTGAAATAACTTCTCCAAATATAACACCTTTATACTCAGTAATTGTTTTCCCTTCAATGGAAGGTGTGGTTGTAATAATCATTAATTTTTCTCCTTTCAGAATACCTGGTTTCATCGCTAATTATTTCATTTAGGAAGTAAGAATATTTTTACATCCATTCCTACTCTCTTAGAATGGGTATCCCATTTCCAGTTGATAATATATTTTACTATATATCATATAGTTTATAACAAAATAAAAGAATCATTAATATAATATTAAAATATTAGTAAGAAGTTGTAATTTGAGCGTGGTAAATCCAGATAGATAAGTACAAAATAAAAAAGCCTGTTCCAGATGAAACCGATGACTTTTAGATTAACCAGAAGATAAGAGTATATTCTACAGTTTGTTCTGATTTAAGTTAAAGGTTATAAATCTGCACAGGCTTTTATAAAAATAGCAGTAGCTGATATATAATTTATAAGGAGGTTTAGCTGCAAGTTACGTAATTTAGTATCCTAATAGAAATAAATTATTTGTTTTTGTTTTCTTTATCAACAGCGGCCATTTTCATGGCGCGGACTTTAAGAGACAATCCAAAGAGATTAATGAAGCCTTCTGCATCATGATGGTTATATAATTCTCCGGTAGTAAAGGAAGCAATGCTTTCATTATATAAAGAATAAGGAGAGGTAGTTCCCTGCTTAATGATATTACCCTTATATAGTTTTAATTTTACTTCACCTGTTACATATTCCTGAGTCACATCAACAAATGCCTGAAGTGCTTCCCTAAGAGGAGTAAACCATTTGCCTTCATATACTACATCAGCAAATTTATTGCCGATTTCCTTCTTGCAGGTTAAAGTTGCACGGTCAAGTATTAATTCCTCTAATTGGGTATGTGCTTCCATTAAGATAGTTCCCCCGGGAGTCTCATATACACCACGGGATTTCATACCAACAACGCGGTTTTCGACGATATCTATAATACCGACACCATGCTTACCGCCAAGTTTATTTAGTTCAGTTATAATATCAGAAGGTTTCAGGTGTTTTCCGTTTAATGCAGTCGGGGTACCTTTATCAAAAGTTAAAGTAAGAGTTTCACCTGCTTCAGGAGCCTTTTCAGGAGATACACTAAGAACTAGTAAATGATCATAATCCGGAACATTAGCAGGGTCTTCTAATTCTAAACCTTCATGGCTGATATGCCATAAATTCCTGTCACGGCTGTAGCTGTTATCAACGGAGAATGGAAGATCGATGCCATGGTTTTTACAATATTCAATTTCTTCTTCTCTGGAAGATACATCCCAGATTCTCCAGGGAGCGATAATTTTTAAATCAGGAGCTAACGCTTTGATACCTAATTCAAAACGTACCTGGTCATTTCCTTTACCGGTAGCGCCATGGCAGATAGCAGTAGCATTTTCTTTTCGTGCAATTTCTACTAAGCGTTTTGCAATAACAGGTCTTGCCATGGAGGTGCCCAGTAAATATTTATTTTCATAAACTGCACCGGCTTTTACACAAGGCATAACATAATTATCTACGAATTCGTCCACTACATCTTCAATATATAATTTCGTTGCACCGGATAATTTTGCTCTTTCTTCTAACCCATCCAGTTCATTTCCCTGACCTACATTAATGCATACACATACGACCTCATAATCGTAGTTTTCTTTTAACCAAGGAATAATCATTGTTGTGTCAAGGCCGCCGGAATAAGCAAGTATAACTTTTTCTTTCATATTAAAATTCCTCCTAATCTATTATTAATAGTTTTCCAAGGCAGGTAAAATGAATAAGCAGAATTTGAATGTATAAGTCAGAGTCTGCATTCCTTTAAATCTGTCTTGAATTGAATTATTATAAATATACATCAATTTGTTATTTTATGCAATACTAAAATTTAAAAAATAATTAAATTTATTCTTTTCGAAGAAAAAACGCACAGTATTAAACTGTTTTTTATGGTTCGGTTATAGACATAAATGTTTAATAATGGTACAATTGTTGTGCTTAATTAAACTATAATTTTTCGGTATAGATTCTATCTGGAATAAGATGTCCTTTAAGGCAGGCATCCTATTATTCTATTCTATACCGTTTTTTTGTTTCTATATTAAAAGATGAATAAAATAAGAAATAAGGGTATTAATAAAAAGAATGGCAGTAATCACATGAAAGTCTGATAAAACGCCCGGAGGTCATTATGTATGAGATAGTATTAGCATCTGGTTCACCCAGAAGAAAAGAAATATTAGAACAAGTTGGTGTGGAATTTAAAGTTTATGCAAGTGATAAAGAAGAGATAATTACTAAAGTCAAGCCGGAAGAGATCGTAATGGAATTAGCTTATGTAAAAGCAATGGATGTGGCAGGTAAAATAAAAGATAAGTCAATTATTATTGGTGCAGATACTATGGTAGCAATTGACGGACAGGTTCTTGGTAAACCTGAAAATGCATCAGATGCAAGGGCTATGCTTCAAATGCTCCAGGGAAACAGACATCAGGTTTACACCGGGGTTTCTGTCATTATTAAATCGGATGGAAAGTTTGGTAAAGAGGGGAATAAACTTGAAGACAAAATTATTAACTTTGTTGAAATAACTGATGTTTGGGTTTATCCAATGAAAGGAGCACAGATTGACAGGTATATAGCCACAGAGGAACCCTTTGATAAAGCCGGGGGTTATGGCATACAGGGTAAATTTGCAATTAATATAGAAAAGATAGAAGGGGATTATTATAATATTGTAGGATTTCCCATAGCTAAACTATATTCAATACTGTCAGAGGAAGGTATTGATCTATTAAATTGCAGGGTTTAGAGTTAAAAAAATATTTCCTGTCAGAAGGATTTATTAAAAATTGCAAATCAACTATTGCATAATAATCAGTTTGGATGTATAATTATAAATAATTATTTTGGGCAGTAAGAAAAGAACGGAGGTAGACAGATGATAAAGGCAGGTATTATAGGTTCAACTGGTTATGCCGGACAGGAGTTAGTCAGATTACTTTTACAACATAAGGATGTTGAGATAGTATGGTACGGTTCAAAAAGCTATATTGATAAAAAGTACTATGAAGTCTTCCAAAATATGTTTCAATTAGTGGATGCAACATGTATGGATGACAATATGGGGGAACTGGCAGAAAAGGTAGATGTTATTTTTACTGCAACACCCCAGGGGTTATGTGCATCCCTTGTAAATGATAAGATATTAAAAAAAGTTAAAATCATTGATTTAAGTGCGGATTTCAGAATTAAGGATGTCGGTATTTATGAAGAATGGTATGGAATTAAGCATGCAAGTCCTGCTTTTATAGAGGAAGCAGTGTATGGGTTATGTGAAATTAACAGGGAACAGGTTAAGGGGGCAAGATTAGTCGCTAATCCGGGATGTTATCCGACTTGCACCATATTATCCATATATCCTCTTTTAAAAGAGGGACTTATTCATCCAGGTTCCATTATTGCAGACGCCAAATCGGGAACGTCAGGAGCCGGAAGGTCAGCAAAACTTGGTAATCTGTATTGCGAAGTAAATGAGAGTATCAAAGCATATGGAGTAGCAAGCCACAGACATACACCTGAAATTGAAGAACAGTTATCCTATGCGGCAGGTGAATCAATTAAAATTAATTTTACTCCCCACTTGGTGCCTATGAACAGGGGAATCCTTGTTACCGCTTATGGAAACCTGGCCCGGACAGTGGCTTATGATGAGGTTAAGGCAATCTACGATAGTTATTATAAGGACGAATATTTTGTACGTGTTTTAGATAAGGGTGTTTGTCCGGAAACCAGATGGGTGGAAGGAAGTAATTTTGCAGATGTGAACTTTGTTATTGATTCAAGGACCGACCGAATCATTATGATGGGTGCTGTGGATAATTTAGTGAAAGGCGCAGCCGGTCAGGCAGTTCAGAATATGAATTTAATGTTCGGTCTGGAGGAAACAAGCGGTTTACAATTAGTCCCGATGTTCCCTTAAACACCAGGCAGGGTGGGAATTCTTAATACCGGAAGAAAACTTATTAAAACCCTTAGGTGATTTTAATTTTAAAATGCAACCCTGGGAGTTAAGGAGGATTTTATAATATGGAGATAATAAAAGGCGGAGTTACCGCAGCAAAAGGATATAAAGCAGCCGGAATCTATGCAGGCATTAAAAAGAAAAGAAAAGATATGGCCTTAGTATACAGCACCATCCCGGCAAAGGCAGCCGGAGCCTTTACTACTAACGTAGTAAAAGCGGCGCCGGTAAAATGGGATATAAAGCTCATAAAAGAAAGTGAAACAGTTCATGCCGTTGTATTAAATAGTGGTATTGCCAATGCTTGTACCGGTACGTTGGGTGATGAGAATAATTATAAAATGGCGGAAGCTGCAGCCAATAACCTTGGTGTTCCAGCAAATGCGGTTCTTACAGCCTCTACCGGGGTAATTGGAAAACAGCTGCCCATGGATGTCATAGCAGAAGGTGCAAAACTTTTGGCCGGAGCACTGGAAGACAGCATCGACAGTGGTTTACTGGCTGCGGAAGCTATTATGACAACAGATACTTATTCCAAGGAGTATGCAGTATCCTTTTCGTTAGGTGATAAGACAGTTACCATCGGCGGTATGGCAAAAGGTTCCGGTATGATTCATCCTAATATGGCAACTATGCTTGGAGTAGTAACTACTGATATCGCAATCAGTAAAGAATTATTACAGGAAGCAGTCAGTGCAGATGTAAAAGATTCATTTAATATGATATCCGTAGACAGGGATACCTCTACGAATGATTCACTTATGATATTAGCAAACGGGTTAGCAGGAAATACAGAGATTACGGCAAAAAATGATGATTATAATAAATTTTGTAAGGCCCTTAGTATGGTTACAACCGAATTAGCCAGGAAAATGGCAGCAGATGGGGAAGGCGCAACAAAATTATTTGAGACGGTTGTAGTCGGGGCAAAAAATAAGGAAGATGCAGTTATCTTAAGCAAATCCATTATTACTTCTAATCTGGTGAAGACAGCTGTATATGGAAATGATGCAAACTGGGGAAGAATATTATGTGCAATGGGATATTCCGGTGTGGATTTTGATCCCGGTCAGGTAGATTTATATATTGAAAGTACCGATGGAAAGTTAAAACTGGTTGAAAATGGAATGGCAGCCGATTACAGTGAAGAGACTGCAACTAAAATCTTATCCGCTAAAGAAGTGAGGGCAATTGCGGACCTAAAAACAGGTGATGGGAAAGCCACTGCCTGGGGTTGTGATTTAACCTATGATTATATAAAAATAAATGCGGATTACCGGTCATAAATAATCCCCATGTACTTTAAAGCTGTCAGGCTTTTTTACCTGATATTGCAAGTATTTAATTTAGCGTACTCTCATGTAATTTAAGCGGCTGTTCATGAAACAGCCTCCTTATATTTATAAACTATCCGGAGGGAAATACAGTGATGGAACATATGGATCAGATATTAATTAAAGCTCAGACGCTCATAGAAGCGTTACCTTATATTCAGAAATTCAATAATAAAAAGGTTGTTGTTAAATATGGCGGAAGTGCAATGTTAGATGAAAATCTCCAGTTAAATGTTATTAAAGATGTAGCATTGCTAAAATTGGTTGGAATGCAGCCGATTATAGTGCATGGAGGCGGTAAGGAAATCAGTAAATGGGTCAGTTTGCTAGGACATGAATCAAAATTTGTAGAGGGTTTAAGAGTGACCGATGAACAAACCATGGAAGTAGCTGAAATGGTCCTTGGCAAGGTAAACAAAGGACTTGTACAGATGATTGAAAAATTAGGTGTTAAGGCAGTAGGAATCAGCGGCAAAGATGGATCTACCCTTATGGTAGAAAAGAAATTTGTGAACGGTCAGGATATCGGCTATGTTGGAAATGTAACCGAGGTAAATGTAGATTTAATTAATACCTTGATTGATAACAATTTTATTCCTATCATTGCACCGATTGGTCTTGATGATAATTTTCATGCCTATAATATTAATGCGGATGATGCCGCCTGTGCGGTAGCAACGGCCATTGGTGCGGAGAAACTGGCATTCTTAACTGATATAGAGGGTGTTTATACGAATCAGGAGGATAAGAATACATTAATTTCAGTACTTACTTTAGATAAAGCAGATGAACTGATTAATAATGGATTTATAGGCGGAGGGATGCTTCCCAAATTGAAGAACTGTATAGATGCAGTCCGAAACGGGGTATCAAGAGTCCATATTCTGGACGGCAGAATGGAACATTGTCTGCTCCTTGAGTTCTTTACCAATCGGGGTATTGGAACAGCAATACTTAATAATGAAGGAATTTTATTTGAACATGAAAAGGTTCAATCAGGAAGTAAGGTGAAAAATACATAAACATTATTTTACACCATCCTGATTTATCTGCATGCCGGAGCACGCGATGGGAGTTAACACAGGAACTGATTTGTATTTTTAACATGGTTTGAAATGGTATATTATCTGTGAGAAGATGGGATTAAGGAGGAAAAACAATGGATATGAATGAGATCATTGAAAAAGCAGAACAAGTTTTAATGCACACTTACAGCCGATATCAGATTGTATTGGATAGAGGAGAAGGGGTATATCTTTATGATACCAACGGAAAGAAATATTTGGATTTTGCAGCTGGAATTGCAGTCTTTGCATTGGGTTATGGTAACAAGGAGTATAACGGAGCCTTAAAGGACCAGATCGATAAGCTTTTACATACTTCTAATTTATATTATACCGTTCCTACTACCGAAGCTGCTGGAAAATTAATTAAGGCCTCCGGTATGGACCGGGTATTTTTTACAAACAGCGGAACGGAAGCAATTGAAGGTGCAGTAAAGCTTGCCAGAAAATATTATTATAATAAAAATCATCATGCCGGCAGTGAAATCATATCCATGAACAATTCTTTCCACGGAAGGAGCATGGGAGCCTTATCTATTACCGGGCAGCCAAAATATCGTGAAGCTTTTGAACCGTTAATCGGGGGGGCTGTATTTGCAGATTTTAATGATATTAAAAGTATAAAGGAAAAGATGACAGATAAAACCTGTGCAATCATAATTGAACCTGTTCAGGGTGAAGGCGGTTTATATCCGGCGGATCAAGAATTTTTAGTTGATTTGAGAAATTTATGTGATGAACATGACATCCTGTTAATTTTTGATGAGATACAATGCGGTATGGGAAGAACCGGAACTATGTTTGCTTATCAGGGATATGGGGTAAAACCAGATATTATAACCTGTGCAAAGGCTTTAGGCTGCGGAGTACCGGTGGGTGCTTTTGCGGCTACCGAAAAAGTATCAGCTGCTTTTAAGCCGGGAGACCATGGTACTACCTACGGCGGCAATCCATTAGTAACTGCCGCAGTAAGCAAGGTATTTGATTTATTTGAATCAGAACAATTGCTTTCTCATGTGAATGAAATATCTGCTTATCTGGAACAGAAATTGGATGAACTGATAGAAAAATATGATTTTATCCTTGAGAGAAGAGGAAAGGGATTAATGCAGGGATTAGAATTTAAAATGCCTGTTAAAGACTATATCTTAAATTCCATGGATAAAGGATTAATTATTATTGCGGCCGGAGCTAATATAATAAGATTTGTACCGCCTTTAGTTATAACCAAAGAACATGTTGATGAGATGGTGGCCATATTGGAAAGTATATTTTAGTTAATATTCTTTCATAATTAGGAAAGCAATGAAACTATCATAGTCAAAGCAATATTGAGTAAGGGATGCTATTTTTAAAAAAGTGGTATCTCTTTTTTCCTTTTTTATGTATAGGCGACGGTTAGGTATCACGGCAAAGATCGAAAAAGTCTGTTAATAAATTTACCCATCCATCCAGGAAAGTTGGCATGACAGGATCTGGGATGAATTTTAATTATTATTTGTATACTTAATGAATATGCTTCCATTAATTTGGTAAAAATATAATAGGCGGATTTGGATATTATATGCGGCCGTACTTGTAAAATGAGGTGGTTATTATGATGGGATGGATTATTGCAATCATATCAGGTGCATTGATGAGTATCCAGGGAGTATTTAATACCGGGGTGACCAAGGAAACCAGTATATGGGTATCTTCAAGTTTTGTACAATTTACGGCATTTTTAGTATGTATCGCCGCCTGGTTTATAACCGGAAGGGAAAGTAATTTTGGCGCTGTTTTTAAGGTAGATAATAAGTATATGCTTCTTGGCGGTGCCATGGGTGCTTTTATTACGTATACAGTTATTAAGAGTGTTGATTCCTTAGGACCTGCAAAAGCAATCATGATAATAGTAACTGCACAGCTGATCATGGCATATGTAATAGAATTATTTGGTGTATTTGGAGTTGACCAGGTTAAATTCGAATGGCGTAAATTAATCGGTGTAGCCCTGGTAATCGGTGGTATTATTACATTTAAGTGGGACTAGAGTGCTGACGCCTGACATACGTAAATATTCATTCTGCGCCATTAGTCCAGGTGCCAGGCGGTCAGCGCACTAGTACTACCTTGCATAAATAATGCTGAATTAAGTGTTATTTACGCAAGGCAGTACTAGTATTCTGAAGATTTTCTTACAATTAAAAAATCTTTCTAAATACCTATTGTAATCATACAATTTATTAGGTAGAATATTATTATGCAATAAAGTATTGAGGATACGATATTGATATGACCTTTTTTATAGAGCTCGATGGACATCAGACAACAAGAAAATTTGTCTTTAAAATCATTGGAGTGAATAAGAGAGGAAAGAAAATATTTATGGAAAAAAGAAATTTTCTTAAAACAGGAATAATCCTTTTATTAATTGTCTTAGCTGGAATTTTCTACAGCTGTAGAGACGTTAAGGAACCGAATATATCATTACAAGACGATTTTGCTAATCAGACTGCCGAAGGGGTAACAAAAGAACCGGTGGCAGATGGGCAGACGGATGAAAAACTGTTAACCGTGGATGATCAAAGGTCAAGCGAAACAACAACGGCGGATATTACCGAAGTAAATCAGACAGCAAAAGGGCAGGAAGCTGATCAGAGTATGGAGAAAGCTTTTGATGTTGCACATGAATATATTTATATCTATATTTGTGGGGCAGTCAGGGAACCTGATGTTTATGAAGTGGATACAGATACCAGGCTGGTTGACGTAATTAAATTAGCGGGAGGTTTGTCCGAAGATGCGGCGGGTGACTATGTGAATCAGGCTGCATTAGTAGAAGATGGTCAAAAAGTATATATACCTACTAAGGACGAAGTAAAAGGAATACTGCCGGATGGTTTTTTATACAATGACAGTAATCAGCCAGATACCGTGAATGAAACTATATCCTCAGAAGTTAATGCGGCTGGTGCTACGGCTAGTGCCGGAAAAGTCAATATCAACAAAGCTTCATCGGAGGAATTAATGACATTAGCCGGCATCGGAGAATCCAAGGCTGAAAGTATTATAGCTTACAGACAGGAACATGGAAGTTTTAAAAGGATAGAAGAAATTAAGAATATCAGCGGAATAAAAGATTCCGTTTTTAATAAAATCAGTGACATGATTACAGTGAACTGAGTGGTTTCAATTTAATGAAACCGACTTAGGTAAAAAATAGGATGGGTGATGAATGTGGGAAAGAAAGTACTCGTTGTTGATGATGAGAAATTAATAGTAAAAGGTATCCGTTTTAGTCTGGAACAAGACGGTATGGAGGTTGATTGTGCTTACGATGGTGAAGAGGCACTGGAAGCTGCCAAAAAGAAGGAATATGATGTGATTTTATTAGATGTTATGCTTCCAAAGATCACTGGTTTTGAAGTATGCCAGCAGATTCGGGAATTTTCAAGTATGCCGATTATTATGCTGACTGCCAAAGGCGATGATATGGATAAAATTCTTGGTTTGGAATACGGTGCAGATGATTATATCACGAAACCCTTTAATATATTGGAAGTGAAAGCACGTATTAAGGCTATTATGCGCAGAAGTGCTAAGAAGAATGCTGATAATCAGGCTAAGGTTATAAAGTTTGAGGAACTTAGAATTGACTGTGAAAGCAGACGTGTTTATGTAAGTAATAAAGAGGTTAATTTAACAGCGAAGGAATTTGATTTACTGGAGTTATTAATATTCAATCCCAATAAAGTATATAGCCGGGAAAATTTACTCAATATTGTATGGGGATATGACTACCCTGGTGATGTAAGAACGGTTGATGTTCACATTCGCAGATTACGTGAGAAGATTGAAGATAATCCTAGTGAGCCAAAATATATACATACAAAATGGGGTGTTGGCTATTTTTTCCAAGATTAAAGAAAAATTATGGTTTTTAAAGAGTATGAGAGTGCATTCATTTTTTGCACTCTTCTTAATTGGTATTCTTCCAATACTTATTTTTACCTGGGAATTGGTTAATACCTATAATACAACGGCCTTTAACCAAAGAAAAAACGAATTGCAAAGCCAGGGAAGTTCTTTAGCAAATCTTTTACTTTCCTCTGGTTATTTTAATGACCCTGCCATAGATGAAGTTAATACGGAATTAACCCGTGTAGCCAATATTTACGATGGCAGAATATTAGTGGTAGGCAGTAAACTTAACATATTAAAAGATACCTACGGAATTGAAGATGGTGATACTATTATTTCAGAAGATGTTATTAAATGTCTGCGTGGTATTAATAGTATATATCAGAATAAGCAGTATAATTATATTGAAATGACTGTACCAATCACACATAATACCTCAAAGGAGGTTATGGGTGTCATTTTAATGAACTTTTCCACTAAGAATATTCATACCATATCCGCTTTGTTATCGCAAAAAGCATCGGTTCTATTTCTAACCACGGCTATCCTTATATTAGTTTATGCGTTTTTTTATTCTGGTATATTTACGAAACCATTCATTAACCTAAAGAAAGCGGTCGGACATCTGACAGAAGGATATATGGATGAAGAGGTTAATGTAGACGGGTTTTATGAGGTAAAACAAATATCTAATTCCTTAAATCAGATGCTTTTACGAATTAAAAATCTGGAAAGATCCAGACAGGAATTCGTATCCAATGTTTCTCATGAATTAAAAACACCGATTACCTCCATAAAGGTTCTGGCAGATTCGCTTATTATGCAGGACAGTGTACCGGCTGAATTATACCGGGAATTTTTAGTTGATATTACAGAAGAAATTGAAAGGGAGAATAAAATCATTAATGATTTATTATCCCTGGTTAAATTAGATAAAACGGCTAGCGAAATGAATATTACATCAATTAAAATAAATGATTTACTGGAACTTGTCTTAAAACGGCTGCGTCCTATTGCCAAAAAGAATAATATTGAATTAATATATGAAAGTTTTCGTCCGGTTATGGCGGAAGTTGATGAGGTTAAGTTATCGCTGGCACTCTCTAACCTAATTGAAAATGCAATTAAATATAATATAGAAGACGGATGGGTCAGGGTTTCACTGAATGCAGATCATAAATACTTTTATGTAAAAGTATCAGATTCAGGAATCGGTATTCCGGAAGAAGCACAGGATTTTATCTTTGACCGTTTTTATCGTGTAGATAAAGCACGTTCAAGAGGTACTGGCGGTACGGGACTTGGTTTGTCTATTACGAAAAATGCAGTTCATATGCATAAAGGGGCCATAAAAGTTTACAGTAAGGAAAATGAAGGTACCACGTTTACAGTGCGTGTACCAATAAATTATATAGCCTAAGAATAATTTAGATGTAATGTGATGATAAGAAATTTTAATTCTTTGTATATGAATTAGAAGTCACATGAAAGTCTGGAATAAGAGTTTGTATCGCATGCAGCGTATCATTTCAGTTATTAACATTAGGCAGATTGGAAGCATCAATGAAAAATTATAATATGAAATATAAAGCGAATATAATAAATATGGTATCTCTGGCTGTTTTTTTTATCATAGTAGCTTTATTAGGGGCATGCAGCACCCAAAATGATGATTCGGATCATAAAAAACCGGAAGAATCAGAATATTATATATATTATGTGGATAAAAATGAAACAAAAATTGTAGGGGAACCTTATAAACCGGCATCCACGACAAATGAAGATTTAGTAAAAGAATACTTTAAAGCCTTAAGTAAAGAACCGGAAGATATTTCCCTAAAGTCACCCCAGCCGAAAGGTTTACAGGTTGAGGATTTTGATTTTAATGAAGATAATGGACTTACGATTGATTTTAATTCTGCATATAATAGTTTAACCGGTATCTCGGAAGTTTTATACCGTGCTTGTATTGTTAAGACATTATGCCAGATAGACGGTGTTGACGATGTAGAATTATATGTGGAGGGTCAGCCTTTAAAAGGCTTAAATGATCAGCCTGTCAGCTTTATGAAAGCTGACGATTTTATTGATGATACAAGTGCTGAGAATGTTTATGTCACAGTTTATTTTGCCAATGAAAAGGGGACAGCATTAGTTGGCACTAATTTAAAAATTCAAATGCTTGATGGTAATATATCCATAGAAAAGCTGATACTGGAAAGTTTAATTGCCGGACCTGAGAATGTTAAAAATATAGATAATAAATTATTAAAGACGATTCCTGACGGAACGGAATTGATAAACGCAACGACTAAAGATGGTATATGTTATGTCGATTTTAATGATAAATTCCTAGGCAAAATATCGGGAGTAAAAGATGAAGTTATAATATATTCCGTAGTAAATTCATTAGTTGAGTTATCCACTATAAATAAGGTTCAAATTTTAATTAACGGAGAAGTTAAAAAAAGTTACAGGGAAGGAATTACTTTAGACAACCTTTTTGAAAGAAACCTGGATTTGGTGGAAGGGAGTAAATAGTGAATATTAAGAGACCGCTCATTTGGCTATTAGCCTCGTATTTAGCCGGATTGGCATTTTATTCCGTGAAATTCAGTTTGGTAGTATTAATAGGAGGTACAAGCCTGATTCCGGTTTTATTATGGTTGTTACTTCCTATTGCAAAAAGAAAAACAAAGATTACGAATTACTATTTTTTATTGTGTTTACCAATGTTATTTATTTTAGGGTATACGCTGATCAATCATCAATTGTCTCCAAACAGTTTGGATTCTGTATTTGAAAGCGAAATTAACGGAAAAGTGACCGGACAATTGGAGTCGGTCCAGGATAAAGGCGATTATCTAACACTTACCTTAAAAAATAATACTATAATTCTAAAGAAATCAAAGAAATATTTCAGCAGTAAGTTTACTATCTACACTTCTTCTAAAGTCCAATATAGAATTGGAAATATCTTATCTGTTTCAGGCAAAATCCAAAAATTCCAAAAAGCTTCCAATCCGGGTCAGTTTGATGAATACCAATATAATAAAATGCTGGGTATTGATTATAAAATGAAAGCAGATTCCATTGAAATTTCCAATACTGCATATTCTGTATTCCGCCAGCTTTTATATGAAATAAAAAGACGTTTTATGGAAGTATATCAGAAAATTCTTCCACCTAAAAATGCAGGCATTTTATCAGCTATGATTCTTGGGGATATGTCACTTTTAGATCCTGAACTAAAAGAATTATATCAGCAAAGCGGAATATCCCATATACTTGCCATTTCAGGCCTTCATGTATCTTTATTGGGGTTAACCTTATATCAGTTTTTAAGGCATATAAGACTGCCTGCTTTTTTGACAGCAGGTATCTCTATATTTATTATATTCTCATATGGAGTACTGACCAATTTTAGTGTTTCAACCAATCGCGCCGTGGTTATGCTTGTTATTTTTATGGCAGCGGGGTTAATCGGAAGAACTTACGATTTATTATCTGCTTCCGCCTTTAGTGCCCTGGTTATATTAATTCAATCACCACTTCAAATTAAGAATGCCGGTTTTTTACTTTCTTTTGGTGCCATTATGGGGATTGCATTAATGAATCCTGTTATTTCGCTTTTTTTTCCTGTGAAAAATAAGCTATGGGAGGGACTGAAATCGAGTCTTAGTATTCAAATTATGACACTTCCGATTATTCTGTATTTCTTTTATGAATTTCCAACTTACTCCGTAATGATTAATATGATTATTCTTCCTACTTCTTCCATTATTATATTGTTAGCTGTTCTTGCAGGAATCTTAGGGTGTATTTACCTTCCATTTGGTATCTTTGCAATAGGGGCAGTCCATTACCTTCTTAATTTTTACGAATGGGTTTGCCGTATGGGTGCAAAATTACCGTGGAAAACTTTTCTGATTGGACGTCCAAGTATAATGGTAATAATAGCCTACTATTTTGTTATAATTATAATATTATCCTTTTATTTAAAAATAAAACGTAAAGCATGCTTAATACTGCTGTCGTTTTTAGTTATAATCTTCATTAAATCGAAAAACATCAGTTTTAATGTGACATTTTTAGACGTAGGACAAGGTGATGGAATTTTTATGATGTCTCCCAATGGAACTACTTATCTGATTGATGGCGGAAGTACGGATATTTCTAAGGTTGGAAGGTATCGGTTAGAACCTTATTTGAAAGTAAATGGTATAAGATTTTTAGATTATGCAATCGTGTCACATATGGATTCGGATCATATTTCGGGGTTAAAAGAACTGATGCAGGCAATGGAAGAGAGTGAGCCGAATCATAAAACTGAATGGTATAAGGGCAATATAATTATTCGTAATCTGATTCTTCCTGATATATTACAAAAAGACGAGGCTTATATGGATTTAGTTTCATTAGCATTGTCTAAAGGAATTAAGATTTTATATATTCAAAAAGGTGATACCATAGAGGATGGAGAAGTTAATTTTACCTGTCTGCATCCGGACCCTGATTATAACTTCACCTCCAGGAATGCTTATTCCACTGTTCTCAGCGTTAGTTATAAGGATTTTGACTTACTCTTAACCGGTGATTTAGAAACAGATGGTGAAGATATGGTATTACAGGAATTAAAAGCCCAAAAGGATAATACGGATATTATTTCAGATCAACATACTAAGCCGGCGATAGATTATGATGTATTAAAAGTCGCTCATCACGGTTCTAAATATTCTACTTATGAGCAATTCCTGGATGTTATAAAACCTGAATATTCAATTATATCCTGTGGAAAAGACAATAGCTATGGACATCCGGACCCGGAATTAATTAAAAGGCTAAAAGATATTAAGAGTGATATAAAAATAACATATGGGAGCGGTGCAATTTCGATTAAGACGGATGGGGAATATATGAAGGTGAGTGAATATAAAAGAAAATAATTAAAAAGACTTCATAAACAGAAGGATTGAATGATATCTATTAAAAATTTTTATTAAAATTTGAAGTAATTTTATTATTTAACTCGTTTTATTATTTGTATAGTTATAAAATAAATCATAGTTTAGCAGACAGAAAGGAAGAGGAGGTGGAATTAATCAATTGCGATAAGTATTTGGAACATTTAATCGATACATATGGGGATTTGGTTTTTTCCATATGCTTTAAACTCGTAAGGAGCTATTTTGATGCAGAAGATTTGGCCCAGGATACCTTTTTGTCAGTCTATAGGAATCTATATTCCTTTGATGGTAAAAATGAAAAGGCATGGGTGTGCAAAATTGCCACAAATAAATGCCTGGATTATTTAAAACGTGCCGGCAGGAAAGTTATACCGACAGAAGATACATATTTTAATGAAGTTCAATGTAATAGACCTTCACCGGAGGAATATATATTAGAAACAGATGTAAAACAAGAATTATATAAGTTATGCAGCCAGTTAAAGCCTCCTTATCAGGAAATAGCGTTGGAATATTTTTATTATGAAAAAAATATTGCAGATATTGTGAAACGGAGCGGTAAGAACATCAAAACAATACAAACACAAGTCTATCGTACAAAATTAATGTTAAGAAAATTATGGAGAAAGGAGTAATGCCATGAAGGCGGAAGAGAAAAAAATAAGCCGGTCAGCCAGTATTCACATGATAACAGATTTTAAAAATATTACGCTGGAGGAACTGGAGCATATAGCGTCCTGTGATTTCTGTGCAGAACAATATGCCAATCACGTAGAACAGCAGGATATGATAAAAGCACCTCATTATCTGAAAGCTTGTATTATACAAAAATCAATGGCTTTTTCTGAAATACAGGAGACAAAAGAACATTATATAATACAGCTCCCATGGAAAAAACTTCAACTGCTTCGTTACAGTATGAAGATAGGGCTGGCTATGTGCGGAGCAATAGCGATACTTTTATTATCACCGACAGGGAATGTTCCGCGGACGGAACCTTCCGGTATGGTTAATTTTTTTGATAAAGTTAATAGTGATTTAAGGGAATTTTCAAATAATATGGTGGAATATACAGAACATTTAGTTTCGGATAGTTCTAATAAAAAGGAGGATATCGTTAATGATAAGAAAAAAGAATAGTTTTTTAACATTTATATTTTCAACAATGTTTGGAGCAGGACATATGTACATGGGATTTATGAAACAGGGAATCTCAATCATGACTGCGGCAGCTACTATAATAGCAGTAGGAAGCTGGACTGGAATTGGTACAGTATATTTCGTACTTCCTGTATTATGGTTTTACAGTTTTTTTGACGGAATCAATAAAATGAGCATGCCTACAGAAATATTTCAAACCTTAGAAGACCATTATATGTTCATTCCTTCAGAGGATAATGTACAACTAAAAAGCCTGATATCAAAGAACGAGAAAGCAATTGCTGTCATACTGATACTAATTGGAAGTTCGGTTCTGGGTGGGAATATCCTGGATTTTATTGCAGAACAGGCATCCATAGCTGATAATACCGGTTTAGCTGATTTTATCAGTTCATTGCGTTGGAATGGATCAAAAATTTTATTTTCTATCGTTATTATTGTGATAGGTGTCAAGATGATAATTGGTAAAAAGAGAGAATTAGATTTGGAAGAAACCAGGCTTACACAAGCAAGTTCAATAAACAACCCTCAGACGGTGATTTATGATGAGATTAAGGAGAAAACAGATGAGAATGCATAGAGTAGGTACCTTTACCTTGGGATCCGGATTAGTATTGTTTGGAATTTTATTTATCATACGGATATTTACCAGGATAATTACCTATCAGATGGTATTTAAACTATGGCCGGTTATTTTCATATTATTGGGGTGTGAAATACTGTTTGGGCATTATAAAGAAAAAGAAGGCAATATAGTATATGATGGAACAGCTATTTTCCTTATTATGATATTAACTTTTTTTTCCATGTGTCTGGCAGGTATGCAGTATATTTTTGAAAATGGAAGATTTATTTATTGAATTTTTTATGGAAGTTGATCTGATTTCCGGACTATTTTTAAAATTAGATGTTAGAGGATTCATATCTATGATATAATAGTAAAAAGCGGCCGTTAAACCGTAAAAAATGCAGAAGGAAAGGTATTGTAATATGGATTTTTTAGAAATTTTGAAAGTAATTTTCTTAGGAATTGTTGAGGGCATAACGGAATGGCTTCCAATTAGCAGCACAGGTCATATGATTTTAGTAGATGCAGTTATTCCACTTAAGGTAACTGCCGATTTTAAAGAAATGTTTTTAATCGTTATACAGCTTGGAGCTATTTTAGCAGTCATACTTTTATTCTGGAATAAGATATTTCCGTTTAATTTTAAAAAAGAAAAAGGGCCATTTATTAAAATGGATATTATGACCTTGTGGTTTAAGATAATAGTTGCCTGTTTACCGGCAATTGTTGTGGTTTTATTGTTTGATGATTTAATCAATAAGTATTTTTTAAATGATATAACAGTCGCTGTTACTTTAATTGTTTATGGTATATTATTTGTTATCATTGAAAACAGAAATAAACATAAAAGTCCGCAGATTAGAACTTTATCAGGTATTACTTATAAAACCGCATTTTTAATCGGATTATTCCAGCTTTTATCCATAATTCCCGGAACTTCCAGATCCGGAGCAACTATACTTGGCGCCATTATAATCGGAACTTCCAGATATGTGGCAGCTGAATTTTCATTTTTCCTGGCTATACCCGCCATGTTTGGTTACAGTTTATTAAAGATGATTAAATTTGGATTTAGTTATAACACAAATGAAGTTTTGACTTTAATATTAGGAATGTTAACTGCATTTGTGGTATCTGTATTTGCAATCAGATTTTTGATGGGATATGTTAAAAAGCATGATTTTAAAGTATTTGGCTATTATAGAATAGTTTTAGGATTACTTGTAGTTTTATATTTTATTACTATTGGAAAGTAATCAGAATATAATATGAACGGTGGGTGTGTAGTGATGATTTCTATAAATATTTAGGATTCATAAGCTAGAACCACCGTTTTTATATGTAATTATATACAATAAAAAAATATATTAGAAATCTATTGACAACATATTACACAACTGCTATAATAGGTTTAACGTTAAACTTATGTATTAAACGATAGATTCTTATGTTTGACGTTAAACTTAAGAATCTATTAAAAGGAAGGGGATAATTTATGAAGAAAGTGAAAAGAATGGTTGATCTTTTGTTATGTCTTATGCTTATAGCAAGCATGATGGCAGGGTGTGGTAAAAAGAATGATACTGATACCATAACTGAAACTGATCAAAGTAAAGATGCACAGACTACGGAGGGTACAGCTGCAACCGTTGAATCAGCCGATACGTCTGCAGAGCCTGCAGCGACAGAAAATTTACAGTTAAAACTTGGAATTTGGCCGGAAGATACTTTAACTGCAGATATCGAACTGCACAAAGGATATGTTAAGACTTTTAATGAGACTCATCCTAATGTAGAAGTAGTTCCTGCTTATTACAAATATGCTACCGATACATTTGTATCCTTGGCAGAATCCGGAAATCTTCCTGCTATCTTTGAAACCTGGTATACAGAACCTCAGAAGTTAATTAATGGCGGATTTGTAGCTGATATCACAGACGAATTAGAAGTCAGGGGATGGTTGGATTCAATTAATCCTTCAATTAAGGACTTATTATCAAAAGATGGCAGAATTTACGGTATTCCTCGTGATGGTTATGCATTAGGATTAATGCTGAATGTTGAATTATTTGAAGAAGCAGGTCTTGTTGATGCGGATGGATATCCGATTTATCCAAAGACCTGGCAGGAACTTGCCGAGACAGCTAAGAAAATTAAAGATGCTACCGGTCAGGCAGGTCTTTGTTTATTAGCGAAAGACAATGCGGGTGGATGGCATTTCAGTAATATCGCATGGGCATTTGGTGCTACTTTAACAACAGAAGAAAACGGTAAATATGTAGCTGATGTAGATAGTCCTGAAGCGATTGCAGCTATGGAATATGTTAAATCCTTAAAATGGGAGTACGATGTACTTACCGCAGACCCAACCAACGAAGATTGGGGCTCAGGTTTTGTTAATTTAGGAACAGGAACCGCTGCTATGTACATTGCAGCTAATGATGCGGTTAACCAACCAACACAGGTTAACGGTTTACCGGCAGATAAGTTATCTTTAGCAGCCTTACCGGCCGGTCCTGACGGGGATCAGTTCTCATTATCCGGTGGTACCCCTTATATGTTCTCAAAAGATGCAACACCGGAACAAATCAATGCTGCCCTCGATTATCTCGAAATCATGGGTAAAGCACCGGTTGCAACCGATGATGCAATTGCAGGTATGAAGGCAGATGCTCAGAACAAAGTTGCAAATAATGTTCCCGTTATTCCTCGTTTTCCTTGTTGGATAGATCAAGATGTATTAGCAGCAGAAGATGCGGTTACAAAAGAATTTGGTAATGTAGATATGAAACTTTATGATTCTTATTTTTCTACAATTAAGAAAGACGGCAACCTTCGTTTAGAAGAGCCAGGTTCCGCACAGGATTTATATGCAGAATTAACCAAGGTGCTTCAGGCAGTAGTTACAGATAAGAATGCAGATGTTGCTGCACTTATGAAAACTGCAGATGAAAACTATCAAATATTACTTGATGAAAATGTAAATAAATAGTAAAATTTATTATAGTAAACATTCGATGATGGGGTTTTCAGAATAAGATTGCCCCATCATCTTTAAAGAAAAAAATAATGAAGGTGGATGAAATGTTCAGAGCAAAAAATGATAATCTCGGAGTGAAAACAAAAACAGGCTTTAAGAAAAAGGACCTTGCAGGATGGCTGATTATGCTCCCGACGATCATATTATTCGCATTTTTTGTGTGGGAGCCATTATTGGAAAGTATTCGACTCTCTCTCTATACGGCAAAAGGTATACGGCTGCAGGAATTTGTTGGATTTGATAATTACACCAGGGTATTTAGACATCCGGACTTTGTGGCGGCATTTTTAAACACCCTTAAATACATAGTCTGGTCTTTGGTTATAGGTTTTTTAGCGCCGATCTTAACAGCAGTTTTAATTTCCGAAACGGTACATTTTAAGAGCTTTTTTCGTGTAGGAGTTTATTTCCCTAATGTTATGCCAGGACTCGCTACCGTTCTTATGTGGGGATATTTTTTCCGACCGGGCAATACAGGAGTACTTAATATTTTGTTGGAAAAGATTGGAATTGCACCGCTTGTGTGGCTGACCGACTCCAAGTTAACTGTTCCGCTCATTGTCTTAACCATGACTTGGAGAGGTGCAGGTGCAACAGCTTTAATTTATATGGCAGGTATCAGTAATATTAATCCTGAATTATATGAAGCCGCAACTATTGATGGAGCAGGAATATTACAGAGAATGCGATTTATTACAGTGCCAAGTATAGTTGCACTTGGGAAAACACTGTTAATATTACAGATTATAGCTGTATTCCAGATACTTTATGAGCCGCTTGTCATGACTAATGGCGGACCGAATAATGCGAGTATATCAATAATGCAGTTAGTATATAATTATGCCTTCCGTGATTTTAATTATCCGATGGCTGCGGCATTATCCGTTATAATATGTATTATTCTGGTGATTTTAAGCGGATTATACTTTAAACTTACCGCATCAAAAGAAAAATAGGAAGGATACGGTGAAACATAAAAAGAACATTATTTTACACCATCCTGATTTAAATGCGCGTCGTGGCGCAGATAGGAGTTTGACATGTTTTTTGAAAAGTATAGGAAAAAAGAAGATGGAACCATTCGTTTTTATGATCTCCACTCTACCAGAACCCAAATATTATGTATCATAATTTTTATTCTATGTATCGGAATCATTATTGTATCATTATTTCCACCGGTATGGGTATTTTTGGCGAGTTTCAAAGATATTAAAGAATTTCGCCGAAATCCAACCATTATACCGGAAAAATTTGATTTACAAGTTTTCATAAAAACGTGGAATGATTTAAAATTTGTGAGATATTATATTAACTCATTTATTTCAGTTGCAGGCGGTGTTATATGTGCAGTCATATTTAACGGTCTACTCGCTTATGGATTAGCTATCATAAAACCAAAGGGACACAAAGTTATTTTTGGTTTGGTAATGTGGAGCTTATTAATACCTGCAACAACCAGTATTGTTGCTTTATTTGTAAATATTAATAAGATTGGCCTTAACCAATCCTTTATACCTTTGTGGTTATCATTAGGTGCCAACGCATTTTATGTAATTTTATTTAAACAATTTTTTGAAGGGCTTCCAAGGGAAATAGTGGAAGCTGCGAAACTTGACGGATGTGGTTATCTGCAGACTTTCTTAAAAATTATTTTGCCGCTGTCAAAGTCTATTGTAATGGTAGTGATAATTTTTGCCATCAATGCAGCATGGTCAGATTTCTTATTACCATATCTTGTATTAAATGGTTCCGGTAAGGAAACGGTTATGGTTCGTTTGTTTATGTTCCGGACTTCCAATGCAACTGATGTTGAAGTACTTAGGGCAGTAGCATTTTCTATTATTCCTCCTATTATCTTATTTACAATATTCCAAAAACAAATTACAGAAGGTGCGGCAGCAGGTGCATTAAAGGGGTAAATAGGTAATTACGAAACCATATAGTTTTATGAATTATCATACAATAATACGAATTTCATAGCTTTAGTGCTTTTAAGGCAAGATTCAGCTCTGAAATTGTATTGCAGGAACGAGGTAAAACATGGCAAAAATAGCGGATAAATATTATATCACCGACCCATGGAACATTATTGAGCAAGATTTTAATCCTGAGTATTCACAAGTATCAGAGTCAATTTTTTCTTTAGGAAATGAATACATGGGAGTACGTGGATATTTTGAAGAAGGATATACAGGTGAAAGCCTGACAGGCAGTTATTTTAACGGAATTTATGAATCGCAGGATGCAGGGGATTCTGCGTATAAGGGAATGATTGATAAAACAGAATTTGTAGTCAATTCCGTTAACTGGCTTTATGTAAGAATTAATGTAAATAATGAAATAATAGATTTAAATAAATCCAAATTTAAGGATTTTAGAAGAATACTTGATTTAAAGACTGGTGTTTTAAACAGATCCTATATCTGGATGCTGGAAGACGGTAAGGAACTTAAAGTAGAATTTGAACGGTTCTTATCCATGAAGGAGACGCATTTAGCCGGTCAGAGGATTATCCTGACACCACTTAACTTCAACGGAGAAGTAATTATAACAGCTGGTCTTGATTTTACAGGAATCCATCACATGGCCGGTAAAAACTTATGGGATTGTAAGGATATAAAAGTAGGACAGCGGTGGTGCAGCATTTTAGCTGATACGGTTAATACAGGTCAGTACGTTTTCTCCAGCTGCTATTTTGAATGTGAGGCGGAGGATGAATCAGAGATTGTGGAAGAAAAGAGTGTATTAAAACGATTTAACCTTTCCGTTACACAGGATAAAACAACGGTTTTTACCAGGGTTGTAATGAATGTTACCAGGAAAGGGTCTTCCACGGGAGATCGTGAAGCGTTTAACGTTAAATGCAGGAACGCGGCGAATATTGTTCAAAGAATTAAATACGATTTCATAAAATCAGAAAGCGCACTGTGGTGGAAAGAGGTTTGGAAGGATTCGGATATTATAATTAAAGGTGATGAATTGAATCAGCAGGGAATCCGTTTTTGTATATTCCAAATGCATCAGACTTATCATGGCGCGGAGAAAGGAACCATTATCGGAGCAAAAGGTCTAACCGGTGAAGCTTACAACGGTAATACCTTCTGGGATACGGAAACGTATTGTCTTCCTTTCTATATTTTTAATAATATAGAAGCTGCAAGGCATTTAATTGAATTTAGATATCTGACCTTGGAGGAAGCCAGGAAACGAGCGAAATCACTGGATTGCGAAGGAGCTTTTTATCCCATTGCGACCATAACCGGAAGAGAATGCTGCAGCCTATGGCAGCATGCAAGCTTACAGCTTCAGGCATCAACAGCCGTAGCTTATGGTATATGGCATTATGAGAAGATAACCGGAGACGCAAATTTTGTATTCAAAACCGGGTTGCCGATTCTGATTGAAGTCAGCAGGATGCTGGCTACCAGGGGGGATTGGAGTGGAGATAAGACCCGTTACGGTTATTATGGTGTTATGGGACCGGATGAATTCCAAATGATGGTAAATAATAATTGTTACACAAATTATTTGGGTAAAGTTACGCTGGAATATACGCTGGACGTATTAAAACGATTGAAAGAACAAAATACAAATTCTTATGGAAGATTCTTAGCTGAACACCAGTTAAGCAGCAGTGAACTTTATAAATGGTCAGATATTGCAGAACATATGTATATTCCTTATGATGAGACAACTAAGCTGTATGAGCAGCATGAAGGGTATTTTAATTTACCGCATATCGATGTGGACAAAATTCCGGTTGAGGATTTCCCACTTTATCATCATTGGACTTATGACCGGATTTATCGTAATGATATGATTAAACAGCCGGATATACTTATGATGATGTTAATGTATAATGGCAGTTTTACTAAAGAACAGCTTAAAAATAATTATGAATACTATGAACCCAGGTGTATACATGAAAGTTCCCTGTCACCTTCCGTTCATTCTATATTAGCAGTTCAGCTTCGGAAACATGAGGAAGCTTATAATTTCTTTGGTTTTGCAACCAGAATGGATTTAGATAATTATAACCGGAATACTTTGGAAGGCTTACATACTACCTCCATTGCAGCTGCATGGATGAATATTGTATACGGTTTTGCTGGTATGCGTTCTGATCAGGATATAATAAAGTTTTCTCCTTCCATACCAAAGGAATGGAAGGGTTATTCTTTCCGAATCCATTACAATGAGGATATTATTCAAGTGAAAGTGGAAAAAGAAAAGGTTTCTTTCAGCACAGTAAAGGGCAGGGAAATAACAGTTTCTATTTATGGGAAATCAACGGTATTAAACAAAGAAGAAACAATCATAGATATTCCGCATGAGTGGAGAGGTTAACGTAAGTATCTTAAATGGGAGCAAGTGTGAAAGAAAAACGCTTTCACACTCCATTATATGAGCAGTTTCGCAAGCTGGCCTGCGAAATGCAATGGGAGCAAATATGATAAACTGGAAGATTGAAGAAGAGGGATTAATAAAAGACCGTATTATTGCCAATGGTAATAAATTTCTGGTTGGAAATGGATATTTAGGGATTCGGGGCACCCTTCCTGAATATGATAAGAATAATTTTACTGCTGTTAATTTAGCAGGTATTTACGATCAAGTGGGAGATGCATGGCGGGAACCGTTGAATGCACCCAATGGTTTATATACCTGCATTGAATTTGATGGAGTAGAATATTGTCTGCCGGATAAAGAACCGGCATCCCATAGTATGTCATTAAACTATAGACATGGTATTTTTTCACGTAATACCTGCTGGGATACAGAGAAAGGAAAACTGACAATTACAGCAAAACGATTTGCAAACCTTAATGAGAAGCATCTCATTGTCATGAAATACTGTATTAATTCCCAGGGCGACGGTGAAGCTAAACTGATAACCGGTATAGATGGAGACGTCTGGGATATTAACGGTCCCCATTATGATAAGATGATATTATCAGAAGAAGATAATATCATCAGTGCCGTTGGCATCACCCATGAAAGCAAAGATCAGGTTTGTGTCTGTGAAGTTATTGATACGGATTTTCCTAATAATGAAACAGTACAAAAGACAGATAGAAAAATACTTAGAAACTTATCCTTTTCTATAAAAGGCGGGCAGACTTATACCTTGTATAAATTTATCAGTGTATACACCAGTAAGGATGTAACTGATTATATGTACAAAGCAGTTGAATTAACTGAAAGGGTTTATAAAACCGGATATGATATTGTTTTAAAAACCCATATTGAGGCATGGGAGAAAAAATGGAGTGTATCGGAAGTAACCATAAAAGGTGATGATGCAGCCATGGAGGGAATAAACTATTCGATTTATCATCTCCACTGCATTGCCCCAAGACATTCGGACAGTCTCTCCATAGCAGCAAGGGGTCTATCCGGTCAGACCTATAAAGGTGCAGTTTTCTGGGATACCGAAATGTTCATGCTTGATTTTTTTCTGTTTACGGAACCTGAAGTGGCGAAAACCTTACTGAAATATCGCATTGATACTTTAAACGGCGCACTAAATTTATCCTTTAAAATAATTTTCTGTGGTGATTTATATGAAATTACTATAACAAAGGGTCAGGTGAAGAGTAAGAATATAGGCTAAAAGTATTCTCTGAGTAAAGAAAAAAAGAAAGTTACAAAGATATTACACATTGATATTTTAACGATAGAATAGATAACGTAAGCCGTCTGCCCACGGCAGACGGCTTACTGATATGGTCTGATATCTTAACAAAAATATGATAGATCAGCGCAGTTTTAAATATTAATTGCCTTTACACTGTTTCTTTCCACAAGATGGATGGGAAGAATTACTTCACGGTTTTGGATCGGTTTATTCTCTAATTGGTCGATTAGAAAATAAACAGCTAATTTACCTTTTAAAGGTGCATCCTGATGAATGGTCGTTAATCTTGGCAAAGTAAGATGACATAAGTTAATATCATCGAATCCGATAACAGAAATGTCATCCGGTACTTTTTTACCGGCTTCTGTAAGTCCGGACATAATTCCGGCAGCAAGTATATCCGCAGTAGCAAAGATTGCTGTTAAGTCCTTGCGTTTCGCAAGAGTCGTACCTAAAGCTACAGTTGTATTTACATCAAGTTCCTGTTCAAATACAAGTTCAGGCCGAAACGCAAGGGAAGCTTCTGAAAGGGCATTTTGATAGCCTGAAAAACGTTCATATACAACACCATGTTTCTTAATAGTGGGGGACGCAAATGCAATATCCTTATGACCTTTATCAATCAGATAGCGGGTAGCGGTATAACCGCCGTTATAATCTTCCAAACCTACATTACACATGTTAGGATGAGTTACATAACTGTCTATTAAAACAACCGGAATGTTTAAACCGGTTAGTGCTTCAAAGAATTCATCCTGAAATACACCAGTACAAAAAAGCCCATCCACATTCCAATTACGCAGAAAGGTCAATAAATCAGCAGTTGTTTCAACGGTGCGCAGCATGAGATAATATCCGTTTTCACGCAAGGTTTTCTCTATAGATCCGATAAATGCAGAATGAAAAGGGTCTTCTACAATGCTTTCATTTTTATTCTGGGTCAGGTGGCTGATCATTCCAATCACTTTAGAGGAACTAGATACTAAGGAGCGGGCTGACATATTAGGTACATAACCTAGTTTTTCAATGGTTTCATTGATTTGAGCTATGGTTTCCGCCGAAACACGGCCTGATTTACCGTGAATTACATTAGAGACTGTGGTACAGCTGACACCAACAGCTTGTGCAATATCCTTTATTGTAGTCATCGGGATGATCCTTTCTTCGTAGGTTTAAGGTTAAACGTAATTTTTAACATAGTCTATCACAAAATTAAATAAAAGTACAGAATAATTATTTTACTAAAATGAGTACTGTCGGAAATTAAATAATGTTTAGAGGTTTTTTAGAGGATAGTTTCTGAGAGTAAAGCAGATAATAAAGGAGCGTATAAAAGTATGATTAAAGGGGTTATTTTTGATCTTGACGGAGTTTTAGTTTCAACGGATGAGATGCATTTTAGGGCGTGGCTGAGGCTTGCAGGGGAAATAGGTATTACAAATTTTACAAAAGAGGATAATAAAAAGCAAAAAGGTGTCAGCCGTATGGAATCTCTGGAAGTTGTTTTAAGTAAAGGTAACAAAGTATACACAGGAGAAGAGAAACTTACTTTTGCGGAGCAAAAAAACGGGTATTATATTGAACTTCTTCAAAGCTTAAATGAAAACGCCATACTTCCGGGTGTAATGGAAACACTTAATATGTTAAAGAAAAGAGGGATATTAATCGGGATAGGCTCCGTAAGTAAAAATACACCTCTCATTCTGGAAAAAACAAGTCTTAAAATGTATATTGACCAGGTAAGCTGCGGACTTGATATTACGAGATCAAAGCCGGACCCGCAGGTTTTTGAAATAGCCGCTGCAAAGCTTGGGCTGATAAAAGAAGAGTGCATGGTAGTTGAAGATTCCGGAGCCGGTATTATTGCAGCGAAAGCAGCACATATGAGAACCTTGGGTGTGGGACCGGAGCATCAGCAGCTCAAGGCAGACTTTGAAGCCGCTGATTTACAGAGTGAAATTGATTGGCAGGCTATTTTACAAGGGTAGTGATATTGATATCAATACGGTGAAAATCAGTGCGGTAAGTTATGGAATAAATCCGGAGACCGATAACCGATATAGAAAAATTTATATATCGGTTTCACTTGACAAAATACTTAAATAGGTATATTGTATTCTTGTGAAGATACCCCACAGGGGTGTAGTGAAAGAGGTGATTATATGAATCAAAAGTTTAATATAAAGGGAATGACCTGTTCTGCCTGTTCTGCCGCTGTCGAAAAGAACGTAAAAAAGGTACCGGGGGTAATGTCGGTTTCGGTTAATCTTTTATCAAATAGTATGGTTGTTGACTATGATGATGAAACTACAGATAATAACAATATTATTAAATCAGTTGTAGATGCAGGCTATAATGCTTCTGTTTTTACACGGGACGGGAAAGAAACTGTTCTGAATAGTAATACAATTAATACCGCGGAGTTAGAATTAAAGGAAATGAAAACCAGAATAATAACTTCTTTTATTTTTTTAATCCCCGAATTGTATATAGCGATGGGACATATGTTTGATTTTCCTTTACCGGGTATCATAAAGGGAACAGAGAATGCAGCTGTTTTTGCATTTCTACAGTTTTTACTCATCCTCCCTATTGTTTATGTAAACCGTAAGTATTATCAGGTAGGATTCAAGACATTGTTCCACCGTTCCCCTAATATGGATTCACTGATTGCAATTGGCTCAAGTGCCGCTATTATTTATGGGATTTTTGCTATATTTCGAATCGGGTATGGCTTTGGACATGGGGATATGGACAGTGTAATGCATTATTCCATGGATTTATATTTTGAATCAGCTGCCACCATATTAACTTTAATTACTTTGGGCAAATATTTAGAAACAAGGTCAAAAGGAAAAACCTCTGAAGCAATTACCAAATTACTCGATTTAGCACCAAAAACGGCAGCAGTACTGCGTAATGGTGAGGAGATAATGATACCGGTGGAAGAGGTTGTTATAGAGGATATCATTATAGTAAGACCCGGGCAGAGTATACCGGTGGATGGGATAATTATAGAAGGCAGTTCCTCCGTTGACCAGTCGGCGTTAACCGGTGAGAGTATACCGGTTGAAAAACATGTAGGAGATGCCGTTATCAGTGCCACCATTAATAAAACGGGTTATTTTAAATTCAAAGCGAAGAAAGTAGGAGAGGATACTACATTAGCACAGATTGTAAAATTGGTGGAAGATGCAGGTGCTTCTAAAGCTCCAATTGCTAAACTGGCGGATAAAATCAGCGGAGTTTTTGTACCGGTGGTTATCAGTATAGCAGTTTTTGCAGCGGTTATTTGGTTAGTTTCTGGTGCATCCCTGGAATTTGCTTTATCTATTGGAATTGCAATACTGGTTATTTCCTGTCCTTGTGCCTTGGGTCTTGCAACTCCGGTAGCTATAATGGTAAGTACAGGTAAAGGTGCCACGAACGGTATATTAATTAAATCCGCAGAAGCTTTGGAAACAGCCCATAAAATTAATACGGTCATTCTTGACAAAACAGGTACTGTAACGGAAGGAAGACCGGTTGTAACGGATATTATAACAAGTGGAAGCATAACAGAAGAGGAGCTGCTAATTATTGCAGCATCCATTGAAAAACCTTCTGAACATCCCTTAGCAGATGCCATTGTTAAAAAAGCAGAAGAAGGTAATTTAACCTTAAAAGAGGTAAAGGAATTTAATGCAGTCTCAGGCAGAGGAATAATTGCAGCGATTAATGGAAACGTATATTATGCAGGCAATCTTGCTTTAATGGAGGAGAATGGAATTGCTGTAGAGAAACTTATGAAATACTCAGACGACTTTGCTAATGAAGGCAAAACCCCATTGTATTTTGCTGAAAGTAAGGGAATAATCGGTTTAATCGCAGCAGCAGATGTGGTAAAGCCTACCAGTCGTTTTGCCATTGAACAGCTGAAAGCTATGGGTATTAGTGTAGTTATGTTAACCGGAGATAATAAGAAGACTGCCGAGGCAATCAGGGAGCAGCTTAATATTAACAGGGTAGTTGCAGAAGTTCTTCCTCAGGATAAAGAAAGTGAAGTCAGAAGAATACAGGAAAGCGGAAGAAAGGTTGCGATGATCGGAGATGGCATTAATGATGCACCGGCTTTAGTAAGGGCAGATGTTGGTATTGCAATCGGTGCCGGTACGGATATTGCAATCGAATCAGCGGATATAGTATTAATGAAAAGCGATTTACTGGATGCCGTTACTGCCATACAACTAAGTAAAGCTACTATTAAGAATATCAAAGAAAATTTATTCTGGGCATTCTTTTACAATACCATTGGTATACCTATTGCAGCAGGAGTGTTCTATTCCCTGCTTGGGTGGAAATTAAATCCTATGTTTGCGGCAGCCGCAATGAGCCTTAGTTCCGTATGTGTAGTTTCTAATGCATTAAGATTAAAGTTCTTCAAACCTAAACGTGTATAGGGTGAACAATGATCTTTGTTAAAAGAGTTTCCGAGAGTACTCTAAAATAAAAAGGAGAGAAAAAATCATGAAGAAAATAATTAAAATTGAAGGCATGACATGTAGTCATTGCCAGGCCAGAGTAGAAAAAGCTTTAAATGCAGTTTCAGGAGTTGATGCCAAGGTAGATCTTAAGAAGAAGGCAGCGGTCGTAAGTTTTGATACGGATGTCAGTGATTCTGTATTGAAAGATGCCGTTACGGAAGCTGGATATGAAGTAGTCTCAATTGAAGAAAAAAAAGGCCTCTTTGGTAAATAATATATTTATGCAAAGTGCGTAGATGGGAGCTTGTAATGAAAGCGGATAAGACTAAAGTTACGCGACTTTTAAAAACTGCCAGAGGACAGCTGGACGGATTGTTAAAAATGGTAGAAGAAGACCGTTATTGTATTGATATTTCAAACCAATTGCTGGCAACACAGGCAATCTTAAGAAAAGTGAACAATGAAGTTATTCATGCCCACTTAAGATCATGTGTGAAAGAAGGATTTGAACAAGGTAACGAAGATGAAAAAATAGAAGAAATAGTGAAGTTATTAGATAAGCTCTCAAAATGAGGGCTTTTCTTTTTTTATGTTATAGGAAATTGCATCCTATAACATAAAAAAAGACCCAGGATGCACAAGATTGAATTAATAATTAAATTAAGACATATTATAAAGATATTCTTATGTTTTTTTAATTTTTCTTAATTTTTCAAATATTATTTTATTTTTTACCTGACATGTGATATAATTGTCCGGGATTTGATTTATTTCTAATTATAATACAATTCGACACATAAATGGATTTTTATACTAGTAATTTTAGGAGTGAATGGGATGGATAAAGATAATAAACGTAAAACGAATGACAAAAATGAAGACTTGCCGGGCAATACCAATAAAGACGAAGGAAACCGCTGGGAACAATATTCTAATGATATCAGTAATAATGTAGCTGGTTATAAGGATGAGGATGCATTTTTGGATGAGGTCAATTTTTCATTAGCTAAACAGATCAGTATGGAATTGGAGGATAAAAATACGAGTACGAATGACAACAAACCCAAGAAAAAAGGAAGAATACCAAAAGGTGTAAAAATTTTTGCGATTGTTTTTTCAATAATTATGTTGTTAGGCTGCTTATTAGCATTTACACCAGGCGGAAGAAAAATTATTATTAATTTAGCAGGTAATTACATTTACGATAAATTAGATTATGATAATACCAATACAACGGATGTTACTGATAATGAAAATAATACAATGGATAATAATAAACCTGATAAACCGGCCCAGCATATAATAAATATACTTTTACTTGGTGTCGAGGAAATTGGCGGTGCTTCCAACACCGATTTAATGATAGTGGCTACCATGAATACGGAAGATAAGACTATGAAGCTTACATCGATTATGAGGGATTTATATGTAGAAATTCCTGGTTATAACAATAACAAATTGAATTCAGTCTATGCAAAAGACGGTATTGATTTACTTTATCAAACCATTCAAAATAACTTCGGGGTACATTTGGACGGGTATGTTTTAGTTAATTTCAATGCTTTTGAGAAGATAGTTGACCTTGTAGGGGGAGTAGACGTTACCCTGACCAGTACAGAAGCTAATTATTTAAATACAACAAATTATATTTCAGACCCTGCCAATCGTAATGTGAAGGTAGGAACCCAGCTTATGAACGGTAATCAGGCTTTAGGATACTGCAGGGTACGTAAAGTCTCAACCGGTACGGAGAATAACGATTTCGGCAGGACCCAAAGACAGAGAGCTGTATTAAATTCAATCTTTGAAAAATTAAAAAGCAAAAATATAATACAATTAGGATTATTCGTGAATGATGTTTTTAATAATGTTGATATTAAAACAGATATTACCCAATCTGAATTTAATGAATATCTGAATGAAGCAGCCAGCTTAAACGTAAAGAATTTAGAAAATTTAAGAATACCGTCTGACGGCAACTATAAGACGGAAAAGGTTCAGATTGGTAAATATAATCAGGATGTACTTCTTCCAACAGATTGGAATGCTATGCGCAGTGAAATTCAAGAATTTATTTATGGGAATGATACAGTAGAAAGTACCACCGAAGATACGACTGATACGCAAGAGTAAAATAGAAGCCAATAAAGTTTAGACTAAATTGAATAAATAAATTATTAAGTCCAAGTTTTAAACTGGCAGGACCTACTGATAAAGTGAGTATTTATCGTAAATAGATACTTGTTTCTATCAGTAGGCCTATTTATTTCGCTTTTAGAGTTGTTAACAATTTTTCATATTTGCAGCGCATAACAGTTCTTTATAAATTCATATACTTTTACACTTAAAAGCTTTTTTAAAATTCAAATACTTTACAGTACTTTTAAAATTCATATTGACTTTTCTTTAAAATAGATTTATATTGATTATTATAAGATATTTAGATAATTATCTAAATATCTATATGAAGAAAAACAAGTGAATTATGCAGTGATGTACAATGACTTTGGGAGGTAGATAAATGCTTAGTATTAAAAATTTCAGTAAAAGCTACAAAGGTGGGAAAAAAGCCGTAGATAATATATCCATTGAAGTTGAAGCAGGAGATATTTATGGCTTTATCGGCCACAATGGAGCAGGTAAGACAACTACACTGCGGGCGGTTGCAGGAGTACTTGATTTTTTAGAAGGAGATATTACTATTAATGGTATTTCAATTAAAAAGGATGCCGTTGCCTGTAAAAAGATTACAGCATATATACCGGATAATCCGGATCTATATGAACATTTGACCGGTATACAATATTTAAATTTTATAGGTGATATTTATTCTGTGTCAAAAGAAGAGAGAGAAAACCTAACGAAAAAATATGCAGATACATTTGAACTGACCCAGAATTTGGGAGATTTAATATCCACCTATTCCCATGGTATGAAACAGAAACTCGCTATTATTTCAGCACTTATTCATAAACCTAAATTGTTAATTCTGGATGAGCCCTTTGTCGGACTTGATCCAAAAGCTTCCCATACTTTAAAAACGATTATGACCGAACTTTGTACCGGGGGAAGCGCTATATTTTTTTCAACCCATGTATTAGAGGTTGCAGAAAAGCTATGCAACAAAATAGCAATAATAAAGGGCGGAAACTTAGTTGCCAGCGGTAACACTGCTTCAGTTAAGGGAAATCAAAGCTTAGAAGATGTTTTCATGGAATTAATTGAAGAATAGGGGGGCAGGATAATGAAACAAATTTGGTTATTAACAAAGGTACAAATATCAACAGTTTTTGATTTTGGCAATTTCTTAAAAAATAAAAAAACAGCAAAGAAGAACAGTTATATATTTACGGCACTGACTTTATTCTTTTTGGTGATGTTTTCTGTTATGTCCTTTCTGTATAGTTATGCAATGGGTACTTCCCTTAAGAAGATAGGGATGCTGGAGTTATTACCCGAATTATTGATGGCGGTTACTTGCGTAATAACAATTATTACAACAATCTATAAAGTGAAAGGTACTTTATTTGGATTTAAAGATTATGATTTAATTATGTCCCTCCCAGTGAAAACCAGTATGGTCGTAACCAGCCGTTTATTATTGTTGAATATAATTAATATAACATTTACCTTAATTATTATGGTACCGGCAGCCATTGTTTACGGAATATTATCAACAGCATCCATAAACTTTTATGCAGTAAGCCTTTTGACAGTCTTATTTATTCCCATAATACCAATGATAGCAGCATCAATCATTGGTACCATTATTACAGTGATTGCATCTAAATTCCGTCACAGTAATTTAGTTAATTTAATCATTACTTTTGCCTTTTTGATTGGTATCATGATTTTTCCCTATATGGCAGGTGATTCGGAAGAAGCATTAGGGCAGATGACGGCTGTTATAACGAAGCAGGTAGACAATATATATCCGCTGGCAGGAATGTACCGGAGAGCTGTTTGTGACTTGAATGTTTTATCAATTGTTCTATTTTTACTTATATCCATTATAGCATTCGCATTATTTTCTTTCATTGTTGGTATAAAATTTAAGACTATTAATACGAATATTGCAGCAAGCAGGACAAAAGCCAATTATAAAATCGGAAACTTAGAGCAGGCAAGCCCTTTTATGGCTTTGTATCGGAAAGAATTGAGAAGATTCTTTTCATCATCCCTATATATTATGAATACGGCCATTGGTATGGTTATGATGACCATTGGAGCGATTGCGACCTTATTTATGAGTCCGCAGGCACTGGCTCAGGTTATGGAAGTACCGCAAATGGCAGGGTATGCGGGTGCTTTTGCACCGCTATTAGTGTCAATGTGTGTTGCCATGACCTATATAACAGCCTGTTCCATCTCATTGGAGGGTAAAAATTTATGGATTTTAAAGGCTTCACCGGTATTGGCAAGGACTATATTCTTAAGTAAAATTTCAGTTAGCCTTACTATTACATTACCCGCAATATTAGCAGATGGTATTTTGATTGCTATAGGACTTAAGTTATCGTTTGCAGAATTCTTGGTTCTGCTGGTTATGCCAACGGTATATGCACTTTTTACTGCCATATTTGGTTTGATTATAAATCTGGCCCTGCCAAAGTTAAATTGGTCCACTGAGGTTACTGTAATAAAACAAAGTGCAGCTTCCATGATAGCAATCTTTGGAGGGATACTTGTGGTTGCCCTTCCTATGGTACTGATGTTTGTTTTATCAGGCATTGAAGCTTTATATCTTAATATATTATCCACATTGGTTATCCTAGCTGTAACCGTATTTCTTTACCGTTATTTAAATACAAAAGGTGAAAAGACGTTTCGGGCATTATAGGTCTGCGTAAAAACATACATATGACATCACGAAAATGGAGAAAATTTTTTATCGACAGCCTCTAAAATATCAGTAAAAACAGGTTGTGGGATTTTACGGGAACATTCAGGACAGCGAAAGGAGGAGTACGATGAATGATGCTTTTAAGGCACTGGCAGACCCTACAAGACGTAAAATATTGGAATTACTATCGGAAAATGACCGGAATGCCGGTGAGATAGCAGATTATTTTAATATTAGTAAACCATCAATCAGTCATCACTTAAGTATACTTAAGAATGCGGGTCTGATCAGTGACGAAAGACAGGGACAAAATATTATGTACTCCTTAAATACGACAGTATTTGAAGACATGGTAAAGTGGTTTTATGATTTTAAGAAAAAGAATAGCAGCGGAGGAGTAACAGATGAATAAAATCAGTAAAAATATTATGTTGGTATTATCGGTTCTTTCTTATATCGGTATTATAATGATTTATCCTAAATTGCCGGAGCAGATACCTGTTCATTGGAATCTGCAGTGGGAAATTAACGGTTGGGGCGATAAAAAAATCATTCTATTACTGGGTTTGCTGCCAATTTTCATTCTTATAATAAATGGTTTTATAAAAAGACATGATACCAATAATAACAAGAAAAATATTAAAGTGAATAACATATTAAAATGCGGTATTTCAATGCTTTTAATAATTTTCAACTGGGTCTCAATCATAATTGCGTCCGGATCAGATATTAATATGAAGTTTATTCTGCCAGCATTTATTGGAGTCTTTTTTATATTACTGGGCAATTATATGCCGGTATTAAAAAGTAATTTTATGATAGGTATTAGAAATCCATGGACATTATCGAATGAATCAGTATGGCGCAGAACACATAAAGCAGGCGGTTATGTATTTATCGTTATTGGTTTGTTCATGGTGATTATGAGCTTTATGCAGACAGAAGTAATAAATAAGATAGTTTTTACTTTGCTGCTTATAGGCATCATAGTAATCAATATTTATTCCTATCTGATATATCAAAAGGTTATGAAAAGTCAGTGAACAAAAACCAGTATACGGAATCATGTATAAATAATTGTTTTTAGCAGATTAAAATGAGGGTTATGCTCCAAACCAGGTCATTGATCAGATAACATGAAATAATACTGTGTTATTTAATAAGTTTGACATCCGGCCTTTGGAATATGACCCTCATAATTGTGAAGTTGAAATCTCTGCATCAACTTAATATATGTTATATTAACTAAAGTTTGTTTAAATATTCATCATTTAAAGCTATTACCTGTTCCATGGCTGTTTTACCGGGTGCACCTATAGTATTACGCTTTTCTACACATGTCTCCAAACTGATTGCGTTATAAATATCCGCTTCAAAGACAGAACTAACAGCCTTATATTCTTCTAAAGACATATCTTCTAAAGCAATTCCTTTGTCTAGGCAGTATAATACAAGCTGTCCCACAATTCCGTGTGCGTCACGGAAGGGAACTCCATGGTTTACCAGATAATCAGCAGCATCGGTTGCATTGGTAAAGCCTCTTTTTGCGCTTAAAGCCATGGCCGATTTATTGTATTTCATGGTAGAGAGCATACCGGTGAAGAGACCTAAGCAACCCTTTACTGTATCAAATGCGTCAAAGGAAAGTTCTTTATCCTCCTGCATGTCCTTATTATAGGCTAAAGGAAGACCTTTCATAGTAGTAAGGAGGGACATTAAAGAACCATAGACACGGCCTGTTTTACCTCTCACCAGTTCAGCAATATCCGGATTCTTTTTTTGTGGCATTATACTGCTTCCGGTAGAATAGGCATCATCCAGTTCCACAAATTGATATTCATTGGAGTTCCATATAATAATTTCTTCACAGAAACGGCTTAAATGCATCATAATGATAGATAAAGCACTTAAAAATTCAACCAGGTAATCTCTATCCGCTACGGAATCCATGCTGTTTAGGGTAGGACCATCAAAGCCCAAAAGCTCTGAGGTATAATTACGGTCAAGAGGATAGGTGGTTCCTGCAAGGGCACCGGAACCGATGGGAGAATAGTTCATACGTTTGCAGATATCAGTAAGTCTTTCATAATCTCTTTTAAACATCTCAAAATAAGCTCCCATGTGGTGCGCCAGGGTAATAGGCTGAGCTTTCTGCAAATGGGTAAAACCAGGCATATAAGTATCCAGATTTTCTTTCATGACTGTTTGTAAAACCAATAATAAATCTTTCAGAAGTTCCTTAATCTGAATCAGTTCATCCCTTGTATATAATTTCATATCCAATGCTACCTGATCGTTGCGGCTTCTTCCGGTGTGAAGTTTTTTTCCTGCGTCCCCGATGCGATGTATTAAATTAGCTTCCACAAAGCTGTGGATGTCCTCATGAGTCCCGTCAATAAGCAAAGACCCTTTAATAATATCATCCTTAATACTGTTTAAGCCGTTAATTATGGTTTCTTTTTCATTATCGTTTAAAATACCCTGTTTTGCCAGCATAGTGACATGGGCTATACTTCCTTCAATATCCTGTTTGAAAAATTTCTGATCAAAAGATATGGATGCATTAAAGTTATGCACTAATTGGTTGGTTTCCTTGGTAAATCGTCCGCCCCACAGTTTCATATCGTGTACCTCATTTCTTATAATGTTTAATTATACGTATTTAAGATTAATTATACAATGTATATAATAATTTATCAATATGGAGCAGACAAAAAAATTATATTAATTCAATTCGTATAACTTATTATATTTTTCCGTCAGATATTTAACATAGTAATCCGCATTCAATTCTTCACCCATCATGTCATTAAGAATTTCATTGGTATTTTTAGTCTTACCGTATTTATGAATGTGATTATTTAAATATTCACGTATTGGCGTAAGATTACCTTCTGTCAGGTATCCATCAATTGGCATGACAGAATTCATGTGATAATAGATTTGAGCAGCGATGGCACTTCCAATGGCATAGGATGGGAAATATCCAAAACTGCCGCCGGCCCAATGGATATCCTGAAGAACACCTTCACCATCGTTTTGTGGTTCTACCCCCATATATTCTTTATATTTTTTATTCCAGATTTTTGGTAAATCCTCTACTTTTAAATCCTCTTCAAAAATCATTTTCTCAATTTCATAGCGTATGATGATATGGAGGGAATAGGATAATTCATCCGCTTCCGTACGAATTAGTCCTGGAGTAGCTTTATTAATGCCTTTTATAAAATGCTCTAAAGTGATATCATTTAACTGCTCCGGAAATGTTTCTTTCAGCTTTGGGAATATTGGTTTCCAGAAGGCTTCACTTCTGCCGATTACATTTTCAAAAAAGCGTGACTGGGATTCATGCATACCCATGGAAGTTCCTGTTCCAACAGGGGTCTGGGTAATGGTATCATCAATATGCATCTCGTAGATACCATGTCCGCTTTCATGGATAATAGAGAAGATAGCACTTTCCAAATTATTCTCATGAAAATGATTTGTAATACGGACATCATGATTATGAAGATTTGTTGTAAAGGGATGGGCACTTTCTGCAATAACACCGCGGTTAAAATCAAATCCTACATAACCGCTGACATATTTGCAGAATTCTTTCTGTTTTTCTACATCAAAATGCTTACGGTTATAAGTTTTATCGATAGAATCTTTTTTCTTTGTAACTTCTTTTAATAAAGGAATAACGGCTTCTTTTACTTTATGGAAGAATTCATCTAATTTTTCCATATTAAAGCCTTCCTCAAAATCATTTAATAAAATATCATAAGGCTTTACATCCTTTTTCATACGGTATCCTGCAAATTTTTTCCGGTATTTAATGATTTCACCCAAAGTTGGTGCAAAGTCAGCAAAGCACTTCTTTTGTTTGGCTTTTGACCAGATGCCGGAGGCTTTCGCTGTTAATTCACTGTAAGCCTGATATTCTTCCGGCGGTATATGTTCCAGTTCTTCTATAGATTTCTTGATATCTTTTACAATTGATTTCTGGTTAAAATCAAGATCTGCCTGTTCTTTTTCCTCACTGAGCTTACGGATCAGTTTTTTAACATCATCATTAATCAAATTAGTAAAATATTCATTTGAAAGAATACCTATGGTTTTGGAAGTATATTCCATGGATTCTTCAGGCGCCAGAGTTTCAGCATCCCATTCAAATAAAACAAGGGCAGCCTGGAAGGCCATTACTTTTTCAATGCGCTTACTCAGTTCTTCGAAATGTCTATTCATAAATTATTTATTCCTTTCCGTGTATTTGCAAATAGTATATCATATTATTTCTTAAAATATCAATAAATAGTACTTTAATAATGATTTAAAATTTCCAAAAAAATGAAGTAGAATTACCAAAATATGTACACTTTTTTTCTTGTAATATGGTATAATTAAATAATAGAAGATATCCTATCTTCTATATTTATAACAAAATTATTTCCGATAGTACTCAAAATATAAAGAAGATAACTTACCAATTTTTCAAAATATGAATACATTTGTTACATTTGTTTATACTATAACTGATATTTTTTGGACGTACAACATGCTTGTGAGTGGAGACTCACATACTGGCAATAAGGAAACCAGGAGTTATGCAGACAGGTTATGGAAAAGGGTAAAATATATTGTTTCACCATTTTGATCGGTATGTGCACTTAACATGCAAATGGGAGTTGTGAAATAATAAAAATAGAAAGAAGGAGAACACTATGAGAAAGAATTTAGCGATTGAAAAAGTTGTTGGCAGAGAAATATTGGATTCCAGAGGAAATCCAACCGTAGAAGTAGAAGTAGTTCTTGCAGATGGAAGTATCGGCAGGGCAGCAGTTCCTTCCGGTGCATCAACAGGTGCTTTTGAAGCGGTTGAACTTAGGGATAATGTTAAAAATAGATATCTTGGACAAGGGGTACTAAATGCTGTTAATAATGTAAATACGGAAATTGCCGGTGCCATCATTGGCATGAATGCACTTAACCAGGTTGAAATTGATAAAAAGATGATTGCTACAGATGGTACGGATAATAAAGGCCGTTTAGGTGCCAATGCCATATTAGGTGCGTCTTTAGCTGTAGCAAAAGCTGCTGCGGAATCACTTGATTTACCTTTATATCAGTACATCGGTGGTGTCAATGCCAAAGTATTGCCTGTACCGATGATGAATATTATTAATGGCGGTAAACACGCCGATTCAAGCCTTAATATACAGGAGTTCATGATAATGCCGGTTGGAGCATCAGCCTTTTCGGAAGGTCTGGAATGGAGTACAACCGTATTCCATACTTTAAAGAAACTCTTAAAAGCAGATGGATACGTTACCGCAGTTGGTGATGAAGGCGGATTTGCACCGAAATTCAGCAGCGATGACGAAGCACTTGACTATATCGTAAAAGCAATTAAAGCAGCCGGTTATGAGCCGGGAAGCGATTTTTATATTGCAATGGATGTAGCCTCCACAGAGATGTATGAGGAAGCAAAGAAGGCCGGAAGGGAAGGGGACTACTTATTCTGGAAAGCAGGAGAATATAAGACGGTTGATACCATGATTGATTATTTGGAGGATTTATGTAACCGTTATCCGATTATGTCTATTGAAGACGGTTTGGCGGAAGAAGACTTTGCAGGCTGGAAGAAACTTACGGACCGATTGGGCGGAAGAATACAATTAGTCGGGGATGATTTATTTGTAACTAATACGAAACGCATAAAAGAAGGTATGGAACTGGGAATATCGAATTCAGTTTTAATTAAATTTAATCAGATTGGAACCTTAACTGAGACATTGGAAGCAATTGAGATGGCTAAGAATAATGGATGGACTGCAATCGTTTCCCACAGGTCCGGAGAGACAGAAGATGTTACACTGGCAGATATAGCGGTTGCTGCCAATGCCGGGCAGATTAAAACCGGAGCCCCCAGCAGAAGTGACAGGGTTGCTAAATATAACCGTTTATTAAGAATTGAATACCAATTAGGTGAAAGTGCCGGATATCTGGGTAAAAATGCATTTAAAATAAGCAGTGATCAGTAATTCTGCCAGTCATAAATTTACCAGCTATGAAAAGAAGCTGCTGCAAAAAGGTTGAAACAGATTTGCAGCAGCTTCTTTTCTGTTACATAAGTGGAACCGTTCGTGAGCGTTCGTATCCATTCAGCCCACCTTCATAACAGAATTTTGATAAATAAATTTTTAACAATAAGACGGATTTTTTATCAATTGCATATTTAAATTTTTTAATGTATTTTTTTTGTGCATATAATTGTATTTTGCTGTATTTTTATTAAGTTTAAAATGCTGTATTTAGTACTTTAAAATATGGAATACAGAAATACATTGCTAAATTACAACAATGTAAAAGTATGCATTTCCTTTATTTAAGCACCGTAAGAAAGTGTATACAATTATTAAAGCTATTAAAGTTATAATTAATAAAGTTATCAAATTTACTTGACATTTCGTGTATTTTTGAGTATTATTTTACATTGTAAAGATGATATGTATTCTTCCATTTTATATGTACGTATATCAATTATATATATATATTTAGGATTGAAATTGCACAAAGATGTGTGTGTTCTAACATGTTGGGTGTGCTTTTTTTTATATTGCCGGGAAAAAATCCCTTGCGGGTTATTCTTTTCTTTTTGCAATTAATTATACATTATCATCAAATTATATTATAAATTATAAATAAAAGGTAGGTTATTGTATGGGTAAATACATTCTTAAGAGGGTGAGTGCAGCTATAGTGACAATATTCATAGTTGCGACCATCACTTTTTTTCTGATGAATCTGGTTCCGGGCGGTCCTTTCGTTGCGGAAAAATCCATCAGCGTGCAGGCACAAAATGCGCTTAAGGAGAAATTCGGTTTAGATAAACCCCTGATTGTGCAATATAAGAATTATATGCTTAACATCTTTCGCGGTGACTTTGGACTTAGTCTGAAACAACGCGGCCGTGATGTTACAGGTATCATCTTCAGCAAATTTCCTATTTCTGCAAGACTTGGCGGTATCACTGTATTGGTGGCTCTTTTTATTGGAATTCCCCTGGGCAGTATAGCAGCTATCAATAGAGGCAAGTGGGTTGATAACCTTATCATTGTAATTGCCACCGGTGGTATTGCGGTGCCCAGCTTTGTTTTGTGTACTGTCGGTATGTATGTATTCGGCGTTCATCTTGGTTGGCTGCCTACTTTTGGTTTGACTTCGCCGCTTCACTATGTTTTACCGGTCTTTGCACTTTCATTCTATCCGACAGCATATATCACCCGGTTAATGCGTTCCTCCATGTTGGACGTAATCGGTCAGGATTACATACGTACAGCCAGAGCTAAGGGTGTTTCACAGTTTTTATCCATTTTTAAACATGCTCTGCGTAATGCAATCCTGCCGGTAGTTACTTATGTAGGTCCTTTATTGGCTTACACACTTACAGGCAGCTTTATCGTAGAAAGGATTTTCGTAATCCCAGGCCTTGGCGGTCAATTTGTAAGCTCCATTATGAACCGTGATTATACTGTTATTATGGGAACCACGATTTTTCTGGCTACGCTTGTTATCGTGATGAATACAATAGTGGATATCGCTTATAAGCTTATAGATCCACGTATTCAGCTGAATTGAGGAGGAACAAATAATGAAACAGAATATATTCAGTTTTCAGTTGAAGGTGGACGACTTTCTGCCTGCTACTGATGAAGAAAAGCAAAACTTGGTGCAGATGCGCCCCAGCGTCAGTTTTTTTAAAGATGCAATAAAACGTTTGAAGAAAAACAAAGTGGCGATGGTCTGTTTTGTAGTTATAGTGATTGTCATGTTTCTTGCATTTATTGCCCCAAGCTTTTATCCATATAAATATGATCAGCAGATACAGGGTTCTGAGTATCTTAAACCCATGACCCGTTCTGTCTCGGAACAGACCAGGATTGATTCAGGAGAGAAGGTTTTCCCTCATATTTTAGGAACGGACAATCTTGGACGAGACTATGCAGTCCGTGTGATGGTTGGCAGCCGTATTTCCCTGCTGGTAGGTTTAATTGCCTCCGGTCTGATTCTTATCATTGGTTCAGTATTCGGAGCCGTATCCGGCTTCTTTGGTGGATGGATTGACCTTATTATGATGCGTATCGCGGATATCGTTTATACGGTACCGGATATTTTACTGATTGTATTGATCTCCTTTGCTATCAGGGATCCTATGACCGCCCTGGCAACTAAACCTGGCTTCCATTGGATTCAGACGGTCGGTGTCAATCTCATCAGTATCTTTTTAGTATTTGCCTTACTTTATTGGGTAGGCATGGCTCGAATCGTAAGAAGCCAGGTGCTGACATTAAAACAGAGCGAATATGTAACGGCAGCAAAAGCGTTGGGTGCTTCTAACGGCCGGATTATCCGTAAACACCTTTTGACCAACTGCATTGGTACCCTGATTGTCACCACAACTTTACAGATTCCATCATCTATTTTTACGGAAAGTTTCCTAAGTTTCCTTGGACTGGGTGTTGCCATTCCGTTACCCTCCCTGGGTTCTTTAGCCAGTGACGCTGTTAACGGACTGAATACTTATCCATATTTGCTTTTAGCGCCAGCCATCGCAATCAGCCTTATCATTCTCAGTTTTAACTTATTCGGTGATGGACTGAGGGATGCGTTTGATCCTAAAATGAAGAGCTAAGAAATGGAGAGGAGTAAATTATATGAATGAATTTTTAGTAGATATACGTAATGAGCGTCTCTCTTTCTTCACACCGGCAGGTGAAGTTAAGTCGCTCAATGATGTTTCACTGAATGTCCGTGAAGGTGAAGTGCTGGGTATTGTAGGCGAGAGCGGTTCCGGTAAGTCCGTTACTGCTTACAGTTTAATGGGTATAACTGCACATCCCGGCCGTCTGGTCGGTGGAGATATATATTTTAACGGTCATCATATCAATAAGATGACCGAACGTGAACTGCGTAAAATGAGGGGCAATGAGGTTTCGATTATTTTTCAGGACCCTATGACAAGTCTCAACCCTGTTTATACTATAGGAAACCAGATTATGGAGGCAATTCTCCTCCACACCGATAAAAATAAAAAACAAGCCTATGAGCGTGCAAGGGAACTTTTGCAGCTTGTTGGCATTAATGATCCTAAGAAACGCCTTAAACAGTATCCTCACGAACTGTCAGGCGGTATGCGCCAGCGTGTAATGATAGCCGTGGCGTTAGCCTGCGAGCCCAAACTACTCATAGCCGACGAACCAACCACTGCCCTGGATGTTACTATTCAGGCACAAATTCTGGAGCTGATGACAGATCTTAAAAAGAAGCTTGGTATGGCAATTATACTTATTACCCATGATCTGGGTGTCGTAGCCGGTATGTGCGACCGTATTGCCGTAATGTATGCAGGCAAAGTGGTGGAGACCGGCACCATAGATGACATATTCTATCATCCGTCTCATGAGTATACCAAAGGTCTACTCCAAAGTGTCCCAAAACTTAACGAGCTGGATCATAAAAAACTGGTTCCTATTGAAGGTCAGCCTGTGGATATGCTGAATCCCCCTGCTGGTTGTCCTTTTGCTCCACGCTGCAACTCCTGTATGAAAATCTGCCTTCGGACCATGCCTGCGTATACCGATATGGGAAATGACCATTACAGTGCATGCTGGCTGTTAGATAAGTCTGAATTTGAAAAGGAGGTGCAGGTCTGATGGAAAATAAAAAATTAGTCGAAATCGAGCACCTTAAACAATACTTCCCGGTAAATGGGGGAGGCTATTTTGATAAAAAAGTCGTTAAAGCTGTGGATGATGTTTCTTTCTATGTCAATAAAGGGGAGACGCTTGGCCTTGTCGGTGAATCCGGATGCGGTAAAACTACTACGGGGCGCACACTGCTGCGGCTTCATGAACCAACCGGAGGTAAAATCATTTACGACGGAACGGACATCACCCATGTAAATATGCTTCCTTACCGCAGGAAGATGCAGATTGTCTTTCAGGATCCTTATGCCAGCCTGGACCCGCGTATGACGGTAGGCGATATTGTAGGTGAAGCGATTGATATACACAAACTTGCGGCAAACGCCAAAGAACGCCGTGACCGTATTGTTGAACTGCTGAGTCTGGTAGGATTGAACACCGAGCATGCCAACCGTTATCCCCATGAATTTTCCGGTGGGCAGCGCCAGCGTGTCGGTATTGCCCGGGCATTAGCGGTAAGCCCTGAGTTCATCGTGTGCGATGAACCTATCTCTGCTTTGGATGTATCCATTCAGGCACAGGTAGTCAATATGTTTGAAGAACTTCAGGATAAAATGGGACTGACCTATCTGTTTATTGCCCATAATTTAAGCGTTGTAAAACATATCTCCAACCGTATTGGAGTAATGTATCTTGGTAAGTTGGTGGAATTGGCAGACAGCCGCGAGCTGACTTTCCATAGTGTTCATCCGTATACGCGCAGTTTGATTTCAGCCATCCCTGTTGCTGATCCGCTGACCGCCCGTAATTCCCAGCGTATTGTACTTAAGGGTGACGTTCCAAGCCCTGTATCCCCGCCATCCGGCTGCCGTTTCCGTACGCGCTGTCCTTATGCTGATGAAAAATGCGCAGCAAAAGAACCTGAGTGGCGAGAAGTTTCTACCGGTCATTTTGCGGCCTGTCATCACTTGGACCGTGTTAAATAGCGGTATTTGAATTTGCCCAATTTCACCGTAAATATTATGCGGTGAATTGTATATAACCTAAAAATAAGGAGGAAAATTATGAAGAAAAAAATCTCAATCTTGTTAGCTCTGGTCATGGTTGCTGCATTGGCTTTGGGCGGTTGCGGTAAGAAGGGCAACAATCCGAGCGACAGCAATACTGACACCAGCAGTACAAATGACGGCAATACCGACACCAGCAATACCGGAGACAGTGGTGCAGCAAAGCAGCTAGTTGCCCAAATCGGTCCTAACCCTGAAACCATTGATCCTGCACTGAACAGTGCTATTGATGGTGGTAACATGCTTTTATTTGCATTTGACTGTCTGTTAAACATTGATAAAGACAATAAGGTTATTCCCGGTGCTGCTGATTCTTATAAAGTAAGCGATGACGGTCTGACCTGGACTTTCTATCTGCATAAAGACCTGAAATGGTCCGATGGCTCACCTCTAACAGCAAAAGATTTCGTATACAGCTGGAAACGTGTTGCTGATCCGAATACTGCTGCACCTTACGGCGAGACTGTACTTGGTATGGTAAAAGGTTTTGATGAAGCTACAGCAGGTAATGTAGACGCATTAGGTGTATCAGCACCCGATGATACTACTTTCAAAGTTGAACTTTCACATCCTTGTGCTTATTTTGACAAGCTTGCGGCTTTTGGGGTATTAAGTCCTGTTAACCAGGCTACCATTGAAGCAAATGGTGATGCCTGGGCTACCAAGCCTGAGACTTATATCTGTAATGGGCCTTTCTATATAAGTGAATGGGTACCTAGTTCCTACATTCTTTTTAAGAAGAACCCTAACTACCGTGATGCGGATTCCATCAAACTGGATTCCATTAAGCTGCTCCTGATGGAGGACTCCAACGCTTCTTATGGCGCTTATCAGGACGGTGTGGCAATGATGATTAAGGATGTTCCTACGGCTGAGATTCCTTCTTTGCAAGGCAAAGCGGATTTCCATATTGATCCCCTTTTAGGAACTTATTATATAGACCTTAACGACACACTGCCTCAGTTTTCGGATCCTAAGGTTCGTCAGGCTTTAAGTCTTGCTATTGATAGAAAATATGTAGCGGATACCTTAATGCAAGGCACATATTCACCTGCTTTCAATTTTATTGGCACTGGTGTTGTTGATTGGGATGGCAGCGCTTTCTCTGATAATGCAAATGGTGGTAAACCTTATATTGACATTAATGACTTTGCCGGTAACCTTGAAAAAGCAAAACAACTGTTGGCTGATGCAGGATATCCTAATGGCGAAGGTTTCCCGGTTATCAATTACTCCATTAATGATGCCGGTTATCACAAAGTTGTAGCACAGTATCTTCAGCAGGCGTGGAAAGAACTTGGTATTACTATGAATGTTAACGTAGTTGAATGGGCTTCTTTCACTCCTATGCGTCGTGCAGGGGATTATGAAGCTAGCCGTGACGGCTGGGTATTCGACTATAACGATCCTTCTAACATGCTGGAACTTATGATTAGCACAAACGGTAATAATAATGCGAAGTACAACAATCCTGATTATGACGCATTAATGGAAAAGGCTGCTGCTGAAGTAGATCTGCAAACCCGTTCCGGCTACCTGCATCAGGCCGAAGATCTTATGATGTCAGATGCCGCAGTTATTCCTGTTGCTTATTACAACGACTTCTACCTTCAGAGTGAAAAGATTACCGGTTCATGGCATTCTCCTTATGGATACTGGTACTTCCAGTATGCTGATATTTCAGAGTAAATTTTACTTGTAATAAAAATGGGATTAATGGCAGAGTAGATTTTGTGATAGATCAAATTTAGACCAGAAAAATTAAAATAAAATAAAAAGAGAGTTGATAATTTACATATATTATGTTAGAAATTATCAATTCTCTTTTTTATTCTATACTTCTACATTCATAATACATACAGTTATTTATAAATGACTGTCTACCCTATGTAAGTTAAATATATTATCTCAACACACATTTATCTCAACTTACAGTATAATCATGTACCACAATCTGATAATTATCTGCACATATATTTAATTATTGCTATTATCAGACATGAGTTTATCCGGCATAATATTAAAAGATTCAACTATTTTACAACGGTAAAATTTTATAATATTGCCGCTGATCAGGTTGAGCGTATCAGTACCGCATAAGGTAATGTCCCGCATATAGGGTGTTTTATCATACATTGAGAATCTATTGTCCATTAAATGTTCATAAGGACCTTTGTCTTTCCTTTTTCTGAGTTCTTCACCGTTCATATTAATTTTCCCCTTTATAAAAGATATTTAACTATTTATCGTTCTACCAATACTATAGCTCGTTTTGGAAAGATAATCAATCTGTATATTTATCTTTTAATTGTATTTTCGTGTATTCTTATTGGTGATATATTATTTTTTTCCTTTCTGAAGTTCCACAACTACAATGGGCATAAAGGATAATACAAGCACTACGGACCATTGAGCAGCGTTTAAGGGTGTAACTTTAAAGATTGCAGCAAGAGGTTCATAAGAAATAACTACAATCTGTAAAAAGGAACAAACTACAAAAGACAGGAGGAGTTTTATGTTAGAGAATAATCCGATTTTTGTTAAGGAATGTTCGCTCCTCATATTAAAAGAATGAAAAAGCTGGGATAAACTTAATACGGCAAAAGCCATGGTGCGGCCTATGTAGGGTGTTATATTACTGGCAATTTCTACAGTTCTGCCATGACGTAAAACAGTATCGCTTATGGTCAGGCTGTCATAGACCCGTATTCCTATGACAAAAGCTAACAGTGCTAAGGAGCCAATTAAAATACCCTCAATAATTATTTTAGCTGCTAATCCATCTGCAAACATTCCCTTATCCGGGGGAATCGGTTTTTTCTTCATAATGTCTTTCGCAGTCGGTTCTACACCTAAAGATATGGCAGGGAGGGAATCTGTCACCAGATTAACCCAGAGGAGCTGGACGGCTAAAAGGGGGGAGGGTAATCCTAACAGAATAGCTGTAAATATGGTTATAATTTCTCCGATATTACAGGATAAGAGAAAATGGATTGCTTTCTTAATATTATCATAGATACCCCTGCCTTCCCGTACGGCAGATACAATCGTCGCAAAATTATCATCGGTTAATATCATATCAGCTGCATTTTTGGCCACATCCGTACCCGTAATACCCATGGCGCAGCCAATGTCGGCGGCTTTGAGGGCAGGAGCATCATTGACGCCGTCACCAGTCATGGCAACAACTTCACCCCGGGCTTGAAAGGCTTTTACAATCCTCACTTTATGCTCCGGTGATACCCTGGCAAATACCCGGTAACGTGGAATCTGCCCTACCAGGATATCCTGATCTATCTGACTTAATTCCTGACCGGTCATTGCCAAATCATCCGAGGTCATGATGCCTAATTCTTTCGCAATAGCACAGGCAGTTGATATATGATCTCCGGTGATCATGACCGGCTTGATACCAGCCATCTGGCAGGTTAAAACCGCCTCCGCAACTTCCTTCCTGGGTGGGTCTATCATACCGATTAGTCCGACCAGTGTTAAACCTGTTTCTAAATGATTACATATTTCTTCATTGGATTTGTTACTGTAAAATGTATTTTTATGAAATATATTTTCTGAACCAATGTCCTTATATGCAACAGCGATTACCCTTAATGCGTGTTCTGCCATACCTTGGTTTAATTTATGGATGGATTGCAGGTGAGTTTTTGTGATTGGGAGCTGTTTTCCATTTTGGTAAACATGGGTGCATTTGTTTATTAAAACATCAAATGCGCCTTTTGTAATGCTTCTGATGTTGCCGGAAGGGTAATTATGTACCGTTGTCATCAGTTTTCTTGTAGAATCAAAGGGAATCTCAAAAATCCTTGGATTTGTGGCATCTAACTTTGGTTTCAGTAAATCAATATGATAAGCGGCCATAATCAAGGCTTTTTCTGTTGGTTCACCGGTTGCGTTCAGGCCTGTGTGTTTCCATTTACCGGTTACTTGAAGGATAGAATCATTACATAATGTGGCAAGGGATAATAAAAACTGACTGAATAAAGTGTCTGACTGTTCTTTTCCATGCACGGAGGCTAATTCAGTTACAGTCATTTTATTCTGTGTTAATGTACCGGTTTTATCAGAACAGATCACAGTAGCACTTCCAAGAGTTTCAACTGCAGGCAGCTTTCTGATTACGGCATTTTTCTTAGCCATGCGCTGAACGCCTAAGGAGAGCATAATGGTTACAATTGCCGGTAATCCTTCCGGTATTGCAGCCACGGCTAAACTGACAGAGGTCATAAACATGTCAAATACCGGCCGGTTTTTCAGTATCCCTAATAGAAAGATAACGATGCAGATCAGTAAAGCTGCAATTCCCAGGGCTTTTCCTGTACTGGACAGTCTTTTTTGAAGAGGTGTCAAGGGTGTCTCATCATCCATAATGAGCTTGGCAATATGACCGACCTCAGTATGCATTCCAGTTGCAGTAACGGTAGCGGTTCCTCTGCCGTAAGTTACGATCCCGGTCGCCATTACCATATTATGACGGTCAGCAAGGAGCGTATCTTCTTTTAAAATCATGTCTGCATCTTTTTCAACGGGATGGGATTCACCCGTTAAGGAAGCTTCATCAATTCGTAAATTGACCGCAGATAATAGTCTTGCATCGGCTGGAACAAAATGTCCGGTTTCCAGATATATAATATCTCCCGGTACTAATTCCTTGGCATCCACAGTGTTAATAACATGATCCCGTAAAACAAGGGCAGTAGGTGCTGACATTTTCTGCAAAGCTTCCAGGGATCTTTCTGCTTTTGTTTCCTGAAGAACACCAAGAAATGCATTCAACGTAATAATTAATAAAATGATGATTGGATCAACAAAATCTAATTTCCCATGCAGCAGGGAAACCAGAAAAGATACGAAAGCGGCACAAATTAATGTGATAATCATAAAATCAGTAAATTGACTGAAAAATTTTATGATTATGCTTTTTTTCTTTTTGGTTTCTAATATGTTTAATCCATATTTTTTTTGTCTTTTTAATACTTCTCTTTTAGATAATCCGTTTTCTTGCGAGCTTTCCAGTATGTTTAAGGTTTCTTCTTTGGTGATATTATGCCAGTTCATCATATAAACCCCCGTGTTAATCCACTATTTTTTTCGAGTATGTCTTAGCTAATTATATGAGTCAAGTTTAAAAACAATTCACTGATAAGAAAACTGGATTTACGAAGTATTTCGCTGAATTAATTTTAGTTCTTAGAATTTTTGTCATTTCGTACATGAACGAGAATATGTAATCCGATAAAAACGGCAAGGGGCAGCATAATATCTTTATAACGGGTATAATAAGTTCCGGCAATATCCCAGTGTTCCCGCAGGAGATAACCAAAGCCAATTAATATGGCGTTCCAGATGGTAATACCGATGAAGGAAGAGACAAGGTAGGCTAATATACTTTGCCCTGCGGCACCTGCGATAAATGCGATATAGGTTCGGCAGATTGGTATTAATCTGCCGAAACATACAGCTAAATTCCCATATTTTTTAAATTTAACCTGGGATGAGACAATTCCTTTTTCAGCTTTAGGAAATTTTTTAACCAGTTTGTTTAACAGGGTACCGCCGCCAAGCCTGCCTATGGTATAACAAAAACTTGTTCCGATTAAACCCGCCAGTACACTTAGGGATAGTATTGTAAAATAATTAACATGCTGTAAGGAAGCCACAGCACCCGAAAAAGGAAGTACTATTTCACTGGATATAGGAAAACATGCATATTCTATTAAGATGATGAGAAACATGGCTATTAAACCATATTCGTAAATTAAGTTTGTAAAATAACTCATTCGGACTCCTAAGGCTGATTTATTGTTACTATTCACAGTCCTGCTAAAAAGCGGGCAGAACTGTGAATGTAACACGCTTCGCGATGCACAGAAACGGTAAAAAACACCGTTTCGCGCCGCGTAACTCGGGATTTTCGTGTAAAATACACACGAAAACGCTTCGCGTGATAACGGCTGTGAATAGTAACAATTTATTACATTATATTAATAATAAAGTTTAAACATGAGTAACTTTGGTATTAACAAATCATTAAAAGAATGTTATAATTTAGGACAATCGGGTTTTTGCCCAGGTCGGAGGTACGTGCTATGAAGCAATTAACGAAATTTTTAAAGCCTTATACCAAGCTTTTAATTATTGGCCCAACATTTAAGCTTTTTGAAGCTATATTGGAATTGTTTTTGCCTTTTTTAATGTCTAAGGTTATCGATAATGGTGTTGCTAAAGGTGACAGGGGATATATTCTTGGCATGGGTGGTATTATGCTTATAACGGCTGTTTTAGGGGTTTGTTTCGCCCTGGTCTGCCAGTATAGTGCATCCCTGGTTTCCCAGGGGGTAGGTACGGATATCAGGAATGCTATGTTTAAACATATTGGGACTTTATCCAATGCTGAACTGGACAGATTTGGTACGTCTTCTTTGATTAACCGGATAACAAATGATATTAATCAGGTTCAGTTAGCGGTAGCGATGTTAATCCGCTTGGTTATACGAGCACCTTTTTTATGTATTGGCGGATTAGTTATGGCTTTTATATTGGATATTAAGTTGTCAATTATTATGATTCTTGTATTACCTGTTTTTGTCTTAATCCTATTTCTTACAATGATGAAGACAGTACCTTTATATCGTGCTGTTCAAAAAAAGTTAGATCAGATTGCTTTGGTCCTTCGTGAAAATCTTAGCGGAGTCCGGGTGATTCGTGCTTTTGCCAGAACGGACTATGAAAGAGAGCGGTTTGGGGTACGTAATAGGGAGTATTCGGATAATGCGGTCAGAGTCGGAAAAGTTTCTGCTCTTTTAAATCCTTTGACCGGTTTAGTCATGAATTTTGCCATTGGCGCAATTATCTGGTTTGGTGGAATCCGTGTAAATATTGGAAGTATGGCTACGGGTGAAGTAATTGCTTTTATTGGTTATGTGACACAGATCCTGGCTGCCCTTATCGTTATATCGAATCTGGTAGTTATCTTTACAAAAGCTTATGCATCAGCAGGCAGGGTCATTGAAGTTTTTGATACAAAAGCCAGTATCACAAGCCAGGGGTCTGATCTTTATACCAATGAGGGTAATAATCTGGATTATATTCAAAAAGATTCCTTAGATGATATTATTGTGGAATTTAAGGATGTTTCCATGTCTTATCATATTAAAAATAAAGAGGGGGTTACTGCTTCTGATACGGAAAATGGAAACGCAGATATAGAACATATCTCTTTTCAGGTAAAAAGGGGAGAGACCGTTGGCATTATTGGAGGAACCGGATCCGGTAAATCCACGGTTATTAATTTAATTCCCCGGTTTTATGATGTGAAGGAAGGCAGTGTATTGGTGGATGGGATAGATGTAAGAGAGTATTCCTTAGATACTTTAAGGAATAAGATCGGTGTGGTTCCCCAAAAGACCGTATTATTTTCCGGTACGATAGCGGAGAATATCCGATGGGGTAAAGAAGAGGCCTCGGAGGAAGAAGTACGTAATGCAGCCGGAATCGCGCAGGTTTCAGAGTTTATTGAAAGAATGCCTGACGGATATGAAACGATGATATACCGGGGAGGAGTTAATGTATCCGGAGGACAAAGGCAGCGTATCACCATTGCAAGGGCATTGGTCAGAAAGCCTGAGATACTAATACTGGATGATAGTTTTAATGCCCTGGATTTTGTTACAGATGCTGCTTTAAGAAAAGCGATTAAACTAAATACCAAAGATATGACTACTTTCATTGTATCCCAAAGGGCCAGTACTATCCGCAATGCAGATCAGATTATAGTTTTAAATGAAGGAGAAATTGCAGGTATTGGAAGGCATGAGGAGCTGCTTATAAACTGTGATGTATACAGGGAAATCTGCCAGTCACAGGAGATGCGGGGTTCAGCCAGTTAAGGAGGATATCATTATGAAGAAATCTTTATTAAAACGGTTATGGAGTTATGTGGGAAGATACAAACCCCAGCTCATTGTTGTTTTTACATTTGCAGTTCTTGGAAATACCTTATCCATCTTTACCCCACTTCTTATGGGACGGGCAATTGATAAAATAGTTGGTGTAAATCAGGTTGATTTTAATGGATTAGTTAAAATTATCATAGAGCTCTTAATACTTTATATAATAAGTAGTTTATTCCAATGGCTTATGTCCGTAGTTAGCAGTATTGCTGCCAACAATACCATACATGATATCCGTAAGGAAGCCTTTAATAAGTTAAATACGTTACCATTAAAATACTTTGATGGTACGGCACATGGAGACGTTATCAGCAGATTGACGAATGATATCGATGCAATTTCAGATGGACTGTTCCAAGGTATAACCCAGGTGATGTCGGCAGTTGTAATTATTGCAGGGTGTTTTATATTTATGTTAACAATCAGCCCGGTTATTACCTTAGCAGTAGTTTTAATAACGCCTTTATGCTTTTTTATTGCATCTACAATTGCCAGGCATTCCAGAAAGATGTTTGCGGAACAATCAAAGACTGTAGGAGAATTAAATGGATATGTAGAAGAAATCATTGGAAATCAAAAGGTTGTTAAAGCCTTCAGTTATGAAGATAATTCCCTGCAACGTTTTCAGGAAATCAATAACAGGCTGTATAAAGCAGGACAAAAGGCTCAATGGTATTCATCCCTGACGAATCCAACTACCAGGCTGATAAATAATATAGCTTATGTTTCTGTAACGGTAATAGGTGGTTTTTTGGCAGTAGCAGGACGTTTATCTATTGGTAATGTAGCGAGTTTTTTGACTTATTCCAATCAATTTGCCAAGCCTATTAATGAAATTACCGCGATTGCTTCCCAAATTCAGGCAGCATTTGCATCGGCGGAACGGATATTTGCCTTGTTGGATATGGAAGAGGAGCAGCCGGTTCTTGTACCGGAAGAGGATATAGGGCATTGTGAAGGAAAGGTAAGTTTGAAAGCCGTGAATTTTTCATACCAAAGGCAAGTTCCGCTTATCAGTAATCTTAGTTTAGAAGTAAACAAAGGTAATACCATAGCGATTGTAGGTCCTACCGGTTCGGGTAAAACGACTTTAGTTAATCTCCTGATGCGTTTTTATGATGTGAATTCAGGGGAAATCAGAATTGACGGCAAAGATATTTACCACATTAACAGGGATAAACTAAGAAGAACCATAGGTATGGTGTTGCAGGACAGCTGGTTATTCTCGGGTACGATTGCTGAAAATATTGCTTATGGAAAACCCGAAGCAACGAGGGCGGAAATTGTAGATGCTGCGAAAGCCGCGAAAGCACACAGCTTTATAAAACGCCTTCCGGATGGATATGATACCATGATTGATGAAGACGGCGGAAATTTATCCCAAGGGCAGAAACAGCTTTTAACCATAGCCAGGGTAATGATTATTGATCCGCCTATGTTGATTTTGGATGAGGCGACCAGCAGTATTGATACCAGAACGGAAATAAAAATACAAAAAGCTTTTACGAAAATGATGGAGGGAAGAACCAGCTTTGTAATTGCACATCGTTTATCTACCATTAAGGAGGCCGATACAATACTTGTCTTACAACATGGTGATATTGTTGAACAGGGCAGCCATGAAGAATTATTAAATAGAAAAGGTTTCTATTACACCTTATATCATAGTCAATTTGCAGTTTAATAGTTTTGAAATAGTTTTGACATAAGAATAACACAATCATTTCTTATGTTAAAACTGCCTGGCTGGATTTACATAATTTACCAGCCTGGTAAATTATTGATCATAGATATATAAAAATTTATGTATGAGGAGTAAAGAATGACTCGAATTATTACCAGATGCAAATTACAAAAGATGATAATACTATGTATTGGCTGCCTATTACTTAGTCTTTTTATTATGAATTTACCCACTTCTGCAAAAACAGGATCCCCTTATTATATTAAGGTTAATAAGCAGCAGAATTGTGTAACGGTATACGAAAAAGATAAAGCTGGAAAATATACAATACCGGTAAAAGCGATGGCATGTTCCACAGGCCCTGATACGCCACTGGGTACATATAATACACTTATTAAATACAGGTGGAAATTACTAATGGGGGATGTATGGGGGCAGTATTCTACACGTATCGTAGATGGCATATTATTTCATTCTGTTTGGTATTATAAAATGGATGAAACCACCTTATCGGCAACCCAGTATAATAAACTGGGAACCTCTGCTTCCCATGGCTGTATCAGGCTTAATGTGTCAGATGTAAAATGGCTTTATGATAACTGCCCGATTGGGACAACCGTAGAAATCTATAATGGAAAAGACCCGGGTCCCCTGGGTAAACCGGAGACAATCAAAATTCCGGCAGGTTCCGGCTGGGATCCGACTGACCCAAGTAAAAACAATCCTTATAAAGATAAAAAACCAATATTTAAAGGTGCAATGGATAAATCAATCACCTGGGGATCAAAAACTAATTTACTAAACGGTGTAAAAGCCGCTTCAACAACAGGAACGGATATTACCTCCAATATAAAAGTTGAAGGCAAAATTGACGTATTTAAAGCCGGAAAATATAAAATAAAATATACGGTTAGTGACGCAATTGGCAGAACCGCGCAAAAAACAGTAACCTATACCGTAAACGAGTGTAAAGAAAAACCAAGAATTGAAGGTGTAACCGATAGAAGTATCGGTGCTGATACCATAGTTGATAAAGTATATGCATTAGAAGGTGTAACCGCTTATTTATCCACTAAGAAGCTATTAAGTGATAATATCCAGGTGAAAATCACCAAAGAATCGGAGGACACCTATATTATTAATTATTCCATAAAAGCGGAGAATAAATTAACAGGCAAAGCAAAAGCTGCCATAAGTGTAGACAGGACACCGCCGGTAATAGAGGGTACTTATTTTAGGGAAATAACACAAAAGCAATTGGAAGCAGGTGCAGCTGGTATTAAGAAATTGGCTTTAAAAGATATTAAAGTTACAGATGACTATTCAATATTAGGTCTGGATAAAGTAAAAGTTACCGTGAAAGCAAAGGAAGATTATGCTTATTTAGTAACTTATGAAGTATCCGATGAGGCTGGAAATATAACCAGTGAAACCGTACAGTATACTTATTTCAAAGGAGTAAGAATTGACGGCGTTGCAAATCATTATGATATTCCGGGTGGAACCGCCATATCAGAAGAATATGTAAAACAGGGTATCGCCGCAATCAATAGTGACAATGAGGAATGTACGGACTTAATGACGGTTAAGATTAGCAGTATGGATGATAAAGTATATCAAGTAACTTATTCCATTGCAGATACAGATGGTCAGGATATATCCCTGGCATCTTATTTTATAGTTAACGGTGAACCAGGTGATACCACTGTTGCAGGAGATGGGGAATCAAGTACTGCAGAAGATGGAGCTGATACTACCGCTAATGGAGATACGGCTGTTGATACGGATACGGATGGAAATGCAGGCGGCCTAATGGATCCAAATACGTTAGATAATACAAACAAGTATTAAGTATATAGAAAATTTATAAAGTTTATCAGTTGCATATAATGACTTGACAAATAGTAGTAATGGATATAGAATATATTGTAATATTCATATCAATAAAAACAGTGATAAGGAGTATTAAGAGAAAATGCACGCACAGAGAGCTGCCAACTGGTGCAAGACAGCCGTGAATATCTCCCAACTCGCCTTGGAGTTCCTCAATTGAATTTTATTGTGATTCGTAAATTAGTAGATTGAGGCGGGTATTCCCGTTATAGAAATTTAAGTGCGTTTCTATTGTGTTATTCTTTTTGAATATAGATAGAACGAATTAGAGTGGTACCACGGAATATAACCTTTCCGTCTCTATTATCAGAGGCGGGGAGGTTTTTTATGTTATAAAAATTACGTCTTATAACATAAAAATGTGACCCAGGATGCGCATGACGCGTAAGAGGAAGAGTGTCACTGAAGTGACCACGTCAGCGCCAGAGTCTTAGTTTTTTATAAAAAACGTTTAAGAGTGGCGTCGTTTGTATAATAGGAACACTTAAAATTTGTGTTGGATTATTAAATATTAGGAGGAATTAACTATGTCTATACCTTATAACTACAAAGAGATTGAAAAAAAATGGCGCAGTAACTGGGATAAGAAACCAGTGAATGTGAATGATGGTTCAAAATCCAAATATTATTGTCTGGATATGTTCCCTTATCCATCCGGCAGCGGTCTGCATGTAGGACATTGGAGAGGCTATGTTATCAGTGATGTCTGGAGCAGATATAAAATATTAAAAGGATACTATATCATACATCCTATGGGATGGGATGCCTTTGGTCTGCCCGCAGAAAATTATGCCATAAAAATGGGTGTTCATCCAAGTAAATCCACAGCAGAAAATGTTGCCAATATTAAGAGACAGATTAATGAAATAGCAGCTATATATGATTGGGATATGGAAGTAAACACTACTGACCCTGAATTTTATAAATGGACTCAATGGATATTTGTAAAGATGTTTAAAGCCGGCCTTGCCTATGAAAAGCAAATGCCGATTAACTGGTGTCCTTCCTGTAAAACCGGTTTGGCAAATGAAGAAGTCGTAAACGGCTGCTGTGAACGCTGCGGTGAACCGGTAACAAAGAAAAATTTAAAACAATGGATGTTAAAAATTACTGAATATGCAGATCGTTTATTAGAAGACCTGAATAAACTGGAATGGCCGGAAAAGGTTAAGAAGATGCAGTCTGACTGGATTGGTAAAAGCTATGGTGCAGAGATTGACTTTGCCGTAGATGGCTCAGATAAAAAGGTCAAAGTATACACGACCAGACCGGATACCTTATATGGAGCGACTTTTATGGTACTTGCCCCTGAACATGCATTATCCAAAGAACTGGCAAGTGACGAACAAAAGGCAGCTGTAGAAGATTACATTTTTAAATCTTCCATGAGATCCTCTGTAGACCGTTTACAGGATAAAGAAAAAACCGGCGTATTTACCGGAAGCTATGCTGTAAACCCTTTAAATAAACAACTGGTACCAATCTGGATCTCCGATTATGTATTGGCTGATTATGGTACCGGTGCGATTATGTGTGTACCAGCCCATGACGACAGGGATTTTGATTTTGCTAAAAAATTTAATATACCAATTATTCAGGTAATAGCAAAAGATGGAGTAGAAACCCCGAATCTGATGGAGGCTTATACCGAAACCGGCATTATGATTAATTCCGGTGAGTTTAGCGGTATGAATTCAGCGGATGCAAAACGAGATGTTCCCGGTATGTTAGTGGCAAGAGGCATTGGTAAGAAGACTACCAATTATAAGTTAAGGGACTGGGTATTCTCAAGACAGCGTTACTGGGGAGAACCGATACCGATTGTACACTGTGACCATTGTGGTGCTGTACCGGTACCGGAAGACCAGCTGCCATTATTATTACCGGAGGTAGAACGTTATCAGCCGACAGGTACTGGTGAATCTCCTTTAGCTGACATACACGAATGGGTTAATACAACCTGTCCGGTATGTGGTAAACCTGCGAAACGCGAAACTAACACTATGCCTCAATGGGCAGGCTCTTCCTGGTATTTCTTAAGATATGTAGACAGTAAGAATAAAAATGAGTTAGTGTCGAAAGAAAAAGCCGAAGAATATTTACCGGTAGATATGTATATCGGCGGTGTAGAACATGCCGTACTGCATTTATTATATTCCAGATTTTATACTAAATTCCTTCACGATATTGGAGTAGTTGATTTTGATGAACCGTTTACCAGATTATTTAACCAGGGTATGATTGGTAAAAATGGTGCTAAAATGAGTAAATCCAAGGGAAATGTAGTATCACCCGATGACCTGGTAAGAGATTACGGATGTGATTCTTTAAGACTTTACGAATTATTTGTTGGGCCGCCGGAACTGGATTCCGAATGGGATGACAGGGGAATGGACGGAGTTTATCGTTTTATTAACCGTTTCTGGAATCTTGTAATGGACAATAAAGATAATAATGTTAAAGCTTCTAAAGAAATGATTAAAGTCAGACATAAGATGATTTATGATATAACCACACGTCTGGAAACGTTCAGTTTAAATACGGTAGTCAGCGGCTTTATGGAATATAATAATAAATTAATAGATTTAGTTAAAAAAGAGGGTGGAGTTGACAAGGAAACTCTGGAAACGGCAATTGTTTTATTAGCTCCATTTATTCCCCATGTTTCTGAAGAATTATGGTCGCAGCTTGGTCATACAGTAAGTGTTTTTGACGAAAAATGGCCTGAGTATGATGAAGAAAAGATGAAAGACAAAGAAATTGAAATTGCGGTTCAGGTTAACGGCAAAACCAAAGCAGTTGTAATGGTAGGGGCAGAGGACGAAAAAGATATCGTTATTGCAAAAGCAAAAGAAGTGATAGCTGATAAATTGATCGGTAATGTAATAAAAGAAATCTATGTGCCGGGTAAAATTGTTAATATTGTAATGAAATAATATAAAGACAGATGATTTAATTTATACATGAGATAAGGGCATCATAGATTTTTATCGATGCTCTTATTTTTATGTAATATTTATGGAATTTTAGTTTAGAATTGAATAAGACTACTGGTTCTATACAGACTAATTAGGGAAGTTAAAAAATGACTGCTGCAAATTTATATTCGCAGCAGCCCTACTATTTGCTGTTATTTCTTTTTCGCTATCATTTTCTTAATCATTTCTAATTTTTGTTTATCAGCAGGGGACATATCTTTTGTTAATATTTCAACCATTAAATTGGTTTCGTCTGTAGTAAAGGTAAGGTCTAATGCTTTCATTTTAGCGTTTGCTTTTACCAATAGAGGTAAGGCTTTATCTGCGGACTTTCCTTCTGCCTCATTAGCCAAATCTACTAAAATAGCTAATTTTCTGGCATCGATATTCTTCATTGCAGGATGATTAATCCATTCTAAATCCTTCATATCCGACTCCTGTCTGCGTTTTATATACGCTTATAAAATAATATGTTTCTAAGGTTTTTTGGTCACTGCATAACGCTGAACATCATATTTATATTATCAAATGTACTTTTTTGTTCTGGAGTTAAAAGGGATCCCAAAATTTCCATCATATCAGGGCTTCCATTACCACTGGATGTTCCATCAGAATTTTCCGTATCTTCCGATTGGAAAGCCATTGTAGATGCAAAGGCAGAATAGGTTTCAAACAGACTCTTGGCTTTCATAAAATTTAAAACCATATCAATTAATTCCTTCTCTTGATCATAGCATACATTTCTTACATTAGTCAGTAATGCTTCTATATCAATATTTTGTTTTCTGATGCTAAAGGTTGTTACTGAATCTTGTTGCTTATAAGAATGAAATGCATCCATTAATTCCCCGGTTTTTAATATTAGATCCACAGACTGCTGGGAATCACTATCAAGATAAGGAAAAGCTGCTTTTGCTATGTCTAAAATATGATTTAAGATATTACGATTAGTTTTTGGTATGGAATTTTTAGAACTACCATCAATATCCATGGCTTCTCCAATTCTCTTTGTTCATTATACTATATTCATAGGAATTGAAAATATTACAATATAAAGCACAATAGAAAGACCTGTCTTTACACCAGAGTATTAAAAAAAGACCAGAATTTCCTGATCTGCTGCGCCTTGTAAGTGACAGAGTTTATTAAACTGCTTATAATCCTGTTAATTACGAGGGGTAAACATATCATAGCTGGTTTTTTAAATATTATATCATAAAACTGGTTTAAGTGTACCATATTGATGGTTAGATAGATCAGTACTTACATGTATCAGTCAGGATAAATTAAATGAGCTTCATCAATACAGGTAAGGACTTCATCTAAGAATTTTTCCGCCAAATATTTGGCCATATTTAAGTTCATATCCAGGTAATTGCCGCAGTTTTCAGCCGCCGTCCCGGGTACCGCACCTTCAAAAACTTTTATATATTCAAACATACCAGTCAATAATGGTACGATATCCTTAGATTCGTAATCACCGGCAAGTATTAAATAAAATCCGGTCCGGCAGCCCATAGGTCCAAAATATATGATTTTCGTTGCATACTCAGGGTGATTTCTAAGATAGGTTGCGGCCAGATGTTCTATGGTATGAATCTCTGCCGTATTCATCACCGGTTCGAAATTAGGTCTGCTCATACGGATATCAAAAGTAGTAAGGATTTCTTCTCCAACGGTGTCCTTTCTTGAAACATAGACACCTCTTAATAATTTCATATGATCAATAGTAAAGCTTGCAATCTGCTTCATGTTGTCCTCCTTTGATTCAATTATAATATTTTTGTTTTATAACTGTGTTTAAATAAAATAATTATATAAAATGCCAGCTGTTTGCAAGTCTTGTAAAGCCTGATAAGTTCAAATTATGATACAACAGATGGTATTGGTTAAAATTATTATAACATATAATAATCCTTCTAAGAAGATAAAATTTATAGAAAATAATAATTATTTGATAAGTTGATTAAAAATTAATATATTAAAACTTTTCTGATAAACTGGATTTTTTATCTTATTTCGTTTATAATGCAAGAAGAAATGGTTATCATACAGTAGAGAAGAAAGGATAGTAATCATGATTGACAGCATCATATTTGATTTAGACGGAACTTTGTGGGATTCTACCGATGCGGCAGCAGTAATTTGGAAGGAAGCAGCAGCTAAATACCCGGAGGTATCAGATGTCATCAATGCCGACAGATTAAAGGCTTTATATGGTTTACCCTTAGAAGAGATAGCAATAAAATTATTACCTGGCGTTTCCAAAGAAACAGCAATTAAAATTATGAGGGAAAGTATAACCAAACAATGTCCCTACCTGGAGAAGGTAGGCGGAATCCTATTTACCGGTTTGGAAGAAACCTTAAAGGGATTAAAGGAAAAATATAGGCTTTTTATCGTAAGTAATTGTGAAGAAGGATATATTCAATGCTTTTTAAAGGCACATCAATTGCAGGATTATTTTGAAGATTTTGAGTATCCTGGAAGATCAGGTGTCTTAAAAGCTGATAATATAAGATTAATCATAGAACGAAATCAACTGGAGGCACCAATTTACGTAGGAGATACAAAAGGTGATGCAACTGCCACGAAAGAAGTGGGTATTCCTTTTGTTTATGCCAGATATGGATTTGGGAACGCTGAAGAATATGATTATGTGATTGATTCCTTCAGTGAGCTGTTACAGCTTTAAAATAGGGATTGACTTTTGTAATTATGACAGATATACTTAAATTATCATAAAAATGTAAATATTCCGATGATTAAGAATAGTAGATATATTACTTTTTAAAAGAGAGCTGCAGTCGGTGGAAATGCGGTAATAAAGGTTATATTGAATGGACTTATAGGATCAGGAGGAACAGTGTAAACTAAGTAAAACCTGACGGGGACCCTGCCCGTTATCCTAAGAGGATGTATTTGAATTAACAGCGATGTTAGGCTCTGAAATTCATAGTACATGATGAAGGTGGGCGTATAATGCGTCAATCCGGGTGGTACCGCAGAAGTTGATTTGACTTTTGTCCCAGTAATGAATACTGTGACAGAAGTCTTTTTTATCTCATAGGAAAGTTCTCCCTATGAGATAAAAACCCTCCGGGGGATGCGCATGACGCGCTAAAGGTAGATTGTCACTAAAGTGACAGCGCGTCAGACTCTTTCTTATAATACCCGACTGATTGGATTATAACGATAATTTATAATAAAGGAGATTATTACTATGTTAGATGGAAAAAAGACACTATTCAGTGGTATGCAGGCTACAGGCAACCTGACTTTAGGAAATTATTTTGGAGCATTAAATAACTGGCTGACTTTGAATGAAGAATATCAATGCTTTTATTGTGTTGTGGATCTTCATTCCATTACAGTCAGGCAGGATCCTGCGCAACTCCGTAAAAGAGCAAGGGCATTGTTAACACTTTATATAGCAGCCGGCCTGGATCCGGTTAAAAATTGTATCTATTATCAATCCCATGTATCAGGTCATGCAGAATTAAGCTGGATATTAAATTGCTTTACTTATATGGGTGAATTAAACAGAATGACACAATTTAAAGATAAATCAGTAAAAAACTCAGATAATATTAATGCTGGTTTATTTACTTATCCTGTATTAATGGCAGCAGACATTTTATTATTTCAATCAGATGTCGTGCCGGTTGGAGCGGATCAAAAACAGCATTTAGAAATTACCAGGGACATTGGGGAACGCTTTAACAGCATTTATGGTGACATATTTACCATTCCTGAGCCTTATATCGGTAAAACCGGAGCTAAGATAATGAGCCTTCAAGATCCTAATAAAAAAATGTCAAAATCAGATGAAAATATAAATGCAAGTATCTTTTTAATGGATGACCCGGATACTGTCATCCGTAAATTTAAGAGGGCAGTTACCGATTCAGATAATCAGATTTTGTATTCAGAGGACAAACCGGGAATTAAAAATCTCATTGATATATACAGTTCCGCAACCAATAAGACTTCTGAAGAAGTAGTAAAAGAATTTGAAGGAAAGGGTTATGGTGATTTTAAACTGGCAGTGGGAGAAACAGTAGCCTCTCTATTAAAACCGATTCAGAGCAGAGTGGAAGCGTTAAATAAAGATAAAGCATATATTGATGGAATCATTAAAGATAATGCAGAAAAAGCCAATTATTTTGCTGCAAAGACCTTAAGAAAGGTTCAAAAAAAGGTAGGATTTCCGGAAAAAATCAGATAATATGACCTGAAAATTAATACGATTGTAACAGATAAAAACACTTTATTACTTGGAGGGATTATATGAAGATAGTTTTTTTAGAAACCGATACATTGGGCAATGATGTGGATTTATCCATATTTGATGAGTTCGGTGAGGTTATAAAATACAATAAATCAGAACCGGAGAAGGATGCTGTAAGAGCAGGGAATGCTGATATTATTGTAGTAAATAAAGTTCCTATGAATGAAAAAACTTTATTTAAAGCTGACAATCTGAAACTGATTTGTGTCACAGGCACCGGGACAAATATTATTGATTTTTCCTATACAGGCAAAAGAAATATTGCAGTGGCTAATGTTAAGGGATATTCTACAAATTCTGTTGTACAGCATACTTTTGCACTTCTTTTTTATGTGTATGAAAAGTTAAATTATTATGATGAATTTGTAAAAAACGGTGAGTATGTAAGAAGTGATATATTCAGCTGTTTTGATGCAAAATTCAATGAAATTTACGGCAAGACGTGGGGAATCATAGGTCTTGGTGATATCGGAAAAGGAGTAGCGAAAATAGCCGAAGCCTTTGGCTGCCGTATTATTTATTATTCAACTTCAGGAAAGAATACAAATTCTGATTATAGGCAGGTGGACTTTGATACGTTACTGGCTGCTTCTGATATCATATCCATCCATGCACCGCTAAATAGTGCGACAGAAGATCTGATTGATGAAAGAGCCTTTCAAAAGATGAAAAATACAGCAGTATTGCTGAATTTAGGAAGAGGGCCCATTGTGAATGAAGAGGCATTAGCAAAAGCTTTGGATCATAATCAAATAGCCGGAGCTGGTCTGGATGTCATAAAAATTGAGCCTATGGCACCGGATAACCCCTTACTTCGTATAAAGGACAGTAAGAAATTAATCATTACGCCTCATATTGCCTGGGCGACCGTAGAAGCAAGGGGACGCTGTGTACAGGAAGTCTATCAGAATATAAAAGCCTACTTATGTGGTGAAGAAAGAAATATTGTCAGATAATATACTATAATAAAGTGATGCATCCCTTGCACAGATTAATGAACTTCTTGACCGGAATCTGGTTGATAATGGGGGAATATTTTAAATCTGAACGTTACTATCCACAGCTCTGCAAAAATCAGCAGATCTGTGAACCGCGACACGCTTCGCGATGCACATAAAACGTAAAACCAGCGTTTCGGCGCTGCTATACTCAGGTTTTCTGTGACTTTCGCTTCGCTGCACTCACAAAAAATACGTCGAGTATATCGGCTGTGAATAGTAACAGCTGAACTTGATGGCACTGCCTCATGTAAAGCAGTTGGTGTCACGGAGGAGATGATTCCTGATATGGCAGGGGATGCCATGAAGAGCGGGATTATATTTAGTTGGATTTCACTTCATTCCATTTGTCCAGATATCGTTTTTCCATGTCAGCACCAAGATACTGAAAGGTTGAACATCTTTCTAAAACAGAAGCATCCGGGAAGGCTACCTGACTGTTTTTAATATCATCATCTTCAATCAGGTCCCTGGCAGCTTTGTTTGGTGTAGAATAAGTAATATACTCAAAATTCTTTAAAGCTATTTCAGGATCACACATGAAATTAATCCATTTCTCCGCATATTCCTTATTGGGGGCATTTTTAGGAATAACCCAGCCGTCAATCCAGACATTGGAACCTTCTTTTGGCACTACATACTCTAAATCAGGATTTTCCCTTTGGGTATAGATTGCTTCACCGGAATATATAACACCGATTGGATTTTCACCACCGATCATTTTATCCCTTACCTGGTCTATAACATAAGCATCCACCATTGGAAATTGGGACTGTAAGAGGTTTTTCGCTGCTTCTAATTCAGATTCATTGGTGGTATTAATGGAATAACCTAAATAAGCCAGGGCGATTCCAAAAGCATCCCTTACACTGTTAATCATAAGGATGTCGCCGGAATAACCGTTTTTATTAATGAAGTCAGGGTCAAAAAGGGCAGCCCAGCTGTCGATGGGTTCCTTGATCATGGATTTATTATATAATATTCCAACGGTTCCCCAACAATAAGGAACACTGTATTTATTACCCGGATCAAATTCCCCGGCACTCTTTAAGTAGGTTGGACCGATATTTTTGATATTAGGTACATTATCATAATTTATCTCTGCCAGCATATCTTCATCAATCATTTTCTGAATCATATAATCGGAAGGACAAACGACATCATATTTAACAGAACCTGTCTTAATAACGGGATACATATCCTCATTCTGTTCGAATTCGTTATATTCAACTTTAATTCCTGTTTCATCTTCAAATAATTTAGTTATGTCAGGATCGATATATTCTCCCCAGTTATAAACATAGACAGTAGGTTTATTGCTTTTCTGGCAACCGGTCAGGCCAATTACACATGCGAAAGCAAGCAGTAAAACGGTTGTTGTTTTTTTTATTTTAGCACCCATTGCATACACCTTTCTTATTATTTTTTTCTTTCAACCTAATACTCTTATTGGTTTAATAGCTGTCAAGTTAAATGAAATTTATTGTAACAAATGGTTTGTTTTGATTGTTAATTGTTATCTGCCATTTAATGCCTTAACCGCCTTTGGCGGATTTTTCATTCTGTCATTTCTCCGGTTTATTAATACCAGAAGTATTAAGACAGAAGCAAACAAAAGAGTGGATAAAGCATACATTTCCGGTTTGATACCTTTACGTACTTCGGCGTAAATTTTAGTGGATAAAGTATCAATGGAAGCACCTTTTGTAAAATAGGTAATTACAAAATCATCTAACGACATGGTAAAAGCCAGTAAGAAACCGGATAATACACCGGGGAAAATATCCGGAAATACTACTTTATAAAAAGCATAACTCCGCGATGCGCCCAAATCCAGGGCGGCTTCATAAGTACTAAGATTAAGCTGCTTTAATTTGGGCATGACGCTTAATATTACATAGGGAATATTAAAGGTTATATGTGCCATAAGGACGCTGGAAAAACCTAAGGAATAATTTAAGGCAACAAACAGCAGCATAAGGGAAATACCTGTTACGATATCTGCATTCAGCATGGGTATATTCGTAATACCCATTAAAACAGCCCTCGGTATACGTTTCATATTATTTATGGCAAGAGAGGCTGCAGTTCCGATTACAGTTGCAATTAATGCCGATAATATTGCTATGAGTAAGGTACTGTATAAAGCTGTCATGATAGCTTCATTATGGAATAACCTGCCGTACCAGTCAAAAGTAAAACCGCCCCATTTGGAACGGGATTTTGATTTATTAAAGGATAATATAATCAAAATAAGGATAGGGGCATAGAGAAACAGTAAAATCAGGCCTAAATAAAATCGTTGGAATATCTTTTTTACCATACACGTTTACCCTCCTCTTCCTTATCATATTTGGCAAGTACAGCCATACTGATTAATATAAATATCATTAAAACTAAGGATAAACCGGATCCGGTGTGCCAATTATTTATGGTTTTAAACTGCTGTTCAATCACGTTACCAATGAGGACAACTTTGCTTCCACCCAGTATTTCGGATATAACAAAAGTAGTCAGGGATGGGACAAAGACCATGGTAATACCGCTTATCACACCTGGGAGGCTGAGAGGCAGAATGATTTTAATAAAGGTCTGTATACTGTTGGCACCTAAGTCTCTTGCGGCATTGGTAATATCGTCACTTATTTTAATTAAAATATTATAAATAGGTAAAATCATAAATGGCAGAAAGTTGTAGACCATACCAAATATAATAGCCGTAGGTGTATTTATGATATTTATTTTAGGAAGATGTAATAAATTCAGGAAAGTATTAATAACACCTGTTTTTTCTAAAATGTTCTGCCAGGCCAGGGTCCTTAATAAAAAATTCATCCACATAGGCAATATAAAAATCATAACAACAAAAGAGTTACTTTTTAATTTCATAGTATGTAAAATTAACGCCACAGGATAAGCAAGTATCAGGCATAGTACCGTACTTATAACAGACAACCTTAAGGAAAGCCACAGTGCTTTAAGATTAATAGGGTCAGCAATTAATGTGAGGTTACGTAAGGAAAAACTACCTTCCTGAGATGTAAATCCATAATAAATAATCATGAGCAAGGGAATTATGATAAATGCTGCCATCCATATGATGTAGGGAAATGACAACCATTTTTTATTGTTCATCCATAATCACCGCCTCTTCATCTTCTGATTCCGGTTTATTCATAATCTGAATATCAAAAGGATTTACGGAAATTCCAACTTCACTGCCCACAGGGAAGAGGTCCGTGCTATGCACCAGCCATTCATGTCCGCCGGCTATTACATCCATTTCATAATGCACGCCCTTAAAAATCAAAGAAGTGACCCTTCCGGTCATTAGTCCTTCCTCTGGTTTTACCAGATCAATATCTTCTGGACGTATTACAACATCGACAGGTTGATTTTTCCCGAATCCGATATCTACACAGGGAAATCTGGTTCCTAGTATATTGACCAGTTTATCTTCAATCATGGTTGCATGCATAATATTGCTTTCGCCGATAAAATCCGCTACAAAGGCATTTGTTGGTTCATTATATATCTTTTCAGGAGTGCCGACCTGCTGAATATAACCCTGATTCATGACCACGATGGTATCAGACATGGTTAAAGCTTCTTCCTGGTCATGAGTTACATAGACAAAAGTAATACCCAGTTCGTTTTTTAACCGGATTAATTCATATTGCATATCCTGTCTCAGCTTTAAATCAAGTGCGCCTAAAGGTTCATCCAGGAGAAGTACTTTAGGTTCATTCACGATTGCCCTTGCTATGGCAATACGCTGCTGTTGTCCGCCGCTTAAGGAATCCGGTGTACGGTTTTCGAAACCTTCCAGATTAACCAGTTTCAGCGCATACTTTATTTTATCATCTATGTAGTTCTTACTTTTTTTCTTAATTTTTAATCCAAAGGCGATGTTCTCGGCAATTGTCATATGAGTAAACAAGGCATATTTTTGAAAAACGGTGTTTAATTGCCTTTCATTGGGAGGTATTTTGGTAATATCTTTATTATCAAATATTACTTTACCCGAATCCGGATTTTCAAAACCGCCGATAATGCGGAGCGTAGTTGTTTTGCCGCAGCCGCTGGGGCCTAACAAAGTCAGGAATTCATTCTCCCTGATATAGAGATTCAGTGAATCCAGTACAATATTGTCACCATAATTTTTTGTAATATCAATAAGATTAATTAGCTTATTACCAGCCATGTTATATCCTCCTTGGTATCATTTTTAGGAATAACTTTCTAGAAGTTAGGTGGCGTTGAAATCCATAAAAGGGAAGCACCTTGTTTATCAGAGGCCGTAATATAATGCTTTTTACCGGCTTTGTAATAAAAGGATTCACCTTTTTTTGCTTTGAAAGTTTTGTTTCCGATATGCAGGGTAATGCTTCCATTTAATACATAACCGAATTCTTCTCCTTCGTGGGGATTATCCGGATAAGTGGAACCACCTGGGTCAAGGGTTAATAATATTGGTTCCAGCATATTTTTCTGGGCATTGGGAATGATCCATTTAATTTCATTTTTTAATTCACCGTCATATTTTTGAAAATAGTCAGATCTTTTAAAAACTACCTGTTCAGAAGGAGTGTCGGAAAAGAATTCCTCTAAGTTAGTCCCAAGGCATTGTAGAATATCTACAAGGGTAGCAATGGAAGGGGAGGTTAAATCACGTTCCAGCTGAGATATAAATCCTTTGGATAATTCCGCCCGGTCAGCCAGTTCTTCCTGGGTTAAACTTTTTAGAACACGAAGTTCCTTAATCTTTTCTCCAATCTTCACAAAATGCCTCCTTAATAGAAATAAACTTTAAGTTTAGTCTTGCTAAACAAACGACATAATTTATTATACACGTAATCTTACCTATGTCAATAAATTATTTTGTAAAATTTACTTATATTTTTGTAAGTTAATACAAAATTAAAAGAAGTACAGGATAATAAGTTAAGACGGATCCATAAGCAGAACAGGTATATAAAAAGAACCAGAAGCGTCAAGGGCAGTACCCTCTTATTTCTCGTCCTTTATGAATTAAAATGCATTAATAGTCTGGTTGTCGAAAGTCCATTCAAAACATGCACCTGGATTTTCGGCAATTGAACTATTATGAGATATTAATATAAGGTATCATTCCTTTATAATAATCCCTGCGGATTAAAATATTTTCTTAAATTATCCATTTTAGAGGTCATGCCCATAAATAACAGGTCTACTATGGTAACAGCAGTCATGGCCTCGATTACAACAACAGCTCTCGGAACAATAATAGGATCATGGCGCCCTTTAATATTAATTTTTATGTTTTCACCGGATTTGTTTATGGTATCCTGGGTTTGCGCAATGGAAGGCGTTGGTTTAATGCATGCCCTGAAAATGATTTCGGTACCGTCGCTGATACCTCCTAAGATACCACCTGCATGGTTGGTTAATTTACTGACCTTCCGGCTGTTATTGTATTGGAACTTATCATTGTTCTGGAAACCGGTCATTTTTGCAGACTCGAAGCCGGAACCGAATTCAATCCCTTTCACAGCACCTATTGACAGAACAGCTTTAGCTAAATCCGCATCCAGTTTATCAAATACGGGTTCACCGATTCCGGCAGGCATACCACTGACGATACATTCTATAATACCGCCAACCGAGTCCATTTCCCTGATTTTATCATCCAAAAGAGCCTGTGCATCAGCAGATGCCTGTAAATCGGGCATAGCAAGAGGACTGAGTAAGATATTTTCTTTATTACAGCTTTTATAATCAATGGAAATTTCACCAATCGATTTTGTATAGGCACAAACATGAATTCCAAGCTGGTCTAATATAGCCATCGCAACGGCTCCTGCAGCAACCCGTCCTATGGTTTCACGGCCGGAGGAACGACCGCCGCCCCGATAGTCACGGAAACCGTATTTTTCATCATAGGTGTAATCCGCATGTCCCGGGCGGTAATATTTTGATATTTCAGAGTAATCGGCTGATTGCTGGTTAGTATTCATGACAACCATGGAAATAGGGGTGCCGGTGGTTTTTTGTTCAAAGATCCCTGATAAAATTTCAACAGTATCGTTTTCTTTTCTGGGTGTTGCATATTTAGTCTGACCGGGCCTTCTTCGATTGAGATAGGATTGTATCATTGATTCAGTAAGGGTTAACCCCGCCGGACAGCCATCTACAACAACGCCAATGCCTTTCCCATGGGATTCACCCCAAGTTGATATTCTAAATAAATTCCCGTATACAGAACCTGACATAATGGTTACCTCATTTCTTTCTTATGTTTTATTATTGTAGTATCTATTCAGTTTTTACGCGGCTTGGAGAAGTTCGGGTCAAGCAGAACCCAAACATGTATTTTTCTGCATATTTTGTGTATAAGCGCATAAATTCGATGGCTTGTAAGAGCTACTTTGACTGAATATACACTATTTATACATTAATAGACTTAGTATATAAGAAAAGATTCATGTTATCAATATGTATTACGGACATTTCAATAATTTATTCATATATTGTTATGATTGATAAATTATTTTTTTAATTACTTGGGTAAGGATATAAGTTTATCAGTTTACAATAGATTTAAAATACAAGGAGGTTACTATGCCAAATTATTATGACTTTAATAAAAGTAATGAATATCCAATGCCAAGAAACTCACAAAGAGACAACATGAATGCAGCAGGTGAAACAAGAAGGGACCACAGTGAGAAATTATCAGATGATTTAATTATTGATGACAATTCAGTATATGAAATAGACCAGGATTGTTTTGAGAGGGTAAAACAGTTAAGGCTTAATCAAAGACAGGAATGGAATAGAAGATAGAAATAAATCATAAATAGAAAAAAAGCTGCCAGAGCAGCTTTTTTTCTTGATTCATAAAGAATCGAAGACTTTGTAAAAGAAATTTGTTAGAAAGAATTAGAAGCCAGTACCGCCGCATAAGCAAAGGATTAAGATGATCCAGATAATCGAACCGCATCCATCATTGCCACATCCACTACCGCCAAATCCGCCGCCGAATAAACCACGGTCGCCGCCGCCACAACAGCACAGTAAAAGGATGATTATAAGGCACGAAGAGCCGCCAAATCCTCCACCAATACCACAATTTGTTGCTGCTAAATCACTCATATATGAGCCTCCTATTTGTTATTACACTGTATCATATGAATTCATGCTTGCCTCATTTCCTATTAATCTATAAAAAACAAACTGTTTTTATCGCAAATTATGACAATTTAATTAACTAAGCAAGTCCTGTTACTCAAAAATGGTCCATTATTATTAGCGGTGCATTAATAAAGAAAGCTTGCATACATAAGCAAAAAAGTTAATATAGTTATTAATGTGTAAATGATTATAGAAATAACCCGGCAAATAATTGATAATATTTATAAATGAATTAAATTGTGAAATAAATTAGAGAATATAGGGTTTGATGTTGAAATTTAATTGTCATTAAAGTATAATAATTGTAAGTTTATAGAAAAGGAGGGAATCTATGTACAATGTTTTAATTGGAGGAGCTGCAGGTCAAGGTATTGATACAACTGTAGCAATTTTAGAAAAATCATTAAAAAAATCCGGATATTATGTATTTACAATAAGAGATTTTATGTCACGTGTCCGTGGAGGCCATAATTTTTCGCTGATACGTTTTGGAACTGAAATAATTTCTTCCCATAATGATAAATTGGATGGAATTATCGCATTAAATGATGAAACAGTTATTTTGCATAAAGATAAACTGAATGAGAAAGGTTTTATTTTATGTGACAGCAGTTTATCGGCAGAAGGGCCTCAATTAATAAAGCTGGATATGGATAAAATGGCAAAAGATTTAGGGAATATACGTGTTTCAGGAAGTATTGCAGTAGGAGCGGTTTTAAAATTATTTGGAGAATCCCTGGATTATATCCAGGATATAATGAAAACATCTGTGAAAGAGCAATATCTGGAAGTTAATTTAAAAGCAATAAAGTCAGGTTATGAAAGTGTTGAAGGAAGATTTGCCCATCTGGAAGGTAAGTTTAATGATTGGATGCTGATATCGGGCAGCAAAGCATTAGCCATGGGGGCAATTGCAGCAGGTTTAAAATTTTATTCTGCTTATCCCATGTCACCGTCAACAGCCATTATGGAATATCTGGCATCAAAAAGCAATGAAACCGGAATTGTAGTTGAACAGGCAGAGGACGAGATAGCAGCTATAAATATGGCATTAGGCGCATCTTATACCGGTGCGCGTGCTATGACCGGTACTTCCGGCGGAGGTTTTTGTCTTAAGGTAGAGGCGTTGGGATTTTCAGGAATTGCTGAAATTCCATTAGTAGCCGTGGATGTGCAGCGTCCGGGACCCGCAACCGGCCTGCCGACAAGGACGGAACAAAGTGATTTGAAATTTGTTATTTCTGCAGCGCAAGGGGAATTTCCAAGAATGGTTATTGCATTAAGAAATCATACGGATGCATTTTATCAGACGATCAGGGCATTTCATATAGCTGAAAAATATCAGTTGCCGGTTATCCTGTTAAGTGATCAATATCTCGGTGATTCAACAGCTACGGTAGAACCATATGATTTAAGTAATATCCATGTAGCCGAAACTGCGAAAGCAGATGAAATTGAAGGGGAATATCTCAGATACCGTTTAACGGAGGACGGCATATCACCCCGGTTAATTCCCGGTAATTCGAAGCATTTTGTTTCTGCGGACAGTGATGAACATGATGAAGATGGGTTCATAACGGAATCTGCAACAGTCCGAACCGAAATGATGGATAAACGTATGAAAAAACTAAAGAAATTAGAAGAGGAGTTATTGGAACCGGAGTTTCTGGGAAATGCCAACTGTACTACTTTACTGATTGGATGGGGGTCAACTTACGGTCCGATTAAAGAAGCAGTTAAACTACTTAATGGGAATGGGGGGGAAAAATATGGTGCATTGGTGTTTGGCGATATTTATCCTCTGCCAACGATGAAATTAGAAGAATTAACAGCTTCCGTAAAAAATATAATTAATGTGGAACAAAACGCAACTGGTCAGTTAGCTGACTTAGTACGGGAAAAAACAGGAATTCAATGCGACTCTTCTATATTAAAGTATGACGGCAGGCAAATTTCTGGTGAAGAAATTGTTCAAAGAATACAGGAAGGAGGCCTGAATTAATATGGATACTTTTAAGACTTATGAAACAGCCTGGTGCCCAGGGTGTGGTAATTTTAATATATTAAGATGTTTAAAAACTGCGCTAGAAGAGCTTGGCAAAGATCCATATGAAGTTTTAATGGCAGCCGGTATCGGTCAGGCGGCAAAAACCCCGCAATATATCAGTGCCAACCGCTTTTGCGGGTTACATGGCAGGTCACTGCCTGCTGCAGTTGCAGCAAAAATAGCCAATGAAAAACTGACGGTAATTGTTGATACCGGTGATGGTGATTCCTATGGTGAAGGCGGCAATCATTTTATACATAATATCCGGAGAAATGTAGATATAACCCATTTTGTTCATGATAATCAGATATATGGATTAACCAAAGGTCAGGCATCACCTACGTCGGGAGAAGGGCATATTACGGATGTGCAGATTAATGGAAATGATAATATACCATTTAATCCTATCCTAATGGCAATTTCAGCAGGGGCAGGTTTTGTTGCAAGGGCTTTCAGCGGTGATACCGAACATCTGATATCCGTCATGAAGGAGGCAATCAGCTATAAAGGTTACGCTTTTGTTGATATTTTACAGCCTTGTATCAGTTTTAATAAGATAAATACCTTTGCTTATTATAAAAATAGAGTTTATCATATAGGGGATGATTATAATCCAGGTAATAAAATGGAAGCCTTTGGAAAAGCTTTGGAAGCTGACGATAAAATACCTATTGGTGTCATCTACCGTGAAGAAAAACCGGATTTCCATGAGAAAAATCCAATCCTGAAAACTGGGGTACCGCTTGCCGGCCGGCAGACTGACCTCAAAGTAATACAAAAGTTAATCCGCGAATTTGTATAAAAAGTAAATGATAGATTAATACTCTAAATCAAGATTACTAATTAATTTATATTTAGTATTGATATAATAAAAAATTTTATCAGGAGGTTTAATATGGCAGTTAAAAATGCTATGACAAGTGATTTTTTGCATTCCGCATACGGCGGTGAAAGCTTAGCCCATATGAGATATTTAACTTGGGGTGCGGCTGCGGAAAAAGAGGGCTTCCCTAATATTGCAAAGCTTTTTGAAGCAGTATCTTTTGCTGAAAGAGTTCATGCGAATAATCATTTTAAGGAAATCGCCGGCGCAATTGCCGATGCTACGGTTACGGCAGGAGGAGTATTCGGAAACGGTAAAACAGTCGATAATTTACAGGGAGCTATTAATGGTGAACTCCATGAAGTTGAACAGATGTATCCGGTTTATTTAAATGCTGCACAGTTTCAGGAAGAAAAAGGAGCTGAACGTTCTTTCCACTTTGCGCTGGAAGCAGAAAAGATCCATGCTGATTTATTCAGCCAGGCACAGAATGCCGCAAAAGCAGGAAAAGACATGGAGTTAAAATCTGTATATATTTGTCCGATATGCGGTCATACGGTTCTTGATGGGGCTCCGGATAATTGCCCGGTTTGTGGCGCTAAAAAAGAGATGTATAAGAAATTTTAGTTTTTCATATTTTCATTGACAGCATCTAAAATACCAGCAAAAACAGATTGTGAGAGTTTTTCCAGTGTACGCTGATAAATAAGGGAGGAGCCATTGTGTCGGGTTCCTCCTTTTTTTAATCGGAGTACTCTAAATCGTTATATCATTCATTAAACTTATCAATTTATTTCTTTATTGCAATAGTCTGGGAATGTTTAATAATCCCCATCCCTGCTTTGACCATGGATAACCCAGATCTACTGCACTTTCCCGCAGCTTTAATTTAACATCCTTATTTGACATATATGGATACTTAGATAGTAATAATGCTATTGCACCAGAAACAATAGGAGTTGCCATAGAGGTACCACTCTTTATTGTATACATTAAACTGGAATAATCACTGCGGGGATTATTGAGTAAATTATATCGGTATCTTTGATAATTTTTCATTGTACCGCAAGATATAATATTTGAACCCGGAGCTACGATATCTGGTTTTTTTATACAGGAAGCAGTTGGCCCCCTGCCGGAATAATCCATAGTTTTATTACCAAATAATTCAACGGTAATCCGGTCATCGGAGGAACCAACCGTTATTACTTTCCTGCTTATTCCAGGAGTTGATATGGACATGGGGCCAGGACCATTGTTACCGGCAGCGACAACTACTACTATGCCAGCATCCCAGACAGCATTTACCCCTTTCACTAATAAGGAATTTTCATCTGCATTTTCTTTAGTTGTGGTACCAACTGATATATTAACAACCCGGATGTTATATTTCTCCTTATTATCGATGATCCATTGCAGGCCAGCCAGTACATCGGATATATTTCCATCTCCTTTTTGATCTAATACTTTAATTCCAATCAGATTACATTTTGGTGCCAAACCAATATATTTCCGATTGGATAAAAATCCATTTCCTCCAATAATACCGGACACATGGCTTCCATGACCATTATCATCGTAAGGTTCCGTTCTTCCGTGTATGAGATCATAAAATCCCAGGATGCGGTTACCGCCTTCTGTAAAATCCTTGTGTATGCATATTCCAGTATCTACAACGGCAACTCCGATATTTTCGCCAAATATCGTTCTGTCATGCGCCCACTTTAATTCAATGATTTCCGCTGCACGGTTCATTTGGGCAGTAATATGGGTATCTACCTCATAACTCCATAACGCATTATCATCTTGTAGCTGATCCAATCTGTCTTGTTCTACTTCAATGACATAAGAATCAATCATAGGCAGTTTATATTTAACCTTACCCATAGCCGCTACTTCATTGAAATTATTTTCATAGTCATTACAACTGACAATGATTTGTATGTTTTGCTTTTTATTCATGGCAGCCCAAATTCTTTCTACATATCATTATTAATCTTATGAGCGGCCTCCTTGTCTTTATGCAAATAATTACCGGATAATTTTATGATATATGACAATGGGATACCACTGAATATTACATAATCTGCCATGTGAAAGATAAGCAACTGGATTAAATTATTTACTGCTGGCATGGCATAAGGCTGAATTGTAACCTTTATTTAAATCTTAATATAAATTTAAGATGACTTCTTAAAAAAGTAAGAGTAAAATAAATGACGGGGCAAAAAAATTTATATTTTAAAGCATTAAAAATGTTATTAAATTTAGGTTAGGTTATAAAGAAAGGAAGAGAAGTATGTTAAAAAAAAATAAAAAATTATTTATATTATTACTTGCATTTAGTATGACTGTTTCTTCGGCGGTATTCCCAAAAGAAGTAAGCGGGGCTGTGAAACAGTATGGAATAGTCGTTTCTGATAAAACTGGAAAGTATTCCTTTTATGATCTGAACAGTAAGACAAAAGCAGCCGGGATAGAAATTACACAAAGCGGTATCATTATGGTCCCGCTTAAGAAATTAACCAATCTGATGCCTGCTTTAAGCTTTAGTTATGATTCAAAGTTAAAAAAGGCGACTGTTTTAAATAGTAATAACGGCAAGAAAGTAACTTTTACAAAAGATAGTAATTATTGTTATTACTATGCCACCTCCAAATCCGAGCCGGTTAAAAAATCGATGCCCTATAAAGCTTATATTTCGCCAGACAGTTCGGCTATGATGGTTCATATGTCTGCCTTAAAATGGGTGATGTCAGCAACTACAGGGGTCAAATCTTTTAAAACAACAAAGATGCAGAATGCAGGATATGATACTTATACATACAGCGGTTTAATTGCTTATAATCCTTACGGGGCTGTGTCCAATATCCCTAAATCCACAAATGTGTCTAATATATCAACGACGGTAAAAATAACAATTCCAGAAGGATATTCAGTACCACAGGTATTTGATTTACTTGTTAAAAAAGGAGTATGTGCAAAAACGGACTTCCTTTATGATGCACTTAATGCCGAGTATGATTATACATTTATAGATGAGATACCTGATAATGAAAATAGATGCTATCGATTAGAAGGATATTTATTCCCGGATACATACGAATTTTACAGATTAAGTAAAGGAACAAATGTTATTAACACAATTCTAAAAAATACAGAATCAAAGATTACGGAAGAAGACAGAGATAAAGCGGAAAGTCTTGGGTATTCCATGGATGAAATATTGACGATAGCCTCATTAATTGAAAAGGAATCTGGCGATCCTAATATTATGCCTAATATTTCCTCTGTTATATATAATCGTCTTAATACTAATGTGCCCCTTCAATTAGATGCTACTTATTTTTATTTAACACGTTATATTGAACCCAATATTACTGGAGACATAGGGCAATATGATTCATATTATGATACATACCAATGCAGTGCCTTACCGGCTGGGCCAATCTGCAATCCGGGTAAGACCTCCATTCAGGCCGCACTGAATCCTGCGGATACGGACTATTTATATTTTTACAGTGATGAGGGTGGTAAATATTATTTCACATCGACTTATGAAGAAATACAAGCAATTTCAGGTAGATGAATAAAGATAAACCTATGTTTCAGCGGTTTTGAAAAGAATATGATTTAAGAGAATTAACTTATAAAATATCAAGAAATAATTATATAAGTCAGTTCGGACGTTAGAGTTTTATTCTAAGGATCCGGAACTGACTTTTTATTTAATGATAATCAAAAATAATTGCAGGTTTGCGAAAATAAAATGGTTTTAGATTACTGAATGAGTTTAGAAAAACTTTATAAAATATTCATACTTATTTAGTTGTATAATTGTTATATAAGGTGTATAACATATATTGCAAAGGATATAAAAATATTGGATCCTTTACAATAGAAATGGTTCTATTGCATATTTTAAAGAATGGAGTGATTTTTATGTTTAGACCAATTTTATTTGAACAGACACAACCTTTACTTTTCAGTAAGATGTATAAGGATTTCTTCGGGGATATGATGAACTGTTTTGATAATTTCAGTACGGATGTAATCGATAAGGGAGATCATTATCTGTTACAGGCAGAACTGCCAGGCTTTAAGAAAGAAGACATTAATATTGATTTAGATAATGACGCCTTAAGGATTTCAGCCAGTCACAAGGAAGAAATCAAAGAGGAAAAAGATAATTTCATCAGACAGGAAAGACATTATAATTCCTATATGAGAAGTTTTAATGTAAGTGGTATCAGTAAAGAGAATATTTCAGCTGCTTATAATAACGGAATATTAGAATTAAAGCTTCCCAAAGATAATACTGAGGGAGTTGAACCGAAAAGAATTGAGATTCAATAAATAAGAAGATAAATAAGGGGGGTTATCCTGACAAATGGGTTAGGATAACCCCCCTTTGTATCCCCGTGCGGTAAGAATTAATCCGGCTTTGCCACCGCTCCCAATGCTGGGACTTACCAGCAAACACTTTGTTTTAAATTGTGAAAAATATGTGTCCCATTATTTCTCCATAAAACCTCCATATAAATTCAATATACTCAAGAAGAAAAACAGAGAAGGAGGAATATAAATTATGCCTAATAATAAGCCAACCAAAAAAACATCGAATCAGAAAGTAAACCCGCTTATGATTGGTGCAGTTGCGGTAGCGGCAATAGCTGTCTCACTTGTATTATTTGCTCCTAAAAGTAATACTGCTGCCAATAATGGTGCGAAAGCTTCCAATACAGCCGGTAACGCTGCATCTGCTGATACCAAAGCGATTACTGATGCAGAATCATCTAATTCAGCAGGTACGGCTCAAACAGTTGAAAATATAGCTGAAGAAACAGTTTTAAACGCAGATGGAGATGTAGTAATTAATATTGCAGATATTTCGGAAAATGCTAGTTTTTTTGAATACGATGCCAATGGAACTAAAATGGGATTATTTGCTGTCAAAGCCAGTGATGGGACAATACGTACAGCACTAAACACCTGTCAGGTATGTAATGGCAGCCCCTATGCTTATTTTGAACAGCAGGGTGATAACTTTCAATGCCAGAACTGCGGTAACTTATTCAGCCTTGATATGATTGAACAGGAGCGCGGCGGTTGTAATCCTGTGCCAATTACTGTAGATGATAAGACGGTAAGTGATACCGAAATTATTATTCCGGCTAAATACTTAGAAGATAATGCCGAAAGATTTCCGAACTGGAAGAATTTCTAATGAAGCAGATAAAGACGAAATTAACAGTTTCCGGTATGAGCTGCGCACACTGCGAACTGACAATTGAAAATACATTATCCGGCATTAAAGGCGTAAACAATGCCAAGGCGAGTTTTAGTAAAGGTGAAGTCAGTCTGATATTTGACGAAGAAGTTGTTAAGCTTGAAAAAATAAAATCAGCAATCAATCGTTTAGACTATAAAGTTGTGGATAACCTGCCTGAATCAAAACCTGCTGTTAATTCCCTGACCCTTTATATTTTAATTATGCTGTTTGGTGCATATATAATTATAAAACACTTTGGATTATTGAATTTTACAAATTTTTTCCCTCAGATACAAAATAATATGGGGTACGGGATGCTGTTTATAATTGGTATTCTTACATCGTTACACTGTGTTGCCATGTGCGGAGGTATAAACCTTGCACAAAGTGTAAACTCAGTAAAAGGTGGTCATTCTGTATTATTGCCTAATTTTTTATATAATCTTGGACGTGTAATATCCTATACGGTTATTGGCGGTATTGTTGGTTTATTGGGCTCTGCTATCAGTTTTGGTGGTGGATTGGGCGGTGCAGTTGCAGTATTTGCGGGTGTATTTATGGTAATAATGGGATTAAATATGCTGAACATATTTCCATGGCTTCGCAGGTTTAATGTTAGAATGCCAAAATTTATCGGAAAAAGGATAAGCAATGAAAAATACAAAAAACATTCTTCCTTTTATATTGGCTTATTAAATGGTTTAATGCCCTGTGGCCCCCTTCAAAGTATGCAGTTATATGCCCTATCAACAGGTAGTTTTATTGCGGGCGCATTATCTATGTTTTTATTCAGCCTCGGCACAGTTCCCCTTATGTATATTCTGGGAACGTTAAGCAGTAAGTTGAATAAACATTTCACTGAAAAAATGATGTCTGTCTGTGCCCTGTTAGTTGTAGTATTAGGTATCGGTATGTTAAATAACGGTTTGGCTTTATCTGGTATAACGGTTCCTCAGCTTCAGGCAGGAACGGAATCAGCATTTAATACTGCCGATATAAAAGAAAATCATCAGGAAATAACAACTTCTTTAGGATACGGAAGTTATCCTGCAATCACCGTGAAAGCCGGTGTTCCGGTTAAATGGACAATTACTGCCGGTCAGGGAATGATTAATGGATGTAATAATGAAATGATTATACCGGAATATAATTTAAATGTTAAGCTTAATGAAGGTGAAAATCTAATTGAATTTACTCCGGATAAGGCAGGAAAATTCGGATATAGTTGTTGGATGGGTATGATTCGTAGTTCAATTAACGTAGTAGAATAAAAAATAAATAACAATTATTTTAATATAGACTTTACCTAAGTGTTTTTAATATTTTCACGTTTTACAATTTATTAACAATAGCTATTTTATTTCTTACTGTTTCTTTACGTAAGATTTACAATCCATAAACACCTGCTTTACGTAAAATTGATAATCTGAAAGCACATTAAGGAAGAAAAACAGATTAGAAAGCTGGGGATGCTTATGAAAAAAAGAAATAGGAATAATAAAAACGTTAGGAAAATTATGGGTAAACATGGAATTAAAAATAATGCTAAACATGGTATTAAATATTATCGGAATAAGTTTTTTAATTTATCAATTGATAGAAGATTAAATCTTACCTTCCTGTATACAGGATTTATTGCCCTTATTATAGTAACAATAGGTATAATTAATATGAATACTATAGACAATAAACTTAACCGCTTTTATGATGGTCCTTATGTGATAGAGGAAAATGTTTTAAGTGCGCAAGTTGCTATGAAAAATATTGAAAATAATATATACAAAGCATATATAACAAAAAAAGAAGATTTATGTAAGAAATATATCGGAGCATCTGAGGAAGATTATGGGAAATTAGAGCAATGTGTTACGGAGTTGACCGATGCCATGAATCTGCTTAAAAATGACAATATTGAAACGGTAAATAATTTAAAGTTAGAATTTGAAAAAGGAAACCGATACCGCAGTCAGATTTTAGAAAGTGCTGATTCATTTGACCAGGGGAAGATATACAGCATTTATAAAAATGATTATGTACCGATTTTAGACCATATTGTAACAGAGCTTAGGGATATAGAAAGTAATTTTAATGTATACGGCCAGGATTATATGAAACAGGCCGATCAAAAAGTAAAGGAGAGTATATTTATTTTTGTTTTACTTATTTTAATTGGGGCGGGAAGTTGTATTTACATATTAAAATTGACGGAAAAGAGTATAACGGAGCCAATAACTGAATTAAAAGCAGCTATGGTCGAGATTTCGAAAGGAAATCTAAATATTAATATATCTAAATCATCGGAAGATGAAATGGGAGTACTTTGCGAAGCAGTTATGGAAACTGTACGAAAGTTAAAAAGTTATATTTCCAATATAACGGATACGGTTAAGCGTTTGGAAGAAAAAGATATGGCTGTCCGTACTTCTATCGATTATGATGGAGATTTTAAACCAATTCAGGCTTCTTTAAATAATACGGTAGTTTCATTGCGTGATATGATAAAAATTATTTATGATGCTGCGGGTCAGATCAGCGCGGGAGCAGATCAGATAGCACAAACTGCTAAAACAGTGGCAGATGGCGGTACAGATCAAATGACTGCTATTAACCGGTTGTCCGGACAAATTGATCATATTGTAGATATGGCGGATAAAAATGTAGAAAATACTGTTAGCATACAGGAATTATCACAGAATACTGTTTCAGCGGCACAAACCGGTAATGGGCAGATGACATCTTTAGTACATGCCATGGAAGCAATTGCAGAACATTCCGGTAAAATATCAAAGGTAATCAGTGTGATAGAATCCATAGCTGAACAAACTAATCTTCTATCCCTGAATGCGTCAATTGAAGCAGCAAGGGCAGGTAATGCAGGAAAGGGATTTGGTGTTGTAGCTATTGAAATAGGGAAATTAGCTGGTGAATGCAGACAGGCAGTTATGTCCAGTGCAGAATTAATTAACAGTACAATAAATGCAATAAAGGAGGGTGTTACAGTTGCAAATGAAACGGCTGATAAATTCCAGGAAATTGTTAACGAATCCATGAAAACAAATCAGGTTATGGATTGTATATCAAATAATTCGAAAGAAGAAGTAAAACAATTAAAAGAATCCATGTCTTACCTGCAGCAGATAACTTTAATTGTTGAGACAAATTCAGCAGCATCCCAGGAAAGTTCTGCGATGAGTGAAGAATTCATTAATCAGGCAAGGAAGTTAGAAGAACTCCTCTGTGAATATATCTTGGTATAGAAACAAAACAGCAGCCTAATGTAAATGAGGTCTGATGTTAAATATAATTGAATAATGATGAATTATGTTGCACCTTTTTGAACAAAAACCATATTATTAATGTGTAAGGATTTTAAATCCTGATCCAAACAGAAAGGAGTTTTTGCATGAACGCTGATCATAATTCATCAACTTCTAAATCCTCAATTGATAATTCAAATGTAGATAAAACAATAGTTACAGCTTCAAGCATGGGAAATCCATGGAATCAGGGAAGACCTATGTATCCGCAAGATCCGTCCAGGCCATGTCCACCAGATCCACCGAGGCCATGTCCACCGGATCAGCCTTGCCCACCTGGCCCTCCAGGTCCACCCGGCCCTCCAGGCCCACAAGGCCCTCAAGGCTTAATCGGTCCGATAGGACCCAGAGGTCCGGCAGGTCCAGCCGGCCCGCCTGGTCAACAAGGCCCGGCCGGTGCAACTGGTGCAACCGGAGCAACCGGTCCGGCAGGGTCACCAGGTCCAATTGGTCCAACCGGTCCCCAAGGTGAACAGGGCCCTATCGGTTTAACAGGAGCAACAGGAGCAACCGGTTCAATCGGCCCGGCAGGCCCGCAGGGTGAAGCCGGTCCCGCAGGAGCAATTGGTATACCAGGTCCCGCAGGTCCCCAAGGTCCGGCAGGAATAACAGGTCCTGCCGGTCCCCAAGGTGAAGCAGGTCCGGCAGGAGCAACTGGTTCAATCGGATCGGCAGGTCCAGCAGGTCCGGCAGGGCCTCCTGGTCCAACCGGCGGATTAGCAGGTTTTGTATATCGTTACAGTACGGATCCTTCTATTACTATCCTCGGCGGTGACGACTTTACTTTTGGAAGTGGTAATGTTCCGGCAGTACCAAATGGAATAACTGTACCAAATGCAACAGATACCATTATAACGCAGCCAGGTCTTTATATGGTATCGTTTACAGCTGATGTTATTGGAGCTTTAACTTCAATATCCATTAATTTAAATGGTACACCGGTTCCAGGTGGAACAGCTGGTGCTTTTGCTGCAACTAATATAATTGAAATCACTGCAATTGTTGAAGTAGGTACGGTACCTGGAGTTCTTACTATTTCAAATAATTCATTTGCAACAATCGGATTCCCGATACTTGCGACAGGAAGTGTTGTATCGTCCTTATATATTTTAAGATTATCATAATAGCTTTATAAAATAATCCCTCTTGTATTTAGCAGGAGGGATATTTTAGTTGACAACATTTAAAACTAAGTGTAATATATATACTAGTATACTAGTATCGCCTTGCGTAAATAACACTTAATTCAGCATCTGCTATTTACACCAGTGCTGCGTTGTCATCAATCGGCGTAGGAACCGCTACGCCTCATTCCGCCGTCTTGCCCTGGCGAAAATATCAGCCACTGATATTAAGCATTATTTATGCAAGGTAGTACTAGTTAAAAAAGAGTGCTCTCAGAAACTAATAGTAGCAATTGAAGATATTTTAGATGCTGAATAAAGTTACGAACATTTTCTGTCTATCATAGGTATGTTTTTACTTGCCTTTCCTTCGCTATGCTCAGACGGTCTGCGTAAAAACATACCTATGACATCACGAAAATGGAGATGAAATTGCCAGCCTCTAAAA
>JBAVPE010000106.1:0-28696 GCA_049692775.1 Anaerocolumna sp. | reverse complement strand
AGTACCGTTACAACCGAAAATGCATATGCCTATAATAACCAAAACAGGTTGACAGACATTACCACAAAGGTGAATAATGTACTTAACGGAGTAACAAGCTATACTTATGATAAGAACGGCAACCAGTTGACGACGGTCGTTAAAACTTATACGGGCGGAGCTGTTACCTCCACGGTAACAACAGAAGCCAATACCTATGATGTACATAACCAGTTAATGAAAACCGTAACAAAAGACGGAATCGTTGTAAACAATATCTATAATGCGGAAGGTTACCGGACAGGTAAAGAAGTAAACGGGGAAAAGACCTATTACCTATATGAAGCAGATAAAATCGTTCTTGAAGTAGATAAAGTCGGAAACCAGACAGTCAGGAATGTCTATGGCACCAATCTTATCCGTAGGACAGTAGATGGAGAGAAAACTGGAGCCAGTAAGATTGAAAAAATAGTAAAAGCTGGAGGAATTGATAAATAATCCGTTGTTCGCCACTCTGGCTGATGCAACCATAGGTATCCCTTTTTCTATGCTGATATTAAAAAATTATTTTTAATCCATACCAGGGGAATTAGAAGAAGCTTCTTATGCAAAAATATATTATCAGCGGCTTAACCAGTAGGGCTGTAAAAGGCTGAAATCCGGTGGAAAGAGTTGCATTAGCAAGTAATAAAACATGTTAATACAGCTCTTTGTAGTGGAACCGTGTATCGGTTGGTAAGAATAGTTGTTACAATAGTCACGTGTTATAATAAATTGAGAGAAATATAAAATACAATCAGACAAGGAGTGATTTTTATGACCAAGGAAAGAATGGCGGAAATCATGAAAAACCCGGAAATGAATGAGATAATGGGATTCATGATGCATAATAATCTGCAGCAGCAAAAAAACAAAACAGTAAATACTTATCGGAAATTAAACCCATATGTTAAGAAAGGACAGATTTTATTTGTCGGTTCATCACTTATGGAATGGTTTCCAATAGGGGAAATGCAGATGGATTTGAAGCTGGAGCATTATATATATAATCGTGGGAATGCAGGGGCGAATACAGCGGATCTATTATCTGCCATGGAGGAGTGTATATTCGAATTAGAACCCTTAAAGACATTTATTAACATTGGGTCAAATGATATTGGTGCCCCTGACGGTTATGATAAAGAAAAATTTTTATCCAACTATAACGAAATAATGACGCAGATACAAAAAAGATTACCAAAGTGTTTGGTATATGTCATGGCATTTTACCCATGTAATGGAAAGGCAGATTTTAAACTGTCCAAACAGCAGCGGGATCTTATGTTTGCCACACGCACCAATGCTAATATACTAGAGGCAAACGATGCTGTAGAAAAATTAGCCATAGAGCATGGATTTCAATTCATTAATGTGAATGAAGGACTGTCAGATGAAGAAGGTAATCTGAAAGAGGAATTTTCAATAGATGGAGTTCATATGTGGCCAAATGCATACGCTGTTGTTTTAGAGAATCTTAAAAGCTTTTTGTAATAGAAATCATTTATATAATTTCATTCTAGTAAAGAGTATTCTCAGAAACTAAATTAGGTTGCAACAGATATTTTAGAAGCTAAATATAAATTATGAATATTTTTGAGATACCCTATGTACGTTTTTACTTGCCTTTCCTTTACTGCGTTCAGGCGGTCTGCGTAAAAATTACATAGGATATCATTTAATAAACGGTTCAACATGATATATCTGGGATAGATATACAGAGGGAGAGCAGTTCATCACTTTCCGAAAGACTTTATTGAAGTAAAAGGGATTATTAAAACCCAGCATTTCACTAATTTCTGAGATACTCATATTGGAGGTCCGCATGAAATGGATTGCTTTATAGATAAATATCCGTGCGTTATAGTCATGTATCGTATTACCGGTTTTAGACTTGAATACATTACATAAATAACTGTAATTCATATCTAAATGCAGTTCTAATTCTTTTGCGCTTAAGCTGTAATGCGGTCTATTTTCCAGAAATTCCATAATTTTCTTTACGGTATAATCCGATTTCATAAGTTTATGGTTTTCGCCAGACTCTTTATAAATAGATAATAGTAATTCCAAAGTCCCAATACTGAGAGTTATAGCCCGAAAGGGAGAGACGGAATGATAGACTTCAATCATCTGATTCATTTTCATTTCTAAACTATTTGGGTGTGCAACAGTTCCGTATTTTGGAAGGATCACAAACTGATCATAATCTTCATCCGTTAATTCCAATTTGTAAGGCGTGTTATGATAAAAATTTGATTCCTGGCACGCTTCATTTGTTAAGTTATCATAAAAATGAATCCAATACCATCTGGTAGAAGCAGGTGTTTTGGCTTCTCCAAAGTGATGCAGACCGCTCTTGAGGAAGAGATACTGCCCCTTGCTAACGATATATTCCTTATCTTCTTCCCAAACTTCCATTGCCCCTTCTGTTATAAATAAAAAAACGTTCCAGTTTAATTTACGGTCAGGATGCGTAAAGGTTTTATTTGTTACCCCAGAACCTAAATTCAGTATTTTAATAACATTGTTAAAGTATAGGTTTATACAATTATTCATGGTTTGGACTCCTTAAACTAATAGATATACCTATTATAAACGATAAAATGAATCTATGTATATTATTTTTTTAAATACCTTAAAATAGTATAGGTAATATTATTTTAGTACATTCACATTTTTGGGAATTTCTTTTATGATATAAGGGAAGGAATGATATAAAAAGATATTTAAATTGGATGGCCAATTAGATATAACGTAACAAATCTTATATTAAAATTAACTTGACAGGGAGAGGTATCGTTATGGAAGAACTAAAAGGGAAAAAGGTTATTATTCATGATAATGAATTAAAGCGCAGGGAAAAGGCAAACAGAGAATATCTGATGAAATTAACCAATCATAATCTGCTTATGAATTTTGATTTGGAAGCAGGCAGATATACTGGCAGAGGTATTCCGGAAGACGCACATACCGGCTGGGAGTCACCGGTTTGTCAGTTACGGGGTCATTTCCTTGGGCACTGGCTTTCGGCGGCAGCAATCCATTATGAAAAAACCGGTGACAGGGAACTAAAGGCAAAAGCGGAGGTCATTATCGAGGAACTGGCGGAATGTCAGAAGGATAATGGAGGACAGTGGGCAGGCCCGATTCCTGAAAAATATCTGTACTGGATTGCTGACGGAAAGTCAGTCTGGGCACCGCAGTATACTATCCATAAGATTTTTATGGGATTAGTGGACATGTATCTATATGCGGGTAATCAGAAGGCACTTGAGGTTGCCGACCATTTCGCTGACTGGTTTGTAGCTTGGAGTGGTAAATATACCAGGGCTGAATTTGATGACATACTGGATGTGGAGACTGGAGGAATGCTTGAGGTCTGGGCAGAACTACTTAAGATTACAGGTAAGGAGAAATACAATTTTCTGTTAGAGCGCTATTACCGCAGCAGACTTTTTGGGCCGTTATTGGAAGGAAAAGATCCCCTTACGAATATGCATGCCAATACCACCATTCCGGAAACACTTGGCTGTGCCAGGGCTTATGAGGTAACAGGGGAAGAAAAATGGATGAAAATTGTGAAAGCATATTGGAACTGTGCGGTGACAGAAAGAGGCAGCCTTGCAACCGGCGGTCAGACGGCCGGTGAAGTCTGGATGCCAAAGGGGAAGATGAAGGAACGGCTCGGTGATAAAAACCAGGAGCACTGTACCGTATATAACATGATGCGTCTGGCAGCGTTTCTGTTTCGCCATACAGGGGATCCCGCGTACGTACAATATATGGAATATAATCTGTATAATGGCATTATGGCTCAGGCATATTACCAGGAATACCCCTTAACCGGCAATAAACTTAACAATCCGGAAACCGGGTTATTAACTTATTTTCTCCCGATGAAGGCGGGGCTGCGTAAGGACTGGAGCGGGGAGACGGACAGCTTTTTCTGCTGTCATGGAACAATGGTTCAGGCAAATGCGGCATTAAACAGAAGTATTTATTATCAGGATCAGGACGACATTTATATCTGCCAGTATTTTAATTCAGAGTTACAGACCAAAATGGATGAAGTTGATATTAAAATTATCCAGAGTCAGGATAATATGAGCGGTAGTATGATGGATTCATCCAATACTGCCGGATATCAGGAGGTTAATGGGATTACAGCTCTTCATGAAAATATGCCTGGGTACAGGAAGTATGATTTTGTGGTACATTCATCTACTGCGAAGCTATTTACAATTAATTTTAGAATTCCTGACTGGATTATATCCGAGGCAGTAATCTATGTGAATGGTACTATTCATGGTAAATCAGCTGACAGCAGTACATTTTATAAAATATGCCGGGAATGGGGTGATGGCGATTGTGTTAATATCATATTGCCGATTGGAATCCAGTTTATACCACTTGCTGATGATGAGGACCTGGGAGCGTTCCGTTATGGACCAGAAGTTCTGGCAGGTATCTGTGAAGCAGAAAGAATTTTATATGTAGAAGATGATGATGTTGCAGCTGAAGTAACCATGGAAAATGAACGTGAGTGGGGCAGTTGGCGTTTCTTCTTTAAGACGGTAAACCAAAATCCGGCCATTTCACTTAGGAGAATAAGGGACATTGGATATGAGCCTTTTCAGGTATATTTTAGGATTAAAAAAGGTTAAGGGATAAGCCTGGAATATTGTGCATTAATTGTACCAGTTTAGCCTTAAGCCCAAACTGTAACAATTATGATATGTTTTTGAAATAAAATTCAGTAAAGAATCAAGGCCAAAAAGTTCCGATTTTGGCCTTGATTTTTTTTGACTGTAATGATTATTAATATTTGTATCTTAGAGTATTCTGATGGTTATTTAAAGTTAATTTAAAGTAACCCACTTATAATCAGTATAGAAGTTAGTTATACGGTTGTAACAAGATTATAGATACAAAAAATTAATGCAACGAATGAGTTTTAATTTTTAGTATAATGCGTCACAAGAAAAAAAGGAGAATATAAGTGAAGAGACGAGTGTTTGCAGCTTTAGTAAGCCTGTTATTAATGAGTACTTATTTATTAGCCGGTTGCAGTAGCGAAAGTTCAAAAAATAACGATACATTAGAAGCGGAGATGCAGTCAGATACATCAGAAGCAACAACATCAAGTACTTATGAGGATAAGTTATTTGATACATCATATGTCCATGAAATCAATATTGAGATAGCAGATTCCGATTGGCAGGATCTTTTGAAAAATCCGACAGAAAAAACAAAGTATGAAGCAGATGTTACCATTGACGGGGAAACAATTTCAGATATTTCTTTTGCAACAAAAGGAAATACGTCCCTGTCACAAGTTGCAGCGGATGAAAATTCTGATCGATATAGTTTTAAAATTAATTTTGGTAAAAATGTTGATGGACAGACTTATTATGGCCTGGATAAGTTGGATTTGAATAACATAATGTCAGATTCAACTTATATGAAGGACTACCTGAGTTATCAGATTATGGAAGCAGCGGGTGTTGATGCATCGTTGTCCAGTTACGCTTCTATTTCCATCAATGGGGAACTATTCGGATTATATCTGGCAATAGAGGATGTAAGTGATTCCTATCTGGAACGAAATTATGGAGATGATTATGGAGAACTGTATAAGCCAGAGACAGAGCAACTTGACAATATGGACAAAGCGGCAGGAGGAGGTGGGGCTCAAGGTGATAAGCAGATGCCTGATAAAAGTTTGGACCCAGCGGATGATTTAGAAACTGACGGCAAAGCACAGACAGAGGCAGACACTGGTATGAATACAAACGATCAATCCGCTGGGGACACCGGTATTGATACTTCGGATGCAGGTAGTACTCCTAAGATACCCTCAGATCTGACGGATGAACAAAAGGAAGAGTTTGAGAATAGGATGGAAAATGGTGATATGGACAGACCATCCGGCAGGGGAGGAATGATGGACTCCGGTTCAAAGGGAGCAGACTTAGTTTATACTGATAATGAAGTTGACAGTTATTCTGATATTTTTGACAATGCAGAAACAGATGCAGAGGAAGAAGATAAAAAACGGCTGATTGCAGCTTTAGAGCAACTGTCCACCGGAGAAGATTTGGAAAGCGGTGTGGATATAGAAGAAGTACTCCGATATTTTGTCGCACACAACTTTGTTGATAATTATGACAGTTATACCGGAACCATGTTACACAATTATTATTTGTATGAATCGGATGGAATTCTTTCTTTACTGCCTTGGGATTATAATTTGTCCTTTGGGGCATTTTCATCAGATTCCACAGCTACTGAGTTAGTTAACTGGGCGATCGACACTCCTTTATCCGGAACGACTGAAGAGGAACGTCCAATATGGGGGAAACTGATAGAAAACGAAGAATATTTAAATCAGTATCATGAGTATTTTGATGAACTGATTACAAAGTATTTTGAATCCGGTGATTGTGAAGCTGAAATTGAACGTGTCCATGACATGATTGCATCTTATGTAGCAGCTGATCCATCCGCATTTTATACATTGGAGGAATTTGAGACAGCAGTCAGTACATTAGAAACATTCTGTGAACTACGGGCAGAAAGTATACGGAAGCAGTTGGATGGAGTAATTCCATCTACTACAGAAAAACAGAAGGAAGAAGATGTGGAATTAATAGATGCCAGTACAATCAATTTAAGTGATATGGGTACACAGAAAGGAGCAGGCGGTATCGGAAAAATGGATATGCCGGCAGGCGGGAGAAACCGCTGACCTCAATTTTGAGCTTAAGCTGTAAAGCGATCTATTCTCCAGAAACGCTGAACCGTTCCATATTTCGGAAGTGTGAAAAACTGATTATAATCCTCATAAGATAATTCTAATTTTAAGGTGCGTTATGGTAAACACTAAATTCCTGGCAGACATCGTTTGTTAAGTTGTCATAGAAATGAATCCAATACCATTGGATCCCCTGGATTTAATGCGGCAGGAACTCATACAGCAAAAATGATCTTTAGCTGACCGTACTGTGAACGCATGTATCTCTCAATTACGTTTTTTCACTCTTTATGTTCTGCACAAGCCATGGGATAATTACCAACTTCCTTGCCGTAAGTCCGGTTCTGGAGAGGATTTTACACCGTGAGGTGTAATTTTACCAACATTAGTGATTATATTTCAAATTCTTATCTACGTTGCCGCATTCTATATTCGGAGGGAGTACAATTCTTATATCTCTTAAAGGTTTTTATAAAATAGCTGAAATTATCAAAACCGGCTTCCATACCGGCTTCCATGATGCTGATATTCGTTGTTTCGATAAGAGCTGCGGCACGATCTGTTTTATAACAGTTGATATAGTCAACCGGTGTGATGCCGGTTGTTTTTTTGAAAAATCTGCAGAAATAGTGCCGGCTCATATTAAGATGTGCTGCTAAATCATCTATTGTAATTTTGCTCTGATAGTGCTCTTGAATATACAGAACCACTTTTTTCAGCCGTTCAACGTTTTCAGTCAAAGGTGCTTTACCCTTAATATTGGTGGTATAAGCCTTGTTGGCTAAAAGTATTGAAAATAATAATAAAAGCCTGCCTTTAACTGCAAGGTGGTAACCGTAATTTTGTGTGGAAAAACAGGAAGAAGTCTCCTTCAGATTATGCAAAAGATCCTGTTCCCAAGGGCTTTCTCCTTTATAACAACTTCTTATAATTATTTTATTCATTTTGATGTCCTTTAAGTATTCGGTACATTTGTCATAAAAATCAGACAAAGTATCGAGTTCAAAGACGATTGCATCATAACTGCATGGTGTTCCGTCTGCGGTTATTCCTGAATGAAGCTTACCGCCGCTGATAAACAGTGCCTGTCCCTCTTTCAGTTCATAGGATTCATCGTCTATTTGAAAAATGGCAGTTCCTTTTGTCATATAGAGGATTTCAAACTCTTTATGCCAGTGATAGGGAAGTATTTGAATCGATTGTATATCGGTAATTCTATAGAAACCGACGGGAAACTGAGATTCGCCCCGAATCGCTTTTTCTTTATACATCTCTTTTTGAAAATTTTCCATATAAGTGCCTCATGAGTCAATATAATATTATTTAAAGTCAAAAACGAGCAAGAATTTCTCCTTATAAAGCAATATAATTATATTATAAATGATTTTTTCAATTTGTGAAAGAGTATTTAATAAGTTACAAATTTTCTGAAGTACTATATGAAACATGGATTGCAGAGAGGAGAATTATTATGGATCAAGATTTCAATGAAAAACCCTGGGTGGTGACCTTCTCACCGGATGATACATTAGAAGAACGGCTTAGAAAAGCATCACATGTCAAACCAAGCGCCGCCCAGCTGGCCTGGATGGAAAAGGAGTATATAGCATTTATACACTTCGGACCAAACACCTTCAGCGGAAGGCAGTGGGGGACGGGGAGTGAAGATCCTTCGGCTTATAAACCGAATAACATAGACCCGTCACAATGGGTAAATGTATGTTCACAAGCAGGAATGAAAATGGCAATGTTAACATTAAAGCATCATGATGGATTTTGCCAGTGGTTTACTGATACCACCGATTATTCAGTCGTTAACTCTCCGGTAAAGATGGATATTGCAGAATTAATGCAAAAAAGCTGTGAGGCTGATCAAATCGAAATGGGTGTTTATCTGTCTCCTTGGGATATGCATCAGAGAGATCTTGGATTATGGAATACAAAAGAATATAACCGGTACTTCCTTACCCAGCTTAAAGAGCTTCTGACACGATATGGCAGTGTTAATGAGGTCTGGTTTGACGGGGCTTGCGGTGATTATGAAATCTGGAAAAGTGTTCCTTCCTATAAGCCGGATGAGTGGTATGATTATATTGAAGCTGTTCAGCCGGATGCTGTGTTCAGGATGTATGATCCTTATTTTTTTGCATCGGAAGAGAAATGGGAAGAAATTAAAGCCGGTAAAGCCGAACTTGAATGGCGGGGAAAAGCTGTCCGCTGGGTTGGCAATGAGGAGGGAAAAAGCAGAACGGATGAATGGAGTGTCCAACCGGTATTTGAAAGGGCTATAGCTGAAAATGCTACGTTCCGGGATCTGGGACAGGAAAAATATTACCAAAATGCAGCAGGTGCCATATGGTATCCTGTGGAAGTGAATACTACCGTATTGAATCAATGGTTCTGGAACCCGGATACGTCTAAAGTAAAAAGCCTTGCGGAACTCATTGAAGTATATTATAATTCCATCGGTAATAATGGCGTGCTGCTTCTTAATATCAGTCCTGACAGGAATGGGCTGATACCGGAGGATCAGATAAAGCGCCTGATGCAGCTGAAGGAGTTTACTTACCGAACATTTGGTACCAATCTTGCTTCCGGTGCAAACGTTGCCGCAAGCATGGAGGCGCTTTCTCATGAAGCAGATGCAATATTGGATAATGATAAGATGACATATTGGACTACTGGTGGTGAATGGGATATCAAAAGCAGCAGTGCTTCTATTATTTTTGATTTCGAACAAAGCAAAACATTTGACAATGTTATGGTGCAGGAATATATAAGAGAAGGGCAAAGAATTGCAGAATGGAGCTTTGAAGCCTGGGACGGGGAAAAGTGGATGGAACTGGTCCACCACAAAACCATAGGATATAAAAATATAAAACGCTTTAAACAAGTAACAACCAAAAGGGTCAGGCTTAATATCTTAAGAAGCTGGGATAATCCAATGATCAATAATTTTGGTCTATATCTCACAGATATTCCGGAGGAGATAGATGAAACTAAGGACAGTATCCTAAAAGGACCCGAACCGGAGAGTTCAGACTCCGGGAAATTTCACAAGGGAATAGAATATACGTATTATGCAGGAGGAATCCAGACCGCCGCATTAATCGAAACCATATCCTCAGTAAAGCCTGAAAAAAAAGGTCTACTCGAAACAATCAATATCCAGCCGGCTGAAGTTTCAATTGGTTATTCATTTTCTTATGAGGGATATATTAAGGTTCCGTTAGATGGTGTTTATACTTTCAGGCTTGAAAGTACCAACGGAAGTGTATTGTTAATCGGCGGAAAACTGCTTGTTGACAATGACGAACCCCATGAATTAAAGGGGCTGTTGAAAGAATGATCGAACTAAAATCAGGATATTTTCCAATAAAGGTGCTTTATACAAGCTTCAGACAGAATGGACAGCTGAAAGTCAGCTGGAATGGTCCAGGGTTTGAAATGAAGGAAATTTCAGCAGATTCTCTCTTTCATTAAATTCAAGGATGAAAAAGCAGGTTCTTTCAATTCCATATCCTGTAATACTGGATCAAAATGACGGGCACCTCCACATTGGCTATGTTGGCAACATCACATACCGGAGGAGGGTTTACGTTAATGCCAAGACTCTTTAACAATTTTTCACGACATTATAGCAGCGCCGTATGCCAGATTGTTGATTCGGATTTATTGCCGGGGATGTACTTAAGTTGATTGATATTATTGAAGATAAACAGGACCTGATCGTCCTTGATGCGCCCAGGGATGGGATTCATCCAAAGGTACCGGATAAAATTATTGATTATGGGGTGCACAGGATTGTGTATATATTTTGAAAACCAACTAGTTTGGCGAGGGATTTAATTGTTCTGCAGTAGAGAGGATATAAGGTGGAAAAGGTTTGTACGGTGGATATGTTTCCGGGGACGGTGCATGTTGAAGCGGTGATAATGATGACGTATTGTGGTTTGGATAAGAAAAACAGAGGTTAGACCACAAGATGTTGTGGTTTTTGACTGAAAAATGAGCAAAAAATGGGGCTAAAAAATGCGGTTTTTAGCCCCGTTTTTTTGGCTCTTCCACGGATGACATAGGATAGTTGAAGGAAAAATCTGTCCAAATTGCTTTTAGAGATAGGGTAAAGGAGGGGATATACCTCTGCAAGGTGAACGCTTAAATGGCGTTCAAGAGGTCCACTTCCGCTTGAATTTTAAGCAACAGATATGACTGCTTGTGGCTATTATTTTCACTTAAGGGATGGGACACTTGGTAAATCAGAGACAGAAGTTGAAAGGGCATGTTTTCAGTGATGAGAATGTGCCTTATTTTATTTGCCGTTTTTATGGCTGATAGTGTATTATTGAAAATATGAAAAGGTGAAAATTTGACATCATAATCTGCAAATATTTGTAATACATGTAGAGAGGATAAAGATATTTAAGGTTATAAATATCATGATTATATTATGGAGAAGAATCTGATAATAGATTAATGAATTATGATTATTTAATTGAATAATTTTACAATTTGTCATAAAATGAAGTAAAGTATTGAAGTTATTTATTTTAGGTCGCTAGAAAAACATATTATAGGATGGTGATATGGTTGAAAACTCAGTGTCCAGATAATACAACAACTACGCGGGCTGGAACAACATATAAGGTAGTTGTATTTATATAATATTTCTAATGTAGAAAGAAATTATCTAGAACTTTAGAAAATTTGAAAATGGGGCTTTGGGTGAAGGAAAAGAAAACAGAGTATGTTATAGCCATAATGGGAAGTTGAAAGATATTATTATTAAGAATGGAAGGATGAATTTTTATGGGTAAAAAAGTGAAAGAAAAAGAAAGTTTTATAAATCCAGATTTCAAAACAAGTGTACATATGACTGATAAAACCATATCTAGTGATGAATTGAATTCTTTATTAGAAAAGAATAGATTAAACATAATAGCTTCTATAAGAAGTACACACATGTTAAAAGATGATGAGTTTGGCTTCGTAACTTATGCTAATTTTCATGATGATTATAAATGCTCCATATATAATGATTTTTGTATGAAAAATGATGAAGAAATTCAACAATCAAAGCGAAATTTGGACATAATCAATAACTTTTTGAAAAGTAACTATAATAAAAAAGTAGATATGATGTTCGCTTTCTGCGATTCAGGTGAAAGATGTTTGTTGTATGATTCTATATTTTTTAATGATATAAGTAAACTGAATAATTACTTAATGCATTTGTCATGATTTACAGCATATTTAATATTCTAACAAAATCGATTATCTAAGTTGTTAGAATATTAATTGCTGATAAATTTAACAAGCAAGGCAATAATTTGTGATATAAGTAGGTGTGGAGAAATGAATTATGATATAAGTACGATTGAAAATTGTTATAAAACCATGCAAGAAATGACTAATTTTAAATATTGGGAAGATGTGTTCAAGATTTATTCTTATAGGTATATAGATGAGCCAGATCGTATGAGAAAAGAGATAATGTATAACAAGAATATACAAATAAAAGATATAGTAGAAGATGATATATTTTTTGTCTTAATGCACGTTACTACAAGTGATGAAGAATGTTATGGGATTAGAAAAGATGGATTACATGACTTGGTGTGGACATACAAGCATTATACAGAGCTACGAAAGTTTTTAGATAAATATAACGTTGAAATTGATACAGATAATAGAAAAGTAATAGTTGATGGCAATGAATATGAAATGAAAAATGATATCAAACAAGCAGGTGGAGTGGGATATAAATTTTTCGACGACCCTTATGTTTGTGGATGCTTTCAGTTAAATAAAAGCGATCCTTATGGTGGGCAAGTTCATTTGAGACCAGAAATAATTTATAACATAAATCAAATAGTAAAGGGAAGTAACCTTGAATGTGCATGGATGGAGTCACATAAGCCATATATAGTTAAATTTGCTGTGCCTTATAGAAAAATGATGATTGCACTGATGACTTCCATGAAAGATAAAAAAGAGACAATATTACAAACAATGTTTAATTATGCTTTTAACACAGTATTTTATAATGATTTTAGTTCCGACTACATCGGAATACTAAATCGTTATGAATATGTTCTACCAGAAGATATAATATCTATTGTAGAATATTAAGATAAAAGGAGTAATATTTATGGAAAATAATACAGTTACTTTTAATCAGCTATGTAGAATGTAATGGAGAGAATATTGCCTCCATCTTACCAGAAAATATAAATCATATTGCTAGTCAAGCTGCAAAATGGAAAAAATATTCTGGATGCAAGATTATTTGAATTGGAAGAAAAGCCAAATGAAAGAATACTACTGGATTGAAGCATAGATATGAATATTGCAATGTAGTTTGGGTCTAAAAGAGATAGAAAACATATTAACCAGACGATAGAAGGGTATCTGTCTAATTGCAAATGAAGAGGAGAGAAATAATTGTTTAAGGAGTTATGTATCAATAATAAACCATGTGAATTAATGAAAGCAACAAAGAATCCTAAATATGGTAATCGGACAATACTAACAGAGTCTTCGTGGGAATATGTAGCCTTATATTTAAAACGTCAATCAACGTCAGGATCAGGTGATGCATTATTCTATTGGGAACAGGCTCATAGTTTCTATCTTGCGTCACTGTCATTACCAGATAGTGCTCGGCCGCTTACATCATACTATTGCATACTAAATGCATCTAAGGCCTTGTTAAGATTCAAAGGTATTGATAATCAAAAACTCAATAACCATGGTATATCCACAGTTAGAGCTAATGATGATACTACTAATTTAAAAGAGGCAAATACTGCGGTAAAAGGTTCTGGTGTATTGACAGAATTGGGTAAATACTTTAACTGTCAATTGAAACCTGGTCACTACTCGATTTTAGATTTATTGTATAATATACCTTGTGTTCATCGTGCATATTGCATAACATTTTCTAAACCTGAAATTTTTATTCCTATATCACATCCAGTAATTGTAAAGAAAGAAGGTTCAAAGGAATCGTGGCTAAAGTTTGGCATTGATGGAAGATATGCTAATGCCAAATCACTTAAATCGGTTTCTCATAAATTTGAACATGATATTGGAGTTACAACCGATTATGTTATGAGAATGAAAAAAAGATTTAATTGGGATATACACGAGCCAATTGACAGGCGAAAAGAAAAACTGGAAAAATATCATGAGAAGGTGAGGCATTACGTTCATTACATATATGGTGAATCAAGGTTGTGGTATATAAAAAAGGATGTAGCAGGGAATGAAGAATTAGCTGAAGTTACTTCCGCTGTCTTCATTTTCAGCGTATTTCATTGGTTAAGTGAATTGGTTCGGTATAATCCTAAGTTATTTCAAAAATATATGAAATCCAAGCAGAACTGGTTAATACATGAATTTATTAATAATGCATTAAATCAATTTGTTGATGAATTGAGCTGTGAGATAACTGGAGAAGATATTATGTGTACGGGATATAGAAAGTAATTCGTATTCTTAGTACTAATCAATATTAGATCTGAACATTGTTTTTTACTTCCCATTATGAATAGATAGTTATCCGAATTAATGCACCAAAAAACAGATACCTAGTGGTTAGATATCTGCTTTTATTTAAACCATTAACTGGGTGCATTACTTTGGATAATTGTATAGCACGAAACTGCGGTTGCCAGTAACCTATGGGGATTGAATAAGAAACTTTGTCCTTAGAAGTATATACTTTAAAGAAAGTAAATCTGAAATGATAAAAGTTTGCTTCGTAATCACAGAATTATAAGGTAAAATAAGTATAGTTCCCCCTTTCCCCCATAATTATATTACCGGGAATAAATGAATTATTAAATTGAAATATTCAGGTTGTGTAATAAGCATATCGGTTAAGCTTTGTACTGTTGCAACAAGGGCAAAGAAATGCTTTTTTACCAATCAGTTTTTCGATCAATTCTGTGGTGGATAAAATTGTTCTTTCCATGATTGGTGTATTGGTCAACACCTTGCAAAGCTTTAATTTTTTCGCTTTATTACGATTACCAAGGATCCCATAGTGGCGGATTTTCATAAATCCGCTGGGTAATACATGTAAAAGGAATCTTCGAATAAATTCCTGTGCAGTAATGGTCATGACTTTCCATTCGTTATTATTTTTATAGTCACGCCATTTGAAAGCCACATTGCCATCCTTACAATCAAGTATACGGTTGTTTGAAATTGCTACACGATGTGTGTACCGGCCTAAATATTCAACAACAGTTGCAGCTGTTTTGAAGGGCGGTTTACAGTAGACGACCCATTCCTGTTTGTAAATGGGAGTTAAAAAATTCTCGAATTCTTGCAGGAATTCCAGATGTTTTATTTGACCATGAAATTTCAATACACCGTCGTAGAAAGCATTTTTCAATAAAGCAAGAAACTTTCCACGTAACTTCCGCGATACTACTTTTACCGGAAGAAAGAAATTCTTTTTAGAAGGAATCCATTGCATGAGTGGATTTAATCCTCCACCTGGAACAATACAATGAATATGAGGGTGAAACATTAGATTTTGCCCCCATGTATGAAGAATACCGGTAAAACCGGTTTTCGCCCCCAGATATTTTTTATCTGCAGATAATTCAGCTAATGTTTCTGCAGCTGCCTTGAACAGGATATTGTAACAAGCTTCCTGGTTTTGCAGAATAATAGGATGAAGTGTGTGTGGGACTGTCATGACAACATGAAAATATCCTATATTTAGCAGGTTAAATTTTTGGTTATCAATCCATTTTTCTTTAGTCAGAGTCTGGCATTTGGGACAATGACGGTTTCTGCATGAATTATATGAAATTTGTTTATTGCCGCATTCGTCACACACGGTGATATGTCCACCTAAAGAGGAAGTACGACACTTTATCAAGGAATTCACAACCTTCTTTTGTATGTAAGAGATAGAATGATTTAGGTAGTAATCGTCAGCATATTGAATTAAGATATCTTGAAGTTCTGGCATTTATTGAACCTCCGATTTTAAAAACAGCGTATCGAGAGGACTGGTAAGGCTTTCTTCAAAGTTGCTTAGGTGCAGGTAACGGGCGGTGGATTTGATATTGGTGTGTCCAAGTAAATTTTTTATCTGGCAGAGATCCACTCCATTTTCAAGAAGATGTGTGGCAAAACAATGCCGTAATGTATGTATAGTAGCGGGTTTTTGAATTCCTGATTGACGGAAAGCCTTTCTAAAAATATCAGCAGCGGCTCTGGTTGTCATTTTATTTTTAGAACGGTTAAGGAAAAGATAATGGTCAGGGTGTTTCGGCTTATAAGCATACCAGTACTTTGATAGAATATCCAGATTTGTCTTTGAAAGAAGAGTAAACCGATCTCTTTTACCCTTACCCTGACGGATCAGAATACGCATGGAGGAAGCATAGATATCACTGGTTTTCAGATTAATAATTTCGGAAACGCGGAGTCCACCACCATAGATAGTCATAAGCATTGTTTTATCCCGAAGAGAATCCGCTGAGTCAAAAATCTTCTGGACTTCCTGCATGGTAAGTACGGTGGGATATACATAGACATGCCTGTGATGTGGAATATCATAGAAATTGAGATGACGGTGGAGAATGGCACCATAGAGAAAGCGAAGGGCACTGTTATACCCATTCACACTTGCAGGGGAAAGTTTTTTACATCTAATAAATAGAGCAGATATGTACGTATATCTTGTTCCGTAAGTTCTTCCAACGGACGGTCTGCGTAGAGCATGAATGATTTAGAACGAATCATATATTCTTCCTGTGTGTGAGGGCTAAATCCACGGAGGTGAATTTCTTCCTCTAGTTTCTGTAGAATTTCTTCATTTGTCATAAGATATGACCTCCTATAAAATAGTTTAAGATTCTATTTTATAGGTTTACCACAGGAATTTGAAGTAGTAGAATAGAGAAAGAGTAAAATGAATAAATACTAAACTATCGGCTGTCGAACCACTGCGATAGCAGTTTAGTGCTATATTTATAATGAATACGAAAGAAATAACAATTGTTGGAAGCTAGCGCAGTAACAATGCGTTGAGAGGTAAGGGGTTAGTTGAGATGATTTTATTACAGAGCAAAAGAAGTGGACCTTGCCTTTGTCGAGTATTTTTTGATAGTATAATATAGTATAAAATCAACTCGGAGGAATCTTTTTTGCATAATATTACAGAAGTAACCCGTAGAGATGTAATTGATATTATTCGTAATGGTTTTGTCGGAAATGAGCCTCAAACTAAATTGGATTATTATGAGCGAGAATATGTTGACGAAAGTTCAACTAAATACAAAATATGTTATTATGGGCGGCTTGAAGAAATTGATTTTCTATCAAGGCTCTACAATCTAAAAACAATGCCATCGAATGATTCGAGGTTCAGAGATGCATTAGGAGATATTCAAAAACACACAATTAGTAATGATGATTGGGAAGCTGATTGGGTTTTTACTGATTCGCGTTTTCAGCTAAATAATGGTGATGATGAAATCCTTTTGAATTTCTTATGTGAAATGTTTAACCCTGTGGTCAGAAATGAAACTCAGCCTTGGCGTAAATTCTTAGAAATATTCAATGAACTTTTGAAAGCAGACGGATATGAGTTAATCGAAAAGAGCCATATTTCTGGACGAGCAGTGTATGGGTGGAAGCCGATTGTTCCAAACAGTATTGAAATAAAGGAGCAGCAAACTAATTGTTATGAATTAAAATTGATTGGTGAAGGCTCTTATGCACAAGTTTTGAGATATAAGGATACATTTTACAATCATCCTTTTGTTTTAAAAAGGGCAAAGAAAGATTTGTCTCCTAAAGAGTTACATAGATTCAAACGTGAATTTGAACAAATGAAAGCACTAAATTCGCCATATATCGTCGAAGTGTATTCTTATAATGAGGATAATCAAGAGTACCTTATGGAATTCATGGATTGCACATTAGACACATATATGTCAAAAAACAATGGAAAACTATCTTTTTTTCAGCGCAAAAGCATTGCTTCACAAGTTTTGCGTGCGTTCAAATACATTCATTCTAAGGATTTGCTTCACAGAGACATTTGTCCTAAGAATGTTCTTGTGAAGCTCTATGATGATATTTTTGTAATAAAAATATCTGATTTTGGATTGGTAAAAATACCAGAAAGTGACTTGACCTCTGTTAGTACCGAATATAAGGGATACTTTAATGATCCAGAGCTTCGGCTGGACGGCTTTAACACTTATTGCATTGTGCACGAAACCTATGCAATTACGCGACTTGTTTTCTTTATTATGACAGGCCGAACAAATACTGAAAAGATAAGCAATCCTCAGTTAAAAGAATTTGTATCAATCGGATTATGTTCAGACAAAAGCAGGCGTTATCAAGATGTTGGTGAATTGATCACTTCATTCAATAAAATTACAGAGTTGTGATTGGAGAGGACTTGTTGTAACGACAACACCCTGATGCCACATGTGGTCGTCACTGTTATACCTTAAGTCGTACAAGAGAAGAATGAGTTTGAAATCTATCATGTCACATAAAAACAGAACCAACTCTTAGTCATTTTGGTTTGTCGAATTGCCCATTATATTTATTTGGAATGGGTTGAAAATAAAGTTGTTTTATCAATTTAAATAATAAGAGTTACAGTTAGATTTCGAGGGAATAAAGAGGAATAGAGAGATAATGAAAAAGGAAAATAAATGTTTCGGATTACCATACAATCCCAGAAAACAAAAAAAGGTTAAAAATAAAATAACAAAACACATTATCATATTTTTATGTGTGTTTATTGTCATTGCAGCAACGCTATCAGTTGGATTTGCTATAGTAACGAGAAATTATATTTCCAGTTTGACCATTAAAGATACAATTGATTCTACATGGATAGGCTCATTAGCGTCTTATTGGGGTGGAATTATTGGAGGAGTGATATCTGGAGTCCTTGCATTCTTTGGAGTTTTTTACACTATAAGATATTATAAAGAATCTGATGAACAGAAAGAAATAGCAGCCATCCAACCATTTTTGCTGGTGACTGTAGGAAGTAATAAAGATGCAAAAAGTGGCGTTGAATTGGGTCCCCATTCTGATGAAAATAAAGCCACAAAGGAAATCAAAGTTACTATAAAAAATATAGGAAATGGATTTGCCAAGACTTTGGTTATTCACACTGGGTTTAATTTTGGAGGAGTGGCTTACAATAAAGTCATATCGGTTGGTGAAGTAGAGAGCCTTTTCTTTATGGTTGATCCGAATGATTTGATAAAAGGAATAAAATTTGGAATTCAATATATAGATGCAATGCGAAATGAATATATACAGGAATATGAGGTAGTAGAGAATCACGGACAAATTGAAATTGAATGTGGTTATCCTGGATTTCTTGAACAGATGTAATGATAGGTTAAAAAGAATTATAATGGACAATTAAAACTTCCTATTATATTTAAATTGTTCAAGGGGTGGATGTCATTGCAAAACTAAATATTTTGTTAAATAAAAAAACTAAATCATTTATAATAAAGTTAAAACTTCTACAAAGCATCATATCTGTTCTTTGATTCAAAATGCTAAATTAGAACCATTTCTATTTGGATTCCATTGGATTTGTTACAAAATAGCTATATATTAGAAATGGAAAAATAGATTATTGGGAGGATAAGAATGAAGTTACAAGATAGGGATTATGAATTGAAACTGACTGATATAGAACGGGAGGCATATGAATCGGAACTTGTATATGAATCAAAAAAAGGTCCAAAGAATACCCACAAATTTCCGCGGTTTTCTCACCCTGATAAAGAAATAAGAAAGTTTATATGGCATAAGAGGTCTCTATTCCCAAATAATTTTTTGTACTTGGGTGAATACAAAGATTTGAATTTTGAGCTAGAAGCTAGTGAATTTCAAAACGTGATATATACTGCAGAGAATGAGTTGAAGATTCAGCAATATATTAAGCAAAATAGGAAGTGGTTTATACCAGGATCAATATTCTTGGATTATAATTTTGGTCATCATGATGCATATCTCTTCCCGGAACAGCAACTTGGAAATGAATATGCTGCTGATTATATGCTAGTAGGTAAGAATTCTGATGGTTACAGTATTGTTCTTGTTGAATTTGAAAAGGCAAACACAGAATATCTTATTAATACAGCTAATACAGAAAGTGATAGTGTAAGAAAAGGCTTAACCCAAATACAGGATTGGAAAAGATGGATTGATTGTAATAGAGACTATTTTCTAAAAAATATAGGACTTTTTCAACACGGGATAGATGTGCCAATATACAGAATATTTTATTATTTAGTTGTTAGCAGAAGAGATTTTATGAATCAGACGGCATTAGATGTTCGTAGTCAAAGTATGTATGAAAAAATTAATACCAAGATTGTGACATTTGACAGATTAGTTGATAATATAAAAAAATTAGGTGAAAGACCCGCCTGGTAGCTCTGCAACAAATTCCAACCTGTGAGTATTATAACTGCCCCATTTTATTTAATATAGGTATTCTATTACAAAAACAAGGTTAAAAGGAGTTTTTTCTGCTAAAGAAGATACTCCTATTTTTATGGCCTTTTATAATAGATAAAACAACGAACAAAGGAGTGAACTAAACATGGATAGTAAAAATTTGCAAAAGGCTTTCATAAAACAGGTGAATAAGATACTGCCGACGCTGATACATGTCATCCTGATTGAATATTCTGGTTCCACCTCCGGAATATTCACCCAGATCAACCTGGACTGACCATGAAGTGAATATCTGCGAGGAGTAGCAATTTATATCTTCCTTCAGAATCTCGTATAAGTAAAAGTTGAAAGGAGCAATTCCAATGAGCGGAAAAGAAAATAATAAAACGGAACCTCACGTTATCTTGCGGCCTGCCTCTTCCGATGAGACAGAACTTTTTTACGCCTTATCTAAGGAGCAGGATGAAAAGCTTGGAACTGTCGGCCACTTGCGTATTGATTTTGGCAGTAACGGACATGAGTTCTGGCATACTTGGTGGCCACGTGATTATGAAAGACCATATAGCTCTGCTTTTGAATCCGATTTAAAAATGGTAGTGGATGCTCTCCGGGACAATGGTCCTCTGGAAAGTTTCAGTGCCATGCAGCAATATTGTTCCGTACACGGCGGAAAAATCGAGGGTAGCTGGCAGCAGAATTACGGGTATGTAATGGAAACAGAGCATTACCGCTACTGCTTGCGCTGCAATCCTGCCTTCGGAGATTACCAGGCATACTTAACGGTATATGACTTGCAGGTACAGCAGATGAACTTAAAACAGGAAGCTGCTGTGCCGAATGAAACGGCAGAGCAAATCAATGAATTTGAAATTAAGATGGGAGGAATGTAACATGAAGAAGCATTCGAAATGGCTTGAGTTTATGAAGGAACAGTATCCACCCGGTACGCGAATCCGGCTTATCGAAATGAATGATCCCTATTCTCCGGTGTCGCCCGGCACTGAAGGAACAGTCAATTTTATTGATGATCAATGTCAGCTCCACATGGATTGGGATAACGGACGCACTCTTGCCCTTATCCCCGGTGAGGATCGGTTCTGTGTGATTCAAAAGAAGCTTCAGACATTGAAGTTATATATGCCACTTACCGTCAGACACTACGAGAAGAATGAATGGGGTGATACGGAGAATGAACCGGTGGAGCTTGATAACCGAACTGCACTGGCTCATGAAAATGATATAGTTGCCGCTCTTTTGAAGGCTCGGATGCCACAGGAAGCCGAGCGCGGTCTCATGGAATATTATGATGAGGATGACAGTATCAACAGAAATGTCCAGTCCTATGTCTTTACGGTAGAACCAGTTAACGGTAAATTGATGGGAGTAGCTGAGTGCCGGGTACATGGTGAACTGACTGCCGAGGAACTTGACCTGCTCAAGGAGGCAATCATTGGTCAGGCTGCTGATGGCTTTGGAGAGGACCAGGAGCAGAGGCCGATTAAAACTTCGGTTGGAGAAATCTATGTTAGTTTATGGAATGGTGGCAATAGCTGGAGTATAATGACGCAGGAAGAACTGGAACAGGGGCAGAAGATGGGCGGTATGCAGCTTGGATAACCAGTCTCACATAGAAATAACAATTTAATTTGCGTTCTTTGGTTTCAATGGAAACTGAGAGACGCTCTTTTTTTACAACCTAATAATAACTTATTAAAAATGGGCGCTGTCTTTGAAAAAAGGATGGTGCCTTTTTTATTTTCAGCGAAAGGAGTGCAAAGCATGAATCAAAATACAAAGCCAACAGAAAGAAAAGGTGCGGAAGCAACCAGTTTGCCCAAACGCTTTGGTGTCTCACTTCCACAGGATCTCTCACGCTGTGATGGCTGCCCATACCCCCAAGTCGGTTTCATCTGCTGGAGTTCGGATGGAACCTGTATGAAAACGGATGTTGATGCGATCAACCGCCGCAGCAAGGGCAGGTGAATAAATGAACAGCATCATCAGCTGGGTGGGCGGAAAGAAGGCGTTGAGAGAGTTGATTTATCAGCGAATGCCCAAAGAGTACGGACGTTACATTGAGGTTTTCGGCGGTGGTGGCTGGGTGCTGTTTGGGCGTCCCATGGATACTGCCATGGAGGTGTATAACGATTTCAACTCCGACCTGGCAAATTTATTCAAGTGTGCAAAGGAGCAGACTCTTGACCTGGTTCGGGAGCTGAACTTTTTGCCGCTGAACAGCCGGGATGAATTTAGTGTACTGCGCAGGTATCTCTCAAAGAAGGAATTCACCAGCGAGTATCTTTCAAAGGAGCTGGATCTTGCTGAGCGTCACCTTCCTCCCCCGGATTATGAGGAAATCCGCCAGATCCTTACGGAGCAAGCGGTAATGAATGACGTCAAACGTGCCGCTGCATTTTTTAAGCTCATTCGCTACAGCTACGGAAGCGGCTGTACCAGCTTTGGCTGTCAGCCTTTCGATATTCGAAAGACCTTCCATCTGCTATGGCAGGCCAACATTCGTTTAAGGGACACAGTCATTGAAAACAAGGACTTTGAAGATCTCATCCGGCAGTACGACCGGGAGAATGCCTTCATTTACTGTGACCCTCCTTATTACCAGACAGAAGGACATTATGCGGTAGAGTTCAGAAAGGAAGATCATTATCGCTTGCGGGATACGCTGACAGTCTGCAAGGGTAAGTTTTTGGTCAGCTACAATGACTGCGAATTTATCCGGGAACTGTACCAGGACTTTCATATAGAAGCAGTTAGCCGTCTTAACAATCTGGCACAGAGATATGACAACGGAAGTGAATACGCGGAGGTATTCATCTCCAACTATGACACCGGGGAACGGCTGAGAGATAGGCCATTACAAATGAATCTTTTTGATTCTGAACTCTTTTTCAATGAGTCTTAACCGAAAAAAAATATAAAGGAGGAACTTATTTTGAAAATTATGAAAACAAAAGCGGCAGTCGACCACCACGGGCTTCTGACTATTCCTGTGATTCCTGCTGGACTTACCCCTGATGAACAGGGTGAAGTGGTGCTTGCATCCAGGGGAGATGAAGCAGCTCCGCTTCTTTTACTTACGCAGGCAGGGATTGAAGTTGCCATACCACTGTGCGCTCTTCCAGAGGAGGATACGCTGGAAGAGAAGGATGAACCAGAGAATGAGGACGGCCTGAATCTTCCCGGAGAGGTGCTGGAGGGGGCGGGGATTTCTGCCGACAGTGATCTGGAAATCATCTGCGGCGATGGTGCTATTGTTATTTTAGCCTCGGATATTTTGAACCGTCTGCCGGAGGAACTAGCTGGGCTCTTTCAGGAGCTTGGAATTCACCCCGATACTATTCGGGAGGTAATGAGGAAGGAGGGATACTATTTATGAATTCAAAAAAAACATACCGAATTATTGACTGCAAGGGCCGTGTACTGATTCCAAAGGAGATGCGCTCCGCGTCTGGATTGGACTATGGCGATATCGTAAAGATGAATGTCCGCCAGGGTGCGGTCAGTATTCAAAAAGTGGAGCTCATCGAGGTGGGAGACCAGTCCCCGGAAGCGGTGGAAGCCTTCGTCCGTGCAGCCATTAAGCAAATGCCAGATGGCACACGTCTTGGACTGATAGGTGAATTGACTGAGCTACTGAAGCAACGAAAGGAGGAATAAGTCTTGGAAGAAAATATGCTTTTTACCCCTCTGGATTGCCGGAAGATTGGATATGACTTTTCTATTGCCGGCAAGGTTGTCATTCTTTGCGCCTCCTCTCTGCCTGAAAATGATAGAAGTGCGGAGAATCAGCTGTATTTTTGTACCGGAGGCTTCGGCAGCAAGCCCAATCCCAGCGGACGGGCGGTTTTTGCCGTGTCTCTGGAAAACGGGGAGCAGACCCGCTGGAACCGCAGCGATATCATGGGCATTGCAAAGCCGGAAATTCTCACAGACCATGCCAGGCTCCAGCTTAGTCAGATACGCCCGGCAGGTGCGCTGGATTTGAAAAGCCATCAACCGCAGTACAGCGGCTATTGTTTTCTGCCAGAAGGTCGCTATACCTCCGGTGTATGGCTTTGCAGCCAAAAGGAAATGCAGGAATTTATAGAAATGCAGATGGATTACCAGCATAGAATTATGATCTGCGACCGGAATGACTTCTGCGTATTTGAGATGCAGGAGGGAAAGCTCCTGTATCCGACCCAGGAAATGCTGGAAGCACATCAAAAGGAACAGGAGCAAAATGGCGGCATGGAGTTTAAGCTATGAAGACTACATACTTTAATTGTTTTTATCAAAAAAATGAAAGGAAGGTACTCTCATGACAGATAAAAAAAAGAAGAGGGTCGGCGTGCTTGCCATCCTCCTTCTATTCCTGCTGCTTGGCGGCGTTTTTTTTATTTATACCCAGGAGCGTTTGGAATTATTTATACCGAAGGATGAAATCATTACCCGCGGTGAATTTGCCGCAATTTTAGTACGGGACATTCCGCTGGATACGGCAGATGCAAAAAAGGATACAGCCAGCTTCCCGGATACCCGCGGTCACTGGTCGGAGAAGTATATTGAGGCACTCATCAATGCGGGGATTATTGATCCTGCTGATTATCCAGATGGCTTTAAACCAGATGAACCCATTACCCGTGCCGAGATTATCAAGATGCTGGTGCGTATCAGCGGAAGGGATGAGGAAGCCAAGAATACCAAAGGCCACAGTGGATATGACGATGACAAGGATATCAAAAATAGTGACAAGGGCTACGTCATCATCGGCAGGGAGGATGATATTATTGGAAATGAGGATGGCGGCAAATTGAAGCCGAATAAACCAATCACCAAGGGCGAAGCAGAAAAAATGATTGATAAGACAAAGCCACTGCCTATTCCAACCTCTGAAATACCCAAACCAACCCCAGAGCCCACTACGCCTGTTCCAGTGGAGCCAGCGCCAATGCCGGTGGAGCCTACGCCTACGCCAGAGAAACCTACACCTACACCAAAACCCGGACGGGATTTTGATGACCACGGCGATTCCGGCGGTGGCTCCTATTCCTATCCAGATACGCAGGTGCGCTTTGAGTTTCCCGTCACCGCTCATACCGATACTGAAATTAAAATCATGCCGGTATGGAAATACATGGAGAGCTTTTCCTGGTCATTGACGAAAACTGCTGCGGATGGCTCCGAACAGCCAATGGAGCTTGCAGGTATCGGCACACTCGGTCTGGAGGGAGGAACGCTCCAGTTTAGGGAGCCAGGGAAATACACCCTGACCGCAGCTGCAAAAAATGTCAGAGGAAAAGAAACTCTGCTCGCTAAAACGGTGACCATTTATCCGACGATTGACCTGACTTTTGCCCTGCCTGAAACGACTCATACAGACAAATCCGTTACGCTGGACTATTCTTTGGAAGCACTCTATGGATATGACATTGTGTGGACGGCAGAAAAGGACGGAGAAGCGGTTCAGCCAGCCGATATTCTGGACGGTACTCTCTCTAATGAGGGAGGCAGCTTTGTCTTTAAAAGCAAGGGCACATACACTCTTACTGCCACGGTCATGGATGAAACCGGGCGCATCTTTATCCATACGGAAAGAACAAGAGTCTATCCCGTAGCGGAGATTGCATTCACGCTTCCAGAAGCGTCTCACACCGATACCGCCTTGGAAGTTACTGCAGCACGAACGAATGCAGATGGATTACCTGTGGTCTGGAGCCTTATGAAGAACGGAGAACCTGCGGAAACCGCAGACGAGCTGGAAGGTTCCCTGACCGAAACTGGTGGAAGAATCCGCTTTAAGGATAAAGGAGTGTATCGTCTCACCGGAACGATGACCGATGAAACTGGCAGAATTTTTGATGCAACGCAGACTATTACTGTTTACCCGGTAGGCTCCGTAGGTTTTTACCTGCCAGAAATTACGCACACGGACAAGAGTGTTCAGGTAGAAGCTACATTCCAGAATCTTGGGACTTCTGAAATCCAGTGGTCACTGACCCGAAACGGTGAAGACATCACTCTTTCTGATTATGTTGAAGGAACGCTGACCGATAAAAACAGTACCGTCCGCTTTAAGAAAAAGGGAGATTATGTTTTAAAAGCCGCCTTTACAGACCCTGCCGGACGCAGCTACAGCTATACCTCACCCATTAAGGTTTATCCGGTTCCAGGTATTACCTACCGGCTGCCGGAAACAGCCCATACGGATACCCCCGTTTCTGTGATTCCCAAAACCATGGATTTGGATGGCTTAACTGTGGAATGGCTGTTAGAGAATAGATTAGGATTCCAGAATCTTGCGACTTATCTTGATGGTGAGCTGACAAATAGCGGCGGCACGATCCGCTTTAAGCACGCCGGAGTTTATGAGATCATTGCAAGAATCACCGATGAAACCGGGCGTGTATTCCTGTATGAAACTGGAGGAAAAATTGAAGTACTTCCGGTACTGTCTTTTTCCTTCGAACTTCCGGAAGCGACTCACACCGACCGAACGATTGACCTGCGCACCCGCGGTAACAATAACACACTGCCGGTAGAATGGACGCTCACAAAGGAGGGAAATCCTGCGGAACTTACCAATGCGCTGGAGGGCAGCCTGAATGCCTATGGCGGGAAAATCTGTTTTAAAGAAGTGGGAACTTATACCCTGACAGCTTCTATGACGGACGCATTGGGGCGGATATTTTCCTACAGTGCCAGTACTACAGTCTATCCAGTTCCTACGATTACGCTAAATGTACCTCTCGTCAGGTATACAGGTGAAGCCGGAACAGTCACCGTCAGCGGTACGGACCTGGAGAATCTCACTGCCAGCTGGAAGATTATTCAGGACGAAGGAGGCTTGGAGCCTTATGGAGTCTACGCCTCCGGAACCCTTACAAGAATGGGCGGTACAATTACATTCCCCGCCAAGGGTAAATATCAGCTGATTTTGACAATGACAGATCCTGCTGGTCGTACCTACGAAAGAACCCAAAGTTTTACTGTATACCCAATCCCTGATATGAACATAAGTATTCCAGCATTGACCTACAGTGGAGATTCTATGGCGGTCAATGCCACAGGTTCCGAGCTGGATAATATGAGTATAGTATGGCTCCTTTCAGTGGATGGCGGGGCAGCAAAGCCCTATACCCAACATGCTGAAGGCTCTCTTTCTGCGGATGGAGGAAATCTACGTATCTCTATAGACAAAACAATAGCTGTAAAGCTGGTGGTAGAGGTAACTGATTCCAACAGTCGGAAATTCACCTTTACTTCCAATACCGGAACCATCAAGCCCATTGCAAGCTTCTCGTTTACGGTTCCATCTAACGTTCACATTGGTTCCGGTTTTCAAGTATCCCTGCCGTCAGCTTCCGGACTGGACGGTAGAATTCTTTCGTGGTCATTAACAAAAGGAGGCAGTACCGCCAGCTATACCGGAAACCTATCTAACAGCGGAGGTAATATTTCTATCAATGTCACAGGAAGCTATGTCCTGACTGCCAGCACTACCGACAGCATGGGCAGAACCTTCAGCTATTCCCAGAGCTTTGCAGTTACTAATAATGCGCCGAACAAGCCAGTCGGATATGCCTCAGTCTATAGAACTGCTCGGAACGGTAAGCTGTTGGTAAACATTACTGCATCAGCTGCAGACCCGGATGGCGATGCAGTAACGCTGGAATACTCAGGTAACACTGCTGATAGCTACTATGCTGTGGGTACCCATACCGTTAGGGTACGTGCCAAAGATGCATGGGGGTGGTATTCCGACTGGACGGATATTACCTTTACCGTAACCAATTCTGCACCTAGCACTCCAGTCATTACCCGTACACCAAACGGAAACAGTATAGCCCCTGGTGTTCCTGTCACCATTACTGCTTACAGCACAGACTCAGATGGTGATGCCATTACCTACATTTGGGAGGGACGCCCTGCTGAAACCAGCACAGCATATCCGCTGGGCAAAAATGTGGTGCGGGTAAAAGCGGTAGATTCCACCGGAGCCGAATCCTCCTGGGCAGCCATAGTATTCTTTATAGCTGACCCAAACCGCGGTGGCGGTATGACCCTGACCGGTCCGGAGTCAGTGATTTTAGAGCAGGGTATTTCCGGTGCAACCATCACCAACTATACCTTTACTGTGCCGCCGGTATCAGGGCATTCCGGCAATGACTATGGCCGTGTCCGAGGCTACAACATACTGACCGGACAGTGGGACCAGCTGGATTACGGAACCACCACAAACGGCATCACCTTCAGCCGTTCCATCGCGCCCGGCATCTACAGTCAGCTGGAGTTTTACTACTACACAAATCACAATTGCATGTACGTGCGTCCGCAAGGACTCTATAGTATCGCTCGTGTGTGAGCATTAGATTAAAGAGAAATCTAATTGGTCAGCCGACTTACCAGTAGCCGAAAGGTCAATGGGAACAAAGCACGTCG
>JBAVPE010000105.1:0-2213 GCA_049692775.1 Anaerocolumna sp. | reverse complement strand
CACACCACTTACTTTTAGATTCTATTTTTTCTGACAATGGAATTTTTTTATCATCATAATCCTTCGAATAGATCATATTATTAATTACGGCTTTATTGAGTTCACCATTTAAATTTTGATACTGTTTATCAAATTCTTCACTAGATAAAGCAAAACAACTACAACTAACGAATAACAGTATAAAGCTTAGTAATTTCATTATATTAAATGCCCTAAATTTTCATTTATTATAAAAGAAATTTCAACAAAGTCTTAGTCTATTTAACATAATGGCGATTATGTGAATAGCCACTGTAAGCCCAAAATAGAAATGTCCGGTTTCTCCAAAGTAAAAATGTCCGCTTTTAGAATATGCACTTTTGCAATTTCCTTAGCGGACGGTTTGATATGTTGGTGTCTATGTCGGATAAAGAACTTAAACGATTGTCGATCTTGCAGGAAATCTGTGATCAACGCATAACTCAATCCCAAGCTGCTCAGCTACTGCATATTTCAGAACGTCAGATCAGACGCTTACTGCAAAAATACAAAGCTCAAGGTCCCACTGCATTAGCCCATGCCGGTCGTGGCCAAACCAGCAATTCCAGGCTTCCTGAAGAGATCAGACTCAAGTGCCTCAATCTGGTCGCTGAACAATTCCATGGTTTCGGACCAACTTTAGCCCATGAAAAGCTGACTAGCGTTTATGGCTTTAATATTTCAGTAGAAACCCTGCGTTCCTGGATGATTGCAGCCGATTTATGGATTCCTCGCGCCAAGCGCCTGAAACGCCCGTATCAGCCTCGATATAACCGGGATTGTTATGGTGAACTGATCCAAATTGATGGCTCACATCATGACTGGTTTGAAGGACGAGCACCTAAATGCTGTTTACTGGTGTTTATTGATGATGCCACAGGAAAATTGCAGCATTTACGCTTCTGTGAATCAGAATCAACCTTTGACTATATGATTTCAACACGCCTGTATGTTGAACAGCACGGTAAGCCCTTAGCGTTTTACAGCGATAAACATTCAGTGTTTAGGGTAAATCAAAGCAGTAAGAAAGACACCAGGATTACCCAGTTTGGACGCGTACTCAGTACCCTCAAAATCGATATCATCTTCGCTAACTCACCCCAGGCCAAAGGTCGTGTGGAACGAGCGAATAGAACACTTCAGGATCGTCTGATTAAGGAGATGCGCCTGGAAGGTATCAATTCGATTGCAGATGCGAATAAGTGGTTGCCCTGCTTTATTGAGCAATTTAATCGTAAATTTGCCAAGATGGCTTTTAATCCCAAGGATCTACACCGGACTGTCACTGAAACAGCCGAAGAGTTAGATGATGTTTTTACCTGGCGTGAACCACGCAGAGTGACGAAAAGCCTGACCATTACTTATGATAAATGTGTATATCTCCTGGAGAATACAGAAGAAAATCAGAGGTTGATCGGCAAGTATCTTGAATTTCTAGAATACCCGGATGGTACTGTGGCCATCATGCATGAAAGTCGGAAGATCAATTACAGCATCTTCGATAAATTAAGTCAGCTGAACCAGCGAGAGATTGTTGAGAATAAACGGTTGGGTGCTGTTCTGAATCATATCCAACAGCAGCATGAAGAACTGGAACAGCAAAACAAACGCAATCGTTCTCAAAAGATGCCAAGCAGACGTGCACAGAAAACAGCAATTCAACAGCGAAATCTGAATCCTGTGCTTGACTTGGAAATGTCCATATAGGACATTTCTATTTGGTTATTAGGTAGGACATTTCTACTTGGGAATAACAGCCACCAAGCTTAGACCAAATTGTTGAGTTTGAGTGTTGATTTTAGAAAGGCTTAAAAAGGTAAAATCTAATGAACCTGTAACTCCTTAATTCGATAGAACCCAAATCCTCCCAAGCCTTTCTTTTTCATACCCGTATTATATATTTCTTCAACTATAATCAGTTTCTTCATAATCTTTTGGCTGGTTATAGTCGTATTGAATATTAAACTTTCCAGTTGGATACAATGTAAAAGTTAGCCCCCAAATACGATCACCTGTCAAATCAAGCAAATGCTTTCTAAGAAAAAAAATTTTTTCTTTAGCCAATTTACTAACATCTCTAGGAATATCACTACCGAGTCGGTCTAATTCACTATTATATTTTGACCACCATGTACTACTAATCATTTTCCCAAAAATTTCATAGGTTGCTCCAGCTTCATCCCAAGAATTTTCTC
>JBAVPE010000104.1:0-18359 GCA_049692775.1 Anaerocolumna sp. | reverse complement strand
CCGCCCTAAACGACCGCGCCCGGCATTTTGTTGTTCCGCTAAAACCAACACCCCATGGTTTCCGGGCTGTTTCCCAACCTTCTTGGCAGCCGCATTAGTTGAATCAATTTCATCATAATAAATCACTCTTTTTCCAAAACATCCTGTAATCATCTTATTCTCAATAACAGAAGAATCCAACTGTTTATATTCCATCATTTCATCCTTCATCGCACTACTTCCTTTACTAATATAATTAATTTTTCCGTATAATGTTAATAATAGAGAAAGGCTGTTACAGAGTCAAGCTTATTCTGTAACAGCCAAATATTATCTTTCATTTTGGTTTGTTTTACAATTGCAATTATTAATTTCCTAAAGTTGCTACCATGACCGCTTTAATGGTATGCATACGATTCTCGGCCTCATCAAATACTATATCTGCATTTTTCTCAAATACTTCTTCTGTTACTTCATTTCCCTTAACAGCAGGCAGACAATGAAGAAAAACCGTATTATCTTTACCGGTCAAATCCATTAATTCCTGATTAACCTGATAAGGTTTTAAAAGGGCAATCCTTTCAGCCGCCAATGACTCTTCCCCCATGGAACACCATACATCCGTGTAAATGGCATCTGCATCTTTTACTGCTTTTAACTGATCTGTTATGGTAATAGTACCTTGTGAAGCTTCTGCGTAGGTCTTGCAGACGGTAACCAGTTCTTCTTCCGGCGACAATGATTTAGGTGCTAAAATGGTAAAATGCAGTCCTAACTTTGAAGAACCTATCATTAAACTATTCGCCATATTATTTCTGCCATCACCGGTATATACCAGATGTAAACCTTTTAGATGTCCAAACTGTTCTTTTAAGGTTAAAAAGTCAGCTAAAATCTGGGTTGGATGGTAACTGTCAGTTAAACCGTTCCATACTGGAACACCGCTATATTTTGCTAATTTTTCTACTGTATCCTGCTTAAACCCACGGAATTCGATTCCATCAAACATTCTTCCCAGTACTCTTGCTGTGTCTTCCACACTCTCTTTGTATCCTAATTGAATGTCATCCTTACCTAAATATTCCGGATGCCCGCCTTCATCAATACAACCTACGGTAAAAGCACATCTGGTTCTTGTAGAAGGTTTTTCGAATATTAATGCAATATTCTTACCCTTTAAACTGTGACCGGTTATTCCCTGTTTTTTCTTAGCCTTCAAATCCGCTGCTAAATCAATTAAATATTCAATTTCTTCTGGCGAAAAGTCTTTTAATGTCAAAAAACTATGACCCTTTAAATTCATGCGAGTACCTCCCCGGCGAAAATTTATATGTTTATTTATACACTATACTTAATTTTTATACATTTGTCAAGGAGTTAAGGTTAATATTTTTGTAACTATTCAGACTTCCTTAATTTTATTATAGTAGTTAGATTCTGATAATTTAATTCAATACATCCTTTAATCATGTCATCGGTTTCTAATCTCATCGATTTTATAATATCACCGATTTTATAATCAGCATATGAAAGACGGGAAACTGATAGCCCTTCCGTGTCATAATCTGATATTTTTCCCTGATTAAATTAACCAGTTCCACTTCCGTATAGATTCTGTATTTCGGAATCCTTAAGCTTTTCGCACTAAGCTCCAGTAAGGATATATATAATTCGCTGTGGGTCCAGTCTTTTGTCAACTTTAATGTATTGGCTAAACTGGGACAGGCCGATTCTAAAAATCTCCTTATATTAAGGGAAGAGTTGGTATAATCCAATTTATAATATTCGAGTATTGCCATCATAGCTGCTTCATTAATATGAATAAGTTGATTGATACAGTCTTCCTCCGAAAATTTTGAGTCAATATAATATATTTTACCTTTTAGGGAGTGCAGGCACCGCATTCCGTCGTAGTAGCCGATATCCATATTACGTTTTATTTTATCCGGATTAAATTCCAGAATCCCCCCTAAATTAATGCGCGGGGCGATTTCTGTTATATTCACGTCTTTTGGAATCTTAACCGGCTTTTCCAAACCTATACCATAGATACGGACAATTATAATATCTTTATAGCCCCGGTTTATTAACATATCTACCGGAACATTATTAAACATACCTCCGTCTAAATATTTCATACCATGGAGCTTTTCATTCCGAAATGCGGGTAAAGAGGAACTGGCTAATAAATAATCTTTTAAATTACTGTTTTCGGCCTCTCTGGCAGTGATCTCAACTTCTTTTAATTTTGATACCAGGAAAGTCCCAAATACAAATTCTATATAAGAATTACGGATTTTGTCTTCATCCACCCAATTTTCAATCAGTTTTTTTAATGGACTTATATCGATTCCTCCATCGATAAGGATTTTAGATGTATCTTTTGTTAATTCCTTAAAATTAATATTTTTTAAATTTCGTTTCATCAATTTATCCATTTGGGTATCATTTACATTCATAATGGAGGAATACTTAAGGTTTCTCCATAAATTCTCTGCCTCTTCGTAATTATTCATGCAGATCAGGGCACCGTTTAATGCACCTACCGAAACACCGGATACTCCTTTTATCTTAAGCCCGCATTCTAAGAATGCCCTCCAGACACCAATCTGGTAGGCTCCTTTGGCACCGCCGCCTTCTAAGACCACCCCATATTCTTTATTAAAGTCAAATCCATTATCCATTCCTTAACTCCTATATATCCCTTAAATAAAAGAAGACTGCCGCAAGTTATTATTTCTTAAACGAAACGTCTAGAATTATTTTGCAGCAGCCCTCTCGGTTACTTATTACTCTTTTGGCTGATCCTCCTGACCGGACAGATCCCGATGGACATAATCAGCAATTAAATTTTGATCTAATATTTCTTTTGATGTTTGCTTTAATGTGATAGCACGGTTATAGTCTTCTTCATAGAGGGAAGCCTCTAAGGGCTGACTTGTTCTTATATCCCACGCACGGCTGCCTTCAAATACACCTTCTCTTGATATTTCAAACATGGTACTGTTATGAACAAAGGATCCCCCAAATAAATAGGCCGTAAATGCTACAAATCCATCCTTGGCATTTATTAAATCCTGGCCTAAAACATAGGGCTGTTTTATATCAATTCCCATGATATTCGCTATGGTAGGCAGGAAATCAATCTGTCCTCCGGTTGTAGATATGGTTTTGGTTACTCCGCTTCCAGGTACGTGCATCATCATTGGAACTCTTAACATTTCATCATAATCATATGGTTTTCCCAAATAATCAGTCATTATTTCAGCATTATTATCCATACCCACATTTAATCCGTGATGATCACCATATAATGCAATTACGGTATTATCATATAATCCAGCAGCCTTTAAATCCTGGATAAACTGACCGAATGCTTCATCCATATAATGAATCGTTTGTAAATAAGCCCCGAATTTGGTTTCTGTATCCTCATCTTTTAGTTTTAAGGTTGCATCTTCCGCATCGATTAAAAATGGATGATGGCTGGATAGTGTTATAATAAAACTAAAGAAGGGTCCTTTTTCTCCCTTAAATATATCAACCGCCTGTTTGAACATGGATTTATCGGATATACCAAGGCCTATGATGTCGCTTGTATCTAAATCTTCCATACTGTAGAAATCTTCAAATCCCTGGGCAGGATAAGCTGCTTCACGGTTCCAAAATTCTCCCTTATAACCATGTATTGCAAATGCACGGTAACCTAAATCCCTCATTAACCAGGGAAGTCCGTCATAGGTATTATCTTGATACAGGGTATAACATTCCCTGTCAATTACAGGGTATAAACTGTTCAGGGATGAAAATTCCGCATCCGCTGTATTTCCTTTTCCGATATTGCTGTAATAACGGTCAAAGTATACCGTATCCTTCTTTATAAAAGCATTCAGGTTCGGAGTTATTACCTGTCCGTTATATTCAGCATTTATAACAAAATTCTGTAATGCTTCTACCTGAATTACAATTAAATTCTTCCCTTTTCCTATTCCATTTAACTGATCACCCGGATTTTGGGCCGCCACATCTTCGACTGCATCTAAAACATCTTCCGCCGGTACTTTTTCCGTTACTATATTTTCTGTAAGGGCATTAAAAACATCATTCACATGATTTGTAAAGAATTCAACACTATTAACCTTATCAATGGCAACGCTATCCAAAGGATTCACAACAAGCAATGCAAAAATTGCACATAATCCTGCTACTATATATTTAATTTCTTTTTTTAAACTCCAGCTGTTTTTACCATGGGCGTTCCGGATATTTTTTTTAAAGTAGTAATAAACAAACGGGATATCCAAGTACAACAAAAAGCTTGCAGGTATTAAAGTTGCAACAAAACTGTCAGGAACTGCAGCAACATTGGCCGCCTGCCAGAGCTGTTTTATGGATACTGTCTGATTATAATAATTATAGTACATGGAGTCAGCAAACATTAACAGGCTTAACAAACTATATACTACTAAAAACAGTCCTTTTTTCCTTTTTAATTTACTCCTGCTGAACGCTATAAATATAATTCCCATCGCTGTGATACTTAATATAATAAAGGTTATATCCTTTAAATCAACATCAATTAAGCTATAATATATCATTAACTTAACTGCAAAAAGCAGGAGTATCATATAAGGTGATTGTATAATTTTTTTCATATGGTTCATTTCTATATCTCTCCTTTATAACAAAACAATAACTGTTAAATATAATTGTTTTTCTCCCCATTTCTAACTCTTATATATAATAGCTCATAGTTATTTTTTTATCAAGACAGGAATTCTTAAGTTTATCTTAAAATACATACTAAATCAATTAAGATTTTTCATGTTATCAAGTTTCTATCAAAAACATTACAATGCTTTTTATAATTGATATAAATTAAAGGGCTGCTGCAAAATAGCAGGCACTAATTCTCTGTGAATTGTAAATTCCATCCCAGTAATTATAGTATCTGTATTTTGCAGCAGCCTCATGTATAAAATCTGCCTAAGTTTTTATTGCCATTTTTTTAATTATTTTTTATTCAGCGATATCCTTGTCGTTACCAACCTCTGTTAAGGACTTTACCAAACCTGCAATTCCCTGTATATCTGAAGGAATGATAATCTTAGTGGCCTTACCGTCAGCTGCTTTTGCAAAAGCCTCCAGGCTCTTTAACTGAAGAACTGCATTACCCGGTTTGGAGTCATTTAAGAAACGGATACCATCGGCATTGGCCTTTTGTACTGCAAGAATCGCTTCTGCCTGACCTTCTGCTTCACGGATGGTAGCTTCTTTTTTGGCTTCTGCACGAAGTATAGCTGCTTCTTTATCTGCTTCTGCCCCTAAAATTACTGATTGCTTTTTACCTTCTGATACAAGAATGGCTGAAGTCTTTTCTCCTTCTGCACGCAGGATAGCTTCCCTTCTCTCACGTTCTGCCTTCATCTGTTTTTCCATGGCATCCTGAATAGCTGCAGGAGGTATGATATTCTTTAACTCAACACGGTTTACTTTAATACCCCATGGGTCGGTTGCGACATCGAGTGATACCCTCATCTTGGTATTAATAATTTCCCTTGATGTTAATGTCTGATCCAGTTCCAGATCACCGATTATATTTCTTAAAGTAGTTGCCGTTAAGTTCTCAATCGCCAATATCGGACGCTCTACACCATAGGCAAATAACTTGGGATCCGTAATCTGAAAAAATACTACGGTATCTATTTTCATAGTTACATTATCTTTTGTAATAACGGGCTGCGGTGCAAAATCCACTACCTGCTCCTTAAGTAAAACCTTTTTGGAGATTTTATCAATAAAAGGGATCTTTACATGAATACCTACATTCCAGGTAGCCTGATAACCACCAAGCCTTTCCAGGACATAAGACTGTGCCTGAGGTACGATTTTAACACATGACGCTATTACCACCAATACAAGTACTACAAATACAATTATTACTGTTTCCATAATTACATTTCCTCCACTTCTACTTCCACGATTAATTTAACTCCTGAAACATTCCTTATAACTACGCGTTTACCCGGTTCAATGATATCCTGCTCATTCAATGACCTGGCTGTCCATTCCTGTCCATTCACCACAACCTGACCGGAATTATTAAAATTATCGATTTTTTCAATAACCTTACCATCTCTTCCAATCAGACTTTCATAATTTGTTTTAATCCTCTGTTTATTAAAATATTTTTGTGCAACCGGCCTGGTAAAAAATAAAAGTACAAATGAAACAATTAAGAATACGACACATTCCAAGATTAGGCTATCCACAATTAAGGACAAAAGAAAAGCAATTAATGCACCACCTGCAAACCAAATGGTTGTAAGACCCAGTGTTATTATTTCAATTACTAAAAATACCGCCAGTGCAATTAACCAATAACTTGAATTCATACCATGACCCCCCTTCCGTTTCATTTACTGATATTTTAATTTTACTTCAAAATCTATAAATTTACAAGGAGACTTTAATGATTTTCACTAACTTTAACCATATTCTAATATAGTTATAATTAGAATATTCAATTTATTTTAATCAATAAGCAGTAAATATTATTTTACAGAATGATTTTTAAAAGAATGAACTAATTTAATAATTTCCAAACTCACTGTTTTTATTCCTATTTTACATTTTATGTGTGAATAAGATAAATTTAGAGTACTCCCGGAACAGTCTTAATTATTTGGTTTTAATCCCTTTCTTCGCTGGCGGTAGACTTCATACATCAGGATTGCCGCTGCAATCGCTGCATTTAAGGATTCTACACTGCCTGCCATAGGGATTTTGATATATTGATCTGACATACCGGCTATTTCATCACTTAATCCATTGGCTTCATTACCAATGAGAACCGCACATTTTAACGGGTAATTCACTTCGTCATAAGCAAAGGAAGCATCTAAATGCGCTGCATAGACCAATATGTTCTTCTTCTTAATCTGAGTTAAGGTTTCCCTAAAATTATCCGCATAGATAAATGGCATCCGGTAAATGGCTCCCATGGTTGACCGGATAACTTTCGGATTATACATATCTACGGAAGATTTACTTAATATAATTCCGGTAACTCCCGCGCCTTCAGCAGTCCGGAGAATAGTACCAAGATTGCCGGGATCACGGATGGCTTCCAATAGTACCAGGTTAGCTTCCGGGGCTGTTATGATTTTATCAAGGTCATATACCGGCTTTTTGACAATAGCCATGATCCCTTGGGGCGTTAAGGTATCAGAAATTTCTTTTAGCACTCCGTCGGTAACTATCTCATATGAAAATCCGGTAAAATAGTCCGGATTTTCCGAACATTTTTCTTCATATAAGCTTTCCGAAACATATGCTTTGATAAGATATCCCCCCTCTTTGGACTCCTCAAACATCTTAATACCTTCTGTTACAAAAGCCCCCTGTTCCATTCTTGCCTTCGGTTTCTTCTGTAATTGTATCATGTTCTTTATCTGTGGATTTGATGAACTGCTGATCATGCCGGCTCCCTTTATTTTTCTTTCTGATTTTTATTTCACATACAGCCTGGTTATTTGCTTGTTCCAGTAATTTATGATTTTATTCCTCGTTGCATATTAATCACATATAACATTATCACATTGTACATCATATATTTATAGGTTTCAAGAATGAATCAAAAACAGAAGACAAACGTACCTTAAAAAAGATTGAATCCTGCTGAAAACTTACGCAGGATCCAATCCTTATATTATATGATTATTACTTTATTTTTGCACGGAATATGCGGTCTTAATGTGCTAACACTTCATACCCCTTATCTGTAATGAGAACCATTATTTCCCATTGAGCTGAATCTGAACCATCTTCGGTATATACTGTCCATCCATTATTATCATCAACATAGACCTCCGGACTTCCCCCATTTATCATAGGTTCTATGGTAAACACCATTCCCGGGACCATAAGCATCTCCGTATGTTTCTTTGATACATAACTGACATAAGGCTCTTCATGGAATTCCAATCCCACACCATGTCCGCCAACGGAATAAACAACGGAATACCCCTTTGATTTTATAAAATCATGAATTGCCTGACCCATGTCCCCCAGGGTATTAAAGGGTTTAACTTCCATGAGTCCCGCTTCTAATGCTGCCTTAGCAGCTTCTACCAGTTCAATTCTTTTGGCAGGGACTTCTCCGATGCAGAACATTCTTGAGGAATCCCCATAGTATCCATTGAAAATTGTAGATACATCAACATTTACAATATCACCGCTTTTTAAATATCTGTCTGGTGATGGTATTCCATGGCATACTTCATTGTTAACGGATACACATACGCTTTTCGGAAATCCATCAAATCCAAGGGTAGCCGGAATACCGCCTAACTGCAGTGTTTTCTCGTGCACATAACGATTAATGTCTTCCGTTGTTATTCCCGCCTTTATCTTATCACTGATATAGTCTAAAATTGCCGTGTTAATTCTCCCGCTTTCCCGGATTCCGTTAATCTGTTCCGTATTCTTAATGATTTTCCTCTCAGGTACAAGATATCCCATCCTTTTATATTCTGCCACCTTTTCATCCAACGCCAGGTGACAGTATTTATATTTTATATTACTATTGCACCAACAAGCTCCATTTCGATCCATTCCCATAAGAAAAGCTCCTTTCAGATTGAGGGGCACTATAATATATCCCACTCCTTTTCTAAAGCATATCATAATTTATGATTGAAGACTTGATATTTATTGCAATCCTATGGAAATATCTGATATAAACAGCAGAAAAGCGGCCTTAGCAGTTGTCTCCTAAAGTCACTTTATCTGCTAATTATAATTGTCACTGTCTGGTATAACGTATTTTACTTTAATTTATAAAAAATCTTTAATTATTTCCCTTCCAATTCTACCCATTTTGATTCAATTTTAGAACACGCCTCATCCTTATCGATACTGCCGGCAATATAAGCCTGTAGGATTTCGCCGAATGCCTGCTGGAAGCTGTCGGTTGAATAAACGATTCCCAAAGTACCGGAACCTTCTTTTTGGACAAGTTCACTTCCCTGTTTTATGATTTCAAAATCCGGGGCAACTGCGTCTTTAATCGGAGGAACAACACCGGCTACATCACTGAACCAGGATTTGCCGTAATCGGAAGTATACCACCAGTTAACAAAATCCAATACCTCATCCAATACTGCGGAATCTTTATTAATTCTTAGTGCCTGATCAGAACCGCTGATTACTTTGCAAACAGAAGCGTCCTCATTTATCGGATATCCGTCAAATCCGATTTGAAGCTCGGGATCAATCTTTAATACATCTGCTTCAACCCAGGCACCCTGTCCGACTGCCATTGCTGCCTGACCGGAACCAAGGGCTGCTTCTTCTGCGCTTAAATCGGTTTCAAGGGGTTTCTGGTCACCGTACTTTTCAGTCAAATCGATAAAGCGAAAGAAATCATTATATAATTCCGGGTAATCTTTGATCTTTGCTTCTCCTGCTGCAAAGGAATTAACCAGACCTTCCACATCATCCGGCTGCGCTGCATTTAAGAAATGCTGGAATACATGTTTATATACCCACCATTCTGCATAACCTGTCGTAAAAGGAGTAAACCCGGCTGCTTTAATCTTATCACAGGCCGCTTCCAAATCAGAAAATGTCTGGGGGAAAGAGGTAATTCCAGCCTTCTGTAATATATCTTTGTTATATACAATACCAAAATAGTTATTCTTAATGCTTAATCCATGTACTTCATCCCCATTTGCTTTCATGACGGATTTCACGGAATCTTCCATGGCAGCTGCAAGGGGCTGATCGGATAAATCCAGTGTATAATCCAAATAAACACCGATTTCTTTACCTGCGGTAGAGGAGAAAATGTCCGGAATCTCGCCGGAATTTAATTTTGCTTTTAACAAAGTAGGATAGTCATTCTGTGTAGTTTCATAATTAACCGTAACATTAGGTTCCACCTCTTTATAAGCGGCAATCAGCTCATTAATAGCATCCGCATACTCAGGACTGGATATAAACATATAAATTTCCGCCGGCTTATCGGATTTTGACCCGTCATCTTTGCCAGCCGCATCCGTTGCTGTGGCATCCCTGTTTTTTGTATCACCTGCACTGTCAGATTGTGGCTGGTTAACAGCAGTTTGTTCCCCCGTATTGTCTTTGCCTTTACATCCGGCTAAGAGTGTTGATAATAATGCAATACACAACAATACACTTAATAGTTTTCTTTTCATTTAACGTCTCTCCTTTTTATTTTATAATTTCAATATGAGTTCTTCCCACATTGTTATAACTATCCTTTAATATTGCGTTGTAACTATCCTTTTACTGCACCTGCCACAACTCCGTCCACAATATATTTCTGCAGGAAGATAAAGAACAAAACCGACGGGACAACTGCCAGTACCATGGCGGTCATGGCATAATGCCATTGGGTATTATATTGTCCTACGAAATTATAAGCGGAAAGTACCAGAGTCTTGGTTTTAGGGGAACTGTTAACCATTAATAACGGTAATAAAAAGTCATTCCATATCCACATGACATCCAGAACAATTACGGTAACGTTAACCGATTTTAATAACGGAAAAATCACATGAAAGAAAGTTTTAAGTGTGGAAGCTCCGTCTATTTTTGCACTCTCATCAATTTCCTTAGGGATGGTCTGCATAAAATTTTTGAAAATAAAAGTTGCCATGGGAATTCCAAAACCCCAGTATTGTATTCCAAGTCCAATGGTACTGCCGGATAAATTAATTATGTTCATTACTTTCAAAAGGGTTATCATAATAGTTTGAAACGGAATCAGCATAGGGGTTATAATAATCAGATACGCAATTTTAGTATATCTGCCCTTTCTTCTGTCCAGTATATAGGCCGCTATGGAAGAAAATAAAATGATTCCGGATATACCAACAGCCGTTATAACCACATTATTTTTAAATAGGCTGACATATTTCATTTTTTCAAATACTTCTTTATAATTCTCCCAGGCTATTTTTTTCGGTAAGGCTATCACATCTACAATAACTTCTTTAAAGGTTTTTACTGAATTCATAAACATTAAAAAAACAGGATAAATATAAATAATTCCGATAAAAATTATGATAAAAATATACACTAGTTTTTGAATCTTCTTTTTCCTTGTTTTATAAATCATACTTCAACCTCCTTAGCTTTAAATAATTTTAAGACAAGTTGGGTGAGTATTAGCACAGTGACGAAGAAAATTAAAGATTTTGCAGATCCCAGGCCATAGTTGTTGTTTTGGAATGCTTCCCGATATATATCCAAAGTTACGCTATAGGTAGCTCCGCCGGGTCCGCCTTTTGTTAAAGCTAAAATAATATCAAATACTTTAACCCCGTTTGTTAATGACATAAAGATACAGGTTGTAATCGAAGGGGCCAGAAGCGGTATCGTAACTTTAAAGAACTTAGCCCTGTTTGACGCTCCATCTACGGTAGCCGCTTCCAATATGTCTTTTGGTATGGATTGCAGCCCCGCTATATATAGTACGATATAAAACCCTAATGACTGCCATATCCCAACAAATACGACAGAGTAAAAGGCCAGGTCAGGATCCCCTAACCAGCTTAAATTAAAAATCCCCCAACCGGTCATTTTGAACAGATTCGCAAAACCCTGGGAAAAAATAAATTTCCAGATAAATCCAACAATCGTCATGCTGATGATGTAAGGAACAAAGAAAACACCTCGAAGCAAATTAGCAAGTTTAAACTTCCTAACAAGGACAACTGCCAGTGCCAATGCAAAAATATTAACAAAGGCGATAAACAAAACCGTGTATTTTCCAGTAAACAGAAGGGACTTAACAAAGTCTTTGTTTGTAAACAGTAGTGTTTTAAAATTATCGAATCCGATAAATTTTGCTTTCTTGTCAATACCATTCCATTCCGTCAGGGAATAATAACCACTTAAGATAAAGGGTAAATAAATCATGATACTGACCAGGATAATTGCCGGAATAGTAAATACCAGTGTTTCTAACTTCTCTGTTTTTTTCTTTCCTAAGTTTTTTAGCATAATGTTCCTCACTCCATGATTCCTTGATTTGTATGCCCTAATTATAAAGTAAATATTTATACAAATATATAGAAAAAACCGAACTCCTGGTGGTAAAAAAATAAACAAATTACTGGATGCATGCTGATTTATTTGATATAATATACGAAACAGCAGACTCTTTCGATGCAATTTATATACATTATGGTGGGTTATCATGAGAAAAAACAAGAAAATATGGTTTCAATTAAATCAGATATCTTTAAAAACACAGCTTACTGCCCTGATAACAATTACTGTATCAAGTATTATTATCCTGATCATCATGTTTAATTATTACCGTAATACTGCTGCTATTATGTCACAGCAAATCTCCGCTTCTTCAGACTTACTTAATCTGGAAACGCAGAATCTTGATACTTATCTTACCGAAATAAACCGGTATTCTTTATTATTAAGGAATGATCCAAAGACCCTGCAGAGTTTTACTACCAAAAATGAATTAACTTATTCACAAACAACCAACCTTCAGTCCCAGATAAAAAGCAATTTTTATTCCAGGAATGATTTATTATCCTATCGGCTTTATTTATTAAATCAATCGGAAAATTATGAAATTACATCGAAAACCCAGAAGATAAAAATTGATTCTGAGGATTCCATTCAAACAATGCCCGAATATAAAGACTTTACAAAAGGAAAGTATTACAAGTATATAAAAGCCGCAAAAGAGAGAAATGCCTTTTTTATATTTTATAGGACCATCATTCATATCGAGGATCAGAAACCGCTTGCTGTTGTAGCGCTCACCTTTGACACCTCCTTTATTGAGTCCTTGGCTGAAAATCATGATGAATCCAGTGAAATTTTATGTATGATTGATAAACAGGGACAATTATTATATAGTAATAATAACTCGGTGGAAGAAATAGATTACAAGAATGTATGGAGAACACTGGAAGGAAAACAGGCTGACCATTTTTTTACAGAGATTAATGGCGTAAAATATCTGGCCATTTTTGATACCAGCAAGAAACAAAACTATTATCTTATTGCTTTAAAACCATTGGAATTAATAGATTATCAGGTAAATAAAACAAGAAACATAAGTTTAATTTTAGGTTTACTTTCCATTTCCATTGCAGCTATATTAGCTGTTACCTTTATAAACTTAGTGACAAAACCGCTGTATAAGCTCTCACACCGTCTTGAAGTAGTTGGTAAAGGCAATTTTACCACGACCACGGATATCAGCGGCAGCAGGGAAATCTCTCAATTAGCAGACAGTTTTAACTATATGATTTTCCAGATTAATGAATTAATTAACAAAAATTATTTAGCGGAACTAAATGAAAAAACGGCCAGGCTAATCGCCTTGGAAGTGCAGATTAACCCACATTTTTTATACAATACCTTGCAGGCAATCTCTGCAGAAGCGGTGATGAATAACCAGTTCCAAATTAATTCCATGATATCTTCCCTGGCTTCTATGCTCCGCTATTCGATTAAAGGCGGTGATATGGTAAATTTAAGGGCTGAAATGAAATACGTTCTTGATTATCTATCCCTGCAGCATGCGCGCTTCGGGGAAGCCCTGACTTTTGATGCAGCCATTGACCCGAATACAGAAGAGCTGCTGATTCCAAAAATCAGCCTTCAGGTTCTTGTTGAGAATTCAATTATTCATGGCAAGAGCGGTGATAAAACATCCATTCACATCCATATTGAAAGTACATTAACCGATAACCTCCTGCGGATTACGGTAGTTGACGACGGTATGGGGATACAAAATGAACAATTGGAGGCCTTATGCAATTCTTTTACAGAAGAAGAAACAAGAGAAGGACAGGAGAAAAGCATTGGTTTAAGTAATCTATACAATCGATTAAAAATACTCTACGGAGAAAAAGCGGAGTTAAGGATTGACAGTATACCAAATGTAAAAACAACAGTTTGTTTAATAATTACTGTTATAAGTGATTGCAAAACTATATAGTTACTGAATATACCATACAATATTCTTGTTTCGCAATTAGCTAATTATTCTCCAATAGAAAGGGGTTAATCATGTATAAAGCACTCATTATTGATGATGAAAAATCAGTTCATCTGGTCATAACAAAATTAGGACGATGGAGGGAACATGGCATTTTACTTCCTTCCAGTGCTTATAATGGCAGGGAAGGACTGGCTTCCATGCGGGAATTAAAACCTGATATCGTATTTATGGATATGCAGATGCCAGTTATGGATGGAATCCAGTTACTTAATCTTGCCAGCAGGGAATTTCCTGATATAAAATTCATCATTGTCAGCGGCTATGATGATTTTTCCTATGCTCAGATCGGTATTAAAAATGGTGCCATAGACTACCTTTTGAAACCGATTACCGAAGACGACCTGGAAAAGTCCCTTAACAAGGCGGTATCCTTATTAAATCACCAGTATAATATCTTGCCGGTTACTCCTGATTTAGAAACAAATATCTCATCGTTGGAAATTGTAAATATGATTAAGGAATATGTCGAGAAAAATTACTGCTGTGATATTAAAATATCCATGTTTAGTGATAAGTACTTTTTTTCAAAGGAATATTTATCTAAGATTTTTAAACGCGAATTCGGCTATGGAATCTATGAATATGCCTTAAAGCTTAGAATGGCACGTGCAAAAGAGCTGTTGAATGACCCCTCTGTCCCCATAAAAGACATCGCAGAACGGTTGGGTTACAGTAATAATAACTACTTTAGCAAAGCTTTTAAAAAATATTATAATTTTTCACCAACTGATTTTAGGCATGAATAATTATAGTTGTACCTCTTTACGGTATTCATTAGGAGAACAGCCATAGATTTTTGAAAAAGCCCTTGTAAATGCCTCATTGGAAGAAAATCCGTACTGAATTGCAATATCCAGGATGCGTTTGTCCGTATTTAATAATTCCCTGACTGCCAATGCCAGTTTACGGTGCTGTACATATTCCTTAAAGGACATCCCTACAACCTCATGGAATTTTGCAGAACAATAATAAGAAGAATACCCTACATATCTTGCCATAGCATCTAATGTAGGAGTTTCCTCAATGTTATCCTCCACCCAATTAATCATAGTTTCTATTGTTTTTACTGACAATGTTAATCACTCCTTACTTAGATATCGCACTATCGGAAATTCCCATAGCCTGTATATACTGATATTTTAGAGTCTGCCTCTTCTTCTGTTTGATAAGGCTCGATTCAAAGATTATGCTCATTTGGTTACCTTACTGATTTTTATTTATGTAAACAAAAATCAGATCTGCTATCTTTTTGGATATATTTATAGGATATATTTCCCGATAGTATTGTTCACCAAAAATTAATCCGTTATATCTGTTCATATACGTGATTGCTGCATTTCCATTGCCTGTTACCTCTAAACAGTTTACATATCCATTTTTCAATTCAAGCTTCTCACCTTTTATATCTCCATAATCAAATATCATATTATAGTAACAAAGGTTATCAGCTCTCATTCTTTCATAGTTTATACGGTCAGTGGATGTAATGTTTACTATTCTGACCGCTTCAAATTCTTTTGTAATTACCCTTAAGTCATCTGGGTCATTAATTGTAATCAACGAGTTTAAGTATGGTTTTATGTCTTGTTTGGTGGCATCATGTTTGTATATTGATATACTTTCTGGGATTTTAATATCTTTTAATATTAACTGTCTTTGGGGTTGTATGAAGTCCCTTCCACTCTTATACCCTAGGAAACAAATAAACAGGACAAGTAGTAATATTCTTCCCGCAATATGTATTCTATTGTGTTGTTTTTCCAATAATTTTCTTTTCTTGTAATCATTACTAAGTGATTTAAAGTAAAAGATGAGTATTGCAGATACAAAACAAATAAACCATATCCAATACGTATATTTTAAATTATAGTTGTTTGAGAGGAATACTTGATACGAAGTTACAGAAAATATTAAACCTACCCCAAATCTGATAATGAGTGATAAAATCACAAACTTATTCTTTAAAATACCTCTTTTAAAGTAATCCTTCAGTGGTATTACAATAAAAGCTATTATAAACATAACATATAAATCAATAATCTGAATGTCCTGAAAGGCATTATATACATAAAATGTAAATAACACAATAAGATTTATTATGAATAACCCTAACAAAATATAATCAGTTAATGTTTTTTTCTCATTTGCACTTTCCATGAGATCCCCTCCTTGTTTAGTTTGCAAATTATATAGCTCTTTATACTTAACAATTGCTATTCTTTATTATCATATTCTTCAATAGTACTTTATTGTTCATTCTACATAGAGTGGAGGTGATGCATATGAAAAATCGCTTAGATTTTAGTGATTTAATACAATTTGGATTATTCATCTTAGCATTACTGACATTCATTCATTTATTTGATTTGTCATTAAAACACTAAAAACCTCCCCTGTACTTTGGCCGAGTATCGGAAGGTTTTTAGCTTCTAATCTGGTCAACCACCCTGTGGCGATTGCCTTTTGTTATTTATATTATAGCAAATCTATAGTTTTAAATAACTTTATATGTCGGTTTGCCATCATTCATATGATTCACGATTGATAAAGATTTTAGCGATCTTTAAAGCTTGAGAATTTTAAAATTCATACGGTGGTATGATTATTTATCTGTTGACTGTGTATACATTTTCATTGAAATTATAATTCCAAATATAATCAACACAACAGCTATTAAGTTTGGTATAGTGAAGTTCATTTTATATGTCTCTGCACCATAGCTACCTCCTTTTGCTACTTGGAAAGCCATATATCCCAATTTGGGCATAATCTCATTAAATATAGACGTAATAATAATTACACTTGCTCCGATTAATATTGATAAACAACTAAAAACATAAGTTTGCTGCCTTGGTCGTAAGCCGACCAGGCTGTTACTCTTGATTCATATTTGTCAGCTTCGCTGCCTGGTCGGCTGCAATCAGGCTGTCAATTACTTCGTCCATATCACCGCCTAAAATGGAATCCAATTGGTGGAGGGTCAGTTTTATCCTATGATCCGTAACACGTCCCTGAGGGAAATTATAGGTACGGATTTTCTCGGAACGGTCGCCGGTTCCTACCTGGCTCTTTCTGGCTTCTGCTTCTGCATTATGGGCTTTTTCTAATTCCATTTCATATAGCTTGGAGCGTAAAACCTTTAAAGCCTTATCCCTGTTTTTTAACTGGGATTTTTCATCCTGGCAGGAGATAACGATTCCGGTTGGAATATGGGTTAAACGTACCGCAGAGTCAGTGGTATTAACGCATTGTCCGCCATTACCGGAGGAACGGAATACATCAAACCTGCAGTCGCCTAAATTCAGTTCAACATCCACTTCTTCCGCTTCCGGCATAATGGCTACCGTCGTAGTGGAAGTGTGAATACGTCCGCCGGATTCCGTTACCGGAATACGCTGTACACGGTGAACCCCGCTTTCATATTTCATTCTTGAATACACACCTTTACCGTTAATCATAAAGACAACTTCCTTAAAACCGCCTAAACCATTTTCATTTAAGTTCATCATGTCTATCTTCCAGCGCTGTCTTTCAGCATACTTTGTATACATACGAAATAACTCGGCTGCAAACAATGCTGCTTCATCACCGCCTGCACCGCCTCTGATTTCCACGATAACATTCTTCTCATCATTTGGATCCTTAGGTAAAAGCAGGATTTTAAGCTGTTCTTCAATAACAGTAAGGTTCTGCCTGCATTCATTTAATTCTTCTTTCGCCAATTCCCGCATTTCTTCATCGCTTTCTTCTGCAAGCATTGCTAAGCTGTCTTCTATACGGGCTTTTGTTGCTTTATATTCTTTATATTTCTCAACGATATCTGTTAAATCATTTTGTTCCTTCATAAGTTTACGGAATCTGTTCTGGTCATTTACTACACCAGGATCGTTTAACTCTTCTATTAATTCTTGAAATCGTATCAAAAGATCCTCTAATTTATCAAACATTTTTAGTCCTCCATTCAAACCATCAAATACTGTTTTTCATATTTATTATTGTTACATACAATGATTTGGGCAACAAACGTCCCCTCAGAATATCTTTTATGAATACAGTGTATCTATATTCAATTTTGCGTCGACCGGCTGAGGACACTGCTTATATTTTGTCAAGACTCTGGACAAAAATCAAGCGGAATGCTTGATTTTAAGGCCGTTAGAGGCTTGTAAAAAATATAGTGTCCGAGGGAAAGGCAGCTAAATTGAATATATATACGCTCGTATTCATTCAAAACACTAAATTGACCTTTGTCGAGTAGACTTGCCCCTTACGGAACAAGCCCCTCACAGATCCGAACGTGCCCAATTAA
>JBAVPE010000103.1:0-49482 GCA_049692775.1 Anaerocolumna sp. | reverse complement strand
TAAAAAAAATACAAGAAAATGGTATAACCATTAATTTTCCTGATGATTTCACGGGCATTTGTCCTTTGTTAATGCCTTTAAAGGACGGGGACGATAAATTACCTCTAACTCCAAGGATTGATTCTAGTGGACAAGCTTATCTATGCCAAATATTTACTGATCATGAGTATTCTATTGGTAATATACACAAACAAAATCTCAATGATATTTTATCTGGCTCTCAACTGTCAAAATTAATTGAGTTTTTTAGATTAGGTCAGAATTATATGCATGACTGCAAAAAATGTCTGTGGAATCAGGTTTGTGGAAAAGGCTGTGTTGCTATTGCAGTAGCTAACGGAGGCTCTGTTCAAGATGCGGATGGATGTTGCTCACTTAGGAAAAAATATTTTATTTCAGCCTTAAAGAATAGTAATGAAGAAAAAGAGATATCAGTATAAATACAAGATAGAATAGCATTCTGTTAATATTTGTAATTTTGTAATATGGAAATAGCTGGTCAAACTCACTGTGCTTTAAAACTATATCATTTAACTACAGGAGGAGGTGATTTCATGAGTTATGTAAAACCAACTATTAAACAAACCGATGTATCTTCAATTGTTACTCCAATGGCATGCACCACAAACTTTACATGTACTGGAGGATTTGATTGCAGCGGCTATACTTGCAAGAGTAATTTCAAATGCACAGGCTGGTAAAATTCCACCTTACCTTAGTGTCTAAAAATGTCCAAGACCAGTTATTTTAATACATAGTGAGTATGAGGTGAACATGATTATTTTGAAATAGTCATGTTCATTTCATAAGTAAGTGGAGGGGATAGAAATGAAGGAATACAAGTGGATACTAAGGTTTTTTTTAAAGCAACAACCGTTATATATGATCATGATATTGTTTTTGTATATCTTGATGTATTTACTGCAGCCGTTAGAATTAATTTTGCTGCAAACCATTATTAAGTCCTTATCTGAATCTGTAACCAGTTATTTCATGTTAGGAATTATAGTCGTATACATAATAGTATATTCTTTAAAAAACATTCAATTTTCATTTTCGCTTTTGATTATCGAAATTTTGGAATATAAGATTACTACTATTTTACAGGGAAAGCTATTCAACTCAATCGCTACAACTGAGCTTGTGAATTTGGATAGTGCTGATTACCTATTAAAGGTTGAGCGAGCTAAGGATACTTTATGGTATAAATTAACCAATGTTGTTAATGATAGTTTTCATTTTGTAGGTGCTTTAATCGGTTTAGCTCTTACGGGAGTGATTATTTTCAAAGCCAGTCCTTTATACCTAGTTTTATTTATTATTATGGGTATCTTGCAAAATGTTTTTACGCATAAGAATACTAAAGAAAATATATCCTTATTAAAATCGCAGGAAGAAAAAAACAGAAAACTAAAATATTATAACAATCTTGTAATGGACAGGACAAAAATCAAAGAAATAAAGAGTTATAAAATATTTAGCTGGATAGAAGAAAAACGCCTTGAGCAATTTGACCAAGTAAAAAGAGAGCATTTGAAATTTAGCATGAAGTGGATAAGGATTAATATATTGTGGGCAAGTTTAATGCTATTCTTTGAAAACAGTATATTGATGTTTATATGCTATCAAGTAATTACAACTGCCATTAGACTAGATCAAATGATATTATTAACGCAAAGCCAGGGACAGATTGTTAATGGAATAGATAATATCGCATCTTTCTTTTCAGATATGAAAAAAAATGCAATTTATATATCAGAGTTTAAAAGCTTAATTGAAGAAAAAAAACGAGAAAGTACTACTCATAAAGAAACTGGAGACATACTACAATTTAAGGATGTTTCTTTTTGCTATAAAGGTGACCATTACGCTTTAAAGCATATTAATTTTAAGTTAAACCGTGGAGAAATTGTTGCTTTAGTGGGAGAAAATGGGAGCGGAAAAAGTACATTGTCTAAAATCGCAGCGGGTCTTATACAGCCTAGTAAAGGCACGATTTCAAATGAGTATGCTAATATTAGTGCAGCATTTCAAGACTACTCAAAATTTGAATTTTCATTGCAAGAGAATGTTGGAATTGGCGATGTGAGCGAAATTAATAATTGTGAAAAGATTAAAAAAGCCATGAAAATGGGACAAAGTTACGACCTTATAGAACAATTTCCTTTTGGATTAAATACTATGTTAGGGAAAAAATTTGACAATGATGGAGTTGATATTTCAGAAGGGCAATGGCAGAAAGTAGCTATCAGCAGATCATTAGTAAAAAATTTTGATTTGATTATATTTGATGAACCAGCCGCAGCTCTTGACCCCATAGCAGAAAAGCAACAGTTTATAAAGATGAAGGAATATCTCAAAGGAAAAAGCGTAATTTTAGTTTCACACAGAATTGGAATTGTAAAACTGGCAGATCGTATTTTGTATATGGAGAATGGGCAAATTCTTGAAGAAGGAACACATGATCAATTAATTCATATAAACGGTAAATATAAGAGATTTTATCTTTCACAAGCAAAGTGGTATGAATGCGAAGGTGAATTATATGAAGCTAAATAATATCCGTAATAATTTCAATAAAATATTTACGTTAATTAGATTATCTTGTAGCAAGTTAATAGTTGTAACCTTTGTAATAATAGTACTTAATTCTTTAATAGCGCCTGTTGTAACATGGTTATTTAAGCTCCTGGTAGATGAGATTTCATCCCCGGAAATTAATAAAGTATTAAGTAATAAAATTATATATATAATTGTTTTATATATGTTCTTAAAGATAATTACAGAGGCATTGGAAGTAATCACTTCACATATAAGCATTAAAATGAATTACAATATCAATAATGAAATAAGTAAAAATGTGAATAGAAAGTTATCAAAAATTGAATTAGAGGAATTGGAATCACCTCATATATATGATCTTTTAAATAGAATACAAATAAATATTAGCCAAGGTGCGCTCAATTTTATAAATAGTATTGTATCAATGATTACCCCTCTATTCTCTTTGCTATCCTATATGGTACTATTGCTTAGTATAAATATTTATTTTCCTATAATTTCCTTAGTTGCGACCATTCCTTATTTAATCCTTGTGATGAACCAAGGAAAAGACTCTTATTTTCAAATAGTAAGTCAAAGTAAAGAGTCACGTAAATTAGACTATATGTATGACATTATGACCTCAAGAGAATATGCGAAAGAAATCAGGGTATTCAATTTAGTTGATTTTTTAAATAAAAAAACAGAGGATATCAGAGATAACTTGTGGAAAGAGAAATATAAGCTTTTACTTAGATACTCTTTGAGAGGAATTCTGATTGATATATTGAGAAATATATCATTGGGTATATGCTTGTTTATAACATGTATAGATGTTCTTCATGATAAAACAAGCATAGGTAATGTTATGTTAGTTATAACTTCAATACAAGCAATAACAAATAACTTTTCTACACTAATTGGTAAAATTGCTTCTGTTAGTAAGTTTTCCCTATACATAAATGATTGGATAGAATTTTTGACGTTACCTGAAGAATCTATATGTCCTCAAGTAAAAATTAAAGATACCACTATAGCCGTTAAGGATTTATCATTTAAGTATCCTAATTCCGAACAAATATGCTTAAATAAAATTAATATTACTATAAAACCAGGGCAACGAATTGCTTTGGTGGGTGAAAACGGAAGTGGAAAAACTACATTCATAAAACTATTGATGGGCATATATAAGCCGTCGAAAGGAAATGTTTTTATAGGGAATAATTCCTTAACTGAAGTTATTGAAGATTTTAGAGAAAAGACAATTTGCATTTTCCAGGATTTTATAAAGTATCAAATGTCAGTAGAAGATAATATAAAAGCAGGAAATTTCGGTCTAGAATTTAATCAAAATATGCTAAACTCACTACATCTCAATGAGTTTATAAATAGCTTGCCTAACGGAATTAAGACACAATTGGGTCAACTTGATGGTAATGCATTTGAATTGTCAGGTGGAGAATGGCAGAAATTAGCTATCGCCAGAATATTAAGTCGAGAAAATGCAAAGATACTGGTTATGGATGAACCAACAGCCAGTTTAGACCCTAAAATTGAAAATGAAATTTATGAAAATTTGCATGATATATGTCAAGACAAAACTGCTATTTTAATCTCCCATAGGCTGGCTGCAACTAAATTATGTGACAAAATCTATGTATTTGATCATGGGAGCATCATCGAAAATGGATCACATTCAGAATTGATGGTCTTAAAGGGAAAGTATTATGAGATGTACAGTGCACAAAGCAGTTTATATAATTGATATTAATATTTAGTTACATCACAAATCCTATTAAAATATGAAACGAAGCATAATCGCCAGTAATAAGAACAGCAAGAACTTATTTTTAAAATGCTCTCTGCTGTTTTATAACAGTGCATGAGTTATTTAATGTCTGATCAATAGCCCGAAACCGTTGAAAATTCTAACTTTACAAACCAGGTAGTATATTTTACGAGGTGCGGTGAACAATAATATACAAATGTAGAAAATTAAAAAAAACACTTGACATCCATTTTAGGCAGATGTAGAATATGAATGTAGGCAAATGTAGAAAATAAATTGAAAGGGGTGATATTGTGACTGCTTTAAAAAGAATTCCTGATGCTGAATTTGAAATAATGAAAGTGATTTGGAAGAATACACCGCCTATTACAACTAATATGATAATGGAACAACTAGGGAAAAAATGGAGAGCGCAGACTTTAATTTCATTATTATCACGGCTTGTAGACAGGGATTTTCTGTCTACTGAAAAAAAAGGAAAAGAACGTACTTATTTTCCTTTGGTATCAAAAGATGAGTATCTAAAGTATGAAACAGGCAATTTTATGGAAATGTTTCATGAGAACTCATTTGTAAGCTTGGTCAATACTTTATATGAGGGAAAAAAGCTCGGGGAAAAGGAACTTGAGGAATTATCTGAATGGATAAAAAAGAGAGGTGAATGATATGCAAAATTTTATTTTTGCCTTGGTTACCGCTTCACTTACTATGTCGATGATTGCAATAATATATATGCTAATTACACCCATGCTATCAAAGCGGTATACTGCTAAGTGGCGGTATTATTCATGGCTAATTATCATTATTGGCTTGATTATCCCATTCAGACCGCAGTTTGAGTCCTCATTCATACAAGTAGAAGTACCGATGACTTATTCGGTACGGCCACAGTTAATGACTCCATCTGAGGAAGTTATTAATGCTCAAACTTCCAGCATATCAAACCATTTCGTTCGGGACCAAAATAAAATCAATAGTTATCAAATTATTACGGCTATCTGGATTATTGGTGTTATTATAATGCTCCTTTACCATGTCTACAAGCATATCCGGTTTTTAATGATGATAAAGCGATGGCATGAGGAAATAGTGGATTCCCAAGCCATAGACCTTTTCCATCAGCTTAAAAATGAATTAGGTATTTCCTCAAAAATCGAACTGCAGCAATGTGCTTGTATCACAAACCCGATGATGATTGGTCTTTCACAGCCTAAGATACTTCTACCTTTAATAAAGTATCCATACGACGAACTGTGTTTAATTTTTAAACACGAACTAACACACTTTAAAAGAAAAGATTTATGGTACAAAATATTAGTTATTATAGCGAGAATAATTCATTGGTTCAATCCAATTATCTACTGGATTGCAAAGGAAATATCAGTACAGTGTGAGATATCCTGTGATGAAGCTGTTATACAAAATGAAAGTATACAGGTTAGAAAATTATATGGGCAGACAATTCTTAATGCCGCCAAACGAGGCGACAGAGTTCATGCAATATTATCAACCAATTTTAATGGAGGCAAGAGATATATGAAAAGTAGAATTACTTCAATTATGGATATAGGCAGAAAAAAGAAGGGTATTATTATCCTTAGCTGCCTTTTAGCCGTAGGTATGACCACAGGGATGGTTTTTGCCGCAGCAGATTCGAATGAAAAAATAGGGGCATATGAAAGCGGAACTCCTATCACCAAACAGGAACAAGCTAAGCTTGACAATCAAAAAAAACAAGATACCGCCGAGCAGTATTCTATTTACGAGAAATTCGGCTTAACCTATGACAGTAAAAAAGACAGTTTTTCCTACGACGGCAAAAAAGTTAGGTTCTTTATTGACACTTTGGATTCGGAAGGAAATCTTAACTCTTTTGTTCGGTATGACGGTACTATAGATATTAAGGCAATACGTAACAAGCAATATGTTCTTACTGGAATAGAATCTGCCAGTAAGGAAGAGTATGACAAAAGAACTACTACTCTTGAATCGGCTATGAAAAATAATAATGAACTGACTCAAGAAAATCCATCTGCAGATTATGACAGTGGTAGTGCTATAGGGTCAGCTACTGAACAATATGATGGAAAAGATACCAGTGGGATATCTGCCGCTAATGAGTCAGGTGATCTCAACTATGTAGACGATTCTCTCAACGAATATCTCAATTACGGCATTTCGTACAGCAAGAGCAGTCATCAGTGGTTCTATAAGGAGAAGCCAATTCACTATCTGACTGATGGTGATATTATGACTTATGTAGACAATAGCAACGATTCTGTTAAAAACGGTATCTCATTGGAAGTATTAAGAAATGGCGATGGTGTGATAGAGAAACTGGTTCAAATATCTACAATCCAGTAAATTTTCCGGGAGATGTCTTTATGGAAATGTAATTAAAAGCGTTACAGTGCGTTTCCATATATAGCAAAAAATAATTGACCGCAGTCATGCCGGAGAAAGATAACACCAAGCATTTCATCATCAGTCTAGCCGTGCAGCAGCTCTACCGGGAGATTCTCTCTGTGGTGGATGAGCACGGCGGCAAGCTCATCCACCGGGTGATGATGTTCAGTGTCTCTCGTTCGCGCAGGGTATATATCGTAGCCATCATCCAGAGCTTTGCTCAGTTGGAAAAAACTATGGGCAGGAGGGTTACCACCACCACCACCATCATTATTAACAACTGATTGGACACCGTGTTCGGCGGATTTTCGCCGAACAGCGAGTCGGCAGATTCTGTCGAAAGTCATAGGCAATAACCAGTCATGAACGGTTCGGTCAGCCAGGGAAAGAACGCTCTGTCACAGAGGCTGCAGGTGATTGAGCGTCCTCTGATGGCTCAGGATGAACTCAAGTCCATGCCCAAGGGTCACTTTATCGTCACCAAGACCGGGCACTTATCCCATGCGCACACGCTTAAAGCTGTTCCGTGAATGGGGTATCACTTTCAGCAAGCCATACGAGATTGCCGAGCAGTCCGCCAGACAAGTACAATACGTAGACCGGCATGAGTTGGATAAAGAAATCAGTCGCAGACATGCCGCCTGTGAAGAAACACCAAAAGAAATAGAAACAGTACCAGCAGCATCGGGCGGGGTGCCTGATATGCTGGCACCGGCAATCAATATTGATCCATTTGAACAAAAGCAGGAATCAGCAAGGGGGTGAAGCTATTATGGGTTACTTTATATCCCTGTATGCCTTGGAGTTACTGCACCGGACAGTAGCCGTGTTCATGTATCTGCGTGATCGCGCCGACAAGGAGGACAAATACTACCCGGTGATTGTATCATCGCAAGGGAGTTAAAGCTGTCTCGCAGTACGGTCAAGCGCAGCAACTTCTATTATGTAGAGTAGCAGGATTCCAGCTGAACGGGTAAAAAATGATCTTCCCGCCAAGGGGAAAGTCTGACTTTTCAGTGAACTATGGATGGGTTCATGATGAACCATCAATGGGAACTTCTAACTTTAAGAAAATTTAACCTCAGAAAAGAACAATAAGAGATAGAACGTTAGAGCTCTGAATTTATCGTAATGGGGGTAATCGCTGCAGTATCTGGATGTATGGTGATGATTCCACGTTTTTTCTGGTATAGGCAATGAGTTGTGCTGATGGCTCTAAGCAGGTAACGGTATCATCATAAACTGCAATCAAAAAGCCTGTGTGGTCAACAAGGTACTGGTTATAGCGTGAACGACAATCTCCTGTGTGTTGGAAGCTGGTCAGGTGGTTATAGGTACTTTTCTCAAAAATTATGTAAAAGCTATCCCGCAGTTGGGGTATCCATTTTTTTGCCTATTCTTCAAAAGGAATGATGCAGTAGAGTTTTAGCTCAGGATACTGCCCAATGAGTCTCAGCACCAGTTCTGCGCCTAACATGGAAGCTCCGATTTCGCAATCGGGTAAAAATCCGTGACGCCGTTTTTGCATAAGGCAATGATTTGCATAAGCATTGCGCTTTTGATGCGGACACAAAGCCCATAATCCTCATCGTATCTGAATGTGCATACAATATAAGTATATAGTTTAAGTAAGGACAGTGAGTTAAAGTGAAATTGGATTTTAAGGCAATTGGCATGCGTATTAAAAATACGAGAGTAAAAACAGGAATGAGTCAGGAACGGCTGACTTGTCGGTGACTCACACCGGCAATACCAAGGTTAGCCAATACAACGCTTGTAAAGATAGCGAATGTATTGGATGCTTCGCCAGACGAGCTGGCATGCGACAGCATTATAAAAGCAAAAACGGTGTTCGAGAATGAGATTGTGCAATCCGCTTAGGACTGCGACGAGCAGGAGATCCGAATCATTGAGGACATGGTCAAAGCACTCAAGACCAGCCTGCATGGAAGGCTGAAAACGTAGGGTCTGATGGTTGATTCTCTGACCAAACAAAAAAACGAGATGGTGCTTAATTTACACCGTCCTGCTTTACTTAGCTGTCAATATAAAAGCAAAGGATTGCTTACGATCGGTATATCAAGTTGACCATCGACCCTGCTACTGCACAGGGCTGGACAAAGAATGATGACGGACAGTATTTCTACTATAAGGACGGCAAAGCCCTCACCGGCTGGCAAACCATCGGCGGAAAGCAGTATTTCTTTGATATCATCGGTGCAATGCAGACCGGCTGCTATTACCTCTCTGCCAAGGGCGCACTGGTAGGCTGGAATAACTTTGGCACAAAGATTATTACTTCGCAAAGGAGGACATCATGGTATCTGGAAAGTGGCTTATGACAGCAAATGGTATTACTTCTACACTGATGGTTACCATGCGGTCAGTACAAAGATTGACGGCTATGAGGTGGAGAAAAACTTAATAAGACCCCGGCAACCGTCATTAAAACAGGAACGTAAGGATTATGAAAACAAAATAGAGCCAAGGGCAAACCCGACTAAAGTCGGAGACGCAAAGCCATAGGATCTAAGGTGCTTTAAAAAGCGCTATGATAGCCTGGTTGCCGAAAGTCGTCTGCAACGCCTGCCCTTTTTCTAAGAGGGCAGGCGTTTGCTGTATTTTGCGGTTTTGGATGGAAAAGAAGGTGTATCAGATACTGGGCTTTTCGCTGTGTTCCGGGCGAAAGGGGTACTCAATATGAAATCTTTTAATGCCTATCCCCGTCCTTTTCGGAGCTAGAAGTAATAATAGAATAATTCTTACATACAGTCCTGCATCAGAAAAATATATATGCAAGCCAGTAATTTGCCATGGGCAAGTTGCTGGCTTTTTTCGTCGAACGGCATTCTGTAAATATCGAACAATTATTTCCTTTTTATTGTTTGGGATCATTCGGTTCCAAGGTAAGCGCTCATGCTGCCGCTCCCCTCCGCTTGTTCTTCATTTTTAGATTTTAAAAAATCGTGAAATGGAGGACAAGCCCTATGGCTAAATATAAAAAAAGGACAAATTATCGGGAACAGTATCCCGATTTAAGTGAGGAAATCATTGAGGTGCTGCAAAAAAGTGACCGAAAGATGGAGTACCAGCAGTACGACTTAAAGATTGAGAGATACCGGATTGACCATGCTAAGAGAACGGTTACATATCTTCCGAGCAAAGAGGACTCCTTTGACCGACTTCTGGAGGAAAACAGGCAGTTTGCCGCCGAGAGCGAAAGCGTGGAGGATGCCGCGGTGAAGGCCGTGATGATTGAGAAAATGCTGGACGGCTTAAAGCTGATTGCCCCGGAGGAACAGGATCTAATCGAGGAACTGTTTTTCAAAGGAAAAAGTGAGCATCAACTGTCAGCGGAAACGGGCATTCCCCGCATGACCATTCACAACAGGAAGAACCGGATACTCGCCCAGCTGAAAAAACTTTTAGAAAAGTAAAATTTTTTGGTCCAACCCCCTCACTCAACGTGGAAGTAAGTGAGGGGGTTTTTCTATTCTTCCTCTTGTTCCTTGAAAATTACATATCCGGCAGCTTAAATACATGAGCTGTCCAGCCGTGATGAGCGGCAGCGACATTAACGGGTACGCGAGGACTGCCTCGGATGGGTGACAGACATCCGCAAAACGATGGCACCGAAGGTGACGAGTGAGAACACCCGGTCATAAAACAGTCTGTGGTAGGCTGTTTCGCAATGAAATGGACAGTGATAATGCTACTTCCGCCCAGCCACAGACATCGCAATGGGGGCGGCTCGCAGAGATCCTGGGAGAGGTGAGATTCCTATGGTGTTTGCTTAACCGGCAAACCGTTTATGCTGCCGCCCTTGGAGCCATCAGGCTCTTTTGTGCTTCGGGAAGCAGTGCCGAATAGAAGCACAACAACTGTTATTCAAATGAAGAACAAGCAGATCGTTTGATCTTAGAAACTATGCGGCAGGACAACCATGCCCTGCCGCATCCTTGTAAGATCAAATAAAAAATGAACAAGGAGGAATTGCAATGGAAAAAGTGGCTGAGCTGTTAAGCAAAGATGTGGTAACCGGATATGTATATGGCTATGATGGGAGCCGGAAGGAATATTACTTTGAGAATTCTCCGTCCAACATCGCCAGCTTCATCATGCTTCACAAGGAAAATACGGACAAAATGATTTTAACGGATTTGGCAGACAGGCTGATCCTGAATACGTTCGGGGAATTCATCAACCAGTGCCCGGATCAGAAGCTGCTGCAGGAAATCCTGAAGGACCTGATCCCCATGCAGCTGGGCGAGAAAGAGCCGGACAGCATCCTGATCGCGGATGAAGCGGAGTATCGGGCCTTTTTAGACGAGGAAGATCGGCAAGTCACGGAAGCCGAGCTGCGAATGCTGTAGCGCTTGCTATGATCCGTAAAATCAAACAAATAGGAAGATCAGCCTGAATAGGCGGCAGGATGCAATACTCCCGCCGCCTATTCCTTTCCGAAAAACAGAAACGGAGGATTATGTATGAAGGAACAGAAACGTGCCTGGATTTACTGCTGGATCGATGCTCCGGAAGATACCCATGGCAGCATAAAAAATCAGAAGAAAGAACTTTATGACTATGCGGAGCAGATGGGTTTTGAAGTGGCCGGCTGTTCCGAAGATCTCGGAAGCGGCCTGGAATATAACCGCGCCGGTCTGAGGGCGGTCATACAAGCCGCCGGGGACGGGAAAATGGATGTGCTTCTGGTGAAAAGGTTTGACCGCCTGGGGCGGGACACGCAGGAAACGCTTGAGTTTCTCCAAGGTCTGGAGCAGCTGGATATCCGGCTCTATTCCCCGCTGGAGGGAGAAATTCAGACGGAGCATCAAAACCTGGCTGTTTTTTTCGATTAGGACGGGAGGTGCCTCAGTATGTCAAGAACCGAAGAAGCCAACGAAGTGAACTACAAGGTGGCGGTAAAACTACTGGATATCATGCTCCGAAACGGCATTATCACCCCTTCTGAGTACCAAAAAATAGATGATTTGAACCGTCAAACTTTCACGCCCGAACTTTCAAAAGTATATGCGTAATAACACTAGCTATATCTGAATTGTTGTGGTAATGTGTGTTCCTGACAGAGGTCAAATAAAAAAGGAAGGAGAGAAAAACATGGCAAAAAAGATAATAAAAATTGATCCTGTAAAGCAACAGATTACCCGGAAATTACAGCCGAAAAAGAGGGTTGGCTCCTATTGCAGGGTAAGCACCGACTCCCGCGAACAGCAGAATTCCTTTTCTACACAGCTTAAGTATTACAAAGCCCTGATCGAAGATAAGGAGGACTGGCAGTTCGCCGGAATTTATGCCGATGAAGCAAGAAGCGGGACGAAGCTGCAAAAAAGAGATGACTTTTTAAGGATGATGAAGGACTGCGAAGATGGCAAAATTGATATGGTCATCACGAAATCTGTGACCAGATTCGCCAGAAACACCGTGGACAGCATTCAGGCAATCCGGAGATTGAAGGAGCTTGGAATTGCGGTCTTTTTTGAAAAGGAACACATCAACAGCCTGTCGGAGAAAAGCGAACAGATGCTGACCATCTTAAGCTCCCTGGCGCAGGGCGAATCCGAAAGCATCTCCACCAACAACAAGTGGGCCGCCGTGAAACGCTTTCAGGACGGCACCTTCATCCTTGGCACTCCCGCATACGGCTATACCAAGGATGAGAACGGTGAGCTGATTATACAGGAAGAAGAAGCTGTGGTGGTCCGCCGCATCTTCCGTGAATACTTAAATGGCAAAGGCACCTTTGTGATAGCCAGAGATTTATCGGAAGCAGGCATCCCCACAATCCGCTCGGCTGAAAAATGGCAGGACGGGGTGGTCAAGGAAATTCTCCAGAATCCCGTTTATACCGGAGATCTGCTCCAGCAGAAAACCCTGACCACGGAGGTGCTTCCCTTTAAGAGAAAACACAACAAGGGCCAGCTTCCTCAGTATCTGATTGAGGACAACCATGAACCCCTCATCACAAGGGAACAGGCGGAGGCGGTCATGGAAATTTTTAAATACCGCAGAAAGCAGATGGGGATGGACGATTTGGAAAAGTACCAAAGCCGGTATGCGTTCAGCAGCAAAATCCTCTGTGGGGTATGCGGCAGTACGTTCCGGAGGCAGAAAATCTATATCGGCAAGCCCTATGAGAAAATCCAGTGGAGCTGTCACCGGCATATCGAGGACAACTCCAAATGCAGCCAGAAGGCTGTCCGGGAGGATGACATCCAAGGGGCTTTCACCGTGATGTGGAACAAACTCATAAGCAACTATACGGAAATGCTAATTCCCCTGCTGGATACACTCGGGAAACTTCGGATAGATGAACAGCAGGAACAGAAAATCGGTGAATGCAGTAACCGGATTATGGAACTGACAAAGCAGGGTCATATACTCAGCAGACTGGTGTCGAAAGGGTATATCGATCCCGCTGTTTTTATAGAGCGGCAAAATGCCCTGACACTGGAGCTTGCCACGGCCAAAAAGAAAAGGGGCCAGCTTCTGGACAATAACGGCTTTGAGCGGGAGATCGCCGGAACGGAGCTTCTGCTGGAACGGATTAAAAATAATCCAGACGTGATAGAAGAATACCGTGAGGATCTATTTTTACAGACAGCCGACAAGGTCATCGTACAGAAAAACGGACAAATCACCTTCCGGCTCATCAACCGGCTGGAACTGTCCGAAGCCTGCAGAAAGGAGGCGGTAGAGGATGATGCAGAGGCATATGCCCATCGGCTATAAGCTGGTGGAAGGAAAAATACAGTTTGACGAACCCAAAGCGGCTGTCGTAAAAAAGGTATTTGCGGATTATTTGTCCGGAACCGCCACCCATGCGATTGCAAAGCAGCTGACCAAAATGGGATTTTTGAACGCCAACAACAAAGCCTCTTGGAATCACGGCTCCATCGGCAAGATATTGGAGAATGTCAAATACCTTGGGGATGAATTCTACCCGCAGATGATTGACTCACGATTGTTTGAACAGGTACAGAAACGCCGGAAAGAGCGCTGTGAACAGTTGGGGCGTGGTATTCACCCTAACAGCATGAAACATCCATACATTTTTACTGGAAAGCTCCGGTGCGGAGAATGCGGCGAGGTCTACCGCAAATATATCGAACACTGTGGCAAAGCTGCGGAACGCAGCCTCTGGAAATGCAAGAGATACATCTACAGGAACAGAGTGTGCTGTCGGTGTGGTTTCCTCGCAGATGAACAGATCGAAAAAGCCTTCCTTGACATCGCCAACCGGATTCTGGCAAGAATGCAAATCCTTGACCGTAAGCCAAAGAAGGAGCCTGTGCCATATAACCGGGAATTTCATAAATTGGATCAGCAGATAAAAGAGCTGGAAGCAGAAGGGCGGTATTCGTCCAAAGAGCTTCCGGCTCTTCTTTATGAACGGGCAAAAGCCTTTTATCAAGCAGCGCGGACTGATGACACCGACCATAACACCGGAAAGATGAAACAGGCATTTTCAGGCAGACAGCCTCTCAGGGAATTTGACGAGGAACTGTTTTCCACGGTGATTAAGCAAATCACGGTCCATGCCGATCAGCGTTTGGTGTTTGAATTTATTAACGGTTTAACCATGGAGGCCGGATACTGACTCCTTCAAAAAACTACATAGGAAAGGGTGAAATCATGAAAGAGGATAAAAATGAAGCCAAAAATAAAAAGGAAAAACCTTTAAAAGCCGTGTTTTATATGAGAGTAGGCAGTGTGGAGCAGTTAAGCCCTGAAGCACAGCAGAAATATTTTAGGGAAAAGGCGGAAAGCATTTGGAAAGGAGAAGAATGTAATGCAGACAGCAACGGCTAAAAAGAAAAACATATCGGTTATACCATCCCAGCCGGAATATGACCGGAGCATAAAGCCTCAGTTTAAAACCCTGCGGGTAGCGGCATACTGCCGTGTCAGCACGACACTGGAACAGCAGGAAAGCAGCTACGAAGCCCAGGTTTCCTACTACACCGAAAAAATCAAGAGTAACCACAACTGGAAGCTTGCCGGCATTTATGCTGACGATGGAAAAAGTGCGACCAACACCAAAAAGCGCGATGACTTCAACGCCATGATCGAGGACTGCATGGCTGGGAAAATCGACATGGTCATCACCAAGTCGGTGAGCCGCTTCGCCAGAAACACGGTAGACAGCCTACAGAACATCCGCAAACTCAAGGAAAAAAACATCGCCGTCTTCTTCGAAAAAGAGGGCGTGAATACACTGGATGGCACCGGCGAACTTTTAATCACTATTTTAAGCAGCCAGGCACAGGAAGAAAGCCGGAACTTAAGTGAGAACACCCGGTGGGGTCTGGTCAGACGCTTTGAAAACGGAATCGTCTCGGTCAACCATAACAAGTTTTTAGGCTACACCAAGGATGAAAACGGTGAGCTGGTTATTGTACCAGAGGAAGCGGAGCTGGTCAGACGGATTTTCCGGCTTTACCTTGAAGGGAGCAGCATCGTCCAGATCGGCAAGATTTTAGATGATGAAGGGATCACCACCGTCACCGGATTAACCCAGTGGTGCCCCGGCGTCATTGATAAAATGCTAAGCAACGAGAAATACATGGGAGATGTCCTTCAGCAAAAAACCTATACGGTTGATTTTCTCTCCAAAAAGCGTGTTAAGAATATAGGCATCGTCCCCCAATATTATATCGAGGATGATCATGAAGCCATTGTCCCGAAAGAGCTTTACCACCGGGTGCAGGAGGAAAAAACCAGGCGGGCAAGTCTGAGCAAATCCGCGGTAGCCAGAAAAGCAAAAAAGGAGAAAAGCAAATACAGCTCCAAATATGCTCTGACGGACATCACGGTATGCAAGGAATGCGGACAGCCCTACCGCAGACAGATCTGGTCGAAATACGGTCAGAAAAGCGCCGTGTGGCGGTGCGAGAACCGCCTGAAGAACGGCACGAAGAACTGCAGAAACTCCCCGACCTTAAAAGAGGAAGTCCTGCAGGAAGCGGTTATGACCGCCATCAACAGCGTCGTGGAAAACCGCGGCGAGTTTGTCGGCGCCTTCCGTGAAAATGTCATCCAGGTCATTGGCAGTTACTCTACCAAAAATGTACCGACCGAATATGACGGGCAGATCGAAAAACTGCAGGGTGAAATGCTGGCCCTGATTGAGGAAAACGCAAAGAAGGGTTCTCTTACGGAAGATTTTGACGAACAATACCAGAGGATCGCAGAGCAGATCAAGAATTTAAAGCAGAAGAAGCTGGATCTGGTGCGGGAACGGAAACAGGCGGAAAGTTTTCAGCAAAGGGTCACCGACATGGATGCCTGCCTGAAGAAAACCACCTGCGAGGTGCGGGAGTTTGATAACGACTTAATCCGAAGGCTTCTGCAGAACATCAGGGTAATCAACGAGGAACTAATCGAAATCCAATTCAAATCCGGAATCGTGATGAAGCAGCGGGTTTCCTACTATGACTAATTAATACAACGGCAGGATCGGTTTAAAAAGCTGCTCCTGCCGTTTTTTATTCGAAAAATGGAGGAATGAAAGATGTTATTGAACGATTACATAGAACAGGTAAGGCGCCATATAAAAGAGTATTTACCGGAAGAATTTCAAGATGCGGATCTGATCCTACAAGAGCAGAGAAAAAACAATGATAAGCTCCTTCATGGAATGTCACTGAAAAGTCCCGATAGAAACATTTGTCCGCTTATTTACCTGGATGATTATTATGAACTCCATCAAAGTGGTATGGCAATGGAGGATACCTTCCGTTTAATCAGCAAAAATTATCTTCTTGCTCTGGACAATGTTAAATTCCAGAAGGATATGAATTTATCTTATGACCATATGAAAGACAAACTGTTTCTTTGCGTAGTCAATGCAGAAAAAAACCAGAAGATGCTGGATTCGGTACCGCATCAAAGGATAGAGGATTTGGCGGTTTTGCACCGGTGCCTGATCCACAGCAGTAACCTTCATTTGGGTTCGATCTTGGTTACCAACAAACTGCTGGATGCATGGGGGATCAGTGAGGAAACCATTCATGAACAGGCATTGCGGAATATGGACCGCTTATTCACTCCGGAATTCCATCCGATTGAATATACCATATCAAAAATAATGGAAATCCCCTATCATGAAACGGAAGCTGCATGGTGTGCAAGTGACATGTTTGTCCTGACCAATAACCAGGGATGTTATGGAGCTTCCTACCTGTGTTGTCCGGATGTCTTAAAGTGGGTAAGTGAAAGAATGGGTGGTGATTTTCTGGTTTTGCCGTCCTCCGTTGACGAAATCATAATATTAAGGCAAAAGGATGACATGGACATAAGTGAATTACAGGAGATAGTGGAATCGGTCAACCAGACAGCGGTCGGCGATATGGAATATCTGTCAGATAGTGTTTACCACTATGACAACCAGAATCAGGCCCTGTCCATCCTTGAAGGAAATGATATGCAGCAGGGTATGAGGCTGCAATAATACTCTGCCTGAGAGGTGCGGGATTATAATAAAACAGCAGGTTTTATATTACGATTTATGTAGTAACACATTGGCAGGAGCGGTTAAAAAGCGGCTCCTCCGTTTTTTATTCTAAAAAAGGAGGAATGAAAGATGTTATATGACCAGAAAAAAGTGGAGCGTCTCAAAGAAAGGTATCCCGAAGGAACCCGCATTCAGTTAATAGCTATGTCAGGAGAATCGGATATGCCTTCTGGATTGATGGGAACCGTGGATTTTGTGGATGACATCGGTCAGCTGCAAATGAAATGGGATAACGGCCGTTCCCTTGCTCTCGTTCCTGGTGAGGATTATGCATTGCAAATGAAAATGTGAAGTGTAATCTGTGAAATGGCATAAATGCTTACTCATTTCCAAAAACACTTCACATAATTTTTAGCTAAGAGATTTTCCAAAGTCTTCGAGCCACGTTAAAAGGTTCGAATCGCCCGTCCAGCTCGGAGAGACATCATGCTCAGGGATAAGTGAAACTTTTTCCAATGCCTTTCGTTTCATTTCAAGATTTGCCTTTGCGTAAACCTCCGTAGTCGAAATATTCACATGGCCTAATATATCTCTGATATAGACGATATTTATTCCGGCTTCCAGCATGTGCATTGCTTTTGAATGTCTCATAACATGAGGTGTAACATTGGGTGGGATGGATGAACTTTTTGTTCTTGCCATATCAGCGTATTTTTTTAGAATGTAAGTTACTCCGGCTCTGGTAAGCGGTTCTTTCCTTTGATTGCAGAATAATGGATATTGTAAGGTGTGGGGTTCACCAAGCTTGTGCTCTGTCATATAATTACGCAGCAGCTTAGTAGTATTGGACATCAACGGAACAATGCGGGTTTTGTCACCTTTTCCATGAAGCTTAATCTGTGCCGGGGGTTCAAGCCGTATTGAGGAAACGGTTAAGTCCACGAGTTCCTGCACCCGGCATCCTGTATCATAAAGCAAGCACAAAAGCACCAGATCGCGCCGTTCAGATTTTTTTGTAGCGTTGGGCTGAGAAAGAATTAACTGCAAATCCTCCTGCGTTAAATATGCAATCATCGGTGATGGTGTTTTACGCAATGGGATTTCTAAAATACTATGACTTTGGGATATAAGTTCCGGGCGGCTTGTTTGAACATATTTAAAGAATGAATGAATTGCCGCCAACCGTTGGTTAACCGTTGATCTTGAGCAGTTACGGGATGTTTCCAACCAACTGAGAAAATCAAGAATGCAATCTGCGTTAATGACCTTAAACGTAATCTGATCCGAGTTCAAATTTTGCTCATCCTTCAGATATTTCAGCAACAATTTAAATGAATTACAGTAAGAAGAAATTGTATTTTTACTGTAATTGCGCTGTGAAGGCAGGTAGATACTAAGGAAATCGCCTAACAATTTTGGAAACAGATTCTCAGTCTTCCTCATGCAAATAGTCTCCTTCCGGTATCACACCACCAAAATTAGCTTCAAATACTGAAACAACCTCCGGGTACATGTCTGCCGTCAATCTTAAATAATGCCCGGTTGCACTTAACCGTTTATGGCCTAAATATGCGGAAAGCACTGGCAGCATAGCGTTTAAATCCTTTCCGTTACGGACCCAGTTTTTTAGGCATGAAACAGAAAAGGTATGGCGTAAATCATGAATACGAGGACCATTGTCGGTTCTCGGGATATTTGCAGCTCTTAATAGCTGACTCCATGCATATTGCATACTTCCCTTTGAATAGAAACCGCCGTCAGGAGCCGGTAAAAACACACTGTCTTGTGTATGCTCTTGATGCATCTTAGCTGAAAAAGCACGGCATCTTTGAGTAAGCTCCGGCGACATAGGGATATAGCGATCGGTTCTGTTTTTTCCATCAATTACTGTTAGAACTCCATTTTCCAGATCAACATCTTTTAATTTGAGAGATAAAGCCTCCCCCAATCGCAGTCCGCAGCAATACAGTATTCTAAACAGCAGCGATAGCACCTCTTGCCTTTCTGGAGACCAGGTGTATGACTTTAACGCATCTGCCGCACTAAAAATCCTTGCAATTTCATCATCCGAAAAAATATAGGGAACGAAATCGTATTCCTTGCGGAGAGGTTCAATCGTTGTCAAATGCGTATCCAGACCATGATTTATGAAATACTCAGTCAACTGGCGCATTACAACTTGACGACTCTGCCATGTTTTATGAGATTCATGGGAGCGCTTCAATCCCCATTCAAGTACAAGATTGCTTGGCAATGAGTCAGGGGGCGTATTCAATACAATACAGAGGCGATCTATCTCACGCAAACGAAAAGCTTCGGCACTGTATTTAAATCCAACAGCTCTTTTTTCTGAAATGAAAGCTTCTAAATGTTTGCCAATAGGCCCGGTATACTCAAATGTTCTAATCGGATTGCGTTCTTTAGCCATACACAGCCTCCGGGTTCAGTGCACACTGGCGAAGTTTGTTAATATCTGCGCGCAGATATATTCTGGTGGTGTCAGAGCTTGAATGTCCAAGTATTGCAGATATTGTTTCAATCGGTATTTCTTCATCCAGTAACCGTGTAGCCAAGGTAAAGCGAAAGGTATGAAAACCGTGAGGCTTCTCCGTGCAGACAGGAACATGTGCATCCCGTAAATATTTTTGCATGACATACCAGAAGTTTTTCACTTTACCAAAGGGAGGAGCGTGGCGAACAAAGACATATTGCGAGCAATCATCCTTTGGGCGGCCATATTTCAAGTAATCAATAATTGCATCTCCAACAGTAGCAGTAAGCGGTAATTTTTGTGGTTTACCGGTTTTATCCTGTATGAAACGTATTTTGCATTCTGCCCACAGTAAATTATCAAATGTCATATTTACGATATCTCCGGTTCGCAACCCTAATTGAGTAACAAGCATAAAAACTGCGTAATCACGTTTTCCAACAGATGTTCCGCGCTCAATCACCCCTAAAATTCGTTCAATTTCTTCCTTTGTCCATGTTTGTGCCAGGCGTGGGCGAGGTTTCTGTGCTTTAAGGACACATTTTGATAAATCCGTGGAAATATATTTTTGCTCATACAGAAATTCAATGAATGTGCGAAGATGACACATTTTCTGATTTATGGATTTTAGCGCGCGTGCCGCAATGAAAATTGTATACTGGTGAATGTGCTCAGCTTTCATTTGAGCAATATCTGCTATTCCGCTTTGTGCAAGATGGAGTAAAAAGGGACGAATAGTATATAATTTTGCATTAATGGTGGATTTACTGTTGTTCCGCTTTTGGCAAAGTTCTTCATAATGCTTCATGATTTCTCGGTAATATTCTATATCCTCTGTTCTGTTAAATTTGGATATACGGAGAATTGTTCCTCCTGATTGCAAAATAGACAGCATAAGCAAGGGACGGACAAATGTCTCAAAATCATGGACAGATATATTACCATTTAAATTTTCATCTGTATACTCAATATTCAATTCTTCTTTTAAAAAACAGCCTACCAGTTCTGAGCTAAAACACGTGATTTTATGCTTGTGGGCATAGTTTGAGAAGAGCTTCCAAATGTGCTTATGCCGCCTGATATATCTCTCGCTTAGATTTTGCTTTAGTAAATTTTCGTGAGCCTTTTCTATTAGCTCAGTTATTGTTAATGATTCCAATCAGTGTACCTCCTGCATTAGTTTGACACTGGTTAGTATCACCTTTTCCAAGTATATTATGCAAAGTCTTTTCTCTTAAACTTAATACAACAAAGGGGTTCGATACGAATCGCTTCACATTTTTATTTGCAATGCATAATCCTCATTATGCGGTTAGTCACATAACGTTGACAGCTTTACCGCCGTCTCACAACCGGAGCTGGCACAAAAACAGAAACCGGATGAGCCATTGATCGGCGCTAACGGAAACATATTCAATTTGATGGGAATTGCCTCCCGTACATTGAAAGCAGCTGGCATGGGAAAGCAGGCTAATGAGATGTTTGAGAGAGCCAGTACTTCCGGCAGTTATGAGGAAGCCCTGAACATCATCGGAGAGTATGTCAATTTCATTGAGTCAGACCAGCAAGGGCAGTCGGAAAACGAAGCCGAACAATTCGGTATGAAATTTGAATGAGGGGTGGAATCAAGTATGAAAAACAAGGATCTGCAGGCGTCCTATATTGAACGCCTGAACACCATGCTTCCAACGATGGATTTCAAGAAATTGAATCAGTCCTGCAATTCAGCGGAGGATGACTATGTTAAAGAAATACTGTTAAGAATAAAATCCTCAGGCAGTGAGCTGGGGACTTTATTGTTGGCAGGGTTGATAAATGACATATTCAGTAATATTCCTGAAATTCAGTTTTAATTAGGAATTATGGTGAAATATAGGATTTAATAATAAGTAAGAAGATGATAGCATTTGTTGTCACTGTAAAAGAAAAAGATATGCTATATGGTGATTTAATCTTACCCGTTTATTTTCCCTTCTGAAACAAAGGAGCTATCATCAGATTCCATTTCAAAGTTGTCATTTGCTGAAGCAGATTTAGACTTATACAATTTTGTCCATTTTAATGGCGCTTTCATCTTTTTATTGTATGCGAGAAGCATAGCCTCGGAATAACCTAAAGACCCGGCTTTTCTTTCCTTAGCAGTTCGTCCAATTTCTTTAGAAGAGAAATTTCCGACTTTCTCCTTGAAAATGTCGTCCTTTAGGACATCTCCAAATGCTACAATAAGTTGGGCTATTCCTTTCAGCATATTAGAAGACATGGAATTATAGTCACCTTCCCATGTTCCGACACATAGGCGTAAAGTACGATCCAGTACATGGAAACCAAAATTCCGGAAAATGTACTCTAAACATGCTACGGCACAAATGCCGCCAGGAACCTTTCCGGCTGATATAAATAAGCCGTATGATTCCACCAGAGTTTTGATGATGATTTGTTCATCATTACCGGCTTCAACATTTGCCATAAAGATTTCATATGGCAGAAGCGGCTTGACATATTTCAACTGGTTTGCAAATATATCTGCCTCCTGGGTATATTCCAAATCATCATAAATCATACACCAGACTGGGGTTTCACGTGACCTGGATACTATTGCAATAATTTCAATTGTGTGCTGTCCATTGAATACATAATTAATACCATCGCGACGGCTGACCTTCACGGGATTGATTTGATATAAATCAAAATTCTCAACCGTTCGCTGAACATGGGCAATGGACAAATTTCTTTGATATTCCTGATTAGACACCAGGTTTTTAATCAGGATCTGCTCAAAATGTACTTTGGGAACAAAAGCGCTGTATTCGTTCATTGAATTACCTCCTTCATAGCTATAAGCATATGATCAACCGTTTCTTTTAATTTAATCAGCTCGTTCTCGAGTTTACAGCGAGCATTGTCTGTTATATCACTGAGTTCAGCGGAAGAATGGACCCGGTTAATTGAACTGATCCAGGAAGGGATGGTCAATGCAAGGCTTGATATCTCTGCATCTGGGTCATAAGCGGGCATTTCTTTCACTGAACCCGCAGGTATTAAGAGAGGAGGCTTCTCGGATGAAACTTGATTAAGAAAAATCTTTCGTAAATAGGTAACGAACTCTTTGGTATCATCGGATGCTAATTGGCTCACGTGTCTAATTTCCTGTCTGGATAACCGAGGCAGTAAAATTGTATTCTCAAGTGATAACTTTATCTCGCTGGCTAATATCTTGGAAACAAAGTCAGGAACTATGTTGGATAACGAGTCCAGTGCCTGAGTATACTTTTCATAATTTAGTATTGAGGCCTGAGAAATATTATACTCTTCTCCAAGCCGTTCTCTTATCTCACCAGCAGATGCACCAAAAGATGGTTCGGACAATATTTTAGTCTTAACTTCTTTTTTTATGTGTTGGTTTATTCCGATAGCATTATGGGCACCAAGTATTTTTTCAATTTCGTATCTTTTTCCAATCAGGTATTTACGCATTTCATCTGTTAAATTGGTGCGACTCAGTTGCTTAGCGCAAATCCATACTATTCCTTCTTCGCGGTTCTTGAGATATATACGTTGGATCGTAAAGGGAATATGCAGCCTGGCGCATATTTCATAATGGTTATGGCCATCAAGAATTGTAGTGTTCCAAACATACAACGGCTCAAGGCATCCATCTTGAATAATATTTTGCTCCAGCTGCTGCAACTCATCTACCGATAAAGGAGGAATTAATTGCTTAAAATCAGTGTCGATTTTCAGCTTATAAATATAGTATTCTGCCATGGTATTATGATTTAGCACAGTTCACCAGAACAGAATTATCCATGTGAAACTGAGCTACTCCTTCATTAGAAATTATTTCGCCATACAGACGATAAGATTGGTTATCCTGCCAGCTGCTGCATAAATCCCGCAGACTTTTAACAAGTGAGCTGCTGTATAATTCAAAAGACTTTTTATCTACAAGAGAAGCCTTTGTTATTTGATGAGCCCGTAGATCGGAACTATTGCTTGGAAGAATTGCAAGAGTGCGTTCTTCTGGATTTACTAACAGCAGAATGTAATTAGGATCACCAATCGAATGAAGTGTATTTTTATGTACCCTGATACGGTACTTTTTGAGATCAACCAATATAACTGGACTTGAAAGGGTGTTTATAGTCATGTCTTATCATCCTCCTTGGTAGGCTGTTCTTCGGATGCATTTACTGCGACTTCCGTTATTTTTTCCTTAATACCAAATATGGTATAGCCGTCAAAAATATTTACTTGAAGAAGTTTGCGGTGTTCTTCAACCGGTAATCCAAACTGATTTTGCCATTCCACTGGAAACACAGGTGTGCGAGAAGTCTTAGGCTTCTCATTATCACTGAGAAAGCGCTGGTAGGTTTCTGTTGCTGTAAGATCAAAGATAAAGAGGTGTTCACTGCCGCTTCGGATTAGCTTCCCGAGTAACTTATAACGGTAGTCTGGATTCCAATTCATTAATTGAATAACCTTAGCAAAAAACATGCGGCAGGTTATCTGCTTTGGTTTCCGTTTTGTCCCTCTTGTAGTACACCAAAGAAAAGAATCTTTTTCGTCTTCATCGCTGGGGCGGACGGCAAGTTTCTTATCCTCCGGATTTACTAGTATTTGAACATAATTTACCTCCGGCATTTGCGTCAGGCATGCTGTATTTAGCGAAACTTTGCAATTATTAAAAGTAATAGAAGGTTCGTATACATGAGCAAAAAATTCACGGCGGACTACCTGATAACCGTCATAACTAAAATCATCGTCTTGTATAACCCCTTCAATGTCAGCTGATGATTGCTCATTTAATGTTTGAAATGTCATACTTCCCTCGTCATCTGGTAAGGTTAATTTATTCACCATCTTTAACAATCTCCTGTTCCATATTGCAAATCATTTGCTTTATAGTACTACCAATAACCTCGACATTTGTGATATTAAGTCTTGGAGAATCAGAAAACGGCTGCCCCTCTTCGTTAAGATTCCAAATACCTTTTTTGTCAAAATTCGCTAACTCCCGAGCTTGCGCATGCCGATAAAAGTTATTGCCAAAATTGTCTGCCCAAGTTGAGGGATATGCCATTATGTCCTTTTTAGTACCTATGGTAAATGGCTGAACATCATTGGGAAGTATAGAATCTTCCGTTGTTTTTCCTCGATCTGATCCAAGAGAATCCTGCGGTATAAATATCTCTGTTTCTTTTATATCAAAAATGACGACTGCTTCATTATCTTTTTGTCTGCATATACCCCGCATGCGATATTTGTAGCCTTGTTTCCAGCTAAAGAGATTATACAGTGTTTTTATGTATGCTGCACAGCTGACAGTGCGGGAATAATATTGACCTTCATTGAGATTTGCCCACTGGATAGCGTTCTTTGTCTCTTTTGTACACGGGCGTACTACAAGTAGATGCTCATTTGGATGAATAAGTATTTCTATATAAAGAGTTTTTTCTAATTTTCGAATACATTCTGTACTGAATACGATACTATCAGTGGAGAAAGTGACACATAATTTTCTAGCAGTATCAAAGAACTGGGAGCGCGCAATTTCAAACCCGCGTAGATCAAAATCACCGGATTGTGCTTCAACTTGCATTCTGTCTGTTGGCAGTTCATTTACATTTTCATAGATACTATCAGATGCGGCTCTATAATCATCAGCAGAAAACGCAGCCCATCGGGGATTTACTGATACGAACCCCTTTAGTGAACCATCACAAATCACTTTTAGCTCAGGCAAAATTCCTTTATTACCATACCGTGCATTGCTGATCAACCGCTGAACCGCAATGAAATCATCTTTGGAAATTATAGCAACATGATGATCTCGCTTTCGATATTGATTACGATCTTGTTTATTTTTCTTAGACTTATGGTCAAGATAATTGGGCGTCCATGTTTTTCGGGCAAGAACGTCACCACAATGACGTTCATTCTGTAAGATTTGTAGAATTGAGCCTGGCGACCACAGTGTATTGTTTTTTTTCGTACGGCGTCCGAGTTTGGTCATTGTGTCGGCAATTTGAGCACAGGTATATCCATAGAGGTACATGAAGAAGATTAAGCGCACTGTTTCTGCTTCCGCTTCATTAATAATAAGCTCTCCATCGACATCCTGATCGTACCCAAGTAGTGGTGGGGTTAGGAATATACCTCTACGGAACCGCATTTCAATGGAAGAATTCATAATTTCGCTTTTGTTATGTGATTCTTCTTGAGCCATTGTGGCCATAAAAGATAAAAGCATCTCACTGTTGCTGTTAAGGGTGTATATATTCTCGGTTTCAAAGAAAACACCAACGGGAGGCTGCATAGCTGCCAACTGTCGTACATAACCGATACAGTCCAATATATTTCTTGCAAAACGAGCTACAGTTTTTGTTACGATTAAATCTATTTTATGGTCTTGGCAATCTTCAATCATTTTTATGAAAGCATTACGGTGCTGAAGTGATGTCCCAGAGATACCTTCATCTGCATAGATATCAACCAGGCTCCAGCCGGGGTGGCGACTGACAATATCTGCATAATGATTTTTTTGAAGCTCATAGGAAGATGTTTGACGTGGATCGTCGGTAGAAACCCGTGCATATACTGCCACTCGCTTCTCCGTTGTGCCTTCGTAAAAATTTTCTTTCGGTGCAGCTGGGATGACATCAAGTTCATCCAAGCCAATACCTTTATATCGTGCCCGGATACGTGCTTTCTGACTTTCAATATCCTTTAATATTGTATCGTTTTCTTTCATTGTAAGCTTCTCCTGCAAATATAGTTATAAAAAAATTATATAAGGTAGGAGATAAAAAGAAAATGAACTACAAGTCAATTTGTATACCTGTAGTTCATTTTTATGACAAAATTATTCAATTATTATTTATAAGTTGACCTTTTAGTACTTATATTGCAATATTTATATATGAAAGAGGAAGATTTAGTCTATTATGTAAAATAAATACAATATTATACATAATAGGAGGATAATATATGTCATTGAATTTTAAAATTATTGGACGAAGGGTAAAAGAATCTCGGCTGCAGAAGCGAATGTCTCAGGCAGTTCTGGCCGAACAGATTGATATGTCTGTGACTTACATAAGTCATATTGAAACTGCAAAAAAACAAGCAAGCCTTGAGTCTTTGGTAAGGATTGCGGATGTTCTTGGAGTAACAGTAGATCATTTTTTAAATGGGAATCAGGTAAATGACCCAATGGAGTATCGTATAGAACTTGTGCAGCTTTTAGAGGACTGTACAAGTTATGAAAAAAGAATTATTTATGAGATTGCGTTTGCAGCTAAACTGAGTGTCCGTAATAATAAATGGATGCAGTACAAAGATAACTAGATTTAATAATTTAGATGTCAAGTAATACTGGCTTTTATCATGGTTTTTAAGCATTGACTAGACTTAGTAGGTAAGGTTGTCTGGAGATGTGCGATGAGGATTGAAAAGGGCAAAGAGGCATGCCAGCACTCCCTACTGTAGATGAAGGAAGTCCTTACCAAAAAGGTGCAATAGAAGTGAATCATGAGTTAATTCGAAGAGTGCTTCCAAAAGGCACTGGCTTTAATAATCTTACACAGGAAGATATCAGCTTAATGTTGAATCACATTAATTCATACAAAAGAAAAAAGCTGAATAATCGCAGTCCCTACGAAACATTCAGCTTTTATCACGGGGAAGATGTTTTACATAAACTAGGATATTCACTGGTTACCGCTAGTGACATCATGTTAAAACCAGCTCTTCTCAAAAAATAATAAATTTGCGTGCCGCCAACCATTTATCTGTCTAAGGAATAAAGGGGTGAAATTTTTCGATTACAAAAAAATCGAGAGGGAGTCGACCACCCTTTGCATGCTCATATTTATTATCATACTTCAATAAAAGCCAAAAATCAAACTGCATTTGGGTTACAAAAGTGGCATCTTGTTTAAAAAAACTGCATTTCGATTACAAAAGTGGCATTTCGGTTACAAATATTCAGTTGTCGTTTACAAACATTGCTTCTTACTTTACAAAGTGGCTTCTCGACTTACAAGTAAGTAGACTATTCCAAATCAGAAGTATACATGAAAATTAGATTTAAATAGTACAAATAAAATTAAGCGTTTTCAGAAATAAATTGCATTTCTAATGCTGGCATGATAATATTAGTTATACTATCGAGGGGTTATTGGAGGTTTCTTTATGTCGGTAAAGTATATTAAGCTATGGAAAATTCTTTTAGATAAAAATTTAAAAAAGACGGATTTACTTCAACTTGCCAGCATAAGCACTACAACTTTAGCAAAGTTATCAAAAGATCAGCCTGTAAGTATGGAAGTAATGGGACGTATTTGCAGTGTACTGTCATGCGATATTGGCGACGTGATGGAAATGATACCGGACAAAGAACCAAAAGATCAGGGGGTGTAAAATTTGACAAGAGAGTTACCGTATACATCCTCTATTAAAGACATGCCGTTCATGTTTTCCGAAATGCGAAGAACGGCTCAGTTTCTATGTGAAGGCAAAAGCGTCAATGAAATCGTTGAAATGTCAATGCAAAGTAATATCTATCAACTGGAACGTGAAAAGCGACGTCGGGATGTTCCGCTCCGTATGACAAAACGCCTGTTAACCCTTGATGATGTACTCATATCGGTTATCTCCAATAGTAGTGAAAAAGATGCGAGATTGATTGCTTTTCTAGCTTTGATCAAAGCGGATCGCTTGTTATATGAATACATGAGTGAAGTTTACGTTGATCTCTATCATGTTGGTAAAAAAGAGATCGCCGACAAGGACTTTATTGACTTCATTGAACGAAAGTCGCATGAAAGTGATACAGTATCTAAGTGGACAAGCACTACTCTTGTTCGTATTCGTAACACATATAAAAATATTTTGTGTGAGGCTGACCTTGCGAAAAGAAGTGGAGATGTACTGTTCATCCAAAAGGCTTTTGTTGACTGCGATTTATTGGGTCTGCTGGGTGGTGAGAATGCATTGTACGCAAGAGTTATGTTATTGGAGGTTAGCTGAAATGACATTAAATAAACGACTTGATCTGATTGAAGAAAAGATACTGGATCCAAATTTTCGCACGGGTCGGGGCACTGCGAATGAAATCAATTTCTGGATATTTGATTATGACGCTGAAGATGAAATGGCAGTGCGTGCTCATACAGATTATTTGCTTGAGCGGATCAATGGTTTACATGATGATGTGCGCATCATTCGCTTTGACTTGTATGACCTTTTGTTGGAAGTTCTCAGGGAGAAGAATTATCTGGATAAGGTAATTGCGATGGAAGATGCTAAAGGGAGTGAAGCGATTATCAACCCCATAAAGAAAACGCTTCGGCTCACACTAGACGGTGATTTAATTATCAATAAAATTTCGAGGAGCCTTATACCGGAACGAGATGTAATTTTTCTAACCGGAATTGGGAAAGCGTGGCCAGTTATTCGCTCACATACTGTTCTGAATAACCTACACAGTCGGATAGACAGAAATCCTTTAGTTATGTTTTTTCCTGGAGAATATACAAATGAACTTCGTCTGTTTGGAGAAATCACCGATGATAATTATTACCGGGCATTTAAACTTATTGAAAGGTAGGAGTGCGACGATTATGCAAATTAATGATATGTTCAAAAAAAACATCGAAAGACAAATTCAGGGTGTTGTGAAAATAGGTCAGGATTCTACTGATATAATTACACAGGAGTTGGACGAGTATGTCGTGACTAAAGAACTTAATCGGCACTTCGATAAATTCTTTGAGAATTATCTCAAGGGCACATTGCATCGTACTGATAAAATGGGCGTTTGGATCAGCGGCTTCTTTGGAAGTGGTAAATCGCACTTTTTGAAAATTCTATCATACCTGCTGTCGGGCAAAGAATATGGCGGCAAAAAAGCCATTAGTTTTTTTGAGGAAAAGCTTGCTGATAGTCGTATCATGGCCGACATACAGGTAGCTGCTAATACCAGTGCAGATGTTATTCTTTTCAATATCGACGCAGAGGCAGATGCTGACTCAAAGATTAACAAGGATGCTATTGTTAAAGTTTTTATGAAGATGTTTAACAAGATGCAGGGCTTCTGCGGCAGTATGCCATGGATTGCCGATCTGGAACGTCAGATGACCAAGGATGGCGTGTATGACGCTTTTCGTGCCCGCTTCAAAGAACTGTCTGGAAATGAATGGGAGGATGCCCGTGAAGATTTCTATTTTGAAGAAGACAATATTGTGCAGTCACTTGCCGATACAACCAAAATGAGCCAGGGTGCCGCTCAGAACTGGTATGACAAGGCTGAAAAAAATTATTCCATCGATATCAGCGCTTTCGCCCGTAAGGTACGTGAATACATTGAGGCAAAATCTAAGTATAACGGTAAAAAGCACTTTGTCATTTTTCTATGCGATGAAATAGGCCAGTACATTGGCAGCGATAGCGGTCTTATGCTCAATCTGCAATCAGTAGTAGAGAGTCTTGGTAACGAGTGTGGCGGACAGGCTTGGGTAATCGCGACCAGTCAACAGGACATTGATTCAATTACCAAAGTTGACCGTGACAATTTTTCTAAAATTATCGGGCGCTTTGATACGCGACTTTCACTTTCTTCAGCAAATGTGGACGAAGTAATCAAAAAGAGGCTTCTTGCAAAGACCGATACCGCTGCCGAAAAACTGCGGTTTCTGTATGCTGATAAAGCTGCAATTTTAAAAAATTTGATCACATTTTCACCGGATACACCGGAGAAACGTTTGTATTCAACCGAAGATGATTTTGTAGATGTTTATCCATTTATCCCATATCAATTCAATTTATTGCAAGCGGTTTTCAGTGGTATCCGCACCCATGGGGCATCAGGTAAGCACTTGTCAGAAGGTGAACGCTCCTTGCTTAATGCTTTTCAGGAGGCGGCTATTCAGTATGCTAGTTTTGATGACGGCATTTTGATCCCCTTTGACGCTTTCTATAAGACGGTCGAAACCTTTCTTGATCATAATATACGTAAGGTGATTTCTGATGCTGAGGACAGTGCGGAACGGTCAGACGGAGCGTTGCAGCCATATGACCTTAAAGTGTTGAAAGTTTTGTTCATGGTGAAATATATCTCCAACACGTTACCTGCCAATCTGGAGAATATCACTACCATTATGATTCAGAACATTGACCAAGACAAGATTGAGACGAAAAAGAAGATTGACTCTTCTCTGCGTCGGCTGGAAAAACAAAAGCTGATTATCAAGAATGGCAATCAGTTTATTTTCCTGACCAATGAAGAGCAGGACGTCAACCGTGAAATCAGAGAAATCAAGATTGATGCTAGTGAGATAATTGACAAGGTGGGCGATGATATTTTCTCTACCCTGTTTGGTTTAAATAAAAAGTACCGCTATAATGAACGCTATAATTTTGCGTTTAATACCATCATCGATGATAGACCGCGCGGTACGCAAAAAGAGGAAATCGGCATTCGCATTTTGACTCCAATTTATGCCCACGGCGGAGCATCCAATATGGAATTGAAGTCCCTCTCTATGCGTGAACGCAATGTAATTGTATCCTTGCCTGATGATATGTCATTTATTGAAGAAATGGAACAGTCTCTGCAAATTGATACTTACATACGCCGTACTTCGGGCAAATCTACTACTGATACTGTGGAAGATATCAAAACAACAAAAATTCGCGAGAGCAAGCAGCGTGCAGAGCGGTGCAGGGAGCTGATTATTGAAGCGTTGAAAAAGGCTGATATCTATGTGAACGGAAATCGCCTGGATATCAAGGAAAAGCAACCTTCCGAGCGTATAAATGAGGCGTTCAGGACTTTAGTGGAGAGCATATACACCAAACAAAACTATATTACGGATCCTTTTTTCACAACCGACAGCCTTCGCGAAATTCTGACTAGTCGGGATACACAAGTTACTTTGGATGGAATGGAATTTGTAGAACCAAACCATCTTGCCATCACAGAAATGTCTGAGGTGATCGGGCGAAGTTCCTTTAAGAACATCCCTCTCACTATGCGGGCCGTGATAGAACAATTCAGCAAGATACCTTATCATTGGGAAGATAATGATATTGCTGGAATTGTTCTTACTCTGTTTAAAAAACAGGAGGTGCGACTTGACCTTAACGGAAATACCATCACCGCTGACGATATTAACGTGATTAATTATGTCACAAAACGGGACTATCTTGACCGTGTGATGCTTAAAACACGGGTAAAAATCACTCCTGCTAATTTAATAAATGCGAAAAATATCGCAAGAGACGTGTTCGGAAGAAGTGATGTACCGGGAGATGAAGATGGGCTGATGGTCCGTATACGGGATTTTGCATCAAAGGAGCTTGACCGCCATGACAGCCAAAACCCTGGCATCAGACAGCTTCTGGATGAATACAGAAAGGCTCATTATCCGGGTAAGGCTGTATTGGAAAACGGAAAAAAACTGTTGGAGCAGATACTCAGGATTAAAGACATTAAAGCTTTTTTTGATTATCTGCAAGATGAAAAGGATGCTCTGCTGGACTATGAGGAAGATGTTCAGGATATCAAGAAATTTTTCAAGAACCAGCGTGATATTTTTGATAAGGCGCTTAAAATGCTCACTATTTACGAGGGTAATCGTTCCTATGTGCTTGACCCGGAAACCATCCAGGTCGCAAATGATATGGAAAAAATTACACAGCTCCAGTCTCCGTATTCGGAAATTCATAAGTTGCCGGAGTTGGTGGAAGAATTTATCAAGCGGTTTGGTGATTTGTTGGTAGAAGAGTGTGAACCCATCCGTTTAGATATTGAAGCTGATTGGGAGGCCACGCGCAATGATTTAAAGCGCCGGGCTTTTGCTGATATATTTTCAAATAAGGTGCAAGAAGATTTCGGGGCGCTTCTTGATAGGCTTTCCCATGCAAATAATATTTATGAGGCAATTGCCATGCGTACTGAAAGTGACCGCATGAAACAGCGTTTTATCCAGTGCTTTGATGACGAAGAAACCCGCCTTGCCACAGAACAGGCCGGAAGCTCCGAAAAAGTGCCACGGGAGCCTGTGCGCAAAACGAAAAATATCAGCTTAAAAACACTAATTACAGGAACAAACATTATCTCCAGCAAGCAGGATATTGAGATGCTGTTGAATGAACTTCGTGTAAAGTTGGAAGCAGAGCTTGCAGAGGATACTACAATACGTATAATCTAGTAGCATGGAGGTTGAATGTACAATTATGATTTTTCCAAATTTCATGGAATTGATATGAGCAAACTGCTCGAAAATATTCAACCTTACACACCGCTGATCCCTATATTTGAGATGCCAGAAATTGCAGAAGAAGATACGATGTGGTATTGCATGGAAAAACAATATGAGCTACTGAAAAAACAATTAGATCAGCAAAACAGACATAATGAAATCTTGACACAAAACTACAATCAGCTTAAAGAGTTATTCGATTTGCAAAAAGGCGAGTATGATGCAGCTAAGCTGAATTAGTGAAAAGCAAACGAATGAATGTAATTATGCTAATAATTGCGATTGTAGCTATGTTAGGTGCTATTGCAAGCCCGCATGTCATTTGGCTGGTTATGTTATAAATATGTGAGGGTAGAGAATATGGATAAAACAGCAATTAAAAATTATGCGGTGGCAGCGCGTCGGAAGCTGATGGATGCAGTCAGAACAAAAATGGCTGCCCTTTATATCTTTGAGAATTACGCAGAGCCATCCGAAGCAGCGACAGTGAAATTGCGTGCGGATGGAATCTTCCTGACAGATAAGCAGATGGAAGCACGTAAAAAGCTGTGCGCCTATCTTGCCCAGCTTAATGATGAAATGGATAATGAAAAGGCGTTTAGTCATGTGCTGGAGGAAGTGGCCTACACATGGTTTAACCGCCTGATAGGCCTACGTTACATGGAGATTAATGAATATTTGCCTTCAGGTATCCGCGTTCTCTCCAGTGTCGAATCAGGCAGGGTTGAGCCGGACGCCATGCGTGAAGCCGAGCGGTTACCCTTTGTCAATCAGAATAAAATTTTCCAACTTCGTTCTGACACCAGTCCTGGAGCATCTGAAAAGTTGTATAAATATATCCTGATTTCTCAATGCAATGCCTTGCACGATATTCTGCCGAGCATGTTCCAGAAGATCAATGACTATACCGAACTGTTGCTTCCGGATTCTCTTTTTCAAAAAGGGGGTGTCGTATATGATTTGGTCAACGCCATAAAAGAGGATGATTTTAGGGATCAGGTACAGATTATCGGCTGGCTGTATCAGTATTATATCTCGGAAAAAAAGGATGAGGTTTTTGCGGCACTGAAAAGAAACGTAAAAATCAACAAGGAAACCATTCCTGCTGCTACCCAGCTTTTCACCCCGGAATGGATTGTAAAATACATGGTGGAAAATAGCCTGGGGCGGTTGTGGCTTGAACGAGACAAAGAGGAATCTGATCTGTCGAGTGATTACATGAACGCTAGTTATTATGGCTGGAGATATTATATTGAAGAAGCTGAGCAGGAGCCGGAGGTCACTGAAAAACTGATGGAGCTTAGAAAACAAAGCAGAGTAAAGCATCCGGAAGATATAAAGATTATTGATCCCTGCATGGGTAGCGGACATATTTTGGTGTATGCATTTGACGTGCTGTATCAAATTTACGTTAGTCAGGGCTATGCGGAACGTGAGATACCTGGCCTGATTTTGCAGAACAATATCTACGGTCTGGATATTGACGGGCGCGCAGCTCAGCTAGCCTATTTTGCCTTGATGATGAAAGCTCGTAGTTATAACCGCCGATTTTTCCGTCCGAGAAATGGTGAGAACATCCCTCAACCCCATGTCCATGCCGTAATTGAATCCGATGGAGTACGGCAGCATCACCTGAATTATATGGGATATGGTATGAGCGATACCGATCAAAAAGAATGCAAAGATGGATTTACATATCTAGTGGACTTATTTTCCGATGCACGGGAATATGGCTCTATACTAAAAATTGAACAGAACCTGGAATATAATAAGCTCCGTTGTTTTGCGAAAGCTATGCAACCCGGTCAGATACATATGGATGCGGTGGATATTGAGCAAGTGTCTGATGTATTGCTGGAGATATTGGATATAGCTCAAATTTTGAATCGAGAGTATGATGTGGTGGTAACGAATCCGCCGTATATGACTCCAAGTGTAAAACAATCAGAATATGCAAAAAAGCACTATCCATATAGTAAAACGGACCTGTTTGCAGTTTTTATTGAAAGATGTAGTGAACTCAATAGGTATGCAGGCTTTCAAGGGATGGTTACAATGCAGTCTTGGATGTCGCTATCCAGTTATACGAAATTGCGAGCACAGATTTTGAATGAAAAAGATATTATTAATATGGCACATTTGGGTGCCCGCGCATTTGAAGAAATAAGTGGTGAAGTTGTTCAGACTACCGCTTTTGTATTTCGGGCACGCCACATTGCGAAATATCAAGGTGTTTACTTCAGACTTACAGAATATTCCGATCAAAATTCCAAAGAATCCGCTTTTTTAAAGCATAACAATCAGTATATTGCATCTAATGAAAACTTTGAGCGTTTACCCAATACACCTATAACCGCATATTGGGTAAGCAAGGAAATCTGTGAATTGTATGGCAGGCCATTAATTTCAAGTAAATTTGATGTTAGAGAAGGTGTTGGGACACGAAATGATGAAGTTTTTATTCATATGTTTTGGGAAGTGAGAAAAGATAAGATTGGTAAGAATTTGAAATGGATATTAACTGATAAAGCTGGAACTACAAGAAAGTGGTATCTTGGTTGTATCTATATTATGGACTGGGAAGATGATGGTTATCGCATTAGAAATTATCGAAATGAAGATGGGTCACTACGTTCTCGTCCACAAAATTTGCAATACCTATTTCGTGATGCTATAACATGGGGTAAAGTTGGAACAGGAACTACAACTTTTCGATATAGGCCCACGGGATATGCATTTAATGATGCCGCACCATCGGCTTTTGGAAATGATCTATTTCCACTACTCGCATCGTTAAATTCCAAACTTTTTGATCGTCTCTTAAAAATTCGAGGCGAAACGATGAATGTGACTTGTGGAGTTGTGGGAGAACTCCCTCTTCTTGGATATGAAGAACAAAAAGAATTTATCTGTAAAATCGTGGAAGAAAGCATCAGAATATCGCAAGTCGAATGGGATTCTTTTGAAACCTCGTGGGATTTTAAAATCCATCCATTTATAACATTCAAGGGTAATTACGAAGAAGCAGAACCATTATTGTATGCAGATGACATTGTTGAAGGCCCCACCGTTGTTGAGTGGAGCAAGGAGATGGCACCCATAGCTCAGGCTTTTGAAGCCTGGGAACGTTTTACTGATGAACAATTTGCTAAGCTCAAATCCAACGAAGAAGAACTCAACCGCATTTTCTTTGATATCTATGGATTACAGGACGAACTGGGCTCGGAGGTTGAGGATAAGGACGTTACTGTTCGCAAGGCCGACCTTGGTCGCGACATCCGCAGCTTTATGTCCTATGCCGTTGGTTGCATGTTTGGGCGTTACAGCTTGGACGAGCAAGGGCAGGTGTTCGCCGGCGGCGTATTTGATATGTCTCACTACAAAATTTTCTTGCCAGAGGATGACGACATTCTGCCTATTGGCTCCGCTGATTATTTTGATGACGATATTGTGGTACGTTTCACTGAATTTGTTCGTATTATATACGGTGATGCCACACTGGACGAAAACCTGAACTTTATTGCCGACGCTTTGTATCCCAATGCAAACGGCTCCGCGAAGGACAGAATACGTCGGTATTTCCTCAGCGATTTTTACAAAGATCACTTGAAGATATATCAAAAGCGCCCCATCTATTGGCTGTTGGACAGCGGTAAAAAAGACGGCTTCAAGGCGCTGTTTTATCTGCACCGTTATGATAAATATACTGTAGCGCGAGTGCGTACGGACTACCTTCACCCGCTCCAGCGCAAATATGAAGCGGAAATCAGTAGGTGGGAAATGCTATCTAGTGCTACTGATAACGCTCGCGAGAAAGCCACCTACCGCAAGGAAATTGAGTCGCTGCAAAGCAAAATTGAAGAATGCCGCACCTATGATCAGATTGTAGCGCATATTGCCCATCGGCAGATTGAACTTGAATTAGATGATGGCGTAAAGGTCAACTATGCAAAGTTCCAAGACGTGGAAGTGCCGTTGGATAATGGAAAAACGATTCAGATGGATTTATTATCTAAGATTTGAGGTATACTAGGAATACGTATAAGAAAGGAGCGATTATAATGTCACTTAAAAAAATATCACTGGAAAACTTTACTGTATTTGATAAAATGGACGCTGAATTTTGTGATGGTATAAATGTTTTCATTGGGGAAAATGGAACTGGAAAAACGCATTTATTGAAGTTATTATATGCATTTTGTGAGAGTGGGACATTATCTCAAAATACAAAGCTTCTCTTTTTTAAAACATTATGCAAGTGCTTTCATAGTGAACAACTTAGCTTTTTAATTAATCAGATAAGCAAACCACTGGCATTTACTGTTGACATAAATGAAAAGAAGTATTTGTATCAAGCTGTTTTTAAAGATAACATTGCAGATGACGAACGGCTGGAGCCACCTTTGAACAATGTAATGATAACCTTTCAAATTGAAGGACAGAGAGAAAAGGAAACGCTTCAAACTGCATTTATCCCTGCTAAGGAAATGCTCACTCATGCGGGTATTGAAAAGGACTATATAGAGAGAACTATCCCATTTGATAAAACACTTGTAGACATTCTGTTTAAGTCTGGAATGTCAAATTTGCGTACTCTATCCCCAACAGCCCAAACTATATTAGATAATATAAAGCAGATAATTGAAGGAACCGTATTATTTGAAAAAGATAGATACTTTATTCTGCGCGCTGGTCATAAAGTTAGCTTTCAAAGTGAAGCTGAAGGATTCAAAAAATTATCAGTTTTATGGCGTCTGGTTGAAACGGGTTTGATTTCAAGAGGTTCGATATTGTTCTGGGACGAACCTGAGGCAAATATTACCCCAAAACACATCCCCTTACTGGTTGAGATGTTGTATACTTTACAAAGTGCAGGAGTTCAAGTTTTTATAGCCACACATGATTATGTTTTGGCAAAGTATTTAGAGTTATATAGTTCTGAAAAAAAACGCATTCGTTTTCATTCACTTTATAGGGGCATGGACAGTATCTCATTGGAAACGAGTGACACTTTTAAGGATTTGGAGCATAATACCATAGCTGATGCTTATAACAAACTACTGGACGAAGTTTTTGAGCAGACTACGAGGGGGGAGTAAGGTGACTGGAGGTATTCATGTGGAAGAAAACGGTGCATATCAACTCGATTGCTCTACCGCAATGTGGTCTACAGACCAGATGCATAACCTTTATCATTCTTCCGGGACTTTTTTGTGTGATTCTGATTTTATTGCGGAAACATCAGAGTTTGTTTTGTTAATTGAATATAAGAATGCCAATTTACCTAATGCAGCTAATCCGGGTGCATTTAATCCATCTGTACCAAAAAAGATTGATAATGTAGCACGTAAGTTTTATGATAGCCTGCACTATTTATCATTGGAAAGAAAAAGTAAGCCAGTAAAATATATATACATCGTGGAATATCCTAATGCTGGAGTTACAGACAGGAAAATGTTACGTAATGCCATTGCAAATAAACTCCCTTTTAAAATGCAAATTGGGAAAGCTGGAAAGCTGATTGAGAATTTCGAAGTTATGTCAATTTCTGAATGGAATTCTCATGCAGAATACTCTAAACTTCCTTTAGCGCCAGTGAAGCAAGGGGGAACTACATAATGAACCTAACCGAAGTAAAAAAATCACTGGAGCGGCAGTTTGTCCGTGAACTTTCACAGGGGGCGAAGCGTAGCATTGTTTTTTGGTATGATGAAGAAGGCGTGTTTGCCGAGGACATCGACAGCCTGATGCTTACCGATGTAAAGATTATTAAGCTGTACTACAACAATATGTTTGCTGTCAAGATGTACATAGAGGAAACCGATCAGGAGAGCAATCTGTTGGTTTATTCGCCATTGCCCCGTCCACTTAATCGTGAAAATTGGCTAACCGATACTATTAAGTACAGTCAGATCTTTTCCGCTGATGAAACATCCAACAATATGCTGTTATTGGGTGTCGAGGGTGCGCTTCGTCATGTGATGGAAAAATATAAGCTGTTTTTTCGTAACAGTGAACGGTTCAAGCGGTTTGAAAGCTACAACTTTGGGCCATCGTATTCTGAAACCAAGATTGACCTGGGCGTTCATTCGGCGCTTTGCAAACTGCCGGCGCCAAATTTTGATCAGGTGGTACGAACGCTTCTCATTGAAATGGTGAACGGTGAAAGCACTATATATGACAACGTGAGTAAGTTTGGCAATCTGGATGCCCTGTGGCGGATGATATTTAAATCCTATGATTATAGCTTTAACGAGCAAAGTCTTGAAAAGCTGCTAATCCTCTTGTTATGCACTCATTTGTACCATAGCTTGGGCGGCTCCATACCAAAAGATTGGAAGATGTTCGTAGCAGACAATCCCAACTGCTTTGTCTTTGTAGACAATCTGATGAAAAACAGCCAGCTTTGGGATTCATATAGTAGACTGGCCGATTTTGTGGCTGAGAAGCTAGGACTTGCAGAACGCGTAAGAACATGGGCTATCGAAGAAATTATAGAGTGTGATACCTTTGAGGATTTTGATATATCTATTATAGCTCGTATTCGTGAGAATATCGAACGAGGAGTGGGCGAATATGAACGCTATCGTAAAATTATTCACAGCCGTAAAAACCGCCGCTATTTTCCACAGTTTACAAGCGAATATGAAGCTTTGCTTCACGCCTGCGAATATCTGGAACTGGCAGAAAAGCATCAAAAACTGCAGGGGCTCAGTCTTTCTGAATTATTTGATGGGTATGTAAAACACTATTATCGTTTAGACAGCAGCTATCGCCATTTTCTCCGCGCTTATGACCAGCTGGAAGAGGCAGATGCTTTCCGGACACTCTGTGAACAGGTGGAAAATAGTTATACTAATTGGTATCTATATGAATTGTCCATGAAATGGTGTGCTCTGCTAGATGATGAAACCACTTGGCAGGTACCAGGTGTTACGTCACAACAAAGTTTTTATGATAAATACGCCCGTCGTTATGTGGCAGATGATGAACGTATAATTGTTATCATTTCCGACGCTCTACGCTATGAATCGGCAGTAGAACTGAATGCCATTCTCAACCGTGATCAAAAAGGTGTGAGTGAACTGGATGTGATGTTAGGCGTTCTTCCTTCCTATACTGCCCTGGGCATGGCATCGCTGTTCCCTCATGAAAGAATTTCAATCACTGATAATGCTGATATAGAGGTCGACGGCAATTCTAGCAAAGGGACAGAAAACCGTGGTAAGATACTCCGGCAATACAAGGGAGAATCTATTGCCGTTAAGTTCAATGATATTATAGATTTGAAACCTAAGCAGATGTCAGAATTATTTGCTGGAATTAAGCTGATTTATATTTACCACGATGTTATCGATGCACGGGGCGACAATGCGCCTACAGAGCATGAAGTATATGACGCAACCGAAAAAGCTTTTTATGATATTGACAAGCTGGTACGTAAATTACGAAATAACATCAGTGCAATTAATATTTTGATCACGGCAGACCACGGCTATATTTACCGCCGTACCAAGCTGGAGGAACGGGACAAAACTCCAAAAGAGGATGCAGCTGGCATCCTTTCCAAACGCCGTTTCATACTGGCCCGCGAGGATGTGGATAAGCAGGGAACACAGAGCTTTTCTATGGATTATTTGATAAAAGAACCATCCGGTCTCTATGCTATCGTACCGCGTTCGATCAACTGCTTTAAGGTGCAGGGGGCTGGAAGCTGCTATGTTCACGGTGGTACAAGCCTTCAAGAGGTGGTTATTCCTGTTATTCGCTTCAAGAGTGACAAGAACCTTAGACAATCCATGGGGGCGAAAAAGGTATCACTAAATATTACCAATCTGTCTCGCAAGATTACCAGTGTAATTACTCATCTGACATTCTTCCAAAATGAGCCGGTGGACGAAAAGCGTTTGCCGCTGCGCGTTACGACCTATTTTGCTGATGAAAATGGTAACCGGATTTCCAATGAAAATATCATCATTGCTGAAAGTACCAGCATCAAGCCAGAGGAACGTACTTATAGGGAAAAGTTTACACTGAAAGACATGGCGTATGATAAATCTAAGCAGTATTACCTTGTTTTAATAGACGATGAAGAAATGGTGAATAAAGAAATTGAGAGAATTCCTTTTACCATTGACCTTGTGTTCGGCGGAGGTATTCGATTTTAGGAAGGAAGATATGAGAAGTACCGCTTACTAGCGGATCAGTATGAATGCTTGCGACACCCCCGCCCTATTGGGCGAGCAGTAAGAAAGCTCTTATTAGGGCTAATAGCAACCACCAGTTGAACTTGGTGGTTGCTGACTTAGATTGGAGAAAAGGTGATGGGCATATTCGATAATATAAATTTTGATGCTCTGCCCGAGGGATTTAAAGAAGACAGTGTAAGGGAAGAAATTATTACACCGCTTTTAAAGTGTTTGGGATATTCAACCTTTGATACAGAGAATTGCATCATCCGAAGTCCCAGTTTAAAGCATCCGTTCATACACTTTGGAACAAGAAGCACAAAAATTGAACTGATTCCGGATTATCTAATTCAGGTTAATGAAAAGAATGCGTTTATTGTAGAAGCCAAATCTCCTTCAGAAAACATATTGACTGGAAAAAGTGTTGAACAGGCATATAGTTATGCAATCAACAGAGAAGTGCAAATAAGACGTTTTGTCTTGTGTAATGGCAGAGAGATAAGCATTTTTGATGTTGATAAGATAGAACCACTACTATATTTTAGATTAGAGGGTGCCATTGAAAAAAATTGGGGAGATTTATTTGAATTATTAAGCCCAGCAGCATTTACCAATCCTAATATATTTAATTATAAGCTTGATTATGGAATATGGTGCATTAAAAATGGAATAGCACAAGACATACTCCAATGTTTTTATAGCTGTTATATTACTGATGTGGTAAAATTGGACGAGAATACATTTACTTTTATGTCAGTCATACAAAGAGAAGTTGAACTGTTGGCATCCTTCGACTTCGATATTTCCTTGTTTCAAATTTTTATGGATCAGGTACCTGGCCATTTAAAGGATAGAGTACAAAAATCTTTAAGAATGTATCCATTCAAATACACAACAGAGTATTGCAGAGATTCTTTTCCATTAAATTTCGAGGCTGTATTATCGAAACATGTGATTAAAAATAATAAGGAACATTACTTACCATTGAAGGTGAAAAGATTTCTATAAACATCGGTTGAATCCATTGCTTCCGCCAAGGCCAAATTGCGCCTTCTTGGAATCCGAATCACAGCATCAACACATGTGGAGTGCGTAATAGGAATGCAAATGAAAGATAAGTAGAAATCCTTAGTTTTCAGCACTTTGCGAGATATATGACTTTCATGGCAGATGGCGATGATTTCAGGAATAAGGTGTTGTGAGATAGAATTGACGTATCGGTGTTACTGGACATGGAGTGCGTAGACATGTTTAATGCATGTGTAGATTAGAGTGTTCAGCCATGTCTATATTACGCAGTGTGAAGTGAATTTAAGACTAGGCAATGACAAGAGAATGCTGGCTATTATCAGGTGTTCTCTTTCTTCATATGGAGATTTGCTAAATTGATGGAAATAAATTCATATTAGTAGTATAATCATATTAACCGAATTGTTTTAATTGATATATATTGAATTTTTTGATAGATAACTTGATTTGAAAAAAGTTGAATAGAAGGGGGAATTTCTAAAATAATGAGTTATTTTGTTAAGCAATACAATAAATTAAAATTTATTAAAGATTCAAAAATAACCCCCGGATTGAGAAATGCGCAGATAGGTGCGATACATGCAATTTCATCTTTTTTTACACTTCACAAAAACAAAGCTGCTATTGTTGTTATGCCGACTGGTTCAGGAAAAACAGCAGTTCTAATGATGACACCATATGTGGTAGGGAGTATTAAAGTGCTTATTGTTACGCCAAGTATAATGGTGCGTGGACAAATTAACGAGGATTTTATGAACTTAAAGACATTATGCAAAGCAACAGTCTTTAGTGAAAGTGTTCCAAAACCAAATGTCTATGAATTAAAGCATGCATATAGTGAAGAAGAATTAAATAATATTATTAATTCTGATGTTATTATAGCAACTCCACAGTGTGCATTATCACTTTCAGAGGAGGAAAAGGTACGGAATCTGTTTGATTTAGTTTTGGTTGATGAAGCTCATCATGTACCAGCAAAAACGTGGAAACAAATCTTAATCAATATGAATGCCGCAAAACATGTTCTTTTTACAGCAACCCCATTTAGGTTAGACAAAAAAGATATTAAAGGGGATATGATTTATACGTATCCTTTATCTATGGCATATAGCGATGGTATTTTTGGTGAGATTGAATATATTCCGATTGATGAGGCTCCAAATAAGGATTACTTAATTGCAAAACAGACTGAAAAAGTTTTTTTTGCAGATCGTGAGTTGGGCTATGCTCACTATTTAATGGTAAGAGCAGATACGAAAGAAAAAGCAAAAGAACTCGAAGCTCTGTATTCACAAGAAACAGAGTTGATATTAAAACGTATTGATAGCTCAATGACTAACAGCGCAATAAAAAAATACATTGAAGATTTAAAAAATAAAAAACTTGATGGCATTATATGTGTTGATATGTTAGGCGAGGGGTTTGACTTTCCAAACTTAAAAATAGCTGCTATTCATTCGCCACATAAATCCTTGGCGAGTACACTTCAATTTATCGGAAGGTTTGCAAGAACTAATGCAAATAATATAGGAACTGCGAAATTTATTGCAATGAACGACAGTGAACTGCTAATTGAAAATACGGCTATGTATGCTAATGATGTTGTATGGCAAGATATTATAATTGACTTAAGTGAGAATAAATCTAAAGCAGAAGAGCAAACAAAAGAGTATTTTAAGAATTTTAGAAAAATTACGCCTATAACTATAGATGGTAATGGAGAAATATCGTTACATAGTATTAGACCAAATTGTCATGCAAAAATATATAGAGTTACAGAATTTGATATTACGGCACATTTCCCTGATATATGCAATGTTGTTGAGGGAACTTTAATTAATGAAAATGATAATACTGTGATTGGGATAGGTAAAGTCTCTACACCGCCCAAATGGATAACAAGCGACAATATAGTTAACATTAATAATATCCTTTACATAGTTCATTATCAAAAGGAATGTAACATTATTTTTATATATTCTCAAATTAAAACTGAAGTGTTATATGATTTGATAGCTGGAGCATTTTGTAGAACATACGAAAAAATACCAAAATATCAAATGAATCGTGTTCTAGGCGAATTAAAAGAGTTTGAAATATTTAATTCAGGTATGCAAAACAGATTTACTGAATCAGGAGAATCTTATAGAATATCTGCAGGGTCAGATGTGAGTTCTGCAATAGATCCTGTAACAGGAAAGTTATATTCTGCTGGGCATGTGTTTTGCAAAGCAAATACTGATGATAGTGAAATAACAATTGGTTATAGCAGTGGCTCCAAAATGTGGAGTAGTGCTTATTCATCTATTCCTGACTATGTACATTGGTGTGATTTTAATGGCAAAAAAATTATGGATGCAAAAATGATTGTAAAGACTAACACTAATTATGATTATTTGCCAATACCTGCACAATTGCTAAAGTATCCAAGTAATATTTTCATGTGTGATTACTCTGCTAGAACATATAGCTCTCCACCAGTGTTATATGATGCTGATAGTGATTATTTTAAAAATATTTTAACCGATGTTATGCCTAGAATAAAATTAATAAAACTAGATAGCATTATAGTAGAATTTAATTTTCAAAAGCAGTGTGAAAGTATAGTATGTGATATTAAGGGTAAATATTCTTCAAACGCTCCACAAATAATGTTAATGGATGGCAGAGACAAAATTCCTTTGGCCGATTATCTCAATGACTATCCAATTATTTTTAAAACCACAGATGATGTTTTAATACAGGGGATTGAATATTTACAGGGGAATCCAGATGCAATTGCTTTTAGTACAGAAAATATTATAGGAATCGATTGGGACGGTTATGGAACTGATAGAAGAATTGAAGTAAATGACCCCAAATATCACCCCAATGGCATATCAATTCAAACAACTATAGAGCGAATATTACGCGAAAATAAAGATAATAAATACCTTATATATGATCATTCTAGCAGCGAAATAGCAGATTTTATTACAATCAAAGAAAGTGAATTCATACTTGAGGTAACCCTATTTCACGTAAAAAGAATGTCATCAAAAACTTACAATAGTAGTGTTGATGATATTTATGAAGTTGTAGGACAAGCAGTTAAATCAACTATATGGCTGAAAACAAAGCCTGTATTTATAAGCAAGATTACTGATAGAAGACGGACTAACCATTGCAACTTTATTGTTGGAAGGTTTGAGGAATTTAGGGAGACTATGAAACAGAATAAACAACTAGTAGGTAAAATAGTTATTGTTCAACCGTCCATAAATAAAAATGTGCCTATTCCTAACAAAATCCAAGAAGTCTTAGCTGCCTCAAGATACTATATTAACAACTCTGGAAAAGTTAAATCATTAGAGATCTGGGGTAGTCAATGATGTATTGGGGTTACAGCAATTATCATTATGTGTATAATGGGAATATCGCAAAAACAATATATTGAGAACAGTGATGGAGTTTTAACTATCAGTATATTCTTACAATATAAATAAGTGTGGTGTGAAAATGAGTGTAATTAAAACAAGATATGATATAACTTCGGCTGATACTAAAATCATTGGATTTGATTATCAATTTTTCTATTTTATGAAGGCTGTGCTTTCTTTAAAAAGGGGGCAATCAGCAGGGTATGAAGCTAAAGACGATGTACATATAACCCTTCCGGATGGAAGGTTGATTTTAGTGCAACTGAAACACACTACACAGCAAACAAGCAGTGGAACTCCAATAAATTTGACAGAATTAGATGATGATTTAATAAAAAGCTTATATAATTGGGTATTGGTAATATGTGATGCAAGTGATGAACGATCTGAACAAACATCACAGATTAGTTTTGTAAAAAATACAGAATTTATTTTGGCGACCAATAAAGGCATCGAAAATAATGTTTTTATCAATAATATTATTAAAGCACAAAACGGTACAATGAAATCAGGAGATCTAAAGACATACATTAAGGGATTAGATGAGAAAACAGAAAGTATAGAAATGCAAAAGTATCTTAACACATTAGTCAAGTTAAATACAAAAGTATTTAATGAATTCATTAAAAAACTCAAATTTGAAAATCAAGCAAGCGAAATCTCAAAGGTAATTAAACAGCTTATCGCAGATAATTATATAGGTGAAAGTCGGATAAACGATGTATTTAATTCGCTTTTTTCAGAGTTGAAATTAGCCCATATGGAAGCTGTCCAACAAGGTAAGAGGCTAATCGTAGACTATGATACTTGGCATAAAAAATTAACTACGATATTTGAGAACAACAAAAAAACAATATTGCCTATAAGAAAAATAAATATACTGTTACCGAATAAACTGGAGGAGCAGCCATTTATTAAAGAATTAATTGCAATAGGCGACGTTGATATTTTGGAAATAGGTCAAATCGAAGAGTTTACCTCCTACATGTTAGAGGTAGACTTCAATTTAAAAAACTGGTTTGACGATGGGGATATCACAAATGATGAACTGGATTCTTTTAAAGAAGAAGCAGTATTATTTTGGAAGAACACTCATAGGGCAAGTCACAGGACTACTTATGATAACAACCTAGATATCACTAATGCTCTGACTTGTTTAGACCAGATAAGAACCAAAGTGCTTACAATACAAGAAACACCCCTTAAACTTGAATTTAGTAATGGAAACTTCTACAGACTGGCGAATGAGAATGAGCTTGGATGGCTAAAGAAATGGGAGGTTAAGTATAAAAGATGACGGAGATTCATTCTTTTTATAATAATGAAATATTAACGGGAATAGCAATTTTATCTGTGCTATATCAGGTTAGAGAATTAGAAATATCAAAAGCATTGCTTGTACAACCTATATTAAGCTATAGCGGAGTATTGAACTTTGTCAAAAAGAAAAACACGAAAATTAGGAGTATAGAGGAACTTATAGCCAAAAAAAGCCTGCAATTTACTAATTTCAACAAAAGATATTTTGAAAGCTTGGAGCTAAGCATGAATTCTATACTATTGATGAAACAGTTCGGTTTTTTAGATATTCAAGGGGATAAACTGATTTGTGGAAAAATGAAATTTAATTTAGAAAATGAGACCCTTGGCGACAGGGCTATTGATATTATAAAGGGAGCAAGCAATATTTCAAATGCCATTGATAAGGGGGAAGCAAGCAATTTATATTTAAGTTTGCGAATTGAATTATGAGATTTTGCATAAATAAATTAATATTATGGTTGAAAAGTGGAGAGATGCGTACAATTCCATTTCTTAATAATAAAGTCAATGTTATTACGGGTAATAGTGATACTGGAAAATCATCAATCCTAGATATAATTGATTATTGCCTTTGTAGTAGCAAGGCGAATATCCCAAATCAGCACATTGGTGTGAATGTTTTATGGTATGGAATAAATATAATTATAAATTCCAAACAGTATACGATAGCCCGCGGCGAGGTTAAAAATTCGAGACCTTCTTCCGAATATTTTTTCTCGGGAAGTGGTGAAATTCCACAGTTACCCTATTCAAGCATAGGTTCTTCCGAGTTAAAAACAATTCTTGAACAAGAATTTTCAATTGATGATTCAGTTACATTTGCATATGGCGGAAAAAATATAACTCAAAGCACTAAAATATCGTATAGATATTTTCTTATGTTCAATACTCAATCCGGAGATACAATAAATGATAGCCATGTATATTTTGATAAACAAAGTGATGATAGGTATCGTGAAGCATTACCGCGTATTTTTGATTTAGCACTAGGAATAACTACAGTCGAAAACATGACATTAAAATCAAAAATCGAGAATACCCAAAAAGCATTGGATAAATTAGAAAAAGAGAAGTTATATGAAGAAACATCAGATGATGACATAAAAGCATTTAAACAGGCATTATTAAAAAAATCAAAAGAATTTTATTTAATTAACAGTGAAAATGATGATAATTGTGATTTCGAAAATCTTGAAGATATTATCAAAAACGGGAAATTGAGGTTAGTCAATTTTCCGGAAAGTAGTAAATATGATGACTTAGTGGAAGAATATCAGAAAGTTGAATTGCAGATAAAAAAACTTAATAGTTTTAACAAAGGTTATGCAAATTATAAAAAACAGCTATCAAAAGAAAAGGAAAGTCTTAAGCCTATTGAACATTTAAAAAAGTTTATTGGTAACATAGAAAATGATGAGTATAAGCAATTTATTATAGTCTTAGAAAAAGAATATACCCAAATCAAAAAATGATAGTTGATAAAATGCCTTTTGAAACGGATATAAGCAATAAATTAGCGGATTTAAAGTCAAAACTTGATGATATTGAGCAACATATAAAACTATGTCCTAAAATAAATTTTACTCCTATCAGCGATAGTGAAAGATATATTGCACTTGGTGAAATTAAATCAGAATATACCAAATTACTAAATAGGCCGAAAAATAAAAGTAATATTGATGAAAGAATAAAAAATAAAAGAATTGAGCTTGAGGATTACAACTCTAGATATGTGGACTATGATAGTGCGAGAGAAGCAACTATTAATGCGCTTAATGATTGTAGTGCAGCATATATGATATTGGCAAAAAGTGCATTTGAGTCATATGAGGGGTATTTACCTAGTTATGACTATAAGAAGCGTATTTTACAACTTCGAAAAAGTAAGACAAATCAGATAGAGTCCAGAACAAGTAGTTCGGTCGACCTCTTTAGGCATTTATGTTTGTTTTTAGGAATACATGAATTGTCGATAATTAACAAAGTTCCATACGTTGCACCATTTCTAATTTTAGATCAGCCAACAAGACCTTATTTCCAAACAAATAAAAATATAGATTACACAGAAACTAAAAACAATACAGACTCAAAGGGTGATTGGAACAAAGTTGAAGAGATCTTTTTCACTTTAAATGAATTTATCAAAAATGTTCAGAAAAATAAGGGAGAAATACAAGTAATTGTTTTAGAGCATGTTTCAAACGAAGCTTGGGAAGGAAGAGAAAATGTTCATCTAGTAGAAGAATTTGATGGCGTTAAAAATGCTCTAATACCACCACGAATTGCTAACAAAAAATAAAGCAATTTCTCGTAAATTTGCATTGTTCGTGCTGTTGGCAGTTAAGTAATAGTCCATTATCCATCGGGTTGTGTAAAAACGTTCGCCATTCCAAATTAAAGGATATATTTTGAACGAAAATGGAGATTGAGGTGTCAGTGCGCCTAGATAAGGGCGAAATATTTAATGGGTGAGAACCCCATCTGATAAGGTGTAGCCACACCATCAGTAGCGAGTCTTGGGTCTGTAATAGTAATATTGCAAACTAAGCGTAGACA
>JBAVPE010000102.1:0-17355 GCA_049692775.1 Anaerocolumna sp. | reverse complement strand
CTACAGATGGAATATAAAGAATTGAATAAGCAGTTTTGGGGACAACACTTGTGGGCAAGAGGGTATTTTGTGGCCAGCAGTGGGAATATAACAGATGAAATCATACTAGAATATATCAAAAATCAGGATATGCAAGAAAAAATAAAATCCGATAACTTTGACATTGGACAACTTTAGGCTGCTTTAGCAGCAAAACCGAACCTACCGGCTTTAGCCGGTAGTGGTTCAGTTACTTACCTTCGGAGGAAATTATGATATCGATAATCGCAGCTATTTCAAAAAACAATGTCCTGGGTAATAAAGGTGTGATACCCTGGCGTATTAAGGGGGAACAAAAGCGGTTTAAGGAATTAACAATGGGTAAAACAATTATTATAGGAAGAAAATCCTTTGAAGAAATCGGAAAACCACTGCCTGGCAGGAAAACAATACTGATATCAAACACCCTTTCTATCTTAACGAATGACTGTATTACGGTAGCATCCCTAAGTGATGCATTAAATGCCGTAAAAGGGGAAAAAGAAGTATTCATTGCCGGAGGGGGAAGCGTTTATCAGGAAGCCATGTCTTTGGTGGAACGAATCTATTTGACGGTAATTGATATGGAAGTCACGGGGGATACTTTTTTCCCTGAAATAGATTTTAAAAAGTTTAATAAGGTTTATGAAGAAAAAATGGATGGAAATATCCCATATACTTATTATACCTATGAAAAAGCAGATCTGAAATAATTACGAATGATGCAGGAATATGCAAATAAGATTGACAAATCTTTCGGAGAACCGTATTATAAAATTCGTATTCATTCAATACAAGGAATTGGACTTTTGACTTTTGGGTACCAGATAGGAGTCTAAAGTTTGAAAGAAAATATAATATATGAAAGGATGCCACAATGCGTTACTTTCAACCTATCTAATTGTGGCAGTATCGCAAACCTGCTTGCGATATGCAATGGGTATAAAATGGTTTATTTAGATTATGCAGCTAATACACCGGTAGATAAAGCGGTATTGGATACATTTTATGATATCTCTTTAGAATATATAGGTAACCCAAACTCACCTCATGCATTAGGAGATAAGGCAAGGGTGAGGATGGAACGATCTACAAGGCAGATTGCCGGCTTATTGGGAGCCAAAGAAAATGAAGTCATCTATACCTCAGGAGCCAGTGAATCAAATAATATGGCTATTAAAGGTTTAGCAAACCGATATAAAAGATATGGGAAGCATATCATTACCACTTACCTGGAACACGCTTCTGTAACCGGACCGGTAACTGCTTTGCAAAATGATGGTTTTGAAGTGGATTTTGTTAATCTGACGGAAAGCGGACAGGTAGATCTGGAACATTTAAACGAGTTAATAAGAGAGGATACCATATTAGTTTCCATCTGTTTTGTAGACAGTGAGGTCGGGACTATTCAGCCCATTGAAGAAATTAGTAAAATAGTCAGGGACAAACCCCATTGCTTTTTCCATGTAGATGCTACCCAGGCTGTTGGTAAAATACCGGTTAGCTTTGGACTTATGGACTTAATGACATTCTCCGGTCATAAATTTTATGGGTTAAACGGATGCGGTGTATTACTGAAAAAGGAACCAGTCCTGTTGGAACCTTTAATTCACGGAGGACTTAGTACGACATCATTCCGCAGCGGAACCCCAATGCTTTCGCTTGGGGCAGCGACAGAAAAAGCCCTTACCCTGGCAATGGATAACCTTCCGTACCGTTATGATTATGTAAAGGGTTTAAATACAAAATTACGTGAGGCTTTGAAAATGTATCCTGTCATTAAGATTAATACTCCGGCGGAGGGGTCTCCTTTTATTTTAAATATCAGTATAAAAGGGATAAATACCAATCAACTCCAGAACGAATTAAATAAAATGGATATTTACGTAGCTACCAAGTCAGCCTGTTGTGCACCAAATACGGTTTCAAGACCAGTTTATGCAATAACGAAGGACCGTAAACTGGCGTTAGCTGCCTTACGAATCAGTTTAAGCCATTTAACAACAGCAGAAGAAATTGACTTATTCCTGGAATGCTTTGATCAGGCATTACAAGCGAAAAAGATGGGAGCAGATCATGGAAAATCATATAGATGTTGAAAGAAGTATAATAAAAAGATTCCGTAAAGAAATATGGAGAAAATTCATATCCGGTGTAAAGGAGTATCAATTAATTAAAGAAGGCGATAAAATAGCCTGTTGTATTTCAGGGGGTAAGGATTCCATGCTCCTTGCCAAATGCATGCAGGAACTTCATAAACATGGGAAAGTTAAATTTGATCTGGTGTTTTTGGTCATGAATCCAGGTTATAATGAGTACAATAAACAGGTAATATTAAATAATGCAGAGTATTTGAATATTCCCATCCATATGTTTGAAACCGATATTTTTGATATTGTGGCAACGGTGGAAGAGTCTCCGTGCTATCTGTGTGCAAGAATGAGAAGGGGATATCTCTATAAACATGCAAAAGAACTTGGCTGCAATAAAATAGCCTTGGGGCATCATTTTGATGATGTTATCGAAACCGTATTAATGAGTATGCTTTACAGCGGACAGATGAAAGGAATGATGCCAAAACTTCACAGTACCAATTATGAAGGAATGGAATTAATCAGACCTTTATATATGGTAAAGGAAGCAGATATCATTGCCTGGAAGAAATATAATAATCTCCAGTTTATCCAATGTGCCTGCCGCTTTACGGAGAATTGCATGCTGGGTGATAATGGCGGGGGTTCCAAACGCCAGGAGATGAAGGAACTTATTAAGAAGTTCAGACAGACAAGTTCCATAATAGATATGAACATTTTCAGGAGCGTTCATAATGTTAATTTAGATACGATGATTGGTTATCATAAGAATCAGGAAGCTTATAGTTTTCTGGATGAATATGACAGTGGGAATCTGGTAATAAACGCAGAAAATAACGAATCAGCGAATGGTGGAAACGGCCGATTCGGGAGTTGACGAATGCAGAAGACCATTATATAGAAAAGGCAGTAGAAATTATGCCAATATAAAAACCTGATAATTTTGGTTTGGAAGATACGTTTATAAATAACAGAAACAGTAATATAAGTAGGAGAGCTCATGACAAGACAAGATTTTAATTTTAATTTACCGGAGGAACTGATTGCCCAGGATCCTTTAGAAGACCGTTCCAGTTCAAGGCTGTTAGTTCTTAATAAGGATACCGGGGAAACGGAACATAAAATATTTAGGGACATCATAGATTACTTAAAACCAGGAGATTGCCTGGTAATAAATAATACCAAGGTGATACCGGCAAGACTTATCGGGGAAAGGGAAGGAACCGGTGCTAAGGTGGAAATCCTGTTATTAAAACGAGGAGAAAATGATACCTGGGAAACCTTGGTAAAACCGGGAAGGAAAGCCAGGGTTGGAACCAGAGTCGTATTTGGAGGCGGTCTGCTCATTGGTGAAATAATTGAGATTGTAGAGGAAGGCAACCGTAGGGTAAAATTTCACTATGAAGGTATCTTCGAAGAAATATTAGACCAGTTAGGACAGATGCCCCTGCCACCGTATATTACCCATCAATTGCAGGATAAGAACCGTTATCAGACAGTTTATGCAAAATATGAAGGGTCTGCAGCAGCACCAACTGCAGGTTTACATTTTACGAAAGAATTATTAGGTGAAATTGAAGAAAAAGGTATACTGATTGCAAAGGTTACCCTTCATGTCGGACTTGGGACGTTTCGTCCGGTTAAAGTGGACAATATCTTAGAACATCATATGCACTCGGAATTCTATCATATCGATGCCGAAGAAGCAGATAAAATCAATAACACGAAGAAAAACGGCGGAAGGGTAATCTGTGTCGGAACTACAAGCTGCCGTACCGTAGAATCCGCCGCGGACGAGAATGGTTTTGTTGTACCTGGAAGTGGAGATACGGAAATATTTATCTATCCGGGTTATAAATTTAAAGTATTAGATGCACTAATAACGAATTTTCATTTGCCGGAATCTACTTTAATTATGCTGGTATCTGCCCTGGCTGGCCGGGATTATGTAATGAAGGCTTATGAAGAAGCAGTTAAGGAACGTTACCGCTTCTTTAGTTTCGGGGATGCCATGTTCATAGTTTAATATTGATTATAATTAAAGCTGCTGCTGGAATTTTTCGAATTATAAAACCTTACACACAGCATCCATGCTCATGTGAAAGGTTTCTTTTATTTCGGTTTATGCCTGTATTAATCTTTCCAGGTCAGAGTAAAAATTCGGATAAGATATGTTAACGCATTCAGCACCTTCTATAGTGGTATCACCTTCGGTAACTAATGCAGCTATGGCAAAAGACATGGCGATTCTGTGATCTGCCTTAGAATTAATGATGGCACCCGACAGGGGTTTACCACCTTCAATGATCATACCGTCTTCCGTAGCAGTTACATCAGCACCCATAAGGGATAAATTATTAACCATAACATCGATACGGTTGGATTCCTTCACTTTTAATTCAGCTGCATCTTTTATCACGGTTCTTCCTTTTGCAAAACAAGCCATGACTGCAATAACCGGAAGTTCATCAATGAGGGTTGGAATTAAGGAACCGCCGATTTCTGCTCCTGATAGTTCACTAGATCGTACCAGGATATCCGCTACTGCTTCCGTATCTGTGTTTCTGATATTAAGAAGCTCGAGGTCAGCACCCATTCGTTTGCAAACCTGAATAATACCGTCTCTCGTTGGGTTAATACCAACATTTTTAATGAATAATTCCGAACCGGGAACTAATAATCCTGCGGCAATAAAGTAAGCGGCAGAAGAGATATCTCCCGGTACTGTTATTTTCTCAGCATGAAGTCTTGGAAAAGGTTTTATAAATGCAGTTGTATCCTTGGTCTTTACGTCAGCACCAAATAATCTCAGCATAATTTCAGAATGGTTGCGGGATATATAAGGTTCGGTTACGGAGGTTTCACCACCGGCATAAAGGCCCGCTAACAAAACTGCGGATTTTATTTGTGCCGAAGCAACCGGGGAGTGATATGCAATTCCGTTTAGAGAACCTTTCTTACCAATAATCTTAAGAGGTGCACATCCATTACCGGGTATACTGCTTATAGCAGCCCCCATCTCTGATAAGGGAAGGATTATCCTGTCCATAGGGCGTCCCTGAATGGATTCGTCTCCGCTTATAACAGAATCAAACGGCTGTCCGCTTAGTATTCCGGACATTAAACGTATGGTTGTTCCGCTATTGCCAATGTCTAAGGTATCTGAAGGCTTAATTAATCCATTAAGTCCTTTTCCCCTAACAGCTATGTTATTATTCTTTTTGTTATTTTCAATATCAATTCCCATACTGCGAAAACACTGAATGGTGGAGAGGCAGTCAGCGCCCTGTAAAAAGTGGCTGATTTCTGTTGTACCTTCTGCCAGGGAACCAAACATCACAGCTCTATGGGAGATTGATTTATCACCGGGAACGGTAATTTCACCTTTTAATGCTTTTACTTTATGCAATATCATTTTGTCCATGCCTCCTGTTAAATCTGTTTACAGAGATAATACAACCACTTAGGGAAAATTATACAGTGGCACCCATATACTAAAAAACTGCATGTCAGGTGCCATTTTCGCATTCTCTGAATCTCTGGGTTTTATGGAAGTTATTGATTTTATCGTTCATAAACAGTATATCGATATTTCTTCAACAAATCAACTGCCCGTTTTAAAGTTCTATCTTCATAAAATTCAACCCGCAGAACACCCTGTTCAAATTCCCGGTTATGGATAATTCCAATATTTTTGATACTGATAAGATTAGTAGCCAGTAAGGTTGCAATAGTAGCAATGGCACCGGTTTCATCGATAATATCGAGATAAATTTCAAATACCTTTTTAATCATACCAATGGATTTGTTTGGAATGGAATCCCTGTAATCGCTGGCAGTGGAGAAAAACTGAAAAAGAAACTCTTCATCTTTTTTATCAAGAGCTGTGTATATTCTTTTAAGCCCCTCAATATATTGCATTAGAAAATGTTTAATACTATCTGTATTGGTAAGGCAGATATTCTGCCACATAACCGCAGAAGATGAGGCAATCCGGGTGATATCCTTGAAACCGCCGGCCGCAAGAAAACGCATTTTTTCATCCGGATCATCCGAAGCTTTTACCAGATTGACAAGGTTTGAGGCAATAATATGAGGAACATGGCTGATAGCAGCCGTAATATCATCATGTTCTTTCGAATTAAGGATTAAAGGAAGTGCTCCAATATTCTTAATCAATTCATATAAGCGGTCAAGATTCTCTTTTGGTGTCTGGGAGGTAGGAGTCAGGATATAATAAGCATTTTCTAAAAGCCTTGCGTTAGAGTTTTTATATCCTGTTTTTTCAGAACCTGCCATGGGATGTCCACCGATAAACTGTTTTGTCAAACCTAAATCTTCTACAGCACTATGTATATTTCCCTTAACGCTGCCGACATCGGTTAAGATGCATTCCGGTTTCACAATACCGGCTAATTGCTTTAAATACATAATATTCGATAGAACAGGAGCACACAGAAATATAATATCGCAGGAAGGAAAGCCATCTGTCAGATCATAACTGATGGAATCCAGTATCTTATCCTTCAAAGCTTCTGAGAGACCGCCGCTTACTTTGTTTTTATTATAGTTATACGCAATTAACCTATTATTTGGATTGATTTCCTTTAATGCCCGGGCAATGGAGCCGCCTATTAAACCAAAACCAATAAAACCGACTATCGAATCATTCATAATTGTCTCCTGATTATATTTTAGAATTTTTTACCCATTAAATCAGCCAAAGGTCTGAGCTCTGTGCATAATTGTGAAAGTTCGGGGAAAGTAAGGGACTGGGGACCGTCAGAAAGTGCAACTGCAGGATTGGGGTGAGCTTCAATCATAAGGCCGTCTGCACCGGCAGCAATAGCACTCATAGCTAATGGTTTTACATACTTTCTCACTCCGGTAGCATGGCTTGGATCTACAATGATTGGCAGATGGCTTTTATCTTTAATAACCGGGACCGCGCTGATATCCAAGGTATTACGGGTAGCTGTTTCAAAGGTACGTATACCGCGTTCACATAATACTACATTTGGATTACCCTCTGCGATAATATATTCAGAGGCATTTAGCCATTCATCAATCGTAGCTGCCAATCCACGTTTTAATAATACAGGAAGACCGGTTTTGCCTGCTTCTTTTAATAAATAAAAGTTCTGCATATTTCGTGCACCGATCTGAAGCATATCTACATATTTTACGGCGGCTTCAATAGCAGCTAAGCTGGTTACTTCGCAAACAACGGACAGACCGGTTTCTTCCCTGGCTTCTTTCATAAATTTCAAGCCTTCTTCTTCTAAACCCTGGAAAGCATAAGGGGAAGTTCTTGGCTTATATGCACCTCCGCGTAGTATCTGGGCTCCTGCTTTTTTGATGGCATGGGCAGTTTCCAATAACTGTTCCCTGCTTTCAACTGCACAGGGACCGGACATGATAATTAATTCATCCCCTCCAATGGATACATTGCCAACTTTTATAATAGAAGGCTGGGGATGGAATTTTTTATTCGCTAATTTGTAACTTTCTGTAACAGCTACAATTTTATCAACATCCTCCGCAATCTCAAGATTTTGATCCTGAAGTTTGGTTTTATCACCCACAACACCAATTATGGTTACTTGTTTACCATCGGATATATGTGCGGTGAGACCTTTTTCCTCAATAATTTGTATTATGTTTTGGATGGATTCTTTTTTTGCATGGGGTTTCATTACTATGATCATATATCTACCTGAACCTTTCTTATTTTATGAAAATTTACAAAATTAAAGTCATCTTCAATTAATTTATTTCTTTATCCTTGTTCCGCCAGGAAAACGGATAAATCCATTTTACAACAAACCCGTAATTATGTCAATACTGTAAAACATTAAAGCGTAACAGTTTAAAGTGTAACGGTTTAAAGTATAAAAAGAAATTCATGAATAGGAATGGGAAACGAATTAAAACATTAGAATAAAATTCAGCAATTAAAGTCTATAAAAGTAATAAAAGATAGAAAAAGATAGAATAAAATGCATTTATTGATAATAATGTTATACATTATGTTATACAGCATAAATATATTTGTTAAACTAATATAAAATAGTTGTAAAATCTGACATCTTTTAGTAAAATATAGACATGGGTATTAGAGGCTGGAGGATACCATAATTCACAGAAAATAGTAAATGGATGTACAAAAATATTATGTAATGGAGGAAAAAAGGATGAATGTTTACACTTCAGAAAAGATTCGAAATGTTGTAATGTTAGGCCATGGTGGCTGTGGTAAGACGACTTTAGTCGAAGCCATGGCCTACACAACGGGAATTACAAAACGTCAAGGTAAGATCGAAGAGGGTAATACCATCAGTGATTATGATAAGGAAGAAGTGAAACGTCTTTTTTCAATCAGCACCACTGTGGTACCTGTTATTTGGGAGGATACCAAGATTAATATTTTGGATACTCCGGGTTATTTTGATTTTGTTGGAGAAGTGGAGGAAGCACTGAACGCTGCGGATGCGGCGGTTATCGTGATTTCTGCTAAAGCAGGCGTTGAAATTGGAACCATGAGGGCTTGGGATTATTGTGAAAAGTATAATCTGCCAAGAATGTTTTTTGTAACAGATATGGATGACGATAATGCAAGTTACCGTCAGGTTGTTGAAGATTTAACAGAAATTTATGGAAAAAAAATTGCCCCGTTTCATATACCGATCCGTGAGAATGAAAAATTTGTTGGATTTGTGAATATTGTTAAGATGGCAGGAAGAAGATTTACCGAGATGGGTAATTATGAGGAATGTGATGTTCCGGATTATTCTATGGAGAACTTAACTAAGTTTCGTGAAACTCTGTTAGAAGCTGTGGCAGAGACCAGTGAAGAATTAATGGAAAAATATTTTGCAGGAGAAGAATTTACGCAGGAAGAAATTTCTTTTGCACTTCGCAATAATGTAATAGATGGAACTGTAGTACCTGTATTAATGGGTTCCGGTTTAAATGCCCAGGGAGCGACCATGCTTTTACAGGCAATGGAAAAGTATTTCCCTGCAACGAATAAGCAGGAAATTGACGGGGTGAATCAAAAGACTCAGGAAGTCTTTAAGGGTGGTTATAATGAGAACCTGTCAATGTCAGCAAAAGTTTTTAAAACCATAGCAGATCCCTTTATCGGCAAATTTTCCCTTATTAAAATCTGTTCCGGTGTTTTAAAATCAGATTCTACAATATATAATGCGGAAAAAGACACGGAAGAAAAGATTTCCAGGCTTTATGTTTTAAGAGGAAAGGAACAGATAGAAGTAAAGGAACTGCATGCCGGAGATATCGGAGCCATCGGTAAATTATCAGATACAGTAACCGGTGATACACTTTCTACGAAAGCCCTGCCGGTTGTATATGAACGTCCTGATATGCCAAAACCCTATACTTATCAACGGTTTAAGACTAAGAATAAAGGAGATGATGATAAGGTATCACAGGCTTTGGGGAAATTAATGGATGAGGATCTGACGTTAAAGGTTGTAAATGATAAAGAAAACAGGCAGACCTTATTATATGGGATCGGTGATCAGCAATTAGAAGTGCTGGTAAGTAAACTACAGTCAAAGTATAAAGTTGAGATAGATATCATGAAACCAAGGGTACCTTTTAGGGAGACTATCCGTAAAAAAGTCAGGGTACAGGGCAAGTACAAGAAACAATCCGGCGGCCACGGACAATACGGTGATGTCCATATTGAATTTGAACCTTCCGGCAATATGGAGGAGGCCTATGAATTCGGAGAAAAAGTATTTGGAGGTTCGGTTCCAAGGAACTATTTCCCTGCGGTTGAAAAGGGAATCGGGGAATGTGTATTAAAAGGACCCGTTGCCGGTTATCCGGTAGTTGGATTAAAAGCTACCTTAGTAGACGGTTCTTATCATCCGGTAGATTCTTCGGAAATGGCTTTTAAAATGGCAACCATCCAGGCCTTTAAACAAGGCTTTATGGAAGCATCACCGGTATTACTGGAGCCAATTGCATCTTTAAGGGTACTCATACCGGATAAATATACCGGGGATATTATGGGCGATTTAAACAAACGACGCGGAAGGGTACTGGGTATGAATCCAATCAATGGAGGCAAACAGGAAATTATTGCTGATATACCCCTTTCCGAACTATACGGTTATTCCACTGACCTTCGTTCTATGACCGGGGGTGCAGGAGATTTTTCCTATGAATTCAGCCGTTATGAACAGGCACCGTCGGAGGTCCAGCAGAAAGTAATTGAAGACAATGAGAAAGAATTAATGGCAAGTGGGGAATAAACATAAGCCGGTGATAATTATTTTAAAGGATAGGCTTATAAACTATATGAATGGCTTATAAATTAAAAGCAGCTATAAGAGTTTTTAAATGTCTGTTTCAGGATTATTTTAAGCTTTTTGGCTGCTTTTGGCTTGTGAAATGAATATCCGTATTTCACCATTTATGGCGTTTTAAAGCTTAATATGACGTACAGCTGTCTGGTTTATAATGATATAATGAAATGGAAAAGTTTATGCTATACTTTAACATTGTTAAAGTTTCAAATTGCACAGGAGGTTAAAAATGATTACGGCAGATACTATATTGTCCATTGAGAAAGATAATTTAAAGGAAGCATCTATAAAAACCAGTCATGATGATTTACCGCAGCTTGTTGAATGGTTATCTGAGAAGAATGATAAAATCAGATACAAGGCATTACTTCTTCTGCAGTGCCGGTCACAATATTTTGATGATGTTTATACATTCTGGGACTTTTTCTGTGATAAGCTAAAGAATGATAATTCATATCAGAGAAGTGTTGGTATTATACTTATAGCAGAAAATGCGAAATGGGATACAGCAAATAAGATGGATAATATAATTGCTGATTATTTAATGCTTTTAAATGATAAAAAACCTATTACAGTACGCCAATGTATTCAGGCATTAAATAAAATTATCATATACAAACCTCATTTATGCCCTAATATTGCCGACGGACTTATGTCTGTTAATATGCAGGAATTAAAGGAAACTATGCGTAAGCTCATATTAATGGATATTCTAAACGTGCTGATTGCTATTAATAAAATAAAAAAAACGAATGAGATTGAAAATTATATCATAAAAGCCATCACAGGAGGTATTCTTGATAACAAATCAAAAAAGCAGATTGAAGCAATATTATAGAACTTATTATAAACCTGATAATTCTGGTGATACGCTATTAATTCCTGATTAAAATGCATAAAAGAAAAACAAAGATATTGCAGTTTGTTTGAAGATAGTTATGCTACAATTCAGCCACAATATTAAATTGTAATATAGTTTTAGCTATCTGATAAATTAACTATCGACTATTTATTACAATTACGGTATACTATATTGATGTGATTATTAATAGGTCTGGTACGAAAGGAGAAGGGGGGTTATTATATTTCATTATAATAGCGACCTACATTAATATATATGATAAAGGATTTTTTGCCAATTTGTAAAGAGGATATGGATAACAGGGGATGGAACCAATGTGATTTCGTATATGTCATTGGGGATGCCTATGTAGATCACCATTCCTTTGGACCGGCTATTATCAGCAGAGTTTTAGAAAGCCATGGATACAAGGTCGGCATAATAGCACAGCCGGATTGGAAGAACAGTGACAGTATTAAGATTCTGGGAACTCCAAGACTTGGCTTTTTAGTCTGCGGAGGAAATATGGACACCATGGTAAATCATTATACCGTAGCCAGGAAAAGGAGATCCCAGGACGCCTATTCACCGGGTGGAGTTATGGGAAAAAGACCGGACCGGGCAACCATTGTTTATTGTAATATGATTCGTAAAGTATATAAAAATATGCCGATTATCATCGGAGGTATTGAAGCAAGTCTGAGAAGACTGGGTCACTATGATTATTGGAGTGATACAGTGAAACGTTCCATCCTGTTAGATTCACAGGCAGATATAGTATCTTATGGTATGGGAGAGCATTCCATCGTAGAGATTGCCGAAGCACTGGACAGTGGGATAGAGATTAAGGATATAACCTTTATAGACGGAACTGTTTATAAAGCAAAAGATTTGTCTTCCGTATATGACGGCGTTACACTGCCTTCTTTTAAAGATATTGTGGGAAGTAAAGAAATATTTGCAAAAAGTTTTTATATCCAGTATTCCAATACGGATCCTTATTCCGGAAGAAGGTTAATTGAGCAGTATAAGGATAACGAATATGTAGTACAGAATCCACCGTCAAAACCCCTGACCCAGGCAGAAATGGACAGGGTCTATTCCCTGCCGTTTATGAGGGACTATCATCCGTCATACCTCCCGCTAGGCGGAATTCCTGCCATTGAAGAATTAAAGTTTAGTTTAACCAATAACAGGGGATGCTTTGGCGGCTGCAGCTTTTGTGCCTTAACCTTTCATCAGGGAAGGATTGTTCAGACCAGAAGCCATGAATCCATACTCGCAGAGGCAAATCATTTAATTTGGGACAAGGATTTTAAAGGATATATTAATGATGTGGGAGGTCCTACTGCTAACTTCAGACATGCCGCCTGTGAGAAACAGAATACCAGAGGTGCCTGTGTCGATAAGCAATGCTTATTCCCGGTACCTTGTAAGAACCTTAAGATTGATCATAGCGATTACCTGGCTCTTTTAAGAAAATTAAGAAGGTTACCGAATGTTAAGAAAGTATTTATCCGTTCCGGAATTCGTTTTGATTATCTGATTCATGATAAAGATGACACATTTATGAATGAGCTTTGTGAACATCATATCAGCGGGCAGTTAAAGGTGGCACCGGAGCATATCAGCGATAAAGTACTGGATATGATGGGTAAACCTAAGAATGCAGTATATGAGGAATTTATTAAAAAATTTAAAAAAAATAACGAGAGATTAGGCAAAAATCAATTTGTGGTTCCATATCTGATGTCCTCCCATCCGGGCTCGACGATTAAGGAAGCAGTTGCCCTTGCAGAATATTTAAGGAATTTGGGATATATGCCGGAACAGGTACAGGATTTTTATCCTACTCCTTCTACCATATCTACCTGTATGTATTATACAGGCTTGGATCCAAGAACCATGCAACCGGTTTATGTTCCCAAAACACCTCATGAGAAAGCAATGCAGAGAGCACTGATCCAATACAGGAATCCGAAAAATTATGATTTGGTAGTGGAAGCCCTTACCTTAGCCCATCGGACTGATTTAATAGGATATGATAAGAAATGTTTAATACGTCCTAAATATAATGGAAAACAATCTGATAACCGGTCAGATAAGAGTCAGGACGTCAGACAAAAAAATACAAAGCAAAGCAGACACGGTCATGGTAATAATAAGGATAACCAAAAAGGAACCGGTAGTTTGCAGGGACAAAAAAGAAATGTAAAGGGGAAAATTTCTGACAGCAGGCAAAAAGCGGAAACTATAAACAGTAAAAAGGTTAGTTCAGGGAGAAACGCAGCGGGCAGCAAAGGAAAATCCGACCATTATAAGCAAGCCAGGACAGTCAAGAGATAAAGTAAGAAGTCCGGAAGTGTTAATGCCTTCCTTCGTTTGGACGGTCTGCGTGGGTTTCCAAGTGTACTCCGGTTAAAAAAGGAGAATCGATTTTGACAGAATTTAGTCATTTCGATTCTTCTTTTTAAGCGGAAACGTATTCAATGCATTATTTTAAATTGCATGCATTTACGAATGCTTTAAAAACAATAAGAGCATCTTCATTCGTACGAAATAAATGCTCCGGATGCCATTGTACCCCTAGAAAGAATTTATGTTCCGGAAGATATACGGCTTCAATTAAGGAATCCGCTGAAACACCTGCAACCTTTAAGGAGGGTGCGATATCCTTGATTCCCTGGTGATGAAAACTGTTAACCTTAATGTAATCCTTTGACAAAATATCATGAAGCAAGGTTTCTTCTTTCACTAATACACTATGGGACAGGACGGATCTGCCGGATGGCTGGGAATGTGCCAGGGATAGATCTGCTGGAAACTGGGCAGTTATATCCTGATATAAAGTTCCGCCGAGGAATACATTCAGTATCTGGATGCCACGGCAGATACCAAGGATTGGTTTATCAGCTTCCATTGCTATGTGAAACAAATCTTCTTCCATTTTATCTCTTTCAGGAACAACTACACCACACTGTCTTATGGTTTCTTCACCAAAACGGAATGGATCGATATCGGGACCTCCGGTAAATAAAAAACCATCACAAAGGTTAACCACTTCTTTTAAATCTTTCTTTTCAATATGCAAAGGCAGTAATAGGGGAATACCGCCGGCAGTCCGGATCGCTTCCAGGTAATTTGGTCCGATCCATATCCTGTCAGCGTCATAATCATATTGAGGAGTTAACCCTATAAGTGGTTTGCTCATCAAACCACGCCCTTTCTAAGCTATATCTATAGTATATGACGCTTCAAATTGTTTGCCAGCCTCTAATTGATTTATCCAATCCTTTTCTTCTATACTTCCATTAAATCCACTGTTGTCACATCGGCCGTACCAAGGTTCAATGCAGACAAAAGGGGTATTTTTAGTATAAGGGGACAATGAAATTTAACATTTGTTACAGGTACTATTAGGTAGTACTAGGATATTGTTACTATTCATTATTATTTTATGATTCCAGGTTAGTATTGCCAAATTCAATATGCTTCTGCTATAATAAAACAGAGAAAATGATACCAACACGGAGGTATGGAATGTTACAAATATTTTATCCTGATGAATGTGCGGATTCAGCTTATGATATAAATTATGATGCCCTCTATCAACAAGGCTACAGAGGGTTGCTTTTTGATATTGATAATACATTAGTTGAGCATGGCGTAGATGCAGATGCAAAAGCGATTAAACTGATTACGGATTTAAAACAAAGAGGTTTTCGAATTTGCCTGATTTCCAATAATAGTGAAGAAAGGGTAAAAAGGTTTAACAAGGATATACAGAGTGATTATATTTCTAAAGCAAACAAGCCATCTACGAAGAATTATATTAAGGCAGTCAGATTAATGAAAACAAAACCTTCTACCACCGTATTTATAGGGGATCAGTTATTTACTGATATATATGGTGCAAAGCGCGCAGGCATTAAAAGCTTTTTTGTAAAGCCGGTTGGGACCGAGAAAGAAATACAGATTATATTAAAACGTTTTTTAGAAAGAGTTGTCCTTTATTTTTACAGAAGGCAGCACAAAGATAAACAAATAAGGGAAAACAGGTAAATTAATTTCTAAGGTACAAATGCAGAAAAGAGGAATTCATGAATAATATAGTTTTAATCGGTTTTATGGGGTGCGGAAAAACAAGCGTCGGAATACAATTGGCAAAGAAGCTTGCTTTTCATTTTTATGATACCGATCAGATTATTGAGGATAGTTGTCAAAGAACAATCAGCAGTATATTTGCAGCAGAAGGGGAAGGATTTTTCCGGAAACTGGAAACAAAAACCATAAAGGATTTTATCGGTAACCTGCAAGATACTGTATTATCCGTAGGCGGAGGTCTTCCTGTTCAAAACGGTAATGCAGAATTATTACGGCAATTGGGACAGGTTATATATCTGGAAACATCAAAGGAAACAATTATAAAAAGATTGTCCGACGATACCTCCAGACCTTTGCTGTCCGGTGGTGATACAGAATCAAAGATTGACACTCTTTTAAAACTTAGGGCACCTGTTTATGAAGCGGCGGCACATGTAACAGTCACAACAGACAACAGGATATTTGAGGATATAATAAATGAAATCATAATGAAAACAGGAGTAAAACCATGAAATTATTAGTAATAAACGGACCAAACCTTAACTTTTTAGGCATCCGGGAAAAATCAATTTATGGCAATCAGGATTTTAAGTTCCTGCTATCTTTACTAAGCGGGAAGGCTGAGAAGGAGAATATTACAATTGATACTTTTCAAAGTAATTATGAAGGCGGAATGATTGACCGTATCCAGGAAGCATATTATGACGGAACCCAGGGAATTATTATAAATCCGGGAGCATTTACCCATTACAGTTATGCTCTGAGGGATGCGTTAGCATCACTGGATATACCAAAGATAGAAGTACATATTTCCAATGTCCATAAGAGAGAGGAATTCAGGAATGTGTCAGTGACTGCGTCCGTATGTACCGGGCAGATTGTAGGCTTAGGACTTAACGGCTATATCCTGGCAGTAGATGCGATCATGAACATGTTACAATAATTTGGAGGCAGCAGTGTATAGCCGTTTGTATATATTTTTTCAATTCAATAAAAAATAGTTGAAAAAACTTGTCGGATAAGATAAACTATAGAGTAGTTAATTTAAGGAGGAAAATATCATATATGGTATCAGCAGGCGATTTTAGAAATGGCTTAACAATCGAAATAGACAATAATATATTTCAGGTTATTGAATTCCAGCATGTAAAACCGGGTAAAGGTGCAGCTTTTGTAAGGACAAAATTAAGAAATATTAAAAGTGGCGGCGTAGTAGAAAGAACTTTCAGACCTACGGAAAAATGTCCACAAGCCCACATAGAACGTTCCGATATGCAATATTTATATAAAGACGGTGACTTATATCACTTTATGGATGTAAATACCTATGATCAATTTGCATTAAACGAAGATGCAATTGGTGATTCTTTAAAGTTTGTAAAAGAAAATGAAATGGTTAAGATGCTTGCCCATAACGGACAGGTATTTGCAATTGAACCGGCTTTATTTGTTGAGTTAGTAATTACAGATACAGAACCAGGTTTTAAAGGTGATACAGCACAAGGTGCTACAAAACCTGCCACGGTTGAGACAGGGGCAACTGTTTATGTTCCATTATTCGTAGAACAAGGGGACAAGATCAGTATTGATACCAGAACTGGTGAATATTTAAAGAGAGTATAATCGAGTATCAAGACATAGAATAGCGTAATCCATTAAAAACTAGGTTTTTTGATGGATTATGCTATTTTTGTATTGCGTTATAAATAATTAGGGATAGCATTAAATAGCAAGAAGCAACTGGGGCAGCAAACAAGCAGGTAATATATAGTAAATAATATTGAAGAATTTTAAAGTGGTAAAGCAAGGATTTATATAGTAAAATATCTATATGAATGTCATAATTTATGAATATTATTTAATGTGTAAGTTTCGATCATAATTATTTATAATTGCATAATAAATTTAAATACGCTGTACTAGTACTACCTTGCATAAATAACACTTAATTCAGCACCTG
>JBAVPE010000101.1:0-5565 GCA_049692775.1 Anaerocolumna sp. | reverse complement strand
TCGGTTGTGAACTCCTGATTTCGATAAACAATAATCTATCTGTCATCCGCAAAAATTGAATTTGTGAATGGCTTGTTTGCTATACTCTTTTTTATCGGCTTTCCTCTACTTTTTAGTTTCAAACTTTTTTCCTCCCATTATTGTCCCATATATTTTTTTCAATATCTAACAAATCCGCTTCTGTATTTGCCTCCAAAAGAGCAGCAACTACTTCTTCATTCATTAACATCTCTGATAACTTCATCATATTATTAAGATGTTGTTCCGGATTACAAGAAGCAAGAGTAAAAAATAACCGTGCATCTTTTTCTGTGTCTTCTGGGTCAAAACTTACCGATTTATTTAATTTCATAAAACTGATAGCAGTTTTATTTACCCCAACTGCGCACTCTTGTGAATGGGGCATTGCAACATTAGGCATTATTACAATATATGGCCCATATTTTTCCACACATGCAATAATATCTCCTTTATAGTTTGCTTCTACCGTGCCATCTGCTTCTAATGGTTCACAACTCATACGAATGGCATCCTGCCAAGTTTTTGCTTCCTCGGCGAATTTATAATGCTTCTTCTCTACAAATTCTTTTAACATGTCATTTCCCCCTAATTCTAATTACAGACAAGAACGGAACGGAATGTTCTGCGGTGCTTCAAAGCAATCCTCAAAGCCCCTCCTATGATGATATGCTTTTTTCTCTTTATCTGCCGGATATACATATTTTCCACCAACTTCCCAAAAAAATGGATGGAATTTGTATCCCAAGCGATCTTTTTTCATATCATAAAGAACTCTGATTTCATTCACATCTGCCATAAAGTTAGTCCATACATCATAATGAATTGGTACTACTACTTTACATTGTAAAGCTTCTGCCATACGTAAGATATCGCAGGAGGTCATCTTGTCTGCCATACCGATTGGATTTTCTCCGTAGGAACCAAACGCAACATCTATATCAAAGTCTTTACCATGTTTTGCAAAATATATAGAATAGTGGGAATCTCCACTATGATAAATATTCCCACCTGGGGTTTTTACCAGAAAGTTCACTGCTTTATCATCCATGTCCGTTGGACAAATACCGGTCAGTTCTTCTCTATCCGCGCCCTGTGAATCTGTAGTTACCAGGCATGTACGATCAAAAGAATCTAATGCTATAATTTCAACATCTTTCATTTTAATCGTATCGCCGGGTCTTACCGCAATGCAGCGTTCCGCCGGAACACCCCATTTTTGCCACAGTTCCACTGATTTCTTAGGTCCAATAAACGGAACCGGAATTTCTTTACCGCTTTCATCTATCGTTGTCATACCGCTCTGGATTACATGAGCTGCATATTCAGCGCTCATATGATCTTGATGATAATGAGTGGCTAATATCGCATCCACCTGCTTAACAGCGAAGGGATCAAGTACAAATGGAACTGCCCTTAAATTTGGCTGCATTGTTCTTGCTCCACACATATTGGCCATTTGATGACCAACTCCCATTTTTCCATTACCATGTGTACGCTTACCGTTGCCGCACCAAAGATCTATGGTAATATTGCAGTCTGCCGGTGTCTTTATCCACATTCCGGTACATCCAATCCACCACATTGCAACATTCCCAGGCTGCACTACTTCATTTTCGATTTCTTCGTTAAGCCAGGTTCCCCATTCCGGAAACGTGCTCATAATCCAGCCCTCTCTCGTTATTTCATCCACTTTGCTCATTTCAATTCCCTCCATTTGTTGATTGTTTGATTGTTTTATATGTTCGTTACGTCTTTATGATTATATAATAGCATATACATCAAACAGTTACAAGTATTTTTTGTTAAATGTTTATTTATTTGTTAATGTTTTACGATTTATTGCATATATAATTGTGTATATATTCTAATTGTTATTACTTTTTATATATTTAACTGTATCTATTACATTGTATAGGTACTGTTTATTTTCAATTATCTCATTTTTTATGTTCGTTATATTTTTTATGTTCGTCATATAATAGTACCGTTATATTATCGTTCATTTAATGCATTCTATACGAACCTTTTCATACAACTATAGGCATTCCCATATGCATGTGTATGCCCCTAGTCAGAATGTCTAATGCTTTTTTTGAAAGAGGGACATAATGGTCAGAACGCTTCTTGCTATGAGTAATGTGAATTTATCAAACTTAAAAAAAGGAACCTGGTATCTGTCCCATGGCATGTAGAGTACGTAAAGATTAAAAAAACGTTATTCTCTGCTGTCATCGCCATTCCCGGCATCTTTTATCCTGAAAAAGCAAAGCTGCTTACAACAAAAGCCAGAAATTACATCTTTATAATAAAATTACTGGCCTTCTTATTGGGTAGCAGTAAAATACACGGATTGACAACTATAACCGATAATAAACCAATTAAATCCTTAAGACGGCTGTAGAACGCACCGGTCGTATTTATCTTGGGAATTCTCTTATCGTCAGTGGAATTTTTTACTGCACTTATTGTAAGTAATGCCGCAACCCTGGGCATAAGCTATGTCCTTAAAATTTTTGCATCCTATACCGTTCATTATTTCTATGCAGTACTAGTACAACGTATTTAAATCAACTGGTTCATGAAACATGTCATGAAAAAAGAGGAATTACTGATAATTAACAGTAACTCCTCTTTTAACTTCAATCTACGGACTTGAACCCGTAAGTGCGTTATGTCCTAAATTATTTACCGATTTCTTTTTTAAGTACTTCATCTACACCAGTGACACTAATATTTTTTGTCGTCCTGGCCTCAAGGCTGTCAGCCATGACGATACTTTTCATATCAATACCAACGGAACTTTGTACCGTATCAAATACTTTAGCAAGTACGGTTGGAACATTTTCTGCAACGCTATCTACGCCACCGCCATAAATCTTAATATCTGAAATCTGACTAAGAGGCTCTGCAATCGCTTTTGCAATATCAGGAAGTTTTTCAATTAACTTATCTGCCATAGCAGCACCCGTATACTTCTTATAGGCTTCTGCTTTTTTCTCCATGGCTTCTGCTTCTGCAAGACCCTTTGCTTTAATTGATTCCGCTTCTGCAAGACCCACTGCTGAAATTGCTTTCGCTCTCGCTTCACCACCAACAGCCTCTGCATTGGCTTGTGCTTCTGCCTTTACCTTAATCGCTTCTGCATCTGCACTCGCTTCTGCTTTTTTAGCTTCCGCTTCCGCTATTGCTTCCGCTTTTCTCGCTTCTGCTCTTGCTTGCGCTTCCGCAATCTTAGTGTATTTATCCGCATCCGCCTCGGCCTGTTTCTGCTCTCTATCGGCATTTGCAGGCTCAACAATCTTAACCTTCAATTCCTCACGGGTCTTTTCCGCACGACGTTGTTCCAGTTCTGTTTGTTTCTGCTCTCTTGCAATCTCAACTTGTAATTGTGCTTCCTGCAACTCTTTTTGTTTTTGCTGCTTTAAGATATCCGCTTCCATCTGAGCTGCAATTACTTCTTTATTGGTGATGCTCTTTTGGATTTCATAAGCGGCATCTGCTTTCGCCTTAGCTGATTCCTGTTCACTTCTGTACTGAGCTTCTTGTACTTCCTTTGCTTTCAGGGCAGCACTTACCTGGGTCTGTGCTTCTAAACGGGCTTTCTCTCCCTCTTTCGTCGCTTCTGATTTCTGGATGGACTCTTCTTTAAGTGCCATGGCTTGCGCTATTTCAGCATCTTTCTTCTTTTCTGCAATTTGCTTCGCACCAAGTGCTCTAATGTATCCATTGGTATCATTCACATCCTTAATAGAGAAATCCTTCAGCTCAAGACCCATTTCACCGATCTTAGTGCCAACCACTTCCTGCACTTTAGCCGAAAAAGCTTCGCGGTCATTATAGATTTGTTCTACTGTCATGGATGCTACTATTTCACGTAGTTTACCCTCAAGTATGAGAGTTACCTGCTCCGATATTGAATTTTGAATCTGATTTTCATTTGTTCCTGAAAATTGTTCTATGGCTGCATAAATACTTTCATGTGTATTTCTAACCTTAATAACAGCGGTACCGGCTACATCAATCGGTACTCCCTGTGAGGACATGGTCTGCGATGTATTAATATTTAACTGTATGTTCCCCAAGGAGATGGTATCCGTCCTTTCAAGTACCGGAATGACCAATCCGCCTCCACCGGTAATGATTCGCTTCTTCATACCGGTAACTACCATTGCTTTATCCTGCGGAACTTTCTTCCACATACGGAAAATACCGGTCAGGATAGCCAGCCCCGCTGCAACTGCTATCACTGTGATAATGATTGGAACATAATTGGATGCTCCAAAGTACTCTGTTAAAAAAATCATTGTATTACCTCCATTTTATATAATTATTTTCATACCAATGGCAATGCTTATGGCATTGCCATTGGCATTTGTTACTCATACTTATTTTTGGCTTCCACGATGAATATGCCATCTTTTAATTCGACCGCCTTAACAATCTTCCCTGTTTCAAGCCTGACATTCTTGTCAATACATTTTGCCGGATAGCTTACCATTACATCTTTTAGTGTGGTAAAGCTTACGGTGCCTAATTGACCCGGCAGTATGGTATCGACTACCTTTCCATCATATAAAAGCAATTCATTTTCGTCGATTCCATAACTATTTTTTTGTACTCTTTTTAATGTCTTGATTATTGTTTGTACAATGACGGAGGCTATATATCCGGCAATACTTGCTGCTGCTAAGGTAATTCCTTTCCCTTTTCCATCGTATGACATGATTCCTCCTACCGCACCGAATGTAATTGCGAGTGCTGACAGCGACATTAAAGAGGAGGGAATTAGTCCAATGGAGAATATAGAATTTGCATCTGTTCCTATATCAAGGTCTGCATGTGTATCAAGGTCAACATGTGTATCCATATCTACATGCATATCCACATCTGCATTAACATCCGTATCAATCCCATCACTCAAAGACCCTAAAATAAAACTAACGAACGGAAGTACCGCTCCACCTGCAAGAAAACATAAATATATCGTTATCACAAAAAACATCCCCCTTATGATATCTTTTTATAAAAAACAATAAATTAAATTGCGAAAGCAGAAATATTTCTGCATCAATAGGCTATAATGAATGATTAAGTATTCGCACCAATATATTATACCACCATTCTCCAACACAATCAAAAAATATTTAATCCCGATGTTGTCCCGCTTATATTGTCTAAACCTTAAGCATTTGAAAACTTTATATTTAAGAACATTATACTGTATTTATGCGGGCTTGAATTTAAAGCAAGATTTAAATCCACTTAAAATTTGATTAAAATTTATTCTGATATAACGATTCGGGTGTCAAATTCCCATGCCATTCAGAAGGAGATTATTCATGGAGAATTATAAACAATGTAAATACCATATTTTTCACATACATTTACATATAATGGAAATTATGTTATATTTATTGTACTAGTACTACCTTGCATAAATAATGCTTAATATCAGTGGCTGATATTTGCGCCAGGGCAAGACGGCGGAATGAGGCGTAGCGGTTCCTACGCCGATTGACGACAACGCAGCACTGGTGTAAATAG
>JBAVPE010000100.1:0-2707 GCA_049692775.1 Anaerocolumna sp. | reverse complement strand
CATTTAGCCCTGTGTCGCAAAATATAGCCCCTGTGTGACCTTTAAAACCAATGGTGGAGCATGTATGCCATTCAAGCTACAAAAAGCCTTGTTGGGCAAATTTGAAAAACATAGGGTTTTTCCTTTTCCCTGATAAATGTTTGAATTGCTTTTGTTACCTGTTCGTCTTCCTGCTACTTTCTAAAAAAAGTCGTATCTATGACCTGTTTTTTATACATTCCAAGTCGCATACTTGCAGCTATTTTAAAAATCTAGTTGCGAAATATTTCCGCTCATTTCCTGCCCTAAAACAGGGGTGAACCATGGTGATGAAAATGATGCTGGTTAAAGGCAGGTGCACCTTACGGCGCTCCTGCCAGTTTACAGCAGACGGCAATGCCGACTGCTTAAGGATTTTTAGACAGAATGATGGATTTTTTCTGGTGGCTGAAAATTAGACAAGAGACACCTGTTAGGTGGCTGTAACAACTATGATAGCAAACAAATTCAAGGATTTTTAAGGTGTCTGTGTAGGTACACCTCATAAAATATGGCTAATTTATTCGCCAATATTGATCCTACTAATTTAAAAAATATTTGGAATATAGTTCTTCCATCAATAAATCAAAATCGGCTTCTTTCTCTTGATTACAAATTAATTCTAATAAGAGACTCGTAACTTTTGAAAAAACAAGTGGACTCGATCCAACCTCACAATTAGCAGCAATAGGTATTTTAAGAGTGCCACTAGATATATTTTCATTATTTTTTATTGTTTCAAGTATTATATCTGTACATTCTTCTGGTAACCCAAGATATTTATAATCGTTAAACTTAGTCAAATCACTTTCATAATGCATTTCATTATCAATTAAATATTGAATTTCAACACTTAGAATTCCACTTTCATTAGGTTCATATTCTAAACCTAACAAAGCGTAATTTCCTGCATTTTTATGCAAATAAACTTCCAAAGCAACTTTATTACAAAAACTCTCTTTTTGTAATACTTTTCTCATAGGAAACTGAATTTTTTCAGTTTCTGATTCAATCTTGTCTAAAATCGGAAATTCATTAATCCAATATTTCAAATCTGCATTACCTAACTGTAATTCTGAATTCATTAAAATTACTCCTTTTTAAACGAGTGAATCTGCCTGACATGGAGAGATCCTGGTACAAAATTATATTGAGCAGTTTTCAGATATTTTTTTATAAGAATAACCATATTATATCAACAAGGATTTATGGTTTGAATCAAAATGATGAGATTTTAAAAAGCTTATAGTACAAAAGCACAGTAGTTTGGGAATATCTAAAACTACTGTGCACATTTATATTACAAACCATTAACTCTAGTTTCAGTCTGTAATTCTATGTCTTATTTAATATTAAAGACTTGTGGTAAAACTCTTAGCGTAATCAAATTGCTTTTAACAACCAAATATTGAGATTCTATATCAATACAAACAAAATTACCAGCTACCAAATCTTCGTCATATTTTTTGATATCATCCGGATGCATTACATGACTTAAATCTTCATTTATTATGGTCAATAGACCGTTTTTATTAAGATACATTTCGCTTAACTGGTCTGGTAAGTATTTAGAGCAAAGTTTGACGCCAAAACTCAATTCATCTAGAACCTTATTTTCCAACATTTCAGCTGTATCGTAGAAAAAATAAACCATTTCAGGCTTCCCGGTTTCCTGTGTTTTTTTAGACTCTAATGTCATAGCCTCAAATGATACATATTGATAGGGTGCAAAAATTGGTTTTGATATCACAATCTGAGCCAAACAATAATCAAATGTTAAATCAATCAATAGTACTTCATCTTCATTTTTGGTTATTTCAATTAAATCATTTTTAGCTAGTTCCTTTGATACATCATTTTGACTCCATTCCAATACAGTTTTTTTAATTTGTTCATAAGTATAGTTACTCATATTTATTTACTCCCTTTAATTTCTATATTTGTGACTCGGGGCATTTCTGTTATTCGTGGCAAACCTTTTTTGGCATTTAGTCTATCTAATAAAGAACCTGGACCATTAATAATTCCCCAACCATCTGTTCCACCGGGAGACATCGTATTGCTAGATACATCAAATTCAACATATAGTGATCCTTTTGGCGCTTGTTTTCCAAATGCCTCTATATCCGCAGGATTTGCAACATGAACTTTATTATCTCTCGACATCTGTATACGACCAGTTTCAACCATTTTATCATATTCCGCTTGTGACATCCACCTTCCAACTCTTGTATTCCCCGTCCCCTCAGGTGGAGTACTGAGGTATCCGACGAACGGTGAAAATATTTATTCAACTAAAAAAATTATAGCACGTCTTTGTGCTGTTTTTAATAGAAAAATTACTGTTCTTCTTTTGGAATCGGTTCCCAATATTCCGTCTTATTTTTCATCATTCCGTAAACTATGTTTACCAAACGACGCATAATGCAGACCAGTGCCTGAGACTTTGTCTTTCCTTCGCCGATTTTCCGCATGTAATAATCATAAAATACTGGATGATTGGGTACTCCGTTCTTTGGTTTCGATACCATTGTAACCGCCAGAAAATAAAACAGTCCATGCAACTGGCGGTTTCCTTGTCTGGAGCTTTGCTCCTTGCCTTTTCCTGCAGAACTGAACTTTACAGGTGCCACACCTGCAAATCTTGCCAGTTTGTCTGCACTGGGGAATCTTCGAATATCTCCGATTT
>JBAVPE010000099.1:0-40559 GCA_049692775.1 Anaerocolumna sp. | reverse complement strand
TACTGCCTTGCGTAAATAACACTTAATTCAGCATCTGCTATTTACACCAGTGCTGCGTTGTCGTCAATCGGCGTAGGAACCGCTACGCCTCATTCCTCCGTCTTGCCCTGGCGCAAATATCAGCCACGGATATTAAGCATTATTTATGCAAGGTAGTACTAGTACATCGGTAACTAAACTAAATACATTTTGTATGATAAAACATTATGCAGCGTAAATTTCACAGCCTTTATACCAGATTTTTTAGATGTAAAATAAAGTCATATACCATTTTCGTGATATCCTATGTATGTTTTTGCGCTGACCGTCCGAACGTAGAGAGGGAAAGGCAAGCAAAAACATACATAGGATAGACAGAAAATGTTCTCAACCTAAATTGCATCTAAAAAATCAGCCAATAACTAAAAAATTAAAAATGTCCATTTTATCAAGTCGAAAGGAACCCCCCAATATGAAAATTTATGATATAACCCAAGAATTATTTACCAGTGAGGTATATCCAGGGGATGTACCTCCAACCTACACACGGAAGCTGGATATTAAAAAAGGTGCCTCCTGTAATGTGACGATATTGAATATGTGTACCCATAACGGTACCCATGTGGATTCCCCCTATCATTTCCATGATGACGGGAAAGCGATAGACGAACTGGATTTAAACAAGTGCATCGGCAATTGCAGTGTAGTTGAATTTAAAGAGCAGCCAGACGTGGAACAGATGAAAAAAGTCCTGGAAAAAAGTGAAAAAAGACTACTCATAAAAGGAAATGCAGTTGTAACAATAGAGTTAGCAAAACTGATGAATGAATATAGTCTGGAACTGATTGGTATCGAAGGCCAAAGCGTGGGTCCGGCAGAAGCACCAAGAGAAGTCCATCTTGAATTACTTGGTAAAGAAGTAGTAGTTTTAGAGGGCATAAGACTGGGAGAAGTTACGGAAGGAAATTATTTATTATCTGCGGTACCCATTAAACTAGGCGGCAGTGATGGTGCTCCCTGCAGAGCAGTATTAATCGAACGATAGATCAAAACGAGAATAGACGGGAGGTTTAATTATGGATACGATGAATTATATCATTAAAACCCTGGAAACCCTGGTCAATATACCCAGTCCATCCGGTTATACCAAAGAAGTCATGGAATTTGTAAGAAACCAGGCGGAAGGATTTGGATATGGATGTGAAGCCAGTAAAAAGGGCGGCATGGTTATATCTGCGAAAGGATTAAGCGGTGATACACAGGGATTATCCGCGCATGTGGACACCTTAGGAGCTATGGTGCGTTCCGTATCAGGTGAAGGGATGCTTAAATTTACCATGGTGGGCGGTTATACCATGCAGAGTGTTGAAGGAAGTTACTGTAAGATACATACAAGGAATGGACGTGTTTATACCGGGACCATATTATCAAGAAGCCCTTCCGTACATAGTTATGATGATGCGAGAACGTTGGATCGTAATGAGAGAAATATGGAAATCCGTATTGATGAAGTGGTAAAAAACAAGGAAGATGTTTTAAAACTTGGAATAAACAGCGGTGATTATGTAAGTTTCGCGGCTAATTTTGAATATACGGAGAAAGGGTTTATTAAATCCAGGCATCTGGATGATAAAGCATCAGTTGCCGTTTTGCTTGGACTGCTGAAAGATATGTCTGAGGGAGGACTGAGACCGAAAAGACACCTTAAAATTCTAATCAGCAATTACGAAGAGGTGGGTTTTGGAGCCAGCTGGATTCCGGACGATATAACGGAATTTATTGCAGTTGACATGGGAGCCCTGGGAGATGATTTAAACGGAACCGAGTATGCCGTATCTATCTGTGCGAAGGACTCCTCCGGGCCTTATGATTATGACTTAACCACTGAGCTTATTAATCTTGCGGAGGAAAATAATATAGATTATGCAGTAGATGTTTTCCCACACTACGGGTCCGATGTATCCGCTGCAATCAGAGGCGGAAGCAATATAAAAGGAGCTTTAATCGGCCAGGGAATCCATGCGTCCCATGGAATGGAAAGGACTCATAAGAAATCACTGGAAAATACGTTAAAATTATTAAAGGTTTATCTGTTATAAAAACTTACGGATTGTCGGGATATTGCTATTAGCGGAAACCAATCCGGCATTGCATAAGTTTTACTTAATTTCAGGGCGTAAATGGCAGGCACTGAATCAGGTGAATCTATGCAATGCCGGATTAAATACAATATAAGCTGTTTTCTATTTGATAAACAGTGATCTTTTAAATAATCGTTGTCACTCTGATAAATCCTTTAAGTCAATTTTTTCTGTATCCTGAAATAAAAAATCCTTCAAATACATTTCTGTGATTCTTGTTTTATCGTTAACTAACATTTGATATGTCTTAAAAATATCCAGTATTCCATAGCCCCAATCCGGATTAGGATATTCAAAATTCTTACTTCGTCCAGCTCCCTGGATTAAAAGTTTTTTGATAAGAGTATTATTCATTGCAGTAAAGTTTCCTCTTACAATACCCCACTCTAATAACATGGCAGCTACACCGGTTGCATGCGCTGCAGCAAGACTTGAGCCGGTTGCATTAATAAATTTATTATTTTTTGCAGGACATAGGATACTTACACCCGGAGCGGCTAAATCCGGCCCGGGTTTGTTCAATAAAGTAAAGCCACAGCTTGCATTGTAATATAAACTTTGATTTACATAATTATAAGCAGTGATACAGATGGGTCCGCCGGAATTACCAGGTGTGGTAATTGTTGTATCATTATTGGATTTCAAAAAGAAAGTACCTGGTGAGAGAAAGCCGTTTGTAGGCAGCCAGATATGATATCTTAAAGTTAAATCCCCATGTTCCTCATAAATTAAAAATCTCCAGATTCCAGGTATTGGTTTTTGAAAACGAAATAGAATGAACTGTTTATTTATTTGGGATTCTTTTGAATCAACGTCCACTGTAATATTCGTATTTTGGTGAGAAAGATACAGAGTATGATTTAAGGTTGGCGGAATTCTTGAAACAAATTCACTGGTAGGGGCAAAGATATCGATCCAGAAATTATTTGGTGACAATCCCCAAAACTCCATGGAAAAGCTTTTATCATTATTAGCTACGAATAATTCCACAGTATCCGGAGTTGAATCAGGTTTTTTTTCACCGTAATAATGATGACCGGTATTTCCTTCATTACCGGCTGATACGACTACGGTTGTCTTGGGATTTTCACAAGTTGAGGTTAAATACTGGCTCAACATGCCGTGCCCAGCGTGGTCACCCTGAGAGGAACCCAGTCCAATACACATTGCTATGGGTCTGTTTAACCGTTCTGCAACTTGTGTTATATATTTAACACCTAAAAGAATATCATTTTCCTGATAACAGATTGCTTCATCTGGAATGGAAAAGAACTTTTTAAGATAAGGTTTTGCGGGTTTTAATTTTACAATTACAAATTCTGCACTGGGCACTACACCCATAAAACCACATTCTCTTACAGGTGTCCCGGCTGCGACTCCTGCAAGCATGGTACCATGACCAATTTCATCTTCGCTTGGAACAATAGACAGGGGGTGTTCGCTTTTTAAAGCCTGATTAATTAGATTCCGGTTATATTCTGTCCCGTAATAAAAACCATCCGGATAATTATTATCGCTATCTATTGTCTGATCCCATATAGATATGATTCTCGTAGTATTATCTGGATTTTTAAAAGCCGGATGGGTATATTCTATACCGGTATCTACAAAGCCAACCAATATACCTCTGCCTCGTAATTCTACTTCCCGGATATTTCTGATTCTTGAAATTCCTGTAGAATTATAGCCGGGAGCAGATAATAAACCGTAACAAGTTGGTAGGGAGAAATAACCGTATTTAGAAATACTATCCGGCGTTATATTGCTTACTGGTATATGAACCACTGCATATTTTTGATCTATTATATTAAAAGAGCTATTTGAAAAATTATCGAATTCATTTAGGCCTTCATCATATTTAATTAATAAATCTGCATAAGCATTGCTTACTATCTTAAATTTTTCTTCATCACTCATGGCTTTGATTTTCCTATCTCTATCTTTTAATATCATATATGATTTTTAGAAGAAAATGTGTCATAAAATAATTAGAATATAATTGCCTGATGATATAAGAAAATGAATCAGAGACAAATTTCCGCTTTCTCTAATAATTCTATAATGCCATTAATATTGCTGATGTCTATCATGCCATATCCCCAGTCTGGATTAGGGTAGGTTAAAGCAGGGTCTCTTACAGCACCTTGTATCAATATTCTCTTAATGATAGGGGTATTCATCTTAGTGTAATTATTTCTTGTTATACCCCATTCCATTAAAAGAGCTGCTATTCCGGCAGTATAGGCAGCGGAAATACTGGTGCCTGTATTGCCGGTAAATTGATTATTCAAGGCAGGACTTAAAATATTCACACCAGGTGCTGCAAGGTCAGGTTTCGGATGATTTGAAATGGTAAAACCTTTACTTGCATAATAATATAAAGTACGGTTTTCCGGATTAAAAGCAGTCGCACAGATCAGACGGAGTTGATTCCCCGGTGCTGTTATTGTGGTATTATTATTTGATCTGTAAAAGAATGTACTTTTTTTAATAAAATCAGATATAGGAAGCCAAATATGAAATTGCATAGGTAATCCAGCGGTTTTCTCATAAATATATAATCTCCAGATACCAGCTATGGGATTACGAATACGAAATACTATGAAATGCGTATTCGCCTGGGGTTCCTGAAGCTGGCTGTCTACAATAATGGAGGTCTGCTGATAGGAAAATACCATTGTATTACTTGAAACGGGTGGTATGGCAGCCACAAACGCACCAGTAGGTGAATATAAATCTATCCAGAATTGATTTGGTGAAATGCTCCTGAATTGCATGGAAAATCCAGGGTCATTTTTTCTTATATTAAGAAATACATTATCAGAAGAGACAGGGCTAATGATTTCCCCATAATAATGATGTCTGCGGTTACCTTCATTTCCGGCAGATACAACTGCGGCATTTCCAATATTCTCACTTACCGTGGCCAGATACCTGCTGACAACACGGTTACCGGTATGATCACTTTGTCCGGTACCGATTCCAAGACAGATAACAAGCGGCCTGTTTATACTTGCCGCCATTTGATATATATATTTTACACCCATAATAATATCATTTTCCTGATAGCATACGGCAGTTTCGGGTATAACAAAAAATTCTTTCAGATAAGGCTTCGCTAATTTCAGCTTTACAATAATATATTCAGCATCCGGTGCTACTCCGGAGAAACCATTCTCATAATGCGGAGAACCGGCGGTTACACCTGCCAGTGCTGTACCATGTCCCAATTCATCCATACTTGGGACAATGGATAATGGGTCGTTGCTTAAAAGAGCCTGATTAATTTGATCCCGATTGTATTCCGTGCCATAATAAAAACCTTCCGGATAGTTACTGCTCTCTATCGATTGATCCCAGATGGAAATAATTCTTGTTGTATTAAACGAATCAATAAATGCAGGATTCCTATAGTCAACACCGGTATCAATAAACCCGACTAATACACCCTGCCCCGTTAATTCCTGCAATGAGGCGTCATCATTGCCGGTTACTTTAAAAGAAGTACTCTGGCAGGAAGATAATAAACCAAAACAAGTCGGGATGGAAAAATACCCGAATTTACTGATACTGTCCTGTGTCATATTGTATTCGGGAATATGAAGAATAGCAAAATCCCGGTTAATAATATTAATTGAACCGGTGGGATAATGTTCGAAAACATCCATATTATCATTATATTCAATTAATAAATCAGCATAATCATTGCTTATAATTTGGTATCTGTCTGCAGCTGTCATAATACTTCTTAACCTATAAGTGTTCTTATTTAATATATATGATTCAAATTAGAAAAGGTGTCAGGAATGGTTCACGAAGGTGAAATTTATCAACAGCCTCTAAAATATCAGTAAATACAGGCTGTGAGAGTTTCCGAGAGTATTCTAAATATAAAGGAAGGATTTTTTGACTATAGGGCATTTTTAATGGGGCATTGTTATTTTATGGAAAATTATTGTATAATACATATAATTATGGAGGTGTATCATGGGGATTTACAGTAAATATTTAGGGAGAAAAGAAGGACAAAGTCTGCGGTTTAAGATTGCTATTGTGTATTTCGTTATTATATTACTGGTAAGCTGGCTTTCCGTAACTGTTTATAAAAGGGTTCACACAAGCATGCAGGAGAGGACCATAGGGGAAGAAAGTTTTGCAAGTCTCCATTCAGTGGAGGCAGCAATAATATCAGTTATTGGTAAGGCAAATAATTATTCAAAAATCATGATTGATGAGGATACAATTCAGGAACAGCTTAAGAGCGGGAATATTTATGAAAATCTTCAGAAGCAGAAGCAGATGGGAAAAAATATCCAGCATCTGATACAGTTTGATGATGATATCAGTTCTGTATATTTGATCGATAATTCGAAGCATGTATTTTCGACAGGAAATATAGAACTTGGAACCGTACATATTAATTCTTTTGATGAGGTATCCTGGTATGATAAAGTAATTAATAAAAAAGGAGGATATATACTGGCTAATCAGGGAGGGAGTCTTAAAATGCAGAAATCTGTCAATCAGTATGTCTCATTAATCCGTCTTGTAAAAAATATGAATGATTTTTCTAATATAGGAATAATAATCGTTAACATAAACTCGGTTGTTTTTCGGAATTTATGTGCAAAGAGTATAGATATAAATACGGAAGAGATGATTCTGACAGATGAAAACAATAACCTTATATGTAAAGACGGTCTTGAATTGTTGAATGAAAAAAAATTGAATGACTATCTGCAAAAACTTGATATAGAAGCGGGTAAAGAATTTAGTATTATCAATGAGCTTAGTGGAAATAGGTATCTTATATCAGGGGAAACCATGAAAGGGAATAAATGGAAAATCCTGCGTGTGGTCATGATGGAAAAAAGTTCAGGCATTGAGGAATTGTATATGCTGGGGACTTTCTTCCTTATTTTTAATGGAATTATATTGTTTGTCAGTACACTTACTATATCCAGAACCATTACAGAGCCAATTAAACAATTATTAGTCGGAATGAGCCATATTGACAAGGGCAGTTTTATAGAAATATCAAAAAAGGCGCAAATAATGGAATTTCAATGGTTGTTTGATGGGTATAATAAGATGCTTCTTCGCATTCAGGAATTGCTGAAACAGACAGTCGAGGAGCAAAGGTTAATTAGAAAGGTTGAACTAAATCAAATTCAGGCCCAGATTAAACCACATTTTCTGTATAATACCTTAGATACGATTACTGTACTGGCCTTGATGGGGGAAAATGATAAAGTATGTGAAATCATTGAGGCATTAGGAGGATTCTATCGAAAAAGTGTCAGTAAGGGAAGAGACATTCTTAGCATTAAAGATGAACTGGAAGTATCCTCCGAATATATTAAAATAATGAAAATCCGTTTTCAGGAGTTGTTTGAGGAGAGGTTTGAGGTGGACCCAGAAACTCTTGATTATCTGGTGCCGAAACTGACTTTGCAGCCACTTGTAGAAAATGCAATAAATCATGGACTACGCGGAAAAGGACACAACGGTCTTCTAAGAATCAGCATTGGAATTGAGGATGACTTTTTGTATATTAAAGTGGCTGATAATGGAGTTGGTATCGAACCCAGGATTTTAGAAGAGATAGAAAAGGAAGATTTGAATTATAAAGAACGGAGTTTCGGGTTGCGAGGAACCTTGGACCGGATTAAATTAATTTACAATGAGAATGCAAAATTTGAGATTACCAGCAAAGAGAATGAATATACAGAAATAGCAATATATATATTGAAAAGTGTATTGGAGAGAAAATAGATGAGTAATTTATTGAAAGTAATAATAGTAGATGACGAAGTACTAATCAGAAATCTGATTAAAATGAAGGTTGACTGGGAAGAGCTGGGTATGGAAGTTATAGCAGAATATTCCAGCTCACAAGAGGCGCTTGAGTCAGTGGAAGAGAAGAAACCGGACATCATCTTATCGGATATCTGTATGCCCTTGATGAATGGTATAGAACTTGCAAAGAAGTGTAAGTTACGTATACCGGATGTGAAAGTTGTTATAATTACGGGATATGATGAATTTGAATTTGCATTGGACAGTATTAAGATTGGTGTGTCAGATTATATTTTGAAACCAATTAAAACAACGGTGCTGATGAATGCACTTAAAAAAGTAAAAGGTAAAATATTAAAAGAACAGAATTTTAAAAATCAGAGGTATATGGAGGATTGCAGCGCAAGTGAATCTCAAACTAAATTGCTGGTAGAGACTAACATAAACGAGCTGATGGAAATAAACAGCAAAAAGTTGATGAAAGATATTATCTTATACATAGATAATAATATTTCAAATCCGGATTTAAATGTCAATATGGTGGCTCACCATTTTTTTTTCAGTACGGGGTATTTCTGTAGAATGTTCAAGAAGACTATGGACAGGACCTTTGGAGAGTATCTGTCTGATTTAAGATATTCCAAAGCGAAAGATTATCTTTGTTCAACAGATTTAAAATGTTATGAAATCGGACAGAAGATCGGCATTACGGATGCCCATTATCTAAGTATTTGGTTTAAGAAAAAAAGTGGTGTTCCTATTTCAAAATATCGTGAAATCTTTTAATTATAGAGTGCGTAAAAAATAAGAAAATATTTCAAAAAAATTTATTCAAAATGTTGGTCAATAGAGTGAAACAAAAAGTGAATATAATGAATTTAATATAATGTATGATTAGATATAATTAGATTGTTGGTAAAAACACACAAATGTTATATGGGAGGATTCAATATGTTTAAGAAAATGAAAAAATTATGTGCACTTTTTTTGACGGGCATGATTGCAATGCAGTTAGTTGCTTGCGGGAACGTAAAAACTACTGAAAATGTAGTTGAGGATGCAACTGAGAATGCAGCAGAAAATGTTAAGACAGAAGATACTAAATCCGATGAGGCTAAGTCAGGGGAAGGGGTTAATTTAACAATCTGGCATCAATCTGTATCAGATACAGATCCAAGTAAAGCTATAATTACAGCATCACTTGAAGAATATCATAAAACACATCCAAACGTAACTATTGTACAAGATTCTGTAACAGGAGAACAGTATAAAACTAAGATTAAAACTGCTTATGCAGCAGGAGAAGCTCCGGACATTTCCTACATGTTCGGCGGTGGAAGTTTTGTTAAACCTTATATCGATGCAGGACAATTACTTCCAATTGATGAATACCTTACAGAGGATATCAAATCTAAATTATTAGATGGAATGCTTGAAAACTGCGAATATAGCGGAAAGATATATACACTTCCATCCATTACGTTTTTGGCGAATCTTTACTGTAACAGACAAATGTTTGAAGATGCGGGTGCAAAATATCCTGCCACATGGACGGAATTTGTTGATGCCTGTAAAAAATTAAAAGCAGCCGGGCATACACCGATTATTATTGGTGAAAAAGATAGATGGCCGGGTATGTATTGGTATGATATTATTGCACAAAGACAGGCAGGTAATGCGGCGGTTATGAGTGCATTTAAGAATCCGAAAGAATTCAATTCACAACCGTTTATAAAAGCAGCAGAAAAAATGCAGGAACTTGTAAAAATCGGGGCATTTAATGACAGCATGTTAAGTATGAGTTATGATGAAATGATACCTGGTTTTGCAGCGGGTCAGGCAGCAATGGTCTTCCAGGCCAATTGGATTCATCCAACATTGGAAGATGAATCAGCAGTGACTTATAATAATATCGATGTAATGGCATTCCCGGTATTTGAAGATGGAGCAGGCACTGCAACCGAATTTTATGGCGGTGGTACAGATGGGTATTATATTAACGCAAAAACAGAACATCCCGATGTTGCAGTTGATTATCTTTTCTATTTAAGCCAGAAAATAGGCAGGGAGGGTTATGCGGCAGGTGCCGGTCTTCCCTGCTGGAATACCGAAGGTGTAGATGAAAGCTCTTTGACAGCCTTAACAAAGGGTTCAGCAGCACTTATGGAAACAGGTACTTCTTATATTACCTGGTGGGATAACATCTTAACACCGGAGGGTTCTGAGACGCATAAAGACTTAATTGCAGAATTATTGGCTTTAAGAATATCACCGGAAGAATTCGCTGAGAAGATGTCCCAATTAGATCCTTCTCAATTATATTAATTATTAGAAATAAATTACATAGATTCAGGGGCTGCAATGAAAAATTACAGTCCCTTATTTTTAAATCAGGAAAAGGTGAAGCAGTATTGCAGGGCAGGCCTGCGATATGCTATAGGTATAACAATGAATAAAATATTATCGAATAAAAAAGCAATCTTTTTATTTGTATTTCCCACATTATTTATTATGGCAGCGATTGTTATATTTCCCATGTTCGTTTCGGGATACTACAGTATGTTGGATTGGGATGGCATTGGAAAAGGAGTATTTACAGGTCTGGACAATTACAAGAAACTGCTGCATGATACAAGATTTATCAATTCAATTAAAAATTCCCTTTTATTTGTTGGCTTATCCGTGTTTGTCCAATTACCCATATCTTTATTAATCGCTATTGTTTTGTCAACAGGTATCAAACATGAAAAGTTTTACCGTACGGTATATTTTATACCGGTCATTATTTCAACAGTAGTAATCGGACAATTATGGTTGAAAATTTATAATACGGATTATGGTCTTTTAAATACCCTGTTACGTAATTTTGGACTGTCGCGGTTTGTACAGGATTGGTTGGGGCAGGATAGTACAGCACTTATTTGCTGCTTTATTCCTATCCTCTGGCAATACATTGGATATCATATGCTCATTATGTATGCCGGAGCAAAAGGTATCTCAAATGAAGTAACCGAGGCTGCCAAAATTGATGGTGGCAATAAAAGGCAGATAGCCTTCAAAATTACCATACCGTTAATGACACCAATTTTGAAAGTATGTGTAACATTTTCAGTAATTGGTGCATTAAAAGTTTTTGACCTGATTTATGTATTGACAAACGGCGGCCCGTTCTTTTCTACTGAAGTACCAAGCATATATATGTACACGACAATCTTTAATTCGTATAAATATGGCTATGGCAGTGCGATATCAGTATTTATTATCATAGAATGTTTCCTATTTACAATGTTAGTGAACTTTTTATTTAAACTGAAGGAGGATAGAATAGGATGAAAGAAAAAAGAAAGATGATTACAAGAATTCTCCTCGCAGCATTTGCAATAATACAGTTATATCCGTTAGTTTGGCTTATCTTTTTCTCTTTGAAAGATAATAATGAAATATTTGGCGGGAATATTGCGGGTTTTCCAAAAGTTTGCAGATTTCAAAATTATGTAACAGCATTTAGCGAAGCAAACGTATTAGTATATTTAAAGAATAGTGTATTTGTTACGTCAGTCACAATTCTATTGGTAATTATTTTGTCCGTTACTTCTGCTTATGCTATTAAGCGAATGCATTGGACCGGAAGGGATGCAGCACTGAAATTCATTTTATTAGGAATGATGGTGCCGATTCATGCAGCTTTGCTGCCGCTTTTTATGGTACTTAAGAGTATGCACCTTTTGAATACATATTGGGGAGTAATTATACCCTATGTAGCATTTGGTCTTCCGATGGGAGTCCTTATCATCAGCGGATTTCTTACCGGTATTCCGAAAGAGATGGAGGAAGCAGCTGTTGTAGACGGCTGTGGTATTTATAGAATGTTTCTTACCGTAATTATGCCCCTTGTAAAACCAGCGTTGGCGACAGTTTCTATCTTTACTTATATTGGAACATGGAATGAACTTATGTTTGCAGTTACTTTTATAAATAAACAGGAGTATAAGACGCTGACCGTGGGTATTATGTCCATGGTTGGCAGTTATGTCACCCATTGGGGAGAAGTAGGGGCAGGCCTGGTAATAGCGACATTTCCTACCATCTTAATTTATATGCTTTTGAGTGAACAGGTACAAAATAGTATGGTTGTTGGAGCTGTCAAAGGATAAGCACGTCCAGAAAAGGGCGACTGGTTTAGTAGGTGGAAATCCTACACGGCAAGGCGTAGCGAGCCACCGTTAGCGAGTCTTGGGTGTTGTCTGGTAACAGGCAAGGCCTAAGCGTAGACAGTTAGGAAGCAGGGCTGTAATGCTATAGAGTTTCGAAATTTTACAAAATCTTAAAGGTCGACGCAGTTTATCCATGCGAAAGACAACATCATAACAAGCGTTAAGCGAGTTTGTTATGGCTTTGACGGAGTCCGAGGGCCAATCATGTTTCACAATGACCAGTCAGTCAACTGGAGAGAGCCTGTGATTTCTTGCAGAAATGCAAGTATGACGTACAACGATGACAAGAAGAAAATCAAATGGATTACAGGCAGTCGTATATCTGCATAGTGTGCGACTTGTAAGTCGCTACTTAAATTGTGATAAATTGCTTAACCTGAAATACTATGTCGAAGAAAATGATATATAATCAGCAGTTACAAAACGATGTTAAAAACTTCGGCATAGTCTTTTCTTCGGTATAATCGCTATGCATTACTAAAGGTTTATCCATAGTTCTTATCCTTTTGGCCCTCTCTATCGCTTCTACAACCCATTTAGCTTCAAGTGTTGTACTTAAATACCTATGCTATAATTTTTCTAGAATACAAGTCCATTATACTTGTCAAATATACAAAACCTTCATAGGTCCAAATATAGGTTATATCAGAGCACCATACCGCATTTGGTTCCTTTGGATTAAATTCTTCATTTAAGATATTCTTAAGTTCTATACTGAAGTCTGAATCTAAGGTAGTTATGGTATATGGTTTTACATATTGTGCTCTAATGCCCATTTCTCGCATATAAATTCCTTCTGTTTTTTCTGCTACCGTTTCTCCTTTTTCTTGCAATTGTTGCGTTATTTCAGGTGCACCGTAATTCTGGTGTGATCCCTCATGAATTATCTTGATCCTAGCCATAATAGACTCTTTTCTTAATTTTCTTTCAGATGGTAGTCTTTTTTTATATGATTGATATCCACTTCTTGAAATGCCTAATATTCTAAGTACCCCACTAACATTAAGCTGGTGTTTTACTTCCTCTACTATAACCTCCTGCATGTAAGAAGTTTCAAGAAAGAGAGCCTCTGTCAGTTTCCCAGGATGCCAATTGCTTTTTTTAATATTTCTAATGCATCCTGAGTATCTCTTAATTCTTTACGTAATCTTGCATTTTCTTTTGCTTCATTACTTTCAAAGTTACCGGATCCTCTTGTAGGTACTTCCCCTTCATTTTCTCTGGCATTTTTTGTCCAGGAACTTAATGCAGTTCTACTAACCCCAAGGTTCTTTGCACATACTACCAGCCCAAGCTCCTTATGGCTAAGATAATATTTTAAAGCATCCTCTTTAAACTCCTTTGTACATTGTCTTCCCATGTTCCATTCCTCCGTCTTTCATTAGTTTTATTATACCTTTAATTTTGGAATTTTCCATGTTTAACTTGTACTATTTATATACTACCACTAAGCATCAGAAATCTTCTTTCTTGCATGAAGCAGTGCCTGAATCATGTTGTCTATCTGAATACGCTGTCTTTCAATCAGCTGGTCTTTCTTATCAAGTTCCGTTTTCAGCCTTTATTATCACTTCATGATGTGCTTTTTTCTGTTCGATTTCTAATCCTTCCAAAAGCCATTCTACCTGTTTGCAGGTGATTTCTTTTACCATTTCAGAATTCTTGGGCCATTGGAATTTCATTTTTTCAAGAAGCTTTTTGTGTGCCAGGACAAAACCGTTCTTATCATACCTTAAAATTTTTACAGAATCTCTTTTTTTGTTGCAGAAGATAAATACACTGGCTTCTATAAATGGGTCCTTCCCAAATTAGAGCTGAATCAGTGATACGAGACTACTGATCTGCTTCCGGAAATCGGTTGATCCCAGGGCAAGATAAATATGTTCCGCATCCCTAGTCAAACAGTTTAACATTGTTTCTTCAGTCTGCTTATAAGTTCAGCTGCCATAGGTATCGCATACTGATTAGTGACAGAGATATAAAAGTCCTTCCATGCAATTAAAATTTCCGGTTTTGCATCCTTTTCTACCGGAAGCATTGGTGCTGGTTCCAACAATACTTCTGCATATACATTACCCTGTTCTTCTTTGATATCTTTCAGTTTGCGATACCAGTAATAATAGGCATGTCTGAATATACTGTTTTGTTCACACCAGTCATTCACTTTCAGACCGCTGAGGTTTCTGTTATGAATTTTGCTTCTCCATAATGTGATGGAATCTGTTTTACTCATAATAGTTTTCCTCCCTGTTGTACTAAAGGGAAGAATATCATTTTCCGCTAGGTTATGGAATAACGCCTTCTTTTGATGCACTTACCATATTTATAAATTAAAACATGTAGAATAGGCAAAAAGTATTGACACATTTAAAAGAAGTAATATACTAAAAATGAGGGTAGCAAGAATAAGCAATAAATCAAATAATTAAGGAGGTTAAATTGCAGCTATTGCATTGAAAAACTGTAAAATTGTATTATTGACGGGAAAATATAGTTTAAAGGAGTTAATTTTGAAAAAAATAATAATAAGTAATTTGATTCTTGTACTGCTACAGATAATTTTTATTGTACCATACAACTATTTTTATAATTATTATGCATCGAACCTAAGTACATTTGCATATATTTTTGTGATTTTATATGCTATTCTAAGTGGTGTTTTGGTGGGGTTAATGAAGTTGACTAATAAAATAGTTAACATGGTCTTAACTTTATTTTACTTAGCATTTTCTATAATTAATTTGAGTAATTCATTATTTGCTTATGGTGCTACTTCATATTTATTGGTTTTAATTTTTGCCTACTTTTTAACATCGACTGTAAAATCTTATAGGAATAATTAACAGTCGGATAGAATTACCAATAAAATAAGAAATCACTAGGAGGAATTAAATGAATGATCTAAAAAAAATCATTGGAATTGTATTTACTTTAGTATTAGTAATAAGTTTAATACCCATGAATGTTTTTGCAGCAAAAGAAGCTGAAGTGAGTAAATCAATTATAAGTGAGGATAATTTAATTAATCAAAAAGCAAAACTCATTAGTGAAGATGGAACAGAATATCTAGTTAACCTGTATTCGAAAACTGAAAAAATAGGAACAGCTAAAATTAATAGCAATAGTCAAGATGATGGTATATATGTCAAAGAAATAGCGTTTAAAATTGATTACGATCACATGAAAAAAGTTGAAACGAATGATATTACGATGCCCACGATTGGAGTGAATAGTAGGTCACTATATTTTAACACAATAAACAAAAAATCATTTACTCCAGATGAGTTTAGCAAACTTGGATATTATGACTCTGGTGACTGGGATAGCACAGGTTCAGCAGAAGGCAATGTGCGAATTAATTATAAACAGAATGGAGATAAATATCTTATAACAAGTGTTACAGGTACATGGTTAATTCACCAGTCTGGAACATATATTAAAGATAAAACTGTGCAAATAGTATGCAATCAAGGGTTTGACACTTCTCAATATATTTCAAAATCTATTTCATCAGCAAGTTTTGATATAGCTACAGGATTCACAAAGTACGCTGATTCTACCCAAGGTATTGTTGGAATTGGCGCAAAATCAACATGTACTTTGTATAGAACATCTGGATCGAGCTGGACATTTGTCGTACCAAATATGATAGCCGGTTCTATACCATCACTATAATAGAATTATAATATAAAGAATAATTAAGGCATTTATCTAATCAGAGATACGTAAGAGCGTGTTGCAAAACTACTTTTACAAATAGTTTTGTAGCACGTTTTTTATTTATGGATAAAAAATAAGACATATCATATAGAGTGTCCTTTTCTAAGTTCTGTTTTAAGGCGACACTGATCCGGCAATTCAGCTGACCATGGAAGATATTTGTCCAAGACTTCTGGATATTGAAGATGATTATTGTTTGGCATTTCTTCCAGGAGATATTTCAGATATTCATATACATCCAGCTCGTTAGCTCTAGCTGTTTCAACAATTGTATAAAGAACTGCATTTGCACGAGCTCCTTTGGGAGTATCGGCAAATAGCCATGCTCGTCTTGCTGTAGCAAATGGTTTGATGTTTGCTTCACATATATTGTTTGAATTATGATAATAATTGCATAATTCAAATTATCACAGCAAGTTAGTTATGTCAGCAACCGCCTAAGAATCATATCTAATGCTATATGAATATTCTTGTGCGATGAAATCGCAGTTCCGGTGAAGTGGAAATCACAAGACCGGAACCGGAAATCATCCCATACCATATGCGAGTTTACTCGCTTAAAGACTTATCCAAACCGTATACCTCACGCATTGAGATATCCTTTGATGGATCAATGCTTTCGATATTAATTCTATACGCATCATGAACGATTCGATCTAGAATAGCGTCGGACAGTGGACTTGCTTCTCCACCCAACTGCTCATACCAGCCATCGTTCTGATATTGAGAACAGAATACCGTAGATGATTTCTTACGTCTCCTGTGAAGCAGTTCAAAGATATCTTTCTGTTCCTTCTCATTTGGCTTAAGTAGGAGCCACTCATCAATGATGAGAAGAACTGGATTTGCATACTTTGCCATGACTTTCTTATACGTACCTTCGTTCCGCGACATTTCGAGGTCTATGAGAAGGTCAGGCAATCGAACGTATTTTGTATTGAAATGTTGCTTGCAGGCTTCCATACCAAAGGCACAGGCCATGTAAGTCTTTCCACTACCTGTTGCACCAGTAATAAATAGGTTCCGGTGTTCAGATATATATTCACAGGTTGCTAACCTTTGTATAAGGGCTTTGTTTAACTTGCGCCCTGAAGTGTAATTGATATCACAGATATGGGCATCTGGCTGATCGAACTCAGCATTCCGAATAAGCCTTTTAAGGCGGTTACTTTTGCGGCTGCTAAATTCGATGTCCACCATCATACCGAAACGATCCTCAAAGGGAACATCCTTCATCTTTGAATCACTCATCTGGGTACGGAATACATCAGCCATTGTTGCCAGGCGCATTTCAATTAATTTATCAATGGTACTTTGATTTGTCATATGTAATTACCTCCCGTAATAGCCGGCACCTCTGGTGATGCCGTATTTATTCTGTGTGGATTCTGGTTGTTCTTCTGATAAAGACTTATCCTGGCCAGCAGTGAGTATATTTTTTATACTCTTATAGCTTGGTGTTGCTGTATAGCTCAAAGCCTTTTCACAGGCGGCTTCTAATCGTTTGACTGAATATCTGTCAGTCAGTTTCAGAAGTCCCATACAGCCTTTATAAGTCTGTTGTTCCACACGTTTGGAGGTAAGGATAGCATCCACTACCTTGTACGTATTGTTTCCAATCCGCTCAGCCCATTTACGGAAGCGGTCACCGTTCCATTCCAAATATTTCTGGTGGTCTTCCGGCATATGCTCTACAATGGTGTCGTATTGTCCCTTCCGACCATGAAGCCTTCGATGGGACGCAATGCGGTTATGATTGTAGAAGATTTCAATTGTTTTATCTGTTACCCTTACATCGACTTTACGTTTTATATATTCATATGGAACTGAGTATAGCATTCCGTCAATAGATATGTGATAATTGAACTGAACGGTGGCTTGTTTCCATTCCGCCAGTTCGTAAGAGGTAGCAGGTAGGGGAGCCAGTAATGGCAGTTCTTCGTCACGGAAGAGGTCCAATCGGCTACCTTCTTTCTTTTGAAAGAGCCTTTTGTTGAACTCGTCCAGCTTTTCTTTAATAGCTCGATTTAGCTCAGCTAAAGAAAAGAACTGTTCATTCCGAAGTGCAGCAATGATCCATGTAGAAATGTTTCCTACGCTTCCTTCCGCATTGGGTTTATCTTTTGGTTTACGAACCCTTGCCGGAATAATAGCGGTTCCATAGTGTTCTGCCATTTCATGATATACGGTGTTTAATTGCTGATTATACCAGCCATTATTATGTACAACGGCCGTCTTGCAGTTATCGGGAACCAGTATTTTTGCAACGCCACCGAAGTATTCATACATATGAACATGTGCTGCAATCCAAGCCCGTTGCTTCTCATTAATGAATGCTTCCGCATATGTAAACTGACTATAAGTCATTACACCAATGAATAAGTAGGCATTGATGATTTCACCGGTATCAGGATCAATGATATGTGCCGGATCTCCAGCCCAATCAACCTCCACCTGTTCGCCAGGCTTCCGATTGATATGCATGGTAGCTCGGCGCTTCTGTTCATCCTGTTGGATGTAATAACAGAACTGAGAATACATGAGTGGTTCTTCACTATTTAGACGGCACTCCTCCATGTATTCTGTCCATAGGAGCTTTTTACTTACACCGTTGCGAAGCAGTTCTTTGCGAATGTGAACAAAGTTGGGCATTCGCTTATTGTAAGTTTCTTTGCTGGTTTTAGGAAACATCAGTTTCTCTAATACATTATCTGTCATTGATTCATCTAATGGCCATGAGAGATTAAGTTCCTTGGCACGGTGTTGAATCTTGACGACGGTTTTCTGGGCAACATCACAGCTTTGCATGATGTTACGTTGAGTGAATCCAAGGCCTGTAAGCCTTATGATTTCACGATACTTGGTCATAATTACGACCTCCTTATAATGGATTTACATCTATCGATGCATTAGACCATTATAAGATATATTTATAAAGAAATGATTTCCGTTTGACGGAATCATGATTTCTTCTAAAACAGAATGGTGATTTCCAATGACCGGACAGGTGATGTATTTTAGTCCGGATTATTCATTTTGCTATACTGATACGCATAACAATAAAAATTCTGAGCTTACGCTGGAAGAGAGGCTGGACTTGATAAGGCAGGCAAAAGAACTTGGCATAAAAACTGTTATGACTGCTGCGTCAGGAGAAGCATTATGTGATCCAGGCTTTTTTCAAATTCTTGACTATACGCAGGAACTCGGTCTAAGCTATATTCTTTTTACCAATTTAACAAGGATAACAAAAACTGTAGCCGAAAAATTCTACTCCTATAATGTAGGTGTTTTGGGAAGTTGCCATTCAATCAGAGAGAGCGTCTATGAAGATCTTACGCAGATAAAAGGAAGTTTTAAAAACATGATGGCTGGAGCAGAAAATCTACTGGAAGCAGGTTACTCCACTCAGAATTTTATAATAAGTTGGGTTGTAAATAAAAAAAATTGTGATGAATTTGAAAGCATAATTGATTTTTGGCTCAAAAAAGGAATCAAGGTATTCCCTGAATATGCAAACATAACAGGAGCGGGTAATAAATATAGAGATGAATTATACCTGCCCTATAAGGAGTATTTGAAATTGCGCAGTGAAATGGACAAAAAATACGAGGGGTATAATCTTATCCCACCATTAACCTATGATAATCAATGTTTCTCAGGTATGTATGGTATTATTGTTGGCATAGACGGAGTAATCACCAGGTGCTGGGATGCTGGAGACAAGGGATATATTGGGAATATCAGAGAAATGTCTTTAAGAAAGGCAATAGAGATTAAATATGAGAATCCTTGTTACTGCCCTGGTTATGATAACTGTCTTGGCAGAAATTTATTTTTACAGGAGAAACCATGAAAATAAACTTATATTATCCCCCTCTAGCATCACAAAGATTTGAAGGATCGAATATTCCAATAAATACGGAAAGAAATTTTAATCCTAAAAGTGCGCTGTTGCTGTTAGGCAGCAGTATTAGAAAGTTAGCCGCAGATTTTTCATTGTGCTGTGAACTTGAAATCATTGATATGCAAACAGACGATAAATTGTTTCTGTATAAAACATTTCCCTATGGAAAAAGGAAGATAAACTGTTTTCGACATGGTGCTTACTTCTCAGACTATTATGGTAAAATCAAAGAAGCCGAAATACATGGCATCTCCTCAAATTTTACAATCAATGCCCATGTCGTAGGCGATTTGATAAAGTATATAAAAAGCGTAAATCCAAGTTCTGCTGTAATTGTTGGAGGTACTGATGCCACAACGAGACCTTATTACTATTTAAATCATGGTGCAGACATTGTTATCTACGGTGAGGGTGAAATTTCACTATATAAAGTCATTGAAGCGATACATAACGGTAGCAGACTCGATGAGATTCCCAATGTATATACAAAAAATAATCTTCATCCAATAATAGATAAAAATTTTTGCCTCCCAATGGATAAAATTCCTCTATATGATTTTAGTCTAATAAAAGATTTATATATGTATAAAGACACTGGTGAGGGTCCCGCTCCAGAAGGTGTAGAATTGCCTTATATTTGCTTTGAAACATCTAGAGGGTGCTTTAATGGATGTTCTTTTTGTACTACTCCGATAGTAAAAGGAAAATACAGAACTATGTCCCCAACTACTGTTGAGAAGCATTTGAAAAACTTCAAGCAAAATGGTATAAAAACTATTTTATTTCAAGAAGATAATATTCTTTCGCGATTAGTCTCTTTTGAATCTAGTTCTAAAGTAAATCAGGAAGGTAGAAACGAAGTTCTGGAAATATTCGGTCTTCTGAAAAAGTATGGGTTTGCTTGGGAATTTGCAAATGGTGTAGAAATTGGAAAACTTCTTGTTGATTCCATACCGGATTACGAGCTTATTGATGCGTTGTTCTGGAATAACAAGGAAGATGGCGTTCATCAGGGATGTTACAGAGTTCAAATTCCCATAGAAAGTTTCGAAGAAAACGCCACTAAAAAGTTCAATAAGTTGATTGATTTTAATAAGCAAATAGATATTTACAAAGAAATCCTTCGTGCAGGGATAACCTATCAGACATATAATTTTTTAATAGGTTATCCAAGTGATACTTTAGAGTCTTTTGAAAACTACAGGATGAAATGTGAATATTTAAAAGATGAATTGTATAAAATCAATACTAATTATCATCCTTATTTTAACGTTTTTAATCTGATCCTATTGCCAGGAACACAAGATTTTAAACGATATCAGGATATGTTGCAATTTGACATTGATGAATATCCGGAAGTGTTTGGTTTTAACCTTCCAGCCCTTGATACAGAACATTTCAAACATTACGAATTATTTGTACATAGAAATAGGCTTAATAATATCTTGAATGAACATATGGTTACTGTATATGACAAAACTTACAACAACCTTCAAGAAATGTATAAAGAGTTTGAGTTGTAGTTAATAGTATTAACCATAGTTCAAAAGGGCTTATTTCAGGAAAAGAGGTGTTATTATGAAACATATTGTATTTGTCGAAAGCAACGCATGTGGCTTGTTGGGTATAAAAACAGCAAAGGAACTGGGATATTACGTTTCTTTTGTGAGGTCTCTTGATTTTGAAGATTTCTATAAACATGACAGTATATTTGAAGAAATCATATCCAATGTTGACAATTGTATTTTATTAAATGAGAGCTTAAATGAGGACAATATATTTGAGGTATGTACAGAATTAAATGATAAAAAGCCGATTGATGCAGTAATCAGCCTTTTGGAATATGCGATTTTATATGTTGCAAAAGCAGCAAAGCGCTTGAATATACCTTTCACATCCCTTGAAGCAGTTGAAAGCGCAAGAGACAAAAGTATAATGAGAAAAAAACTTGATGCAGCCCAGTTAAGTAATATTCCTTATGTCTGCGGAAATGATGATATTTTGTTACTTGAGCAAGCAGATAAACTAGGATATCCGCTAATAGTGAAACCTGCAAAAGGCTCTGCAAGCTTATTGATCAAAAGGGCTAATAATTACCAAGAATTAAAATCTGCCCTTGAATCCTATAAAAATGACTTGAATAATTTAGACAAAGTATTGCGTAATATTATTGGTGAAGAAATTCTAATCGAAAAATTTTTATCTGGAGAGATGTTTTCACTGGAAATTGGCGTTTTAAATAATTATTTTTTCCCTTTTGCAGTGACCGATAGAAAAAGATATATCCTAGATGATTCCATAGAACTTGGAGGAACCATGAATGCTGATCTTCCAGAACATATAATCAAACAGATACATGCCTATGGAATTGATTTCTTAAAGATGATGGGTCTGGACTTAGGTATTTTTCACATTGAAATGATATTGACTTCTAATGGACCTGTAGTTATAGACCCTAATGCTAGACTTATCGGAGGGTTGGCTCCTAAAATGTTAAGTACAGCTATAGGCCATAATATATATGAAATTTTAATAGATATCCATCTAAGACAGTTAGATAAAGTGCTGGAAAAAGATTTATCAATAAAGCGTTATGCAACAGATAGGGATTTTGCTTGTAGCGAATCTGGAATATTAAAAGAAAAATTAGAATTAGGTTGGCTTTCCGATTATTACGCAAAAGGGCTATCCGATTTCAGATTGGACATTTCTCCAGGAGAAGCTTATAAAAAAGTCTCTTCCAATCATGACTATATTGGTGCTATAGTAGTAAATGCAGCAACGCCTATTGAGTCTAAAAAATTAGCGGAAGAAATACTTCTAAATATAAAAGATTCCTTGTCCATCCCTTTAATAACTTGAATATATTGATATATGTTACAGGAATTTGATTGTGAGATTGTGGAGTGATTTCAGTTAAGAGAACGGATTGTTTATAATGATAATAATGGTTGTCTGTTTGCTTACTGTATTAACAATAAGTAAATGCAGGTTCAATCAATGAAAGACAAGAGTCGGAGGACAAACTTATGGATAAGGTTATTGTTTTTATCAAAAGCATAGGTATTACTAAATTAGATGTTGTAAAAGCGGTTAGAGAAAAAGGATATAGAATCGCCATTGCTGAAAAAGGGTATGACAACTCAAATAAAATAGCGGATTATTTGATTGATACAGAAGCAGACAATATAGATATGCTTATATCAGATATAGCTGAATTTAGTTTGGAGCATGAAGTTGCTGCTATACTTAGTTTCACTGAATCCGGAATTGAGCAGGCGGCTGCAGTTACTCAAGTTTTAGGGTATCCGGGTCCTAATTACAAATCGATAAAAATATGTAGAAATAAATATTTGACCAGGATCGAAATGAAGAAAAATGGACTTCCTACTCCTGGGTTCTTTAAAGCCAAATCATTAGGTGAGATTAAAGATAAAATTAGTGCACTTAAATTTCCCGTTATTATTAAGCCGTTAAACTTTTCGGGTTCTTGTTCGGTAGCAAGAGTAGATGAATTTAAAGAATTGGAAGATAAATTCAAACTTATTTCGTCACAAAGGGAAGATTCACCTTTCAAAGATTTTATGGGAGACAATATTCATGATTATTGGCTAATAGAAGAATACCTTGAAGGTTTTGAGATATCAGTGGAATGCTTTACATATAAAGGGGAAACATTTGTTGCCGCAATTCATGACAAAATGTGTCAGGTAGAGGCACCTTACTTTTTGGAAGAGGTTTTTGTGACTCCATCGCCACGTATTTCAACAGAATTATCAAATGTGATTATTGACCTAACAAAAAGGGTATTGAAAACTATTGACTTTAATTTTGGCCTTTCACATGTAGAATACCGTGTTACAAAAGAAGGACCAGTATTGCTTGAGATTAATGGCAGGCAAGGTGGGGGTATGGTTGCTGAGTCTGTGTGTTACTCTGTTGGGGTCAATCTACCCAAGATCATGGTAGAGATGAGCCTTGGAATGACACCAGATGTCAAACTTGAAAAACCAAAACCTGTGGTGTTCCAGACACTAATTGTTGAAGAAGGTACAATAAAAGAGGCTAAAGGATTTGAAGATGCCCAAAAAAATGAAAAACTCAAGATCGCTGAACAATGGGCAAAGCCAGGTGATATTATAAAAGCAAGACAAGCTGAATATGGGGGATTTATTTTGGCAACAGGCAATGAGGAAGACGATGTCAATAAGATAATAAATATTGTTAAGGATGCAGCATCAAAAATTGAATTTACTATAGAGTAGCATGACATCAAAAGAATGGGAGGAAGAAATCTGATGATTCAAAGGCTTAACGTGTTTGGAATTTATAAAGGACTTCCAAAAGAAATGTATGTTCTTTTTATGGCAAGAGTTATTACTGCATTTGGAACTTTTGTGGTACCTTTCCTAAGTCTTTTTATGACTGCCAGGCTAGGCATGAGCGAGGAAATAGCCGGGTTTTATATTACTTTGACATCTATTGCATATATACCGGGTTCTTTAATTGGAGGCAAGCTTTCCGATAGGTACAGTAAGAAACATGTATATATAGGTGCTCAAGCTCTCTCGGCCTTTTGCATATTAGGGGTAGTTTTTGCAGAAATACCTTTATTGAAAATAGTACTTATAATTTTGTCGTCAGTTTTTGTAGCAGCTTCATATCCCGCTATTGATGCTCTTGTTGCGGAGTTTACGGTAGATGCACAGCGTAAATCGGCATATTCTCTTATGTACCTTGGACTTAACTTGGGATACTCGCTAGGTTCTGTTGCGGCGGGATTCCTATTTTATCAACATACGGATTTCCTTTTCATTGGAGATGCTGCAACTACATTTTTATCACTTGTGATATTATTAGTTATGGTAAAAGGGTCCTTGTTACTGAAAGATGATAAAACTATTCATGAAAACATTACATATAGACAGGAAGAAACCATCTGCAAAGTACTGTTTAAAATGCCACTGGTACTAGCTTTCTCCATCATATCAACTTTTTACGCTTTCGCTTATTCTCAGTACAATTTTTCCCTGCCACTTCATTTGAATAATTTATTTTCTGAAAGCGGTTCATACTATTACGGATTGTTAATGGCTTCAAATGGGCTGTGCGTGATTATACTCACTCCTTTTATATTGAAATTAACGAAAAAAGTATTGCCGGTATTAAATATGGTCTTGTCTGGAATATTTTATGGTATAGGATTTGGATTGTATTATCTGGCCTCAAATCTATCATTATGCTTAATTGCCACATTGGTTTGGACTATAGGTGAAATTCTGTATTCAACAAATTTTACGGTATATATTGTGAGTAAAAGTCCTAAAGAGTATAGAGGAAGATTGATTTCGATATCCACCATAATATCTCATCTTGGACTGTTTCTTGGACCTGTAATAATGGGTGGCGTTATACCAAAATGGGGCACAAAATATATTTGGCTTGCAATATTAATCATCATGATTGTTTCCACATTAGCAATGTTGTATCTGTATGTGAAAGAAGCAGAGAAACAAACTTTAAAGTCGGAAGATGCTCAGGAAGGCATATAACAGATGTTCTTGTTAGGAGACATTGATTATTACACAGAGTTTTCTCTATCCTTGTGAGGGTATCGCCCCAATGAATACTGTAATTCTTTAAGTTATAGGTTGGCTTTCAGGCACATAGCGAAAAGTGATATTATTGAACAAGGAATTGCACGTTTTACGAGAGCTTGACAATATGGTTTTTAAAATTTATAATTTAGTAGGGTATTGAAAAAATATATGATTTTTTTCAGAAAGAATCAAGTTGTTTAACAAGGTGCTAAAGATGAAACGAATCCATCCAAGGGAGTTTATAAATAGCAACTTATATACAATATCAACATGGACGAGGTGTAAAGAAATGAACTTTCTAAATAACTTTAGTAATGTAAATTCAGAAATTATTTTAAAGGCAAAGGCAGAATTCGGATCACCAATTTATTTGTATGATGAAGAAGTAGTAATAAAAAAATGCAAGTCGATTTTATCAATGCCAAATGCATTTGGTATACGCGTTCGATATGCAATGAAGGCCAATTCTAACAAAACTTTGTTACAAATAATTACTGGTCAAGGTATAAATATCGATGCCAGCTCATTAAATGAAGTTAGGAGAGCGGTAGCTGCTGGCATAAAGCCAGATTGCATCATGATGACCTCCCAAGAAGTGCCAGAGGACGATGACCGATGCGAACTAGAAGAGTTGATTCTAAGGGGTCTCAAATATAATGTTTGTTCGTTACGTCAATTGTACCTCATTGGAAGTTTTGCAAAAGAGAAGAATATTGAACTTTCAGTAAGACTTCATCCAGGAATAGGTTCTGGCGAGTCCGCAACCAGAAATACGGGAGACAATTATTCATGTTTTGGAATCCATTTAACGGATTTAGACGAGATGTTTCGGTATGCGGATCAAATAGGTCTTAAATTCTCACAAGTTCATGTGCATATAGGCTCTGGCGGAGATCCCGAAATGTGGAGGAAGAATATAGACCTGGAATTAGGGCTGGTTGAGAAATATTTCCCGGATGCTAGCATTGTGAGTTTCGGCGGGGGTCTAAAGGAATCAAGAATGCCAAGTGAAATTTCAGCAGATATTAGTGCACTGGGCAAATATGCATCTGACCAGATCGACAGATTTTATAAAAAAACAAAACGAAAACTAATTATGGAGATTGAACCAGGAACTTTTATTGTTGCAAATGCTGGGTATGTGATAACTAAGGTTTTGGACAAAAAGCAGACCGGCGCAGGGGGACAGAGATTTGTCATAGTTAACGGTGGAATGGATGTTAACACCCGGCCTTTACTTTACGGTTCGAAACATCCATTTTATATAATCTCGAAAGATGGGCAATTGTTATCTTCTGACTTTGAAGATAAGCCGAATGACCTTTTGAGTGAAATGATAGTTGTCGGGACATGTTGTGAGAGCGGTGACTCTCTATGCCTTGATTTTCATGGTAATAGTATTCCACGTAGAATAGCGGAACCTGAAATTAACGATATTGTGGTTATAGGCGGAGCAGGAGCGTATTGTTCATCCATGGCTCCCTTTAATTATAATTCACACACGCAGATTCCTGAGGTTATTTTTAAAACGGATGGCGAACTAAAGTTAGTCAGGAGAAGGCAAACGTTGCAACAGATTATGCAGAATGAGTTATAATCGGATGTTAAATTATCGCTCATACGCGGAGGCACCTCCTTTGAGAAATGAAAAAAGACATCGTCTGTAGTGCAATATCATTTATTTAAGATACCCAGCACTAAAAAATCTATACAGAGTAGAGTACTAAAATAGACCCTTTGTCAAAGGCATTTATAAAAAAGATCATTAAAATTTAATTTTACATCATGTGTTCTATCCGCAAGGAGAAGATACGGCGACAAGAACCTGTGTCTTTCTGGTTTACAAAGAGGTACAGGTTCTTAATATTTTCCATATATATTTATATAGAGGTAAAAAACGAAGTGTCTTACCGACGCTGCGTAAAAATTTTGGGGCTATGTTTTTCTGAAAATGAAAAGCATAGCCTTTCTTTATTTTATCTGAAGCGCTCATTTATTAGAGAAGGAGGATTCGAAAATGGATCGTAATCGTTTTTTTGCGGAAGTAACTCGTATATGTGCCTTACAGGGAATAACGGCAGGAGAAATAAATGACGGCTGCCTACCTTTTGTTTTTACTTCGAGCGACTCTCCTATCTGCCGCATTTCTGAACATGGAGAAGTATGGTATAGGGAAAAGGACATGGACACACCTGAAAAAGTAGAGGCCAGACACTATATCACTTCGGCGTGTTATTCTGCAACAGAATATGTACAAGCAATGGAAAAAGCACCAACGCTGAAAGCTGTTGACTCAAGCGATAAATATAAGCTGCTGCTTGAACATAATGGTGTGGTGCTGGCCGGCATTGATATGGGACAGCAAAACGGATATCAGTTTGTTACTTGGCTTTATACTTATGACCGTTCAGGAGTTACCCTTGGACACTATTACCCCAATAAGTATTCAGAAGCCAAAGAAGAATTTGCAATCCGTTCCGGATTGGTTTCAGAGCATAAGATCTTTAACAAAGAGCAGATGTTGGATATTTACCGTGCGGTCAGCTACAGTATGGATGAGCGTGCCGATCTCTCATTCAAGCAGGAGGATGCACTGATAGAGATCAAGGACCAGATTGAAAAAACCATACCCTCTGCTGCAGGAGTATTGGAAGTAGAGCGGCAGGCCCAACTAATGCAGTTGCCTGGCTTTAAGATGGGAGGTATGTGAAATGAAAACAGTTTACGCATTTATTAAATATCAGGGAAACAGCCTGGTGGTTGATTTCCCTTTAAACATCTGTGATATGTTTGATCATCTTGAGAGCATCGGAATCCGGGAGTCCCCGAGTAATGTGACTATTGCAGATACCAAAGACGTGGCTGTCCGGCTTACTGGTTTAAATGAGGTAGGAACAGCCATTGTTGGTAAGTTGTCCAGCAGCGATAGCCTGGCTGATATTAATATGCTTTGCCATTCGATTGATGAAGCGTGCCGATTCGGCTATGAAGATATGGCTGAACGGCTGTCTGCCAGTGATGCCAGGAGTGCTAAAGAGCTGATGCAAGTAGTTGAAGAATTCAATCAATTACAGCAAACTCAAAAAATGGGAGGGATATAGACAAAAATAAAAACCTTCTTCTCAGCTCTGATGTTTTAAAACCTCAGTTATGATAGATTTCCATTCATTTTTGGGTAAGGTGGTTTCTGTTACTGCAATCGTTTCTGCGATATGTTTTGTGATTGACTGATGTTTTCTAATCAGATCAGTCAAATAGCCAAACGCAGTATCGAGTGACATGGTGCTCCCTTGTAGGCTGTTGCAATATGGGCAATTATTTGCTGTGTACTCACCACCAAATTTTTTACTGAACCTCGTATATATTTCTTGGTACTTAGAGGAAAGATACTGATCCAATGTTTCAATAATACCAAGCCGGATAATGCTTAAATCAAATTTTTGAGCCAGATCGGGTTGGTCAAGCATAAGATCAAGGTGGGGAAAGTAGCTGCGAAGTTTTATCGGTTTCCCACATTTCCAGCATGGCTGTTCGACTTCATAGATACGAATCCCTTGCTTTTCAAACCAGGAATATGTTTTCTCTTCAATGGTTTTCGTACTTCTGCACTTGGGATAATTGCTGCAGCCGAAAAAAGCACCATATGTCCCATGCCGAACTACATAATGTCCGTCACACAGTTCACATGAGAAATTCATGGATGGAGTATCGGCAGATGAGTGCATTTCTTCAAAAGGATCATCATAATGCTCTGGATCAAGCATGTGATTGAGCAACGCTATCGCTTCGTCAGGACTATTTATTGCATTGAATTGTATAGAATCAGGCATTTGAAATTCAGAAAGACTTCGATCCTCTATACAGAATTTCTTTAAATATGTTTCATGTTCACCAGGAAGGAGGAAATCCAAAGGCTTATCAATAGAAAAATAGTCCTCATTATCCTGTTGCGCTATGTTTATGTACTTCATTTCAATTAGATGCTTTTTGCAATTATCGATGACATTCTGATAATCATGATCGGGTTTATTATTATAAAAACCTTTGTAAATTTCATTCTTAATCCGATAATTGCTTACTTCCTTTGCCGGGCAGGATTTACTTTGGTACTTTGAACAGCCTTTATAAATACAGTAATAAGTTCGTACTACATATTCAGTAAAATTACCTGTAGGCTGTTTCCTTTGCGCAGCAAAGTATTCTTTTTGACTTTGTATTTTTGCTTCTGACCACATAGTGCATTCACCTCCATAAAAAGATATAAAATTACAATTATTACAATTATTATAGTAAAAGATGGTAAATCATACAAGAATGACTTTCAGATTTATCAGTTTAATAAATTATGTACTGAAAAGCTCTTTAGTTTCTATCCGAAGCTGAAGAGCTTTTTTCACTTTAAAAGGAGTTATTTGCTGAATGATGTTGATGCTCTTTTGTATCAATATCATTTACAGTATGGTTCAAAGCACAGAGGTGATTGGTTAACTTAGTGCTTTAGGATAATTATATAAAGAAATTTGGATTATAAGAATATTGCGTCACCATCAGTAAAGAAGTCTTATGCGAAACTTTGCAGCGTTATTGGAATTTTATTAAATATTATTTTATTTACAGTTAAATTATTTTCCGGGCTTATAAGTGGATCAACGGCAATAGTAACGGATGGTTTTAACAATTTAGCAGATGCAGCTACTTCCGCAGCTTCTTTTCTTGGTTTTTGCTTAGCCGGAATTGGATCTGGCGAAAATCATTTATTTGGGCACGGTCGGTATGAATGGCTGATGGGATTTCTATCTGCACTTGCAGTACTTGTAATGGGTGGTACATTAGCGAAAAGTTCAATTACATCAATACATAACCCAAAAAACATTGAATACAGCTGGATCATATTATTGATACTTATTTGTTCCATTCTTGTTAAGCTTTATATGTTTTTTTATAACAAAAATATTGCATGTAAAATAAATTCCTCTGCCATGAAAGCGACTGCTTCTGACTGCATTAGTGATATGGCAGCAACAACAGCTATCATGATTTCACTTATTGTACAGTACTTTACCGGATGGAAAATTGATGGTTGGTGTGGATTGCTAGTTTCTGTTTTTATCATGTTTTCAGGTTTGAAATCCATGATGGAAATTGTAGAAAGATTGTTAGGCCAAACACCGGACAAAGACTTAGTTGATAGAATTACAACTCTTGTTATGCAGTATTCAGAGGTGCAAGGTATCAATAGTCTGATTATTCACGATTATGGTCTAGGTCACTATGTGATTTCCATGCACCTTGAGGGAGAGGAAGAAAACGGTATTATTTTAAACGATATCGCCAATGAAATATCCTATAAACTTTATCTAGAAATGGACTGTGACACAACAATACAAACTGATTATTTAGACACCGATTCTATCATGTATGATTTGATATTCAAAAAGGCAGAACAGGAAATACAAATATTCGAATTAGGTGCAAAAATTAAAAGTTTACGAATTGTTAAATCGGGGTTGCATACGAATGTGTCATTTATAGTTTCAGGGTCAAGAAAATTGCAAAAGCAACAAGATCAAATTAAGGAAGCGATGAATAAATCAATTCTTTCAATCAATAGCAATTGCAGAGTTATTACGAAGCTTGTAATTGCATCCTTACATTCAGAAAGGTAAGTATGCAATTGATATACAAATTTTAAACTAAAAAGCATTGACCGAGGAATATATTCCGCAGATTTCCAATGTCTTAATGGAACATCGTATTCTTGAAAACCCTTTATCCTTTGTAGTGCGTAAGGGGAAATCTCACTATGCCTGTGATGACCGGGTGCGAAATTACCGTTCCTCCATTGTGAATAATGGGCGTGAAGAAGATAAAGAACTGATTGAAACGCTGGATTGTTTATATACCGGTGTCTGCTCCATTGATTTGGACAGTCTGCCCCTGACCGATTATGTCAAAGGGCGTATCTGCGTGGAGCGTTGCCATCTGCATTGTGACCTCTCCTCGATTTGCCGCTATCGCAATTTTATCCGCAAGTCACAGACCGGCGCTTTTGATTTTCAAATCGCTAACCACAACTTAATCTTAGCGGATGTGCTAAGCCAAAAAGGCGGAAGAAACAGACTGTTTCCTGTCTGTGGTCTGCTGATTTTTGACGAGGCTCATAAGCTGCTGGATGCAGCAAGGCAAATGTACGGAATGACCCTTGAAAGTGTGGAACTGGAACGAGTTACCTCCAGCATCTACCGCTCCATCGGCAGCCAGAATACGGATAAGGGTGAAATCTTAAGACTTTGTGAAGAAATGCTGCGGCAGAATACTGCTTTGTTTGAAAATCTGAAACGCTCCGCAGGCGTAAGATATGATAAAACCTGTTCGGCGGTAGAACTCCATTTTGACAGCATACAGAACCTAAAAGCACTGACAGAGATTTTACGCAGACTGTCAGTGCTTTTCTTTACCAAAGATTATAGGAAAGCCGCAGCCTATGGGCGATTGGTCAGCCGAATGGAGCAAAAGCTCTCTAAGTTAATGATTTTGCTGGACTACGCTCAGTCGATCTGCTGGCTGGAGCATACCGGCACCACGGCCTGTCAGGTCTGCACCCTGCCAAAGCAACTGGATTTTTTACTGTTTGAAGATATCTGGGATAAGACGATGCCTTATATATTGACATCAGGAACATTGTCAGTTGGTGGCGATTTCAACCATTTCAAACATCAGACTGGGATTGATTTTCTGGATACCAGAAGACTGATAGAAACCAGCAAAGCATCCCCTTTTAACTACCGGGAACACGCATTGTTATACCTTCCAAAGGATATACCTTTCCCAGATGTGAAGAACGAGGAATACATGGAAGCCGTGCTTACCCAGCTCACAGAGTTGATCCGGCAGACCCTTGGGCACACGCTGGTGTTGTTCACCTCCTACCGTATGATGGAGATTATCTACACCGGGCTTTCCGACAGAATTACGAATTACCCGTTGTTTCTGATGGGCAAGGGTCGGCTAAACGCCATCGAATCCTTTCGGAATAGCAGAAATGGTGTGCTGCTTGCCAGTGACAGTGCTGGTGAGGGTATTGACCTGCCCGGAGATATTCTATCTTCATTGATTGTGGTCAAGCTGCCATTTCCCATACCTGATCCGGTGGGAGAGTATGAAAAGTCCCTCTATGATAATTTTCACAGTTATCTGTCTGATGTAATCGTCCCCAGCATGATTATCAAGCTGCGCCAGTGGATCGGCCGCGGGATACGCCGGGAAACCGATACGTGTGTGTTTTCCATCTTGGACAGCCGTGCCAGTGGACGTTACCAAAACGATATTTTAGCCGCTCTGCCCGATATGCCGGTAACTGACCGGATTGAGGATGTGGGGCGGTTTATTCTGTCCCACAAGGATGAAAGTTACTTTGCATAGGACAATCCGCATTTTTCATACAGTGTAAGAGAAGCGGTAAAGGAGGTCATGCCATGCAGCCACAAATAATTGCATTCAATTCATCCTGCAAGGATGTAGATATAAGAACGGTAGATCGGAATACGCTGGTCGATATTAATGACGTGAATATAGATAAAAAGCTCCCAAGGGAACAGCGGCTGGAGGATTATGTCCGCCAGATTGGAAATCCGTATTGCTACAAATGCGGTGAAGCCATTGTTAAAATCAGTTTTTCCGAAACAACAGCGACCCTCGAGGATCGCATTGAAAACTACTTAAAAACATTTTAGGAGCGGAAAATGGATCAGACATACTGTAGCGGATTTTTCTTATTTGTCTGGACGCGAAATTGTTTCTATGCTACAATGAGTCGCAAATAGACGTAACGGTGGAAGCCTGTTGTTGAAAAGTCCTGCTGATTGGAAATTCAACGATTAGGAGGTTCCACTATGGAAAAGTTAATAAAAACGAAATGTTATCGTGCGGCTATCTATGTGCGTCTTTCCAAGGAAGATGGCGATAAGGTAGAGAGCGACAGCATTGTGAACCAAAAGGAATTAATCAGGCAGTATCTTACGGATAAGCCTGATATTGAAGTGCACTCTGTCCGTGTTGATGACGGATACAGTGGTGCCAATTTTGACCGCCCAGCCTTTCAGCAAATGCTAAAGGACATCCGAAGCGGTCAGATTGTGTCATCGTAAAGGATTTGTCCCGTTTTGCAAGAAATTTTGTAGAAGCGGGGCGTTTCCTGGATCAGGAGTTTCCGCTGTATGGAGTTCGTTTCATTGCCATTAACGATGGCTATGATTCTATCCAAAGAAAAGGCGGAGCAGATGATATTGTACTTCCCTTCAAAAATTTGGTGAATGATGCTTACTGTCGTGACATTTCTGTAAAAATCAGGAGCCAGCTTGAAGTCAAACGAAAAAAGGGAGACTTCATCGGCTCCTTTGCCGTATACGGGTATCTGAAAGACCCTGATGACAGGCACAAGCTGGTCATAGACGAATATGCCGCTGATGTGGTACGGGATATATTCAAATGGAAGTTGGAGGGACTCAGCCAGCAGCGTATTGCACAACGCTTGGATGACCAAGGTATCCTATCCCCTATGGAGTATAAGCGTTACTGTGGTATGAAGTATAAGAGCGGTTTTGAAATCAACCCAAAGGCAAGATGGACGGCTGTTGCCATTGGCCGTATCCTGAAAAACGAATTTTATGTTGGCACCTTGGTGCAGGGTAAGCGAAGTACCCCAAACCATAAAATCAAAAAGCTCATGCAAAAACCCGAAAACGAATGGGTTCGCATTGAACATAACCATGAGCCGATCATAGAAAGAGAAATCTTTGATACCGTAAACCGCCTTCTCATCAAAGATACCCGGATTGCACCACAGGAGCAAACGGTATATCTGTTCAGTGGACTGCTGTTCTGCGGAGATTGTAGACGCAGTATGGTGCGAAACAACAATAACCGCGGCGGTAAAATCTATACCTACTATATGTGTGGCAATAACCGAAACACGAAGATTTGCTCTAGTCACAGGATCAAAGATATCCTGCTGGAGGAAACGGTTCTTGCCAGTATCAGAAGTCAAATTGATGCTGTCCTTGATGTAGAGAAAATGCTGAAACGCATTGATGATATGCCCTATCGTAAGAGTATAGCCAGTCGGACAGGGATTCAGGCGGAGCAGAAAAGAGAAGAAATTGAGCGGTATAAACGCTTGAAAAAGGCTTTGTTTGAATCCAAAGTGGAAAAGCTCATTTCAGAGACAGAATACTTTGAGATGAAGCTTCAATACGATGAACAGCAAAAATCAGCCGAAGATGATTTGCACAGGCTTGAAAAGGAGCTTCATACCGCCACCTTTAGCCTGAAAGAAAATAATAATTGGATAGAGATATTCCGGCAGTACCAAAATATTACGGAGATTACAAGGCACGTTGTGGTTACTCTGATTGACCATATCAATATCTATGAAGGAAACCGCATTGAAATCATATTTCAGTATCAATACGATTTTGAGCAGGCACTGAAAGTCATTTCCTGTGCAGAAACTGCCGATGCCACCTCACCGGAAGAAGCGGAGGTGGTCTAAATGGCGAGAAAGAGCAGACAAAACGCTATTGCCGCTTCTCTAAGCGGAGTAGCGACAGAAAGCGTTGCTTTACCGGAGCGAATGTATAATACAGCTATTTATGTGAGACTTTCCGTAGAAGATAACAATTATGGCGCAGAAAGCGAGAGCATTCAAAACCAGCAGCTTATGCTGGAACGCTTCGTCAGTGAGCAATCAGATATGCGGCTGTGCCAGATATTCTGCGATAATGGATTTTCAGGCACAGACTTTGAGCGTCCCGATTTTGAAAAGATGATGGATGAAGCCATGGCAGGGCGGATTGACTGCATTGTAGTCAAGGATCTCTCCCGTTTTGGCAGGAACTATGTAGAAGCCGGATATTACATCGAAAAGACCTTCCCTACCATGGGAGTACGCTTTATAGCGATGCATGATGGTTATGACAGTCTCACAGATGATGGAAGCAATTCCATGATTATTTCGCTGAAAAATCTAATCAATGATTTTTGTGCCAAGGATATTTCTCGAAAAATCAATACTTCCTTGGAAACAAAGCAGCGAAAGGGCGAGTTTATCGGTGCTTTTGCCCCCTATGGTTATAAGAAATCACCGGAGGATAAGAACCAGCTCATTCTTGACGAGGACACCGCTCCTACGGTATATCAGATTTTTCAGTGGAAGGCACAAGGGATTGGAAATACTACCATCGCCCGAAAGCTCAATGAAGCAAATATTGTTTCGCCCTCTCTTTATTTGTACCAAAAGGGTGAAATCAAAAAGAAGCCGCAAAACGAGCTTTGGCAGGGGCAGATGATAAAAGTCATTACGGATAATCCTATCTATACCGGCTGCATGGCACAGGGTAAAACAAAGAAGGCTCTTTGTGATGGACTTCCTACCACAAAGGTCCCCCGCTGTGAATGGATTGTAGTTCCCCACACCCATGAAGCCATCATAGACGAGGAAACGTTTGAAATAATACAGCAGCAAAAGGAACAGATCCGACAGCAGGCTGTATCATTAAGAGGAAAGTATGATAAGCATGGGAAAAAAGAGAATATTTTCGCAGGGCTGTTGTATTGCGGAGATTGCCACACCAAGCTGGTACGCTATAAGGATGCAACGGCTACCTCTGTCCGCTATTATCAGCAGTGCAGAGTTTATAATGAAAACCTCTCCCATGGGTGCATTAAAAAATTCACCCGTGAGGAAGTGCTTGAAGCAGCTATATTTTCCGTAATCCGCAGTCAGATTGATTTGGCGGTGGATATGAAAAAACTGCTGGTGCGGTTTAATGAGTCATCTGCTTACCAGAAGCATATCCACAATTTACAGCGGAACATACAGACCCTACAGCAAAAAATCAAGCGGATTACCACCTTGAAGAACACACTGTTTGAATCGTTTGATAACGGCACTATTTCCGAAGAAGATTTCCTCTATATGAAGGAACGCTACAACGGAGAAAATGCCGGACTTAAGGAAGAATTACAGCAAGTCACTCAGGAGCTTACAAAATATACAGAGGAACTGACCGCTAAAAATAAATGGATTACTTCTTTTGAACGCTATGCAAAGGAACAAATATTAACAAGAGAAATGATGCTGGAGCTGGTCAGCCGTGTATGGGTTTGGGCAGATAACCGGTTTGAGATTGTCTTAAACTTCAAAGATGAGTTTCAGCTCATTATCATCAATGTAAAGGGGGCGGAGGATGTATGCCAAAAACACTCGCTCTCTATATGAGGTTATCCTCCGAGGATGAAAATATCGGTGAAAGCGACAGCATTAAAAATCAGAGGGAGCTACTCCATAGATTTGTCGCAGAAAAACGTGAGTTTAAGGATTGGGAGATATTAGAGTTCCAAGACGACGGATACTCCGGCACCAACTTTAATCGCCCACAAATCAAACGCCTGCTTATGCTGGTCAGACAAAAGCGGATTGACTGCATTATCGTAAAAGATTTCTCAAGGTTTGGACGTAATTATATTGATGTATGTGATTACCTGGAGCAGATATTCCCTCTTTATGGGGTACGCTTTATTGCAGTCAACGATAGGTATGACAGCAACCAGACCAAGGGAAGCTCTGTTGGCATGGATGTTGCGTTGAAGAGCATGGTAAGTGAGCTTTATAGCCGTGACATTTCGACGAAAATACGTAGTACCAATAAGGTCCGATGGTCCAATGGCAAATACCTTGGGACGATAGCATTTTATGGCTACAAGCTATCAGAGACGGAAAAAAACAAACTGATGATTGACGAACAGGCAGCTGCGGTGGTAAGACGCATTTTTCAAATGACCGTAGAGGGCGTGAATCCCAATGACATAGCGGTTTTTTTGAATAAAGAAAAATTTGTCATGGAAAATGTGAGTATGTTAAAATCCAGTGTGCATCGTTTCTATTTAGAAGAGGGTGATGAGAATCTGGAGAGTAAGGGCATAAAAGTTTTGTCAGATAAAATTGAGCTTTTGCCAGCTGATATAACACTTGAGATCTTGCAGGAGGCTAAAAGTAAACAGGAAATAGACGCAATTATAAAAGATGAACAATTCAAAAATCAATTTCAATGGGGAGCAGTATTGGATTATATAAACGGTGTTTTAGGTTCTGCACCTTTTGATTATGATATCATATCGGACACTTTAAATGCCGCTGAATTTGGCGTGCCGCAAAAGAGGATGAGATATATAATTATTGGCTGCAAGCCTGAATTTAATGCTAAGCTTGGTATGCCAACGGGTAGTTTTACGGAGAAAAACTATAGAACAGTAAGAAATGCAATTGAGGATATTGCTGAAGAAATTCCAGCAATTGATATTGATTCCCTGCCTATACCCATTCCACAAATTGATTTACCGGAAGACAGTTTGGCATATAAATTAAGAAACTCTGATTTATTGAGGAATCATATTAATACTGCTACTCGAACAACCGCAAAGAAAAGATTTGAGACTTTATCAGCGGGTGAAAATTTTCATGATTTGCCAAAAGAATTAAAGAGTACTTATACAAAAGGAGAACGTACTCAAAATACGATATATTTAAAACTAGAATATGATAAGCCATCTGGAACTGTAGTTAATGTGAGAAAATCAATGTGGATACATCCTGAACACAGCAGAGCATTGAGCATACGGGAAGCAGCCAGATTGCAGACATTTCCAGATCGCTTCACATTTGAAGGGACAAAAGATTCTCAGTATCAACAGGTTGGAAATGCGGTTCCGCCATTATTGGGAGAAGCTATAGCCGAAAAGGTTGCTGAAATTTTAGATAACCCTGCTGATGGTGTATAATTGGACGATATTCAAAAGCGGTCAGAAGCTATAAGATGTCTCGTATTAGATTAACAAATGCAAAGTCAGAACAAGAGATATTATGTTCGAAATGCAATTACTATTATGTAGCATCATTTCCATTTGCATTTAAAAATGATATTTTGATGTGCAGGGCTGGTGAAAGGATTGGTTGTATGACAGATATGGACAATTTGATGCTAATTGAGCTAGATAAACTAGAAAAGTTATCAACTAATTATGCCCATGAGATGAAATATCTTAGCAAGCGTATTAGAGAAGATATTTGGATACCAGGCGTTAATTCTCAAAAATTGGCATATTTTCTAAATAAGATAACTAAAGTATTTGCGATGATGAATGATATTATCGGATTAGATGCTTTTTTCACATTAGACACAGTTGTCGAATATATAAAAAACTTTGCAAAGTTCAGCATTTTTTACAATAACAAATTAGATGCATCATATTTTAATGAATTGATTAATGATGTTCAGTTAGAAAGCGCTGCTTATCTGATAGAACAGCAGTGGGAAGATGTTTATAGGAAAGAAGATGGTTACAAAGGTTTTTTAGAGGTGTTTGATGATATTTTTACAAAGTGCATAGATTTGCATAAAGATAAATTTTTTCACAAGTTGAAAGATAGTGATGTTTTGTGCAGAGTTGTACAAGGTGTTGGATATAAAGCGGATCGGTTTATTCCTTGGCCAAGTAAAACGAATAACAGATGGAACCCACCGGGAAAACAATACTTATATTTGTCCTTTAATGCCAAAGAAGTACGATATACTGATCAATTATCATTAAATGAATATATTTGTTTAGAGGAGTACAGGGCACGAAAAGGAGAGAAATATTCTTTTTGTTATTTTAAACCAATAGTAACGGATAACATTTTAGATTTATCATATAATGATGTGTCATTATCTAAAATAAAGGGAATCGTAGACGATTATTCCCAAAATACTGTTCAAAAAATAGCTGATGAACTGTTGGCAAACCCGAATGCATATGAAAAATATAAAAATAAGAAGAAATTGAAAAAGGATATTAAGACAGCAATGGACAAAAATCCAGTAGATAAAAATATTCTTGAAGAATCTTATGCAAAACAATACTTAAAAATGGTTTGCAACTGTATATATAAAAAAACTGAGGATAGAATAGAGCAGCTGGAACAGATTATAAAAGAATTTAATAATTGGGATGTGTTGGTTAGTAATGGCGTATTTCCGACAAGGAGGGCTTTATTTTATGGACCTCCGGGATGTGGGAAAACATTGGCAGCACAAGCATTAGCAGGAGAAATAGGAATTCCAATGCTATATGTTAGGTTTGATGCTTTGATTTCATCTTATTTGGGCGAAACTGCCAGCAATATTAGGAAGGTCTTTGACTATGCAAAAAGAGATAGTTACTTAAAGATATGGAGCAGAAAAAATGGATAATTGATTCATTTCCATTTGAATATAAAGATAAAAACTATATTGTTATATTAAAGTTGTATAAAGAAAATGAGAGAAAACCGAGTACATATGCTAAGGCCAAAGTAGAGTTCATCAAGAGAAGTAATGTAGATAATTCGATTATGGGTTATATTGATTTTTTTAATGTGCATTTCAGCAGCAGTGCAGAGTTTTGTGATTTCTTTAATATTGCACGAGGTAATGCCAATAGGGATTTATTTAATGATTTTTCTGAAATTTTTTCTAAGTTTATTCCTAAAGAAAAAGTTATAACAAAAAATGATGTTGAAAGAAAACTTATTGGAAGACGTTCAGAAGGAAATAATTCTAATGCAATATTTTGCTTTGATGTTCGGCGAAATGGAAAAAAAGATGACAATACACCAAATGAGCGCAGCATTGAAAACAGTAATAAAGCACAATCATTACGTCCTCAATTATTCGAAAGATACTGTGCTGACACTAATTTGAGTTTCTTTTTTTCAGATAACCCAGAGGATGAAAAGACAGATAAAGAGATTGTCGAAAATTTTGCCAATCGTTAAGTATATAAAAATATATTAAAATTAAAATAATGAAAGAGTGATTGGATGGATAATAAGCTGGAAGTTAAATCACAAGAAGCCTATAGTCAGATTAGAAATACATTAATTACCGCGCAGGTCAAGGTGACGGCGGCAGTGAATTCAGCAATGGTACAGGCTTATTGGGAAATAGGTGAGCAGATATATTTAGCTTTGGTAATTACAAATGCTACTTTAATTAGTCGGGAAATTGCAAAAAAATTTTCGGAATGTAATATAGGAATACAGGTTAGCTTAAATGGCTCATGTGCCGAAATCCATGATAAACTTTGCGGTGCAGGAAATTTTAATAAGACAATGCAGGGGTTT
>JBAVPE010000098.1:0-3163 GCA_049692775.1 Anaerocolumna sp. | reverse complement strand
TTTACAGGACAGCCAGAAACTTTAAGATCAGGTAAATCAATCGAAAAAGTTTGCACAGTACAGGGAGGAGAAGATAGTATGAAAAGTTCTTTTAAGGGGATTACGATAGTATTTATATTAATGCTGTCACTGCAATGTATTGTCCAGCCGGATGGTGTTTCATCCCAAATTCATAAGGCTATTGCGGAAACGGAACAGAAGTCAAAGGTACCATCAATACATAAAAGTCTCTTGACAGTTGAGCCGGATAAGATAGAAGGAACCAATGCCGAAACGGATGACGTGAATGAACCAGGGTGGGGATTGGCTGGCAGCTAAATCAATTTGGCGTATTGGATGATGAAACCTATAAATACTATAAAGGCAGTACCTTGAAGGGGATTGTAAAAGAAAGCAGAAGCATAGCACCATTGTTTGAAAAAATATCAAGGAATGTAAATGACTTTATAGCTGGTGGAGTGGTAGCTGCTGATAATAATTTTTATTCCGGCAGCTTACAGAAATTAAGCGGATATGAAGAAGCATTCCAACCGGATTCTGTGGCATTTAAATTAGGAAAAACTGTTGGTGATGCTGGTTCCTTGGCTGCCGGAGCAGGTACGGTTATAAGTGGTGGATTAGGGTTTATGGGAGGTATGACTCTTAAAAAGATGTATTTTTTGATGTGCTTAAAATCACTATGATAGATACTATATCATTAGTTTTCGGTGTTATAGATGGTTCAAGTACACTTAATGGCGGAAGTATGGATATAAAAATGTATATTAATGGTGAGGATACTGATGAAGAGTTGCAAGATACTTTTTTAGAATATGTTGAAAACCTAGAAGATTAATAAATGAATTTAGAAAGCCATAACACCATGTGGCAGATGGGTAAGGCACACATCAATGTCATTTTCGAGGTAATTAAAAATAGGAATCCAATACTTACCCGTGGATTCCATACAGACATGATAACAATTATTTTCAATTAACCAGTCGTGAAATTTCTGAATATTGGAGTTGATGGTAGAGAAGGATTTCTGATTTTACTCGGATATTTCATTTTTATCAGTAGAAATGATGGCTGCAACGATAATATTTTTGTGAATATCAAGCCCACAGCAGATGGGGTAAACAAGCCTCATCATAAGTATCACCACCTTAATTAATAGGGAATAGCAACATTGACTGTCATCCTGTGACTAAATAAACATGGTTTGTTACCAATGATAAGAGTCCGAGCTCAATGTCCCACTTGTTTGTGATTGAAAGGATGACGGCACATATAAATATACGGGGTTGAAACGGGTCGCCCACTCCTCCTTTCATGCTCTGTAGTGTATTGCTATTCCATAATAAAATCCTATCTCAAAAGTAGTGGGTTGCAACTTTTTAATTACTTGTTTGTGCCGCCGCGCGCGGCGGAATGGGAGAAAATATGAAATGGTATTTTAAGGTACTGAAGAATTTTGTATTATTTAGTGGAAGAGCACGAAGAAAAGAGTATTGGATGTTTGTTTTAACTGATATAATTATTAGTATTGTTCTTATGATTATTGAAACAATGTTTTATACTGATGTAATTGGTTATGTTACAGGAAATGAGATGATGATACTAGTTCCTATCTATTATTTAATTACATTCTTACCAAGAATGGCTGTCTCAGTAAGAAGACTACATGATATTAATCAAAGTGGATGGAGACTTTTGTGGATGGTTGTGCCTTTGGGAGCGTTGGTTCTTCTTGTGGATTTTTCTAAAAAAGGTAATATGGGTATAAACGATTATGGTTCAGATCCAAAGTTGAGTAATAATTTTTAGTATTTGAAACAAATTTTACTAATTTTAATAGTATAAAATAAATTCTGATTTACAGATTCTACATAACAATTTTGGAGATAAAAGGGGCTGTTTCAAGACATATGAGATTTCTTATGAGTATGACAACGTTTTCACTTTAGGCATCGGCTAACACATGTAAGGCACCACCGATCCGTTGCTTATTTCACAGACGGCGGCAGAAACCAATACGGGGAAATAAAATCCACATCCGACCGGAACGGCAATGTAACAGCCTATGAACGTGACAGCAGGGGTAATGTAACCAAAATAACGAATCCGGATGGCAGTTATAAGCAATATACCTATGATGAGAAGAACAACGTCATCAGTGAACGGGAGGAAGAGGGCAAATATACCTACTATATTTACAATTCCACCAATACCTATCTGTTAAAAACCGTACAGCCGCTCAATGGTACGGATATTTATTCCGAATCCGCGGACCAGGGTAAATTTGCCATTACGGCCTACACCTACTATCAGGAAGGGGAAAACGGATACACCATAAATGGACTGGTGAAATCCGTCCGGGATCCGGAAGGGAATCTTACCACCTATACCTATGACACTTATGGAAATCCGGTAACGGAGACGGACAGCCTTGGAAATACAACTACCAGTACCTATAATAGTATTGGTATGAAAACCAGCTCCGTTTCACCAAAGGGGGAACGAACCACTTATACCTATACGAAGAATGGCAGCCCGGAAACTACGGTCTTAGCCGGCGGCGAAACCACCCGGATCCGGTACGATGCATTGGGAAGGAAAATCCAGGAACTGCCGCCGAACCTCAGCCAGCCTGCACCGGACGGTGACGAAGGTTACCGTTACACCTATTATCCCAGCGGGAAGATCCATACCATGACCGACCCGGAAGACAATGCCACCACCTATACCTATGACTTATACGGCAATCCCTTAACTAAAACCCTGCCGGACGGAGGCATTTCCTCCTATGAATATGATGTGATGAACCGGGTTACCAAAGAGTATTTCCAGGATTCCGCAGATGCCGGAAAGGTGCTGCTCAAAACGTATGCATATACGATTTTATCAGATAAAAAGACGCAGACAGCCGAAACCGGATATCTGAATGAAAGGGAAACAGCAGTTACCACCTATGTCAATGATTATGCGGGCAGACAGGTAAAGCAGACTAACCCGGACGGGGGTATCTTAAGCACCGTCTATAATACCAACGGTACGGTTTCTACCCGGACCGATACCAGGGGGAAAATCACCTATTACCGCTATGATGGCTTAAACCGCCTGACGGAACAATGGACGCCCTTTGGTGACGGGAAATATACCTGCCAGACCGTGACCTATGACA
>JBAVPE010000097.1:0-7569 GCA_049692775.1 Anaerocolumna sp. | reverse complement strand
CAGACCGTCTGAACGTAGTGAAGGAAAGGCAAGTAAAAACATACCTATGATAGACAGAAAATGTTCGTAGCTTTATTCAGCATCTAAAATATCTTCAATTGCTACTATTAGTTTCCGAGAGTACTCTAAATAATTATTCCCGGAAACTCCCATAACCTGTATTTACTGATATTATAAAGTCTGTCGTTAAAATTTCCTCTTCATTTTCACAACCTGAATTGAGCATACAAAACACTTTATATACACGAATAAGGGTATTGCATTCCGCAATAACCCCCTTCGCATAATTAGCTTTTTATTATTTTGTCTGTTTTAATTCTTCTATTAAAATATCATATTCCGGTGCTGAAAGGAAGTTTTTAATCAAAACAAGCTTCGCATTGGGATTACTATGGGCTGCACGTTCCCCTAACTCTTCATGGGTTACGACAATTTCAGCATCTTCAGGAATAGACGATACGGGAGAATGAACTACATTGATGTGCCCTAATCCTGCTGCCACTAATTTTTTACGAAGTACCGTTGCTCCCATGGCACTGGAGCCCATTCCTGCATCACAGGCAAATACGATATTCTTAATGTCTGCGCGATCTATCTTTACGTTTTCTTTCGCAATACCTTTGGAGGCTTTTTTCATATCCTGAACCATTTGTTTCGCTGCTTCCACATCTTCATCTTTACCAAATATTTTAAGTAAAGGAACTGCAACTACACAGGAAACCGCTGTTGCTACAAGGACACCTAAGATTACAGGCAGATATCCGCCCCTGGGTGTCATTGCCAGAACTGCTATGATACTTCCGGGAGAAGCCGGTGATACTAATCCGCCGCCTAATAAATTAAGTGTAAAGATACCGCTTGCCCCACCTGCTATCACTGCTAATAATAAAGTCGGGTTCATTAAAATATAAGGGAAATATATTTCATGAATTCCACCTATAAAGTGAATAATGATTGCACCGGGTGCTGAACTTTTAGCAGAACCTTTGCCTGCAATACAATAAGCAAGTAAAATACCGAGTCCCGGACCTGGATTTGCTTCTAATAAGAAGAAGATGGATTTTCCTAATTCCTTTGACTGTTCTATACCCATTGGTGATAAGATACCATGATTAACTGCATTGTTTAAAAATAATACTTTTGCCGGTTCAATAAATATACTGGCCAAAGGAAGCAAACCATGATCAACGAAGAAACCAACACCAGCCTGCATAACAACATTTAATTGTGTAACAACCGGAGCAACACCGATTAATGCCAGCAGTGCAAGTATTGCACCGATAATGCCAAGTGAAAAGTTATTAATAAGCATTTCAAAACCGGCTTTAATTTTACTTTCTACTAATTTATCAAATTTTTTAAGAATCCAAGCACTAAAGGGTCCCATAACCATTGCCCCGATAAACATAGGAACATCCGCACCAACGATAACACCCATGGTTGCTATTGCACCAATAACTCCGCCCCGATGACCAGCAACTACCTTTCCTCCGGTGTAAGCAATTAATAAGGTTAGTAAGGTTGTTGCCATAGGTGTTACCAAAGTAGCGAAATGTTCATTGGGTAACCATCCAGTTGGAATAAATAATGCAGTAATAATACCCCAAGCTATAAATGCCCCAATATTCGGCATTACCATACCGCTTAAAAATCTTCCGAACACTTGAACTTTTTCTTTCATATTGATACCCATTGCATGCCGTAGACCTGTCTGCGGCATTGCCACAAATAAAACAGGTTGAAAGAATCGATCAGTGGCATCCTTTCCATATTTAAATTTTCTTCCAACCTTTCCCCCCTCTTCTGAAAATTAATGAATTGTTAATATCAATTTCTGAAGAACTGACTGGCCAATCATCTTCTTAAGATAGTTTAATTATAACGGCTATACCTGTATAATTTCAACTTTAACAAACGTCAATTTGTCGCTATTCAATAATGACATGACTAAATACCGATATTATTTAGACATTATTCACATATCCGGAAGATTTTTATTAAAAAAAAGCCCCTCCAAAATAAATCTGAATCGGGCTCTGTTTCTTTAAACTATATAACTGATACCAATAAAAATTAAAGTCAGAATTAAATAAGCCAAAGTTAGCAGCAAAAGCACACGCATAATTGTAAAAGTTACTTTCCACATTCTTTTACTGACTGTTTCATCCGCCTCCTCAAAGGTATAATTTTTTATGTCCCTTTTGATTTGGAGAATAGAAAAAATAAGTATAATACTCCATAGAATATATAAGCTGACTTCCGTAAAAATAGAAATAGTCCCATAAGGTATCGGCAGCATTTCAAAACCAAACATCCATGGTATTATCAGTATAACTAAATAAAGAACGAAATGGATTACGCATATATTTAATCTGTATTTCAATTTTTCATCCATCCTAAGATTCCTCCTAAACCCCTGTGCATTAATTTAAAAGACTGCCGGTAAAATTTATAAACTATTTTTTCTTAATTAAATTTCTTAATTAAATTTTACTTAAGTTTAACATCTTTATTTTGCGGCAGTCTCTTTATTGCTATTTAGTTTATCTTAAATCGATGGATTATATACAATACTCCTTATTGTAATCTTTAAATTGTTTGCAAATAGGATGGAAGAATCGGTTTATTTATTCTATTATTCTAATGGAATTACAACAAATATTTTATCTAAAGGATCATAACTCTCACTTTCTTCATTTTTTATATTTTGTTTCATTGAAAATAATGAAAATAGAATTGAGCCCTGTTTCATTAAAAAATTATCTTTCGTAATTTTTTTTACTTGATTATCATCAAAAACAAAAAAACTGGAGTCATTAAAATTTTTTATATTATACCTAAAATTTTTATCATTAATACTATTATCAGGATAAAGAGAAAATGAGTACAAATCTCCTTTTTTCAGATATCTTAATAAATACTCAAAATCAATTTGATTTATATTATATAATAACCTTTTCATATCTATAATTGTTATTGCAGTTTCTTTATTGATTCTTTTTGAATAAATTTTATTTTTATTTAATGTGAGTTGGTATGAAATAATTTTTTTATTTTTTTCAATTCCAATGGAACATATGAATTTTTTTATATTAAAATCATTATCAAAAGTAAAATTAAAATTATAACTATTCAAATAAATTAATGTTCTATCATCTATATCATTTGTAATTGAAAATTGATCCCATAATTTATTGAAATTTTTTTCTTTAATATTATTAAATTCACAAATTTCTATTTTTTTATTTTGATTTATAAAAAGAATTAAACATGTAATTCCTGTAAGAAAAATTATGATAAAAAATTTATTCTTTTTCACTTTACGCCTCCATAAAAAACTTAACACATTTTGCTTCAATAAAAGTATTATCATACTATAGTCATGGGTTTTGAAAGAGGTTGCAAAGAGTAGTTTTTCTACCATAACTTCTAAACCGGTCTCTTCCATAATCTCTCTTTTTAGTCCACTGATTAAATCTTCTCCAAATTCTAATTTTCCCCCGACGAACTCCCCTATACCGGCACCTATTTTATTGTTTTCTGTCCGTTTAACGATAAGTGCCTTTTTCTCATATAAAATGATAGCTTTCATAACATTTATAATTATGTTTTCCATACGCTTCACCTCTTATCGTTATCAATCTTAAGTTTATGACTTATACATTATTCAATAACTAATCCAATTCCTGACAACAAACTTATCGCATCCAGATAGGAGAACTTAGCCCCTTTAAGGTTATTTTCAATGATATTAATTCTGCAATTCCCAAAATCCCTGAAGTCAGCTTTACTTACATTATTTTTCTTAAATTGAACACCTTCTAAATCAATAAAGATATTTGTATCTATTCATAATCTACCATATTAACGGTCCTATGAAAACCTTTTTTTATAAATGAATATGACAAGCACGGTAAACGCAGGAAGAAAGATAATTCTAAAAACCCAGGCAGTTTCCCGGTTGTAAGATTCTTGTATTGGAAAGATTCCTTATGGCACTTAAACTCCGGGAAGTGCGCTAAAAAAGAATAACTGTATGAGCGCAGCAAGTTTTACTCTTTTCACCCTGCTTTAAGTGCTTCCTGCGTTTGCCGCTGTATGGCAAGACAGTTGTCTTGACATTGTGAACTTTTTGTGGCATAGTATTAATCATTAGCTAAAGTGGAAATTGAGAGTTAAGGAGGAGAAATAAAATGCCAGACATTACCTCAGAAATAGAACAATTAAAAAATGACAAAAAGGCAGTAATACTTGCCCATTACTATGTAAATGATGAGGTACAGGCAGTTGCAGACTATGTAGGTGATTCCTATTACCTGAGTAAAATAGCAAAAGACTGTGAAAAACAGGTCATTATATTTTGCGGCGTTTCCTTTATGGGAGAAAGCGCTAAGATATTAAGCCCGGAGAAAACCGTAGTTATGCCGGATGTTTCTGCCGATTGCCCCATGGCGCATATGGTTGATATCGATAATATAGATAAAGTCAGGGCGTCTTATGAGGATATCGCCGTTGTCTGTTATATTAATTCAACCGCCCTCATCAAATCCCATTCCGATGTATGCGTAACTTCCTCCAATGCAGTTAAGGTAGTTAATTCACTCCCGGAACATAATATTTATTTTATCCCGGACAATAATCTCGGACGGTATGTTGCCAGCCAGATACCGGATAAGAATTTCATATTTAATGATGGTTTTTGTCATGTGCATACCAGTATTTCCAAAGATAATGTATTAAAAGCTAAAACTGCATCTCCCACTGCAGAAATTTTAGTTCATCCGGAATGTAATGAAGATGTTATTAAACTTGCTGATTACGTCGGCAGTACGTCGGGTATCATTAACTACGCTACCAATAGTAAGTCTCATTATTTTATCATATGTACAGAAATGGGTATTTTATATGAATTACAAAAGAAGAATCCTGATAAAAAATTTTACTCCGTAGGTCATAGGCAATTCTGCCCTAATATGAAACGGATAACCTTAGAAAAAGTAAAATCAGCCCTGCAGACATTAAAACCTGAAATAGATGTGAATGAGAAGTTAATGGAACAAGCCTTAATACCGCTTAATAAAATGTTGGATTTGTCAATTTAATTTTTAATTTAACTAAGCAAAATAAATTTTACTCCTGCACGCATATATATCAGGATGGCGGGAATATGCTTTACCTTTTTTCACCATTCCTTTATGAAAGAAGATGTTAATTATGAATAATTTTAATGAACCGCCGATTCCAGATAAAACGGATGTAATTATTGTAGGTACCGGAGCTGCAGGTTTATTTACAGCCTTGCAGCTGCCCGCCAGTCTGCAGGTGGTACTCATATCTAAAGATTCCATAGAAAACAGCGATTCCTATTTAGCGCAGGGAGGAATTTCAGTTTTAAAAAATCCAACGGATTATGATAGTTATTTTGAAGATACCCTGCGTGCCGGAAGATATGAAAATAATAAAGAAGCTGTTGAGATTATGATTAAAGCCTCCCAGGATATTATTGCAGAATTAACAAAATACGGTGTTGATTTTGACCGGACAGAAAATGGTTACTCCTATACCAGGGAAGGTGCCCATTCAACCTATCGCATCCTTCACCATAAGGATATAACCGGGAAAGAAATAACCGGGAAGTTATTAGAGAACGTAAAGAAACAAAAGAACATAAGCATATTCAGCCATACAACCATGCTTAATATTATCGATCAGGATAATATCTGCAGCGGGATAATTCTTGAAACTTCCAATAAAAAAATCAAGCTGCTGCATGCCAAAGTAGTTGTCTGGGCTACCGGCGGAATCGGTGGGTTATTTGAACAATCCACCAACTTCAAACATATTACCGGAGACAGTTTTGCCATAGCGTTGGAAAAAGGAATTATGCTTGAAAATATTAATTATATCCAAATCCATCCTACTGCTTTATATACTGGGAAACCAGGCAGAAGCTTCTTAATCTCTGAATCCGTCAGAGGGGAAGGGGCCATATTACTAAACAGAAAAAAAGAGCGTTTCGTGAATGAATTATTACCGAGGGATCTAGTCACTACCGCAATACGTGAGCAAATGGGAAAAGACCACAGTGATTATGTTTACCTGTCCATGACTCATATGGAGCCAAACGAAATACAGCGTCGTTTTCCTAACATATATGAGAAATGTTTAAGGGAAGGTTATGATCTGACAAAGGATATGATTAAAGTTACCCCTGCGCAGCATTATATCATGGGTGGTGTTAAGGTAAATGCAAACGGTCAAACCTCTATGGGGAATTTATTTGCAGTTGGTGAAACCAGCTGCAACGGTGTCCATGGTGCAAACCGGTTAGCCAGCAACTCTCTGCTTGAAAGTCTTGTATTTGCCAAAAGAGCTGCCCTTCTGATAAAAGAGACGGTCAATCATATTCCTTTTACAATTTGCAATCTGCCTTCGGAAAATTATACAACTGGTGACCAATGGCAGGCACAGAATAAATTACTTATCATGAATGAAATCAAAAGAAGGGATGAAGAATTTTATGCTAAATGGTGTAACAATGCAAATCAATGTGGATGACTATATTATAAATGCTTTAAAAGAGGATATAACAAGTGAAGATGTAACTACCAATGCCATTATGCGAAAAGCGGTCAGGGGGAAAGCGGATTTAATCTGTAAGGAAGATGGAATCCTGGCCGGACTTGATGTTTTCACAAGAGTATTTACCATTTTGGATCCTGATGTAATTTTTAACAGTAATTATAAAGATGGCGATGTGATTAAAAAAGCTTCTCCTATTGGTGTAATAACCGGTGACATCCGTGCATTGCTATCCGGGGAACGTACTGCACTTAACTACCTGCAAAGAATATGTGGAATCGCTACTTTCACCAGAACATTATCTGACGAATTAAAGGGAAGCCAAACGAAACTTTTAGATACCCGTAAAACAACCCCTAATATGAGACCTTTTGAAAAATATGCAGTTAAAATAGGCGGCGGCTATAATCACCGTTATAATTTATCTGATGGGATATTAATAAAAGATAATCATATCGGCGCTGCCGGAAGTATTACTAAAGCTGTCGCCTTAGCAAAGGAATATGCTCCCTTTGTCAGAAAAATTGAAGTAGAGGTAGAAAGCCTTGAAATGCTTCAGGAAGCCCTGGCTGCCGGAGCTGATATCATCATGCTAGATAATATGGATAATGAAACTATGAAACTTGCAGTTAAAATAATTGCCGGACAGGCAGAAACAGAATGTTCCGGCAATGTTACAAAAGAACGTTTAAAAGAAATAGCTGAAACCGGTGTAGATTATGTATCCTGCGGTGCCCTGACCCATTCAGCACCTATCCTGGATATTTCCTTAAAAAACCTGGTGCCAATCCTTTAAAATAAATATAAATCTGAAAAATATTATTAACCAAACGAGTTTCTTCCATATAAAAATAAAAGTGTGTTACTACTCACAGCTCTGCAAAAATCAGCAGGTCTGTGAACCGTAACACGCTTCGCGATGCACACAAAACGCAAAACCAGCGTTTTGGCGCTGCTATACTCCGGTTTTCTGTGACTTTCGCTTCG
>JBAVPE010000096.1:0-21230 GCA_049692775.1 Anaerocolumna sp. | reverse complement strand
TCCCAAGCGAAAGCTGTAAGACCCCTTGAAGACGACAAGGTGGATAGGTTAGAGGTGGAAGTGCAGTAATGCATGGAGCTGACTAATACTAATAGGTCGAGGGCTTGACCAAAGAAGGAAACTTCCTAGGTGGTTGAATAAAAACCATTTAGTAAGGGTTGGATGATTTAACTATAGATGATCAATTTAATGTGTAGTTTTGAGGATATAAGAAAGAAAGTTACCTTATTTTGGGTAACTTTTTTTTTATTTAATAGGAAAGTTCTTCGAACTTCCCTATTAAATAAAAAGCCCTCCGGGCAGGAGGCACACTCGCGCGAAAAGAATATGTCGGCTTTGCCGACTGCGCTTGGCGTGAGAGTTCTAATTAGTATATAGAACAGGTATTTTGAAATAAACTATAAAATAATTGTAAAAAGTGATGACAATATTTACATTATATGTTAATCTATTAATGGTTACATTGGCAAAAATAATGCAAACAATGATTGTTTTACTATTAATTATATAAGTATGCCACAATTAGTAATAAACAAAATTTTTAGTTATCTGGTATCAGGTTCTGTAACAATCAAATTAAAAAGGATAGGTTCGTATGCCGCATAAAACAATGGTTAAAAAATTTTTATCCTTAAATCTGTTTAAGAAATTAATGATTATGTTATTGTTAATATCGATCCTTCCAATTTCATTAATTCAATTTATATCATATAAAATAAGTACTTCTACTATTGAGAGACAGACTAAGGAACTAATTATGGCAAACCTTAAGCAGTCCAGCAATAGTGTGGAGGAATTTTTTCATGCTTATGATAAGATTATTATGGATATGTATACAGACAGCAGTTACACTGATAACTTAAAGTATATCAATGTCTGGGATTCTAAAAATTATTATACTGCAAAACATCAGATTGAAGAAAAAATTGAAAATATTGTTTATGTATATCCGGAGATATTGGGAATTGCCATAGTGGGTTTAAATGGTGATGCTACCTTTTATGATACGGTTACTCTATCCGGTGAGGAAAGCTTTTGTTTTGATGTGAATCAAATAAGGACAAATGCTATGTTTAAAGATTCTTTAAATGTAAAACATGCTATTTATTCCAGTACAATCCATAAGTCGGATATTAATTACGGGAATAAAAATTATTTTTACATAGCACATCAGCTGACAGATTTTAATAATTATGAGAATGGCTCGGTTGGATGTATTATTTTATGTATTGATGAAAGTGCACTTCGTAATGTATATTCGGCCGGTATGGATTTTAATTCGAACTTAACTTTTCTGATAAACCAGAAAGGAGATATTATATCTTTTCCGATAGGATCATATGAGGGACTGAATTTATGGAATGGGTATAGTAATGAAAGTATTGAAAAAGCAACTAAAAAATTCTTTCAGCATAATAATTTTATGGATTCAAAACGGTTGGAAGTGCATATCAGCAGTATAAAAGGTGGGGTATTTACTCTTATTAATGTACAGAATTTGACCTACGCATTAAAGGATGTACAGAATATTTCCATGATTATTATTTTAATCGGAATTTTGGTTGGTATGGTGTGTATTTTAATCTCCATGTCTTTTGCAGCCAGTACGGATAAATCAGTTAAGAAAATAATACACGCTATGGGAAAAGCGGACCAGGGAGATTATGATGTCCAGATATCCTTAGAAGGAGGAGATGAATTCGCAAGAATCGCTCATCACTTTAACGACATGATAATAAGAATAAAAGAATCCAACCAGCAGGAAAGGGAAGCATTGGTCCGGGAAAAGAATGCGGAAATCAAATCTTTGGAAGCTCAAATTAATCCCCATTTTTTATATAATACATTAGATGCTATTAATTGGGTTGCAGTAGAACATGAGGAATTTCATATCAGCAAGATGCTTATTAATTTAGCGGCTATATTAAGATACAGTATTCAAAAATGTAATGAAATCGTAACCATACAAGAGGAACTGGAATATTTAAAAAGGTATATTTATTTACAACAGCAGCGATTTTGTTATTCTTTTCAATGTATGATCCATATGGATGATACGTTAAACTACAGTAGAATACATAAACTACTGATACAACCTTTAATTGAAAATACCATTGTTCATGGCTTTCCGGGTAGTACGGGTTTTGATGAAATAGATATAATAATCAATAAGCAAAATGATACTTACATTCAAATTCAAGTAAAAGATAATGGGAAAGGTATGCACCAGGAATTAGCGGAGTTATTTAACAGCTATGATTATAGCAAAGATAAGATTGAAACAAGCATAGGCGTGAGAAATGTAATTACAAGATTAAAACTATATTATGGCGACAATAGTTATTTTCATGTTGACTCAAGTGAGCAGGGAACAACCGTGACGATCATGATTCCATATGAAATATGAATAGCAGCTAATCATTTAATCATAAAGAAAACTATGGTGAATCGGAGGAGATTTATGCGTATTGTAATTGTAGAAGATGAACCTAAAACCAAAGAAGGCTTAATCAATATTATCAACAAATTTACGGATTATGAAATATGCGGTATTGCTTCGGACGGATTTGAAGGAATCAAACTGATTAAAGGGTTGAAACCGGATTTAATCATATCAGACATACAAATGCCTGGAATGGACGGGCTAACAATGCTTCGGAGGTTGGAGCAGGATGGAATTCTATACTATGCATTGATTCTAACAGGCTACTCTTCATTTGATTATGCCAGAACAGCATTGCATCTGGGTGTGGTGGATTATGTATTAAAGCCAGTTGATATTGAGAATTTTATATCAGTATTAAGTGACACAGAGGCTAAGATATTAAAAGAAAAGTCTGAAAAAATTAACTCAGCACAGTTAATCTGGAGTTTAATGACTTGTGAACAGTCAGAGAAAGAGCAATTAATACACCAGCTTTCGAATCAATTACAGGCAAATGACAGAATGGAAATCACTTTATTTTTGGTAAAACCCGATAGCCTGGACCAGGAAACAGTGGCTGAAATGATACATTGCATTAAAGACAAGATGAACTCCTTATGTATAATGAATTTCCATGTTGTACATTTATCTTTTTCGTATGGAATACTGATACTGATAACCGATACAGAAAAAAATAAATTTTTACATAAATTGTTTTCTGTACATATTTTGCCCTGCTTAAATAATATAGGCAGTTGTTATTGCAGTTATGGTTCTATATTAGGACTGACAAGGCTTGAGAGTACCATTAGATCGTTAAAAGATCTTTTGTCTTACACTTTTGTTTATGGCAGTGAAGTAATTCTGGATAAACAAATGGTAGAGAAACTGGAATTTAGTCCCATAAGTTATCCTGTAGATTTAGAAAACCGTATCCGTAAAGAAATTATGAATGGAAATTATGAGAAATCATTAAAAATAAGTGATAAATTTAAAGAATTGATCATTGAAAGCAAGGGCAGTCCGGAATTAATCAGAGAATATACGGCAAGATTTTCTTCCAGTATTTATAATGTAGTGAAAGAATATAATACCCAGTCTGAGCCCAGGTTAATCTTCCATTATTTTATTAATAACATAATTGAAAGTAAATCGAAAAGAGATTTAATTTTAAACTATGAAAAAATTGTAAGTAACATACTTACCGGCACAGATGAGGAGATGGATATTGATAATTTAACCGTATTGAAAGTCATTAATTTTATCCGGGACAATTATAGCAAAGATATCACATTATCTGAGGCTGCTAATCTGGTAGGGGTAACTCCGGAATACTTAAGTAAGTTATTTAACCAGAAAATTAATATTAATTATGTAGTGTTTTTAAGGAATTTTAGAATCAGTATTGCGAAGCGTATGTTACTTTCCGGAAAATACCGGATACAGGAAGTAGCTGAACAGGTTGGATTTAAGGATCCCAAGTATTTCAATAAGGTATTTAAATCCGTATGCGGCATTTCACCGTCAGAGTATAAGAAGGTAATTTAAATGAAAATGTTTCGAGTAACCGCGATTTTGTCATTTGGGGTAATGCTCATTTTATTCATGATTGCCGGTGATTATTATAGGGATAGTTTAAAGAAGCCACAGGTTGTTGGTCCGACAACAGAAAGAAAAGTATTACGGATATTGGCTCCTTATGAAACTACGGCAAGCAGTAAGATGCTTGAAGGTATAGCAAACCAGTATTCCGAAATTGAAAATAACCCCAAGGTGGAAATAGAGTTTATTTCCAAAAATGATTTCAAAAAAGAAATCTGTATGAATTTAGACCAGGATCAGTTAGCCGATTTAATTATATGTGATAATTCCATTATGCCCGCGTTGATTAATCTTAATGTACTTAGAGATATAAACGACTATATTAATGAGACTTCTAAAGTATCCCATTATTTTTTAGAGCAATGGAATAATACCAGAAGTGATGGTAAATATTATGGAATTCCGTTTACCTGTGACCCCTATGTTCTGATATGGAATAAGAACTTATTTCATAAAAATAATGTTTCAGTACCGAAGAACTGGGATGATTTAAAAGCAACTGCCAGAAAGGTTCAGGAAGTCGGTATTAACGGAATTGGTATCGGGGCAAGACAACCGGAAGAAATAACTGCTTTATTCCTGCAACTGCTTTATTCAACAGGGGGATCCATCCGGGAAATTAATGGTGAAGGGGGTATGAAAGTATTCGAATTACTTAATTTTCTGAAGAAAAATAAGTTGATCCCTGTAGAATGTATTAATTGGAATCAACTGGATTTAACCAATAAATTTATAGACGGTGAAATTGCAATGATGATTAATAATCTTAGTGCCTTATCTGTTATAAAAACCAGTAACATTGATTTTGAGGTAGGAGTTGCGGCAGTTCCCTTTGAAAAGAAAGAAAATTATATGTTTCATGGTAAAAATATAGGTATTTCGATTACTGCGGATTATGGGGCCTCCATTAAATTTCTTGACTATATAACACAGAAAAGTATAGTAAGACAGATTGCAGATGCCACGGAAACCATACCTGTTCAAGTGGATGTAAAATATAATTTTGATAATGACGGATATGTGGCCAGCAAGGAGTTTATTAGGAAGCAGAAGGAGCATGGAATAGCCAAGAGTTCACTAAATTCCTGGTTTGATATTTCAGCCGCCATATCGGATGGGCTATACCAATTAATCAGTGAAACGAATCCGTCCACTCAGGATATCGCAGATACCATGCAGGATAAAGTGAGGATAGCTATTATAGAAAACTGAGATGCCATACACTGAACTATTGTAAAGGAAGAAGACAGATTAGAAGATGGCCTATTAAAAAGAGAGCTTAATGTCTGGAAAAATGAATTTGTTGGCCATGAATTAGCCATGCAACTGGTGAAGAACTAAATGCTGAATTTTTATTAAACTATTAAAAATAAATTGGATTAAGGAGAACGGATATGTATTATTATGATTTGAAAAACATGCCAAACTTAGTTACAAAACAAGATATACAAATTAAGGAAGTCAACTTAGAAAATGTTATGATGACTTTCATGGAGTTTGAGCCATATACAGAGATTGAGTCACATAAACACCAAAATGAGCAAATTACAATCGTAATAAAAGGTAAGGCCGAATTTATAGTAAATGGAGAAGAAAAAATACTATCAGAAGGCGAAATATGTGTTTTGCCTTCCAATGTTGAACATAGTGTAAAAATTTTGGATGAAGATACAATACTATATGATTGTTGGTCACCGATTAGAGAGGATTATATCGTTCGTTAAAATAAGTAAAAATACGAAGGGAGTCTCTAATGTCAAATATACTTAAAATATATAAGGGATTAGGTAAAAATATAAATGTATTAGCTGTAGCAAATATTTTATCTATTCCGTCGGCATTAATTGGCGGATATTTAAGTGTAAAATACGATAAAAAGTTAATAGCAATTATTCCACAACTGTTTACGGCAATATTATACATAGGTGTAGTAGTGGTTAATTATGTTGGAATAAAGATAGGCTTTGCTATTTTGGGATTTTGTATTTCAAACATGTCTTTACCGGCAATTGATGCCTGTATAGCAGATTATAGTAAAAAGAAGATAAAGCTCTATAGATTCCCTTACAACCATCGTGCAGGTTCAGTTCGGGTTGGATCCCTTCAATAACTCGCTGTATGTCTTTTGTAACCGTCAGGAGCGTGGTTGGTTTAAGTGCCTGATGCTCACAAAGCAGTAAGACAACGTAAAATCATCTGATTTTTTGTGGATAAAGTTATCCCCTTTTTATCCATTTGTGAATCGATTTTTCCACACATCAAAAGCGACCAAAAGCCTTGAAATTACTGGGCTCATTCACATTTTTGTTGTAATTTATGACCGTAAGCGTCTCATGCTTGGCTAGTGTGCTGAGTATGAGACGCTTACTTAAGTGTTTTTACAGTACAAAGAGAAAAAAAGCTTGGAACCCGTGTATACAGGGCAATCCAAGCTTTTGCTATGCAGTGGGAAAGTGGGATAGCTATGATAGAAAGCTGAGATGCCATACACTGAATTTACAGTGAAAAATAGTTATAATATAGGAAGATAAACCGTGTTCCTATAATCAGATGTACGGCGCAAATACAGTGTTACTGTTCACACCCCTGCCAAAAGCAGCAGTGTTGTGAACAATAACACGCTTCGCGCGATGCACACAAAACGCAAAGACAGCGTTTTAGCGCGGCAATTCTCCGGTTTTCTGTGACTTTCGCTTCGCTGCACTCACAAAAAACACGTCGCGTATACAGGCTGTGAACAGTAACAATACAGTACCTTTTATCAGAAATCCGGAAAGCGATTTCTGATAAGTTGTATTAAGTGAGATTAATAATTTACTCCTTTGTTAAAAATTTGGAATGTTAAGAAAAATCCTTAAATGTTAAGATGAAAATGTAACAGATAATTGCTATTAAAGGAGGCTTTATATGAAAAAGGTAATGCGCAAAATGCTGGCGTATGTTGTAGCTTTTGTTCTTCTGGCTGTTATGCTTACAGGCTGCGGAAGTCCGAAGAACACGACGACCGGGACGGAGACTGCTGATTCGACGGGAAAAGCTGAGGCAGATACGGGAGCTAAGGCAGAGCCTGCGTCATCGGGAGAGATGACGGAGGTCGGAACTCCGAGAAATGAAACACTTATAGTTGAATGTCAGTCGCCTACTGACACACCAGGACAGTTTAATTCTTATATGCAGGGAACTTCCATGGGATTCGGTATTCATCAGCTTATGTCAGCAATGATGTGGGAAATCGATACGGTAAAAGGTGAGCAGTTCGGTGAAGTTGCAGAAGGTATGCCCGTATCAAATGCAGATTTTACCGAGCATACCGTTAAGATTCGTCAGGGTATTAAATGGTCTGATGGAGAAGACTTAAATGCTGACGATGTTGTATTTACATTTAACATGATAATGACTAACCCTGGTATAACCCAAAATACATATTATAATCAGGTATTTAAGTCCGTTGAGAAAGTAAACGATTATACCGTTAAGTTTGTTACGAATGAGTCTTTCCCCCGGTTAGCACAGAAATTCGGGGTTACTATCTGGGGTAATGATTTAAGAATCGTACCTGAGCACATCTACTCAAAACAGGCAGATGTCACTCAGTTTAAGGATTCGGAACCTGTCGTTGCCGGTCCATATACTGTAAAAGCTTATGACGAATTAGGAAAATGGATTCTTTATGAGCGTCGTGAAGACTGGAAGTCCAGCACAGTAGGTGTTGTAACAGGAAAAGAGCCGCTTGCTAAATACGTATGGTTTAGAAATCTTGGTGATGACACTACCCGTCAGATGAGCCTAATCAATAACGAAGTCGATATCCTTTGTGAAGTATCACCGGAAATGCTGGAGGCTATGGTCGCACAGAACCCGAATATCGCATGCTGGTACAAGGACTTTCCTTATGCTACAAGTGATGACCCCTGTTCAAAAGGCTTGGCTTTCTCAATGGGTAAAGGTGCTCCCTTTGACAATAAAGATTTCCGTTGGGGTATTGCACTTGCAATGAATTTCGACGAAATATCACAGAACATATTTAATGGAGTTGGCCGTGCTTCACCGTTCCCAATCATTACAAATACAAGTGCCGCTCAGGAACTGTATGTTAAACCGCTACTTCCATGGCTGAGGGATTTTACACTTGATTTAGGTGATGGTACTACAGTGAAACCTTTTGATGAAGGTTACGCAGATAGAATGGCAGAGGTGCTGAGAAGCAAAGCATATGAGATCCCGACAGATCACGATGCGCTGGTTGATATGTTTGGTGCAGGCTGCTGGAAATACGATCCGGAGGCAGCAGAGAAACTGTTTATCAAAGCTGGGCTTGAGAAAAAAGATGACGGCTGGTATTTTAACGGAAAACCGTTTACATTTAACATGACATATTTAGCAGATACAGAAGCTCAGGCAGGACGTGGTGTTCAGGCGGCTTATGACCAACTTACAAAGTTTGGTTTCCAAATCAACCTTGTCAGTGAATCCAGTGCGACATGGGATACCAATGGTCAAACAGGTAATTATGATATTGCCGGATACTGGCCTACCGGTTTCATAACGAAAGATATCTATTCACAGATCAATGGCTGGGATGCCGACCTTATTGTTCCAATGGGAGAGAAAGGTTCAGGCCAGGGAACTCGTTGGAAGAACGACAGGGCTACTGAAATCATTCATGAGTTAGCGAAACTTTCACCGGATGACCCGAAATCCTATGAACTGGGTCAGGAATTTTTTAAGATTACCATAGAAGAACTTCCGTTTATTGGTTTCCACTCAGGTGTTAAATTCGTTCCGACGAACAGCACATACTGGACTAACTATCCTAATTCTGAAAATCCTTATAATGGTCCATGGTGGTGGTGGAGCTGCTTTAAATATATAACGACAGAGATTTCACCGGTTAAGTAAAAATAACAAAAATTTACAGTATCGAAATAAAGTTTTTTACTGCCTGGTGGCACTCACCGGGCAGTACAGCATTTAAGATAAATTATAATTAATTAAAAAAAAGGAGTGAAGCCGTTGAAATTTCGCAAATATTTCGGTCTAAGGTTTTTAACCTATTTATTGACCGTGTGGATTGGTATTACTTTTATATTTTTTATACCCCGAATGTTTCCTTCCGATCCGGTTGAGAACATGATCGGACAGATTCAATCCCGTTCCGGGCAGATGGATCCTGTACAAATGGATGCACTTCGTTCACAGCTCAGGGTTCAGTTCGGTCTGGAAGGTTCCTTACTTAAACAATATGGTACTTTCCTGTGGAATGGATTATTGCACTTTAATTTCGGCCCTTCCCTGATGAGTTATCCTACTCCCGTAGGTGAGATAATCGGTATGTATTTACCGTATACACTCTTTCTTTCCCTGACGACTACTGTCATTGCCTGGATCATAGGTAATATAATAGGGCTTCTTGCCGGTTTTAGAAAAAATAAACTTTCCTCCAAGATTCTGGAGGGGGTTGCTATATGCATATATCCTGTTCCATATTTTATTATAGCCCTGGCGCTACAGATTGTGTTTGCATTTGTTTTGGGATGGTTTCCGATTCAGGCTACTATAAATACCCAGGGAAATTTTGCGGTTCTGTTCGCTTCGCTTCTTAAGGCCTCGATTCTTCCGGCCCTGGCCATGCTGCTGGTAGGTACAGGCTGGTGGATCATATCCATGAAATCCCTTGCGGGTACAACATCAGAGGAAGATTTTGTCCTCTTTGCCCGTTACAGAGGACTCCCAGAGGGTACCATCGGGACAAATTATGTATTTAGAAATTCGATTCTGACTCAGGTTACAGCTTTGGCAATGAGTCTTGGCGGTGTATTCGGTGGTTCTATCATGACGGAGATTGTATTCGGTTATCCGGGAGTCGGTTCTCTGGTACAAAAGGCTATCCTGATGTCAGATTATAACATGATACTAGGATGTATCACAATTTCTATCGTGGCAATATCGACTGCAACATTGATCGTGGATCTGATCTATCCTTTTATCGACCCACGTATTCGATACAACTAAAGAGTGGGAGGTGAAAAAATTGTGAAGAAATTTTGGAAAAATTCAAATTTCAGTTTTAAAGTAGGATTAATCATGACGGCGTTTTTCGTTGTTATTGGTTTTGTCGTATTCTTTTTGCCGCATATTAATCCATTTACCTTTAATTCTTATACAAGTAAGCTAAAACCTTCGGCACAGCATTGGCTGGGGACTACAAGTATGGGGCAGGATGTTTTGTGGCTGCTCATTGAGGCGATACATAATTCACTCCTTATCGGTCTTATTGTAGCTACAATCGGTACGGTTACGGGTGTGTTCATAGGGCTGCTGGCAGGATTTTCAGGCGGGGGGCTTGATCGGGTACTTACCGTTATAACCGATACTTTTATTGTAATACCTTCCCTTCCGATACTAATATTGATGACCTCCTTTATGAAAGGAACTTCTACGGTCCTTTTAATGGCACTGGTACTTGCAATGTTCGCCTGGGCCTGGCCGAGCCGTCAGATCCGTTCGATGGCTCTCTCTATGCGTGAACGGGATTTTATTCATACGGCATGGTTTTCGGGTGAAGGTACTGTTCAGGTTGTTATAACCGAGATACTTCCATATGCGCTTACCTGGTCGTTCTCCAACTTCATGAATGCTACTCTGGCTGCCATAGCTTCTGAATCGAGTCTTGCTGTTCTGGGGCTGTCACCCGGAAATCTTATCTCCCTGGGGAATATGATCCAGTGGGCAAGGGACCGTAATGCTATCTTTACGAGGCAGTGGTTTTGGATAGGCTCTCCGATCGTAGCTACGGCTGTAATGTTTATCGGACTGTTCCTCCTGATAACAGGCTATAATGATTATTTATCAAAGAAAAGAGGGAGATAGTGTGAAATAAAAGGCAAATTTCACACTTCTTATTTAGGCAATATCGAAAGCCAGCTTGCGATATGCAGGGGGATTAAGTTGAAAAAACAAAACTGTTTTTTTAACTACGGATTAGGGAATATCCAACTAAAAATTGAATATTCAGGAAAGAGGTTAGGTTGAAAAATAAAATACGTTTTTCAACATCTTGATTTGTATGTGTGCTAAAGCACGCAGATGGGAGTTAAAATGATAAAAATAGACCATTTATCCACCTCATATACGACGATAGACGAACCCGTTCACGTTATCAACGATGTGGATTTTGAAATATTTGATAATGAAATTTTTGGAATAGCCGGCGAATCAGGCTGTGGTAAGACGACGCTTTTAAAAGCACTGTATGATATTATTGAGTTTCCCATGGTTGTAGACTCGGGTAAACTTGTACTTAGTGGTCAGAAAAACGGGGAAGATTTTTCATACGAAACAGGCCAGATCAAAAAACATTGGTGGAATCATATTTCATATGTACCGCAGGCAGCACAGAGTGTACTAAATCCCATTGTCCCGTTAAAGAATCAGTTCCTGGATTCTATTCCGAAAGCAGATAGAAAGAAAGAAACAAAAAAACAGACATTAAAGAGGGTTGCAGACTATTTGGAGGAGCTCAGTCTCTCCCCTGATTTACTTAAGGCTTATCCTTTCCAGCTTTCAGGAGGGATGAGGCAGCGGGTTATTATAGCATTGGCTACTTTTATGTCACCTAATGTAGTCTTGGCAGATGAACCGACTACTGCTCTTGACGTAGTCGTGCAGCGGGGGATTCTTATGATGCTCATGCGTCTTCAAAAGCAATTAAAGAACACCATGGTCATAGTAAGTCATGATATGGGCGTCCATTATCAGATAACGGACCGTATGGGTATTATGTACTCCGGAAGTATGATTGAACTGGGTAAAACAGAAGATATTTTTGAAAAACCGATACATCCTTATACGAGGATGCTGGTAGGTGCTCTCCCGCGGGTAGGTGACAAGAGTCAGAAAACAGGCATACCGGGAAGACCTCCTGCACTTACAAACCCGCCATCCGGCTGCAGGTTTGCACCTCGCTGTCCTAAGGCAACCGGGGAATGCAAAAAATCAGTACCGAAGTTTCGTGAAGTGGAGCAGGGGCGTTACGCAGCCTGTCATTTGCTGAACAGGGAGGTAGTGTGAAGAAAAAGCATTTCACAAAGCGAAATATATTCCGCTTGGGAAGGATCCCAAAATGAGAATCACAAAAGTGTTAAGAAAAAAAAGATGCCGTTTAAGCGGCAGATGGAGGTTAAGATGTCCGAAAAACTACTTGAAATAAAAAAAGTCAGTAAATTTTTCCAGATTGGCGGAATGCTCAGTAAAAAGAAGCTTATTGCTGTGGATGATGTCAGTATTGATATCGATGCCGGTAAGCCCGTTATACTTTCAATCGTAGGTGAGTCTGGCTGCGGCAAGTCTACGTTATGTAAGATGATACTGCGTATGCATGACTCCGATCAGGGTGATATCGTGCTTTCCGGCAGAGCTTATAAAGATCGTAAAGGGTATAATCCTTTTAGGTTCAGGCTGGATGTGCAGCCGATATTTCAGAACCCTTATGAATCTTTTTCAATGCGTAAAACAGTGGATTCTTACCTGTTTAATACCGCGCTTCGATTGAAGATAGTTAAAAATTATAAAGAAGCTGAAAAGTTAGTTGATGATACCCTAAAAAGTGTAGGTATGTCACTTGAAGTAGTAAAGGGAAAGTACCCTGCCCAATTCTCAGGTGGTGAGCTGCAACGGGTATCCATAGCCAGGGCACTCATTACCAGACCAAAGCTTATCATAGCCGATGAACCGGTTGCTGCTATTGATGCGTCTATGAAAATGAATATTGTAAATCTGTTTAAAGAGTTGAAGGACAAGTATAATGTTTCTTTTATATATGTAACCCATGATCTTTCGACGGCTTACTATGTATCGGATTATATTGCAACTTTGTATAGAGGCTGCCTGATAGAATATGGCCAGGCAAAAGAGATCATGGATGATCCGGCACATCCATATACAGAACTTTTGATGAATGCAGTACCAAGGGTAGGAGAAAAATGGAATCAAGAATTAGTAATGCCGGAAACAGAGAACAAAGAGTATGCTATTACCTATTGTAAATTTGCTCCCCGCTGTCCTTATTCTACTGATGAATGCAGGAAATCAAGGCCGGAAGCAACAGATTTAGCTGCAGGGCGGAAAGTGATGTGCTTCCATCCTTTAAATGGAAAAACAAATTAATAATTGCGTACAGAAAGATTAAATCCTGGAAAGGATGAACTGTTTATGATGGAACAAATAAAAATAGGAACCTTTATTCCGGGAAATAAGGCCGCAGAATGGCTCTCGGTTAGAAAATGTGGATTTATTGGAATTATCAAAGAAAGTCAAGGATATGCTGGGGATTCCGGAGTAACGGTATCCTGGCTGGGATTGTACTGCAATGATGTCATAAAACACATGGGTGTATTTCAGAGCCCCTATTGTTTATTCGGAAAAAGGAGAGGTATAACTATGAAAAAGTTATTGAGCTTGTTGCTGGTAACAGTAATGATTTTATCATTAACCGCATGCAGAAAATCCCAAGATACGTCTGACACAGATACAGTAACGTCTGGCACACAGACAAGGATAAGTACCGCTGGAGCTGCATCTGCAGAATCTGGGGGTACTGGCAGTGATACAGCCGCAGTAGAAAAAAGCGTTATTACCGTAACCTTCAGGGATGACGGACGAGGCGAAAACGGTTCATTATGGAAATGGCTGCAAACTGCTTATGACAGTTTCGATAAAAAGGACAGCTGCGAATTAAACATTGCACCGATCACTGCTTCCGAAGGAGATTATTTCGCAAAAGTTGCTCTTTCCTTACAATCAGCAGAAACAGCACCCGACTTAGTAGCAGAGGATACTTTCCAGCTTGCAACAGACGTTGAAGCAGGATATCTTACTGCATTAGATGATTATTTAGCAAATTATGCAGATTGGACAGAGGGTTCTTATTATGAATCCTTAAAAGAAGGTGTTACTGCTGCAGACGGTAAAGTATACGGTGTTCCTTATAATACAGATACCCGTGGTTTGTGGTATAACAAAGAAATTTTTAAACAGGCAGGTTTACCGGAAGTATGGGAACCCAAGGCTTGGGATGAAATACTTTCAGCTTGTCAGGCAATTAAAGAAAAAGTACCGGATGTGGTACCTTTTTGGTGTAATTCCGCTGTTGCAACGGGTGAAGCAACTTCCATGCAGACTTATGAAATGCTTCTTTATGGAACAGGAGAAAGGCTATTGGATGAATCTACCGGTAAATGGGTAATTTCCAGCCAGGGTATTTTAGATTCTTTAACTTTTCTTGATCATATTTATAAAAATAATTTTGGACCGCCTTTATCAAAAGTTTTAAACGGTCAGGCCAGCAATACTTCGGCAAGAGAGTATTTACCTCAAGGTAAGCTTGCAATTTCTCTTGATGGCAGCTGGATAACCGGCAATTATCTGGAAGCAGGCGCTTCTCCATGGTCAGAATACAGTGATGTTTTAGGATTTGCCCCTATGCCTACCCAAAAAGGTGGGGGTACAGGTTTCATTACACTGGCAGGGGGCTGGGCATGGTCTATTCCATCCAAATCAGACAGCAAAGATATTACAATGGAATTTATTGAACATTTAATGGGTCATGACCTATATGTTGACGCGTTAATCGCAATGGGCAGTATCGGAACCAGGGCAGACATCGTAGATAATGAGAAATATTCATCCATGCCTTTCATCCAGACTGCAACTGAATTCTTAAAAGATGCATCTTTCAGACCGAAGGATAGCAAATATTCAGCAGTTTCCACTCATATTCAGACCATGGTTGAATCTGTTGTATCCGGCTCCAGTCCGGCTGACGCAATGGCAACTTATGGCGTTGATGTAACCCGTACAGTTGGAGAAGATAATGTAATAAGTAAATAGAAAGTAAAGTTCAAATTTTTAGATGCGAAGTGTTAACGAGTCAGGCAAATCTAAGAGGTTTTGTAATCGGACGGTTTATTTCCCTGGTACAATCGGCGTAATTTTATTTTGGCTTTTATCTGAAATGTGATATAATAGACAGGATGGTTTTAATTGTGAAGTAGGAATGAGCAGAGATAAGAAAGGATGAGAAATCAATGGTTTGTAAAGCTTGTGGCAGAAATACGGCGAATGATAACGCTAATTATTGTGAGTATTGTGGTACTTCCTTCCGTGAAAATATACCGGTTAAGCAGGAGGAGTATAGGGTGGTAAGTGAACCAGCAAGTGTGGAAGTAAACAATGAGGAGAATGAAAAACCAATTTCCTTCGGCAATTGGTTAGGGACCATGTTATTACCCTTTATCCCGATTATAGGTATCTTTATTTATATAGTAATGATGTTTGTATGGGCTTTTGGCAGTGATACTACTAAAAGCAAAAAGAATTGGGCAAGAGCCAGTCTTATTATTTCTGTAGTTGCAATTATACTATTTATCTTTATGTTCGCTTCAACTATGATGGATATTATGAACAGCGGTATGAATCTTCAAGATTATATGAATCAATTATATCAATAGTACGTTTACCACTTTAAGGCCGATTATCTCATCAAGAGATATCCGGCCTTGCTTTTATGGAGAAAGGGAATTCTTATTATCAAGATTTTATTTTAATATAGCCTCAATTGCATTTAACTCATCGTCTGTAAAGGAAAGATTCTTTAAAGTTCCGATATTTTCGATTATCTGGGAGGATTTACTTGCTCCGATTAATGCAGTTGTTATCTTGCCTCCACGCAGTACCCAGGCAAGAGCCATCTGTGCCATACTTTGTCCGCGTTCTTTTGCAATGGCATCTAATTTTCTAACTTTTTCAACTTTTTTGTCAGTTATGGAATCTGTATTTAAGAAGCTGCTTCTAGAATCAGCAGCTCTTGAATCTGATGGAATTCCCTGCAGGTATTTACCGGTTAACAAGCCTTGTGCAAGGGGGCAGAAAGCAATGCTTCCAACGCCATTTTCCTCCAATGCATTAATTAAATCCCATTCTACCCAACGGTTAAACATACTGTAATTTGGCTGATGAATTAAAAGCGGAGTACCCATATCTTTTAAAATCTTAGCAGCTTTTGCGGTATCTCCGGCATTATAATTAGAAATTCCAACATATAAAGCCTTACCGGAATGTATAATATGATTAAGGGCACCCATGGTTTCTTCTAAAGGAGTTTCCGGATCCGGTCTGTGATGATAAAAAATATCCACATAATCAAGCCCAAGTCTTTTAAGGCTTTGATCCAAACTGGATACCAGGTATTTTTTACTGCCCCAGTCACCGTAAGGTCCCGGCCACATGCCATAACCGGCTTTTGTAGAAATCACCAGCTCGTCCCGGTATGGTTTCATTTCATTCTTTAACATCTTACCGAAATTCTCTTCAGCAGACCCTGGTTTCGGACCATAATTATTAGCGATATCAAAATGTGTAATACCATTATCAAATGCAGTAGTAACTAAATCAACCATATTATCATAGAAGTTGACGGAACCAAAATTATGCCATAAACCTAAGGCGAAGGCTGGAAGTTTAAGGCCGCTTTTACCGCAACGGTTATAAAGCATATTATCATAACGTTTATCATTAGCTTGATACATATTCTTAAGCACCTCTTTCCAAATTATTGTTATTATAAAGATATAATATAACTCATTCGTATAGAATACAATAGAAGTGTGAAAAAAAGGTAAATTATACCCGGTCTTTTGTGAATTCGGAAAAATTTACCAGATTTAATAATTTAATTACGTCTTTCATATTCTTCATTTCAAATTTCTTTAAGATACTGTTAACCTGGCTTTTAATGGTGGCCTGGGACACAAATCTTGTTTCTGCAATTGCCTTGTAAGTATTCCCTTCGTAAAAGCATTTAAGAATCTCAAATTCACTGTTGGTTAGTTTGGATAAAATATTAAAAGTGTATAATAAACTCTGCTGCTGGGTTTTCATACGGGTAAATTCATCAATAATTTTTTCCGCAATATTTGGCCGCAGCATGAGCTTGTTAATGTATACATTCCGAATAGAATTGATAATCTGCGTTATGGAGTCTGTTTTTACGATATAATCCATTACACCTGCACAATAGGCCTGGAATAAGAATTCATCTTCTTCATGAATCGTTAAGATTACTACCCTGACATTGGGACTAAAGCTTTTAATAGCATTGGTTGCATCTATGCCTGCAGTCCGTGTTTCCATTTGGATGTCCATAAGAATAACATCCGGATCCTGGTCTTTGGCAAACTGTACCGCTTCCATACCGGAGGATGCAATCCCTATAACATCAATGTCAGATTCTTTGGACAAAATCATGCTGAAATATTCCCTGATATCTTTCATATCGTCTACGATTAAAACTTTAATTTTGTTCATATAACTCCAATCTGCCTTAGCTGGCTAAGAATTTAATAATAATGAAATTTTATTCAGTCTCCTTGATATTTAAGGAATTTCCAGGAAGACAGCACTAAAACATGCATATTTCAGCATGTTTAGTTGAGTTGATTCTTAAGTATTTCAAAGGCCGAATAATTACAGATTTTATATTACGGTTCTCGGGGCAATAGAATTTCAACCATGGTAAATTCGCTGGGTTTGCTTTTAATGCGGATATGGCCAAAGTGAGATTTAATAACCTTGTATACATAGGATAGACCGATTCCCCAATTATTCTGTTTTGATTTTGTAGAAAAGTAGGGATTAAATATTTTTTTTAACATTTTTTTGGGTATACCGCAGCCGGTATCTTTTATTGAAAAATAAATCCAATCACTGCTTACATCTACGGTCAGGTCAATATTTGCCTGAGTATGTTCCAGGCTGTTGATGGCATCAATGGAATTTGTTAAAAGATTTGATATCACCTGGGTCATATGGTACATATCGAAATTGCAATGAACGGGGGTATGATGATTATAATGTCTGGTTAGAGAGATATTTTCCGGAACAGCGACCTCTTTTATTGCTGCCTCTATGGCCTCTATAAAATTATAATTTAATGTTTTGACCCTTAATTCCCTTATATTATCAAGTGCTTTTGAGATGGCATTCATATGGCCGTCACTTAACTCCAATATCTTGTTTAATGTATCTAATCCTTTTTTGGTACCATAGTAGTTTACCGCTTCCGCTGCAAGTATTTTTATATTAAACATAATGTTTTTATCGGAATGAAGTACATCTTTTAAGTTGGAATTTAAAAGATTCAGATTCTTCATTACAGCCCTTTCCTTAAAGCCTACTACCATATTATTGGTTTTATATCTTATAAGGATGTAAAGTATAATCAGCAGGATAAAAAGAGTCATAACCGGCATCAGAGTTGCATAAAACCTTGGAACGACACTAATAAGTTTACACCGCCAAAAAGCAGTCCTGAATACACTGCTTATGGAAGTTTTAAAAATACCGGTAAAAAACACAAAGAAGAAAATTGTGTTAAGAAGACCTAAACATATGGCTAAACCAAGCAATTGTTCAGAAAAAAAGGTTATTTGATTTTTTAAATAGTTTTCTATTAAAAATCCTATGGGGTAGAGTAGATAAATAAAAGCAATACTTACCATTATAAAATCAACGGTAGTGATAAAATTAATCCATAGGGCTTGTTCATGTTTATTATTTAAATAATATTTAAATAAATAGATTCGGTAAGCAGAATCCGGATGATAAAAACAAAAATACAAAATAGGATAAGCAATCAGTGAGATGTATTTAATGATGTGCTTTACATGTTTTACATTGGGAGTGCTGCTTTTTATGCTCTTATTAAAAGAAAAAACAAAAAACATGATTGCAAGTAAGTAAGTAAAGATACCTAAATTTCTTAAAATAAGCAGGCTGGATAGTGGAAGTTTTATAATTTTGCTCAAAATTAAAAACATTTTGTATTCAATACTGCTGTAAATAAAATTAGAAGGTACTAAGTAATTACTGCTTTTATATATTTCCATAACTATGGTAAAAAATGAAACACTCATACCAATAATCATTAATATAAATAAAAGAGTATATTTATTTTTATAATCTCTTATAACTAATATTACTGAAAAAAGCATCATAAATAAAATCGTCAGTGCCATAATTTCTCCTATAGTAATGATTAAATCGTCAAATTCCCATGCCAAATTTTTGGCATCACTATGAACATAAACGACGCATGGGAATTCGACAGCCTCCGGCGGATGCACACTCGTTCCGCTTGGCGCGTTTATATAATAAAGTCCAATTAAGGTAGTTCTTCGTGTTTTTCAAGCTAACTATAGAAATTATAACATAATTAATAGAAAATGATAAGGTGTATAAAACGTATAACCAGAGAGCATGACAAAGGCAAAAAACGGTGTCACGGTTTGATAATAATTCTATCTTACGTTCTTTCTGATTCCGGATATAATATAAGTGTAGCACAAAGAGTACGGATTTATTATGATTACTCTTAAATAATAAATCATTTCTCAATTCATTTTATTACATACTAATATAAGGAGAAGGGTGAAAAGGATGAAGAAATCAGCAAAAAAAGTTTTGGCTATGGTTCTTGTTGGTATTATGTCGGCAAGTTTAATGTCAGGCTGCAGTAAAAAGGAAGAATCAAACAGTAATTCCCAGGAAGGTACGGCTGCAGAAAGCAGTACAGTAAATACAGAGGGTAAAACAGAGGAGGTTAAGATGGAGAAAATCCGTGTCTGGTCCTCTAATGCACACGAAAAAGAACTGAGGTTACAACAAATCGAAGATTTCAATAACTCAATTGGTAAAGAAAAAGGAATCGAGATTGAATACACCGTTTATGGTTCAAACTGGATGGATGCCATGAAAGTTGCAGCCGCAGCCGGGGAAGCACCGGAATTATTCCAGCCCTCAGGGCAATTCCTCTTAGATTTTGTAAAGGCCGGTTATATGGTACCTGTCACAGATCTTCCGGGTGGTGACGAATTTGTAGCACAATACGAAGGAAGCCTGGTAAAAAACCAGCATATATTTAACGGCAAAGTATATGCACTGCCTTATAATCTTACAACTTTTAAGTTTATTGTTAATGATGACTTATTTAAAAAAGCAGGTATTACGGAATATCCAAAAACCTGGGATGATGTAAGGGAAGATGCTAAAATAATAACCCAGGCGGGTAAGGGACAAGAATACGGCTGGATTTTAGGATTGCAGTCAAACTGGATGATAAGCAGTTATGTTACGAGACCAAATGCAGCTAACGTCGGTCACCTTGGTTTTAACTGGGAAACTATGAAATTTGATTATTCTGCATTTGGACCTGTTATTGGGGCAATTAAAGGCATGGTGGATGACAAAAGTGTATTCCCGGGCTTCGAAGGCTTAGATGCAGATGCCGCAAGAGCTCAATTCGCTGAAGGCAGAGTTGGTATGATTGTAGGGGCAAGTTTTGATACGGCTGTTTATAATGAACAGTTTCCTGCTAAATGCAACTGGTCTGTAATACCGATTCCTTCTTTTACAGAAGCAGGAGCTCCTTATAAAGAATTTGTTGATGCAACTTCTCTTTTAGGTGCAGGTACTGCTGCACTTGATAAACCTGAAAAATCTTTAGAAGTTATGAAATTTTTCTATTCTGATGAAAATATGGCCCAGATGTATGAACAATCCTTATACATCCCTTACAGACAGGAAGCTATAGACTTAGCAAAATCTCAGCCTGCACAAAAAGGTTTTGCAGAATTCTCCAATGTACCGGAGAAGAATCTAATGTTACCATCACCGGATTCCAATGTTACAGTGGAAGGTGATGCCTACAGGGAAACAATTATGAAATTCTTTGCCGGTGGTTACGGTAAAGAAGATGCAACAACGGTTTTGGCAGATTTGGATGATCGTTATAATAAAGCGTTAGGAGATCTTGATCCTGCTCTTTTAAAAGATTTTGAACTTAGCCCTGACGTACTTGAAGGATTAAAAAAATAATAAAATAAATGATTAGCTTCAAAAACTATGTCCGGTAACTGGTACAAGCAGTAACGGAAAGAATGCTTGCATCAGCTATCCGGAGTAGTATTAAAAATCAAAGTGTTGAAAGCCGCTTGTATGACATATTGTACTAGTACTGCATTGCATAAATAATGCTTAATATCAGTGACTGATATTTGAGCCAGGGCAAGGCGGAGGAATGAGGCGTAGCGGTTCCTACGACGATTGATGACAACACAGCACTGGTGTAAATAGCAGGTGCTGAATTAAG
>JBAVPE010000095.1:0-11307 GCA_049692775.1 Anaerocolumna sp. | reverse complement strand
ATTGTATACTGTCCATCCATATACCTGTAGTCCAAATCCTGTTCTTTCATGAAATTTCCCAGTTCTTCCGGCTTCGTACATTTCAGATGCATAACGGAGTCTGCAAATTCATTTTTCAAATTATCCGGCGTATCAAATGCCGCAATCTTTCCGTGATCGATAATTGCCACACTGGAGCTTATCTCTGCCTCATCCATATAATGAGTTGTTAAAAAGATCGTTATATTTTTATCCTTTTGCAGTTTGCAGATATATTCCCATACGTTTGCCCTGGTCTGGGGATCCAGTCCTGCCGTCGGTTCATCCAGAAATAATACTTTGGGAAAATGGACAAGTCCCCTGGCTATTTCCACCCTTCGTTTCATACCTCCGGAAAGACTTGCCACCGGAGCTTTACGCCAATCCAGAAGATCTACCAGATTAAGGACATATTGGATCCGCTCCTTGACCTCCTGTTTAGGAACCTTATAAAAATTACAATGGAATTTAAGATTTTCTTCTACAGAAAGCTTTGCATCAAGGGTTGTCTCCTGAAACACAATACCAATATCTTTCCGGACTAAATCCTTTTCCTTTAAAACATCATGACCGTTGATTCTCATTTCCCCTGATGTTTTGTCAAGAATTGTACACAATGTATTAATGGTAGTGCTTTTTCCCGCCCCGTTAGGACCGAGGAATGCAAAAATTGATCCAGCTTTTACTTCAAAGGAAACATCATCCACTGCTTTAAAATCTCCATAACACTTTGAAAAATGACATACTTCGATTATATTTTCCATACGAAACACCTCTTCCCGTTTTTGTGAGTTCATTATACTTACTTCAATAATATCCTTCATAATGAATCACCTCTTTTCGTTTTTGTGAGTTCATTATAAAATAAGGTTTTAAAAATTATTGAAAAGATTCTTAATCATTCTTTAAAAAAATTCTAAATTTTTTATAAATTAATTTTCGTCACAAAAACGACTTAATATCCATAAAATTTACTATCTCAATTTAAGCAATCCTGACTTCATGAAAGTCCTGCTGGGTCCTGGCCTCTATAACTTTAGAAAAATTTTATAAATTTTTTAAGACATTTTTAAAGGTTATGTTTATAATTGACGTATGATATGCAAGATTAGCAGGAAGCAGGTAAAGGTATCATGCGGTTGGAACAGATAAAAAGAATCCTGAAACAAATTTATGATTATCATAAAAGTGAACAGGTAGAACATCGGGATTATCAAAAACGCCGCGCAGAAATGCGGATGCAGAACAGTGCTCTAAGATTCCAAAAAAGGGAACTCAAAACCCGTCTCGGAATTTTGAAACGGTTTCCGGAACATAGTACCAAGAAGGAACAGTATGAGATAATCAAAAAAATTTCAGAAATTAATTCCCGGAATAAAGAAATCCATTTAAAACTCATGCTTAATCCCTTCAGCAGGGAAGATGATAATTTTGATAATTATTACAGACATATCAGACGCACCAGGCCGTTTGTGTTATTTTTTAATTTGTTATTATGGTTTTTGCTGTTTTGGTTTGGGGGATTTACCACCGGGCTTAAAATTGTTATCTTTCTATTCGCTTTCTTGACAACCTTTGGCAGCATATTTGAGATGCTGTTCTTAATACAAATCAAGGAACGCATCTTAAAACCCATTGATAATCTGATTAAAGGTGCTAACGAAATCGCACAAGGCAATAATGAAGTTATTATAAACAATGAGTATACCAGTGAAATCAGTTCCCTTATTGAAGCGTTCAATGAAATGGCCCTTAAACTAAAGGAAGCGGAATATATAAAGTCTGAATATGAACGTAACCGCAAAGCCTTGATCGCTAATATATCACATGACTTGAAAACACCGATTACCTCCATTCAAGGATATGCTGAAATGATAACAGGCAGTGTGCCTATGGAGACGGAACAAATAGCACGTTATCTTAAAATCATATACAATAATGCCACTTATATGAACCGCCTCATTGAAGACCTCTTCCTTTTTTCTAAACTGGATATGCAAAAACTGGATTTTCACTTTGAAGAAATTAAGATAAGACCACTGATTCAGGATATGCTGGAGGAATTCAGCCTGGATTTGAATGAGCATAAAATCTCATTGGAATACATTGACACCCTGACAGACGAATATGTTATAAAACTTGATGCGAAGCGATTCTTCCAAATCATTCACAATATTATCGGTAATGCGGTCATTCATAGCCCTGATACCGAACTTAAAATCATAGTTAAATTATATGATGAGGACAGATTTATTTGTTTGGATATCGCTGATAACGGATCAGGAATTTCCAGGGAGAACCTTCCCCATATATTTGAACGGTTTTACAGATCAGAAGCAGAACGTACCAAAAGCTTGACCAGCACAGGTTTAGGTCTTGCCATCTCAAAAGAACTGATTCAGGCCCACGGAGGAGAAATTACAGTAACCAGTGAAATAAACAAAGGCAGCTGCTTTCGAATTGCCCTTCCCTATCTACAGAAATTACCGTTACAGGACGCTCACCAAAAACCAAAAGGAGTTTAATACAAATCATGAAAAATGTACTGATTATCGAAGATGATATTAATATTGCAGACTTGGAACGTGATTATCTGAAATTAAATGGTTATTTAACTGACATAGAAACAGACGGAGACCGGGCCTGTACGAAAGCACTGACCGGCAAGTATGATGTTATTATAGTAGATCTTATGCTTCCGGGCAAAAGCGGATTCGAAATAATAAAAGAAGTACGTAAAAAGTATGAGATTCCCATTATTGTTGTATCGGCAAGAATGGAGGATATTGATAAAATACGTGGATTTGACTACGGTGCGGATGATTATTTAACGAAACCTTTCAGTCCTGCTGAACTTACCGCCCGTATCAAATCCCATATAACCCGTTATGAAAGATTAAAAGGAGTAACCCTGAACTCCGATGTCATTACCCATAAAAATCTTGAAATTAACACCGCTTCCCATAAAGTCCTTATTAACAATACAGAGGTGCAATTGACTGCCAAAGAATATGAACTGCTCTATTTTCTTGCACAAAACCCTAATATTGTTTTTTCAAAGGAACATTTATTTGACTCTATCTGGGGTACTGATTTTTATGGTGACCTGGCTACCGTACCGGTTCATATACAAAAAATCCGTAAAAAGATAGAAAAAGATCCATCTAATCCTGAATTTATCGAGACTTTATGGGGAACCGGTTACCGTTTTAACAGCCGGTAAACTTAACGGTTATCCACTTTTTCCGGATATAAATCATGATTTATCAACCGGTTGAAGGCGACTTGTTCCCATTTTGTGCCTGGTTTTCCATAATTGCAATAAGGATCAATGGAGATACCTCCCCTTGGGGTGAATTTCCCCCAGACTTCAATATACTTAGGATCCATCAATTTAATCAGGTCTTTCATAATTATATTAACGCAATCCTCATGGAAATCCCCATGATTCCTGAAACTGAACAGATAAAGTTTCAGGGACTTGCTTTCCACCATGATCCGGTCCGGTACATAGGATATGTATATCGTTGCAAAATCCGGCTGTCCTGTCATCGGACACAGACTGGTAAATTCCGGACAATTAAATTTAACAAAATAATCATTTTCCAGGTGCTTATTCATAAAACTTTCAAGCATTTCCGGTGCGTAATTATCGGGATATCCGGTTTTCTGGTTTCCCAAAAAGGTAACTCCCTTAAGTTCTTCCTTGTTTCTTCCGCTCATTGTAATTCTCCTTGTTTAAATAAAACCCCACTAACGCATTTATCAGTATTACGCCTACAATAGCAGGGATAATCTGACCGATACACAGACTTACTACCAATAAACCATAGGGAAGTGAATTCATAAGTGACAGCCAGATTGGTACTATCGTACCCGGCACTACTATAATCGGCATTACACAGCTCCATTTTGGAATCTTATATTTATGGATTAATACGATAAGGAAAGCTGTGACAATACCGGATATGGTTAATTTCTGAATGTGGGTATGGGAAGACGATACGTTCTTTTTTTCATTATTTGATTTAACATAAATTAATTCCTTTCTTTTAATGCCGGATCTGATATGTGATTGTTTTCAAATGCTCTTTGTCTGTCCAGACAGGTGCCGCATTTACCGCAGGGAATTTCTTTTCCTTCATAACAACTCCAGGTGAGTTCATAAGGCACTGATAATTTAAGACCTTCCGCAATGATCCGGGTCTTATTTAAGGATATAAAAGGTGCAATTAATTTAAGCTTTTGACCGCTGCCTTCATAAATTGCTTTCCCCATCCCGTCAACAAATGCTGCGCTGCAGTCCGGATAAGCATTACCTGCGGCATCATCCATATGGGCACCATAATAGATGTAATCACAGTTATTTGAAAGGGCAATACTGGCTGCCGATGACAGAAACATCCCGTTTCGGAAAGGAACATAGGTAGAAACAGGATTACCTTGTGTCTCTTCCAACTGTTTTGTATAAGATTGCCTGGGTATTTCGTGATTGGAATGGGATAATAAGGAACAGTTGCTAGAGGCAAATACATCGTACAAATTAAGTGTTAAACTCTGTATCCCATAAAAAGCGATGATATTTTTTGCTGCTTCTAACTCCTTATCATGTTTTTGTCCATAGGAAATAGAGAGGCTGATGACATTCTCCTTGCCAAAGTCACGGACAGCCATTGCCAGACAGGTAGTGCTGTCAACACCACCACTAAATAGAACTAATGTTTTCATATAATTCCTTTCTTAAGACACAAGTTCACAATCCTGTATTTTTAAATAAAAAAGTCAAAAAAACAGGGCCTAAGCCCATAAACAAACAAAGTAGCCTTAACTACTTATCCCTAGTTTTGTTTACCGACAGGATGGTTACGAACTGTCCTTATAAAAATATTAGCAGTAATATATTCCTGCCAGTTTAGTATAATCAATTACTATAGATAATGCAAGTTCAAATTGCTGCCAGTACCTGCCTTATTCCCCTCCCGCTTAGGTTCGTCCAATACTCTCTGTAACTATTTCGTTTCAGTCCGGAAATAATATTTTAAATTTCATTGTATCAGACTTTTACCGGAATAGTTGGTATATATCCCCCTTATTCCTGAATATGATAAATAATGGTTTGGTTGTAAAAATATAAAATTTTAACATTTTTTAAATTAGTATTGCAATTTGAAATTATTATGTATATAATAATAACAGTAATTATTATTATTTTAAGGAGGTCAAGAAAATGCCAGCTTTTGGAAACCCATTTCAGGGTAATGTTGAAAGAAAAATGTCCAAAGAAGAACTTATTCAGGCTGTACGACTGGATATAGCGGGGGAATTGGAAGCAATTTACCTCTATGATGCACATGTACAGGCAACTGATATTGAAATTGCCAAAAAAGTAATTGCCGATATCAGGGATGAGGAAAAAGCACATGTGGGAGAATTAATGACACTGCTTCGAATCCTGGATCCTAAGGAAGCCGAGCTGTTTGTTTCCGGTGAAAATGAAGTAAAGGAAATGCTGGAGGATTTGGGAATGGCAGAATCTGATTCCGGGCAGGCAGCCGATACAAAACTTAATACAGTGGGCAGTTTATTAAACGGATAAAATGAAATAACGCTGCCCGCCCAAGGCAATATCTTATATTAATTGAAGGAGGTTGTATACATGAGTTATTTATCAAGAGAAAATTCTAACTTACCAACTGAATTATGGGAACAAATTGATTCTGCTGTTGTTAATACCGCCCGTAACGTTTTAATATCCAGAAAATTCTTACATGTCTTTGGTCCTCTTGGTGTTGGAACAGAAAGTATCCATGTCGATGATTCTGAAGTCCTGGATGAGATTTCTGATGACGGTATTATAACGACAAAAGGCAGAAAATTTGTCGAAATTCCTACTATATATGATGATTTTACTCTTCTTTCTAAAGATTTGGAAAACAGCCGGAAATTAGGATATCCTGTTGATTTATCAAAAGCATCCGCTTCTGCCGAAAATTGTTCCAGGAAGGAAGACCGCTTCATTTTTTTTGGTAATATGACATATGAATATGAAGGGTTACTGACTGCCTCCGGTACAAATAAGATAAAGAGGACGGATTGGTCCTCCGGTGAAAATGCATTCGCAGATATTGTTTCAGCTCTTTCGCTGTTTTCTGAAAAAGGTATTTACGGAACTTATGCACTGACACTCAGCCCGGATCTGTATATGCAGTTACAGCGGATACAGCCGGGAACCGGTTTGCTGGAAATTGACCGTATCAATAAGCTTTTGAATGGCAATGTATTTTCTGCATCCATTTTAGGAACCGGCAAAGCTGTACTTGTATGTCCGGAAGCAAGAAATATGGATCTCGTCATCGGTCAGGATTTATCAACTGCTTATTTAGAGCAAAAAGAATTGAATCACAGTTTCCGTGTTATGGAAAGCGTCCTGCTCCGTGTAAAACATAAACAAGCTATTACTGTTTTCGAATAAATAGCGTAAGTCAAATACATTTAGATATAATAAATAAAATAAAAATAAAAGGAGTAATTTAAAATGGCAGATGTAAAATTTTTTCGTTGTAAAAATTGTGGAAATATGGTAGCACTAATTAATAATGGGGGAGGAACCCTTACCTGCTGCAAAGAAGCTATGACCCAGCTGGAGGCAAATACCTCTGATGGGGCAAAAGAAAAACATGTTCCGGTGGTAGTAAAAGAAGATGGTAAAATTAAAGTTACAGTAGGTTCAGTCCTTCATCCGTCACTTCCGGAACATTATATTGAATGGATTGCTTTAGTTACAGAAAATCAAATCCAGTTAAAATATCTTAAGCCGGGTATGGAACCAAAAGCAGAATTTGAAGGAGTTGATTCCAGTACCGTATATGAGTACTGTAATTTACATGGACTTTGGAAAGCAGAATTTTAATTAGCTAATAAGCAGTTTATTTAATTTCTTTCGTATTTAACAACGGGGCTGTTCTGCGACAGCCCCGTTTTAATTTACCGTCGTGGAAACCAATCTGTTTTTGTTGCCTTAAGGAGCAGTCTTTTCAGTCGTATTTCCATCCTGGCCCGGCTGTCCCCTATGTCCTCCAGAGCCGCCCATGCCTTGCTGTCCATTACTGGTCGCTATGGAGGTAAGTATGATTTGTGCAGTCTGTTCCCCGGAGGTTAAGGTGTACGTCCCATCTTTTTCCAACTCCGGTGTACTGATTACTACGGATTGATACTCCTTATCCGGTGTATAAGAAATCATCTCATTTCCCGATTGATCACTTAATTTTACTTCAGTTCCTGCCGCACTGGATGCGGTCAGGTTATATAAAAGGGAATATTGGGTGGAAGTGTCTGAAAACCCTTGTGCCATCCCTGTACTGCCTGCTGCAATAACCGTGCCTCCTGTTATTACTGCCGTTCCGTTATAATCAAGGGCACCGTTTCCATTATCAGTTGGACCGCTCACATAAGTAGTACCACCTGATATATATAAGTATCCGTTTGAGTCAATTCCGTCACCGGATGCATTGATATGAATTGTTCCTCCTTTAATGGAAATATAGCAATCTGCATCTGCCTCAAAGGCACCGCCGCCTCCGCCAAAACCACCTCTGCCGAAATCTCCGTTAAAATTACCGTCTCCCGGGTTTCCAGGTTTTTGTCCGTCTTCTGTATTGGTTGTAGCACCTGATATTGCGTCAGTTGTTTGATTTGCTGAAGCAGCTGTCTCATTTACAGTATCTTTTTCTGGATTTACTGCCAGATTTGTTTCATTTACTTCATTATTTTTTTTTACAGCTTTTGTATCCGGGACTGCTGCATCCGTCGTGTCACTGCTTCCGCTTGCCGCATTAAGTCCATCATCTTTTGCTGTTACATTAATTGTACCGTCTTCTATCAGAATTACCGTACCTTCTATACCTTCTTCACAATTTAAAACAGTAATATCACCGCCGGCAATATATACGTATCCTTTTGTCGCATCGTCCCCATTCTTAGATTGGATACCATTTCCTTCCGTTACGTTTAATGTCAGGATACCTTCTTTAATTTTAACACAATCTTTGCCGTTAAGGGCATCCTTTACCGCTGTAACATTTATAGTTCCTCCTGTGATAATAAGGTCATCTTTTGAAACAATTCCATGTTTATAATTACCGGTAATGTCTAGACTTCCGTCCCCATTAATGGTTAAATCTGCTTTGCTGAAGATAACACCATCTACGTTATTATCATCTGACTGAACGTAATCCGTACCATCCGTTAATACATTCTCCGTACCCTCATTAAGTGTAATAAATACTTTGTCCGCATTTTTAATATATATGGGGGCATTAGTTGAATACGTTACAGTTACCCCATTTAAGATAATATGCACCTTATCCGAATCTCCGGCATCAACCACGATCTGTCCATTCTTTAATGTACCGGTAATTACATAGGTACCTTCTTTACTGATTATCACTATACTATCCTTTGCTGCTGCACCGTCTCCGGATACGTCTATGCTGCCCTCTTTCAAGGTAATATCAGTTGCCGTACTTTCTTCGCAGCCTACTTCCAGATCCTTTGCACTAAATTCAGTATCCAGTACCACCTGGGAGGAAGCTGCCGTTTCCGCGGCAACTGTTCCTGCTGTACCGTCTGTAACTGTACTGCCCGTATCTGTATTGCCTGTTATGGTACTGTCAGTGTCAGAATCCACCTGCTTATTACTATTTGCGGCACATCCGGTGAATATCATAGCAGTAATTGTCATAACAGCCATAAAATATTTCAAGCTTTTTTTCATTGCTTTACCTCACTCTCTTTCTATTAAAGTTCATCGCTTCCGTATGTGATTTTACCGCAAGCAATTTCCAGATTTCCGTTTCTGCAGCGAAGCTCGTCAATAAATGCCTTTTCCTCTGCCGGGTTTTTTAATGTAATACGATAATTCAACTTATAAAGGCTGCCCATATTCGCAGTTTTTACTTGTGTCAATTCATTTTTCTTTGTATACCGGTTAAATAAGTCATCAAAGATGCCCATATAATCGAGTCCTTCCGGAATGGTTATCCGAAGCTCCTTTTCTTTTAATTTTATCTCACCAAATCCTGTTATATTATATAAAATGCTTACGCCTCCAAGGATAACTACAAACACTACTGCTGCCGCAAGATACCCGGTTCCCGTTGCAAGTCCAACTGCCATAGCCATAAATATACTATTGATTTCCTTGGCATTACCGGGTATAGAACGGAACCGGACAAGACTGAAAGCGCCCATTACTGCAACTCCCGTACCAAGATTCCCATTAACTAAAATGATTACCATTTGAACAATAGCCGGCATCAGGGCGATCGTCATAACAAAACCTTTACTGCTGTTATTATACAAACTGTGTATCCATGCCATAACAGTTCCCAGTATAATAGAACATATGATACAGATAATAAATATCCCAAATGAAAATGTATCAGATAAAATTGAATTAAGCATATAATATTTCCCCTTTTCTTCTTTCGTTTTTCTTTAATTGTACCGATTCCTGATATCCCCTTCCATATTTGGAAAAGGAACAAGGATAGATTTCGAGTTCATTTAAAATATGGGACAGCCAAAGTGGTATGGCACCAGGTATTTTAATTTCCATAAGGTAACCGCCCCCCTCGAGTAATTTGTTGCCCCAAACGCCCTCTTCCAGCCAAAGCTCTTCTTCACGCCATATAATATTACTGTCAAAGGTTACCCTTAGACTTTCATCCTGTATACCATACAGCGCAATGCGGTTATAGGATATATACATAGCTGGTTTAACCTCCTGGTAAAAGCTTAAGAACCAATCGATTTCCCTGGTAATTTGTGACGGTACAGTTACCGGCTCTGAATCATATAAATAATGTTCCGCCATACTAAGCTCTGATTTGACCCGCCTTTTATATACAACTCCTTTATACTTCTTTTTTAATTCAATAAAAACCGTATCCTTATCCCGCGGGGTTCCATAACTTCTTAGCCTTAGTTTTTCTTTATAAATTGGTTTCTCCAGGGAATTCCGAACCAGACGATGATCCGGGGTATCAAAATAAATATTGCAAATTGTTGTCTGACCATAATCATCTTCTTGCAGATATTCCTGTAATCTAAGCCTCAGTATTTCATATTTACTGTCATTTAGTAAATATTTTTTTTCATATCGTTTAAATGTTTCCTGGTATTGATTCATCAAAATTCCTCCCTTCATACTCGTTTCTTGTTTTAACTGATAAACTGATTATAATCAACTTACTTAAAATGAACCTTAAACCAAAACTTAAAATTGCATTAAATTTTACATAAAATTTACATGAATAAAACAATTGCTTCGTTTTAATTACGCATATGGATAAATATGATACCGCCTGGAATCAGACTTTTGTGCATCTTATATCAAGAAAGGATAATCGGGTAGGAGGCTAACCATTAATTGATTAGCCGACCTCCCACACCGTACGTACCGTTCGGTATACGGCGGTTCTTTAGTTTTCACAGATTTTCAGATAGTAGTCAGACATGGAGATATATCCCAGTCTGGCTATTATTTTATTGGTCAATGCACAGTTCAGCACTTGCGCTGCTCTCCAATAACCTTTACGACAGTTTGCCAACTCATGTACTTTCCATTCGGGAAGTTTCAACGCTTTCAGCATACGATACCTCGTTTTGACCTTCTTCCATTGTCTCCAATAGACTGTCCTGATTCTTCTTCGTAGCCATTCGTCTATTTTCTCCATTAAAGCCTTCATATCTGCCATACTAAAGTAGTTAATCCACCCTCTCACAAACTCTGTGAGTTTCTGTCTGCGGTAATCGTTACCCCATCCATTGTTTTTGTTAGTTATCGCACGAAGTTTATCCTTCATTTTCTTAACCGGCTTTGGATGCACTCGGAGTTTGCATTTACCTTTGTATCTGTAAAATGCATATCCGAGGTACTTTTTCTTGCTGATATGCGAAATTGTTGTCTTGTCTCGGTTTACTTTTAGAAATAGCTTTCCTTCCATGTACGGCACGATGTTATCCTAAGTGCGTTCTGCACTTTTCCTGCTTTTGCAGAAGACGACTGCATCATCTGCAATCCTTACGAATTTGTGTCCTCTTCCTTCCAGTTCCTTATCCAGTTCGTTCAGCATAATATTTCCCAATAGCGGACTTAATGGTCCTCCCTATGCAAAGAAAGTAACTATGCAAAGTAGCCATTGTTGTGCCTTTAAATTAAGCCATTCTTTCTTGCTTTACTTTGCATAGTCTCCGAAGGTATTTATGAGAATCATTATCTCAAAATAT
>JBAVPE010000094.1:0-27466 GCA_049692775.1 Anaerocolumna sp. | reverse complement strand
ACCAGTGCTGTGTTGTCATCAATCGGCGTAGGAACCGCTACGCCTCATTCCTCCGCCTTGCCCTGGCTCAAATATCAGTCTACTGATATTAAGCATTATTTATGCAATGCAGTACTAGCTATACTCAGATTTTATTAATCATTATCCCCTGAATAACCTTCTGTTACAAAATCTTCTGTTACAAGGTCTTCATCACTAAAATCTTCATCCGTTAAATCCTCATCGTCTTCAAACTCATCAACTTCGATACCATCTATATCATCCATGGCAGATTCAGAATAATGGAAGTTTTCATAATCATCATCCTCAAAATCTTCTGAGATTAATAATTCTTCATCCATATCACTGTCTAATTTTACAGAACGATATCTCTTCATACCGGTACCGGCAGGAATTAATTTACCAATGATAACATTTTCCTTAAGACCGATTAATGGATCTATCTTACCATTAATAGCTGCTTCCGTTAAGACTTTTGTTGTCTCCTGGAAGGATGCTGCTGAAAGGAAAGAATTGGTTGCTAAGGACGCCTTGGTAATACCAAGCATTACCTGCTTGCCTTCTGCAATAGGTAATCCTTCTGATTCCAGTTTTTCATTGATATCATCGAAATCTAAGGTGTCTACTAACTTACCAGGTAATAATTCGGAATCACCGCTGTTTTCGATACGGATTTTCTTAAGCATCTGACGAACGATAACCTCGATATGTTTATCGTTAATCTCAACACCCTGCAAACGGTATACGCGCTGCACTTCCTGGATCATATAATCCTGAACGGCACGGACACCTTTAATCTTAAGAATATCATGTGGATTAACACTACCTTCCGTTAATTCATCTCCGGCTTCCAGTATATCTCCGTCTAATACTTTGATTCTGGAACCGTAAGGGATTAAATAGGCTTTGGCTTCACCGCTTTCTTCGTTGGTTACGATTACTTCACGCTTTTTCTTTGTATCCTTAATGGTGACAACACCGCCGAATTCAGCGATAATTGCAAGACCCTTAGGTTTTCTTGCTTCAAAAAGTTCTTCAACACGGGGAAGGCCTTGTGTGATATCATCACCTGCAACACCACCGGTATGGAACGTACGCATGGTAAGCTGTGTACCAGGTTCACCAATTGACTGAGCCGCAATAATACCTACTGCTTCACCAACCTGAACGGCTTCACCGGTTGCCATGTTAGCACCATAGCACTTAGCACATACACCAATGTGGGATTTACAGGTAAGTATGGTACGGATTTTAATTTTTGCATTAAATCCAGCATCTGCGACTTTTTTGGTAGCAACAATTCTTGCTGCTCTTTTTGGTGTAATCATATGGTTTGCTTTAACAATAACTTCACCATTGTCATCTTCTATCGTTTCACAGGAATACCTGCCTGTAATTCTTTCTTCTAAGCCTTCAATCACTTCATTGCCATCGGTAAAGGCTTTAATCCACATACCCGGGCTTTCTTTGCCTTCACAGCAGTCCACTTCACGAATAATTAAATCTTGCGATACGTCAACGAGACGACGCGTCAGGTATCCGGAATCGGCAGTACGAAGAGCGGTATCTGACAGACCCTTTCTTGCACCATGGGCAGAAATGAAGTACTCCAATACGTCAAGACCTTCACGGAAGTTTGACTTAATAGGCAACTCAATGGTACGGCCCGAAGTATCTGCCATAAGACCACGCATACCTGCAAGCTGTTTAATCTGCTTGTCGGAACCACGGGCACCGGAATCTGCCATCATATAAATATTATTATATTTATCAAGACCACTAAGAAGAGCATCTGTTATATTATCATCGGCAACCTTCCAGGTATCAATAACAGCTTTATATCTTTCATCTTCCGTCATAAGACCACGGCGGTAGTTTTTTGAAATTTCTTCTACCCTGGCTTCTGCCCCTGCAATAATAGTCTTCTTTTGAGGTGGAACTGTCATATCAGAAATGGATACTGTCATTGCAGCCCTGGTAGAGTATTTATATCCCAGTGACTTAATTGCATCTAATGTTTCTGCAGTCTTAGTAGCTCCATGGGTGTTAATACACTTCTCCAAAATCTTCTTCAACTGTTTCTTACCAACGTGGAAATCAATTTCCGGCAATAAGAAGCTCTCCGGTTTCGTTCTGTCAACAAAGCCCAAATCCTGACTGATAATCTCATTAAATATAAAACGGCCTAAAGTAGATTCAATTGTTTTTGTTTCAGATATTCCATCACTATTAACACCTGTTCTTCTTACTTTAATCATGGCATGTAAGGTAATAGCGGCGTTTTCATAAGCAAGGATTGCTTCATTTACACTCTTAAAGAAATGGCCTTCACCCAAATCACCAGGTTTTTGTAAGGTCAGATAATAGATACCAAGTACCATATCCTGTGAAGGAACAGCAACCGGGGCACCATCGGATGGCTTTAATAAGTTGTTTGGAGAAAGAAGTAAAAATCTGCATTCTGCCTGTGCTTCTACGGATAAAGGCAGATGGACAGCCATCTGGTCACCATCGAAGTCAGCATTAAAAGCGGTACATACCAATGGATGAAGTTTTATAGCTTTACCTTCTACTAATACCGGTTCAAAAGCCTGAATACCAAGTCTGTGAAGAGTTGGTGCACGGTTTAGCATAACCGGATGTTCGCTGATTACTTCTTCTAATACATCCCAAACTTCTGATTGAAGTCTTTCTACCATTTTTTTAGCTGATTTTATATTATGGGCGGTTCCTCTGGCTACTAATTCTTTCATAACAAAAGGTTTAAATAATTCAATAGCCATTTCTTTAGGAAGACCACACTGATAGATTTTTAATTCGGGTCCGACAACGATAACGGAACGACCTGAATAGTCAACACGTTTACCAAGTAAGTTTTGGCGGAAACGTCCCTGTTTACCCTTTAACATATCGGATAAAGACTTTAAGGCACGGTTTCCAGGACCAGTAACCGGTCTTCCCCTTCTACCATTATCAATAAGGGCATCCACAGCTTCCTGAAGCATCCTCTTTTCGTTACGTACAATAATATCCGGTGCACCAAGTTCCAGAAGTCTCTTTAAACGATTATTACGATTTATAATTCTTCTGTATAAATCATTCATATCAGAGGTTGCAAAACGTCCTCCGTCTAATTGTACCATAGGTCTTAAATCCGGAGGGATAACAGGAACAACGGAAAGAATCATCCAATCCGGTCTGTTACCGGATTCCCTGAAAGCTTCCACTACTTCGAGCCTCTTAATAATCCTTGCCCTTTTCTGTCCGGTTGAATCCTTTAATCCTTTTTTCAGGTCTACAGATTCTGATTCCAGATTAATTGCCAGTAAAAGTTCCTGAATTGCTTCCGCACCCATACCAACTCTGAACTTATTTCCATATTTTTCATAGGATTCTCTATACTCTTTTTCATTTAGTACTTGTTTATATTGTAAATCCGTGCTTCCTTTATCGAGTACGATATAAGCGGCAAAATAAAGTACTTTTTCCAAGGTTCTTGGTGATAAGTCCAAAATAAGACCCATTCTGCTTGGAATTCCTTTAAAATACCATATGTGGGATACAGGGGCTGCAAGTTCTATATGACCCATTCTTTCCCTGCGGACACTTGCTTTTGTTACTTCAACGCCACACCTGTCACATACTACACCTTTATATCTGATTTTCTTATACTTACCACAGTGGCACTCCCAATCCTTACTTGGCCCAAATATCTTCTCACAGAACAATCCGTCTTTTTCCGGTTTTAAGGTTCTGTAGTTTATAGTCTCAGGTTTTTTAACTTCACCCCTTGACCATTCTCTGATTTTCTCAGGAGAAGCTAAGCCAATTTTAATTGCGTCATAGGTAATTTCATGAGTACTTTCACTATTTACTACTTCTGGCATCATCTGGCACTCCCTTTCATAGTAACGGATTATATGGAATCCGTCTTTTTACATTAGACACCACTTAACGGATGTCTAGTATGCTAATGGAATTGGTGACTATTCAGTCACTGCGGTTCTAACGAACCCGCGCATTTATGCGCTTATGCACCACAAAATATGCATTAAGATGCATATCCTGGCGCTGATTAACCCCATTAACCATGAATTATTCTTCAATGTCATCATCCATATCACTAATGTCAACTGTTTCTTCATCAAAGGAATCAAAGAAACTCTCTTCTTCCTCCGGAGTTGTTTCACGATATCCGGCATCGTTGTAATCTTCATCATATCTGAAATTATTGTCGCCCTCAATCAATGGTGTTAAATCTCCCTCGCCGTAATCTATATTCTCCGTCATCTTAACTTCCTGACCATTTTCATCTAAAACAATAACATCAAGTGCCAATGACTGTAATTCCTTAAGAAGTACTTTAAAGGACTCAGGAATACCAGGCTCAGAAATGTTTTCGCCTTTAATGATAGCTTCATAAGTTTTGACACGTCCGGTAACATCATCGGACTTCACTGTTAATATCTCCTGCAGTGTATAAGCAGCACCATAAGCTTCCAGTGCCCAAACTTCCATTTCACCGAATCTCTGACCGCCAAACTGTGCTTTACCACCGAGAGGCTGTTGGGTTACTAAGGAATAAGGACCGGTGGAACGTGCATGGATCTTATCGTCTACCAAGTGGTGAAGCTTTAAGTAGTGCATGAATCCTACGGTTACAGCTCCATCAAAGAATTCTCCGGTTCGTCCGTCGCGAAGTCTCACTTTACCGTCACGATTAATCGGAACCCCCTTCCATTCTTCTCTATACTCTTTATTATTATTTAAAAAATCTAAAATTTCCGGATCCAGGATGTCTTTATACTTTCCTGCGAAGGTGTCCCAATCCTCATTTACATAATCGTTAGCCAATTCTAAGGTATCCATAATATCAAACTCGTTAGCACCATCAAAAACCGGTGTAGCAACTTTAATACCAAGTGCTTTTGCTGCAAGGCTTAAATGGATTTCAAGCACCTGTCCAATATTCATACGGGAAGGAACGCCCAATGGATTTAATACGATATCAAGAGGTCTTCCGTTTGGTAAAAATGGCATATCTTCAGCTGGTAATACACGGGAAACTACACCCTTGTTACCATGACGTCCCGCCATCTTATCACCTACCTGAATCTTTCTCTTCTGGGCAATATAGACACGAACAGTCTGATTAACACCCGGTGACAAATCATCACCGTTTTCCCTGGTAAATACTTTGGCATCAACAATGATTCCATATTCCCCATGGGGAACTCTTAATGAAGTATCCCTTACTTCCCTGGCTTTCTCACCGAAAATTGCACGAAGCAGTCGTTCTTCCGCCGTCAGTTCAGTTTCACCCTTCGGGGTTACCTTGCCGACTAAGATATCTCCAGCACGGACTTCAGCACCGATTCTTATGATACCTCTTTCATCCAGGTCCTTAAGGGCATCATCACCAACACCCGGCACATCTCTTGTAATCTCTTCCGGCCCCAGTTTCGTATCCCTGGATTCTGCTTCATATTCTTCAATATGAACAGAGGTATAAACATCCTCTTGAACTAATCTTTCACTTAATAATACCGCATCCTCGTAGTTATAGCCTTCCCAGGTCATAAATCCGATTAAAGGATTCTTACCGAGCGCTAATTCCCCTTCCGATGTTGATGGACCGTCCGCTACTACCTGGCCGGCTTCCACCCTGTCACCTTTCAAAACAATAGGCCTTTGGTTAATACAAGTACCTTGGTTACTTCTTGCAAATTTTAATAATTTATAAGAGCTCTTTGTTCCATCATCGTTCTTAATAAGAATATCTTTGGAAGTTGATCTTTCTACTACACCTGGTTTCTTGGAAACGATGCAGACACCGGAGTCAACTGCAGACTTCATCTCAATACCAGTACCAACTACCGGTGATTCGGTAATTAAAAGCGGAACGGCCTGACGCTGCATGTTAGAACCCATTAAGGCACGGTTCGCATCGTCATTTTCAAGAAATGGAATCATAGCGGTTGCCACAGAAAATACCATCTTAGGGGATACATCCATCATATCAATCTTAGACTTCTCAAACTCAGAAGTTTCTTCTTTATAACGGCCGGATATATTGTTACCAACAAAATATCCGTTTTCATCCAATGGTTCATTTGCCTGTGCTACAACATATTTATCTTCTTCATCCGCAGTAAGATACACTACATCATCCGTTACTTTCGGATTCATAGGGTCAGCTTTATCCACTTTACGGTAAGGTGCTTCAATAAATCCATATTCATTAATTCTGGCATAAGATGCCAGGGAATTAATAAGACCTATGTTTGGGCCTTCAGGAGTTTCAATCGGACACATTCTGCCGTAATGAGTATAGTGAACATCCCGAACCTCAAAACCTGCACGGTCTCTGGACAAACCACCCGGTCCTAAAGCAGATAAACGCCTTTTATGAGTTAATTCACCTAATGGATTATGTTGATCCATAAACTGTGACAGCTGGGAGCTTCCAAAGAATTCCTTAACTGCAGCAGTTACAGGTTTAATGTTAATAAGGGACTGGGGACTTACCCCTTCTAAATCCTGGGTAGTCATTCGCTCTCTTACTACACGTTCCATTCTGGAAAGACCAATTCTATACTGGTTCTGCAGTAATTCGCCGACAGCCCTGATTCTTCTGTTTCCTAAATGGTCTATATCATCTGCATGACCAATACCATATTCTAAATGAATATTGTAATTAATGGATGCAATTATATCTTCTTTTGTAATATGTTTTGGTATTAATTCATTAATGTTCTTTTTAATTGCTGTCTTAATATCTTCTATATTTTTAAATTCATCTAAAATGCCCTTAAGTACCGGATAATAAACTTCCTCTGTAACACCCAGTTCTTCTTTATCGGCATCAACGTAATAAGCCAGATCAACCATTAAGTTAGAAAGAACTTTAACATTACGTTCTTCCGCTTGTACCATAATGGAGTGGACTGCTGCGTTCTGAATTTCATTTGCGATTTGTTCTGTAATTACATTTCCGGCCTCTGCAATAATTTCACCGGTTTCTTTATTAATTACATCTTCTGCCAGGGTAAAACCGACTACACGATTCTTTAAAGCCAGTTTCTTATTAAACTTAAATCTGCCAACTTTAGCAAGGTCATATCTTCTTGGATCAAAAAACATACTGTTTATTAAAGATTCTGCACTTTCCACGGAAAGTGGTTCACCCGGACGTAATTTCTTATATAACTCAAGTAAACCATCCTGATAATTATCAGATGGATCTTTTGTTATACTTGCTGTAATTTTAGGTTCTTCACCAAATAATTCCTGTATCTGGGTATTGCTTCCAATTCCTAGTGCGCGAATCAGAACGGTAATAGGTACCTTTCTGTTACGGTCAACGCGAACATAGAAAATATCATTAGAATCTGTTTCATACTCTAACCATGCACCACGGTTCGGAATTACAGTAGAGGAATAAAGTCTTTTACCGATTTTGTCATGTCCAATTGAAAAGTAGATACCCGGGGAACGTACTAACTGGCTTACGATAACTCTCTCAGCACCGTTAATAACGAAAGTTCCAGTCTCCGTCATTAATGGTAAATCGCCCATAAAAATATCGTGCTCATTGATTTCATCGTTCTCTTTGTTGTGAAGTCTGACTTTAACTTTAAGAGGCGCTGCATAAGTTGCATCTCTTTCTTTGCACTCTTCAATTGAATATTTTACATCATCTTCACACAGCACAAAATCTACAAACTCTAAGCTTAAGTGTCCACTATAATCTTCGATTGGAGAAATGTCTTCAAAAACTTCCTTCATTCCTTCATCTAAAAACCATTGATATGAGTTTTTCTGAACTTCAATAAGATTTGGCATCTCCAATACTTCTTTTTGCCTCGAGTAGCTCATTCTTACGCCGTTACCAATTTTGATCGGACGTATCCTGTTTTTATCCATTGACGTTTTCACCCCTTGATATTTTATTTAACATAAGACGTTTGCCTCGGCAAAGGTCGTTGTCTGATATCCATAAATATTCCAACTCACGCCTAACTGACATGTTCAGAAATATTATAGAATAATTTTGTGAAAATACTTTTCATTTTCACATATATGTGCTATAATGGATATTGTAGGCATATCACAGCACAATAGTGCATCTTTCATATTATCACAAGGTTTTCAAGATGTCAACATAATTTTGTTGACTTTTTCTATTTCTTTAAAACTTATATCAAATTATCCCTTAACTTAAATTTATACCCGAAAATACCTGCTCTATACCGGGACCCCTATCCTAATCACAAAATATACTTTTAACGCAAGTTTTATTCATACCTGCTATTTATATATCAATCAATAACTCTATGACCTGATTTTTAATTCTTTCCGGTTGATTCCATCTTAATATTTCTGCAGATTTCCCATACATTATGTCCGAAATTACTGACTGCACTAATGCTATACTCCTTCTGTGTATTAAAGAAAGATAAGAAACTAACACCCGGATCACAGCCCTCAAAATACGGCAGATATATATCAGCCTCCGTTTTTTCAAGCCAGATCCCATAGCCATAATAATGTTTACCGTCAAAAGCATGGGGTGAAAGCATAAACCGGATCATATTATTCGAGATTAACTTTCCATTTAATAACGCTGTCCAGAATTTATCGATATCAGGTAAAGTCGTAAAAGCTCCGCCTGCACCGGTACCTTTAACATCAACACTATAAATATTCTTATAATATACCTTGCTGTACTTATCAAAAATATAAGAATCAGCACATTTCGCAGGTAATCTGTCAAGTTCATAATAACCAGTACTCGCCATATTGCATGGCTCAAAAATATAACTCCTAAGATATTCGTCAAAGTATAGTCCAGTAATCTTTTCAATTATTAATCCTAAAACAACATACCCTGAATTATTATATTGAAATCGCTCCCCTGCAGGGTACATCATAGGTTTATCAATAAACAAAGGCAGCAAATCCATGGATGACCTTATTTTATAATTGGGATAATCCTTCCATAACCCATCATAATCTTTCATAACTGTTTCATCGAAATAATCAGGAATCCCTGAAGTATGATTTAATAACTGCCTGGTGGTAATATTTCCATCAATTTTCTTTAAATCGAAATCTAAAACATCTCCTAAACGGTCATCAAAATGCAGCATACCTTTTTCAATCAACTGTAAAATAGCCACAGCCACAAAAACTTTCCCTGCAGAAGCCGTAGCAAACTTTGTATCTACATCATTTCGAATTCTATTCGCTAAATCCGCGTATCCGAAAGCTTTCCGAAAAACTATTTCACCATGATTCATTACCGAAACAACCCCGCTGAAATTATCCGGTAGCAACCTATCGAAATCCATAAGACACCTACTCCCATAACACATTTATATTTTGCCATAATTTACACAGTCTTATATACTTTATAACCAACTAACTGAATTATTGAATACTTATAATTCAGATTATTCAACACTAACTTATTAAAAATTGATTAGATTCGACAATTAAGTATTAGGGTACAATATTTACATAATCAATATTGATTAGTAATATTATTGATTACTAGACCGAGCAATTGCAATCTCTAATGCTTTTTTAATTCGTGACCTGCTTTTTGGATATTTTAGCTGCCATCCATCAAAGTAGAATGCATTTTCATGATAGCAGATGTAAGTTTTTACGCAGACCGTCTGAACGAAGTGAAGGAAAGGCAAGTAAAAACTTACATCTGCTATCATGAAAATGTTCAAAGCCTGACAACAGCAGTTAAAATATCCTCAAGAAACTAATCAGTTAACCCCCAAGGAAATGTAAAAAAGTCTGTCCCAAAAGAATCCAGGGACAGACTTCAATATAGACCTGTAATTATTTAACTGTAACTTTAGCGCCTTCTGCTTCAAGTTTAGCTTTGATATCAGCAGATTCTTCTTTTGTTGCAGCTTCTTTCAGAACCTTAGGAGCTCCATCAACTAAATCTTTTGCTTCTTTTAAGCCTAAGCCAGTGATTTCACGAACAACTTTGATAACCTTAACTTTGTTAGGGCCAACTTCTGTTAATTCTACGTCAAATTCTGTTTTTTCTTCTTCAGCTGCTGCGCCTGCTGCAGGTCCTGCTACCATTACGCCTGCTGCTGCAGAAACACCAAATTCTTCTTCACATGCTTTTACTAAATCATTTAATTCTAATACTGTTAAGCTCTTAATAGCTTCAATAAATTCTTGAGTTGTCATTATTAAAATACCTCCGTTTATATTTGTTTTTCTGTTATTATAATGTCCCTTATGCTACTTCCTCTTGTTTCTCAGCGATTTGCTTAAGTACACGAGCAAAGTTGGTAATAGGAGATTGTAAGCTTCCAAGTAATTTGGAAATAAGTACTTCTCTTGATGGGATTGTTGCAATAATCTGGATACCTTTTTCATCATAATAGGCTCCATCAACAACACCGGCTTTAAATTCTAACTTTGGTGCTGTTTTAATTGCATCGCTAATGATTCTTGCAGGAGCAGTTGCATCATCAAGTCCGAATGCTACAGCGGTTGGTCCTTCTAAATGTTTGGTCAATGCTTCGTATTCTGTTCCTTCAAATGCACGCTTTAACAATGTATTTTTATAAACCTTATATACAACACCTGCTTCCCTTAACTGTTTACGAAGTTTTGTATCTTCTTCTACAGTAAGTCCACGGTAGTCTACAGCCACGATTGCTTTTGCGTCTTTTACATAACTTTTAATTTCATCAACGATAGGTTGTTTAATTTCTACTTTTGCCATTCTAGTACACCTCCTTATAGATTTTGCATAAATATTATTCATAGGAATAAAGCATTATGGTTAAAACTATGCCAGTAACCCTGTAGGTCACAAACACTCTTACATGTTCTGCTTCGCTGCTCAAAGAGCCCTGCCTTAGGCAGCTGGCTTTGTAATAAAAATATCCCTTACTGTAAAACAGTAAGGGATTGATATAAGTCGATTAAAGATTCATATCCCTCGGTAGGCGTTTTTAACTTATGCCTTACGGCACCTACTGTCTTCGGCAGTTATTGCATTCAAAAGTATAACATTAATCTATTATAGTGTCAACCATAAAACAAAATTTCTTTGCAAAATTACTGGCTTAATTTGCCTGTGTTTAATTTTACACCAGGTCCCATAGTGGACGCTAATGTAACGCTCTTAAGATATTGTCCTTTTGCAGCAGATGGTTTTGCTTTATTGATTGCACCGATCAGCGTATGGAAGTTGTCCGCTAATTGATCTTCGCTAAAAGAAGCTTTTCCCAACGGCACATGAATAATATTTGTTTTGTCTAATCTGTACTCGATCTTACCTGCTTTAATATCATTAATTGCTTTTGTTACATCCATGGTAACAGTACCAGCTTTCGGGTTAGGCATTAATCCTTTAGGCCCAAGGACACGTCCTAAACGTCCTACAACACCCATCATATCCGGAGTTGCAACTACAACATCGAAATCTAACCAGCCTTCGTTTTGGATCTTAGGTACTAATTCGTCACCGCCAACATGATCTGCTCCGGCTGCTTCTGCCTCAGCAACTTTGTCGCCTTTTGCAAACACAAGCACTTTAACAGTTTTACCGGTTCCGTGAGGCAGAACAACTGCACCACGTACCTGCTGGTCAGCATGACGTCCATCAACACCAAGTCTGATGTGAACTTCTACTGTTTCATCGAATTTAGCAACTGCTGATTTTTTAACTAAACTAATTGCGTCTGCTGCATCATAAAAACTTGCCCTGTCGATAAGCTTGGCAGCTTCCGCGTATTTCTTTCCTCTTTTCATTCTATTAACCTCCTAGTGGTATTATCGGGAGTATGCATAAAATCTTATCACGCATTGTGAAAATTGCAGCGCAATTTTCCATGGTTGCTGTGCAACCATTACCCTCCCACAGTTTTACGATTTCTTAGTCAACTACAGTAATTCCCATACTTCTTGCAGTACCGGATATCATGCTGATTGCTGAGTCAATATTTGCTGCGTTTAAATCAGGCATCTTAAGTTCTGCTATTTTTTGAACTTCTGCCTTTGTAATAGTAGCAACCTTTGTCTTATTCGGTGTAGCAGAACCGGACTTAAGATTACATGCTTTCTTTAAAAGAATTGCAGCAGGTGGGGTTTTTGTAATAAAGCTGAAGCTTCTGTCCTGATATACTGTAATTACAACAGGGATAATCATTCCTTCCTGATCTGCTGTTCTTGCATTAAATTCTTTTGTAAACTGAACAATGTTAACACCATGCTGTCCTAAAGCTGGTCCAACCGGTGGTGCTGGTGTAGCCTTTGCAGCAGGGATTTGTAATTTAATATAACCTGTAACTTTCTTTGCCATTATAGCATACCTCCTAAAATTGTGGTCTTATCGGGAGTATACATAAAATCTTATTATGCATTTTGGCAGCCTTGCTGCCATTACCCTCCCACCATCTAGATTTACTTTTCTGCAACGGAATTTAGGTTCTCTAGATGTTATTTCGTTTACATTTTTTTGATATCCGTGAAACTTATTTCGACAGGAGTTTCACGACCAAACATATCAACACTGATTGTGACGATCTGCTTATGAGTATTAATCTGTTTAATGATTCCTGTGGTATTCTCCCACACACCGGAGATTACTTCAACAGTGTCACCAATTTCAAATTCAATAACAAAATCGTCTTTTTTGATTCCCATTGACTTCATTTCTATATCCGTTAATGGAACTGGTTTGGATCCGGGACCGACGAAGCCTGTAACGCCTCTCGTGTTACGGACTACGTACCAGGTATCATCGTTCATTTCCATGTTAAGTAAAACATATCCAGGGAACATTTTCTTCTGAACTTTTTTCTTAACGCCGTTCTTTACTTCAATTACATCCTGAAGAGGAACGGAAACCTCTAAGATTTGATCTTGAAGTTTTCTGTTTTCTATTGTTTTCTCAATGTTGGCTTTTACCTTATTCTCATATCCTGAGTAAGTATGAACAACGTACCAATTCGTTTTTGACATATAATCACCCATATCCTATTTAATTAGTACATCTATACCGTATTTAATACCTAAATCCAGTATGGAGATTATTACACCTAAAATCACGGATATTACAATGACTGCCACTGACTGCTTCGCAAGTGAATCTCTGTCAGGCCAAATTATTTTATTAAATTCAGCTTTCAGCCCTTTAAACCAACTTTTCTTTGGAGCTTTTTCTGTGGTATTAGCAGTTTCTCCCATGTTTTCACTTTCCTTTCTTAACAATGCAGTAATAAAGTATCATCTAAAACAATATAGTTCCCCGCTATGGGAACATCTTGTATTTATTTAACTTTACATAAGTCTCTGCTTGTATAGAAGATTAGACAACTTATTTTGTTTCTTTGTGTAATGTGTGTGACTTACAGAACTTACAATATTTTTTTGTTTCCATTCTGTCTGGATGTGTTTTCTTTTCCTTTGTCATGTTATAATTACGTTGTTTACATTCTGTACATGCCAATGTGATCTTTACGCGCACAACTTCCACCTCCGCTTAAATTTTAAATTATGTGAACTTTCATTTTACAGCTCTGCCAGGTAATAAATTAGCTTTTTGCAAAATATCCGTACACAGGTTTTTAGGCATAAAAAAAAGACCTCTTCCATCGCTAGTCTAATATAACATACTCTTTTCAGTTCGTCAATATTTTTTTTAAGTATTCTATCATTATAATACTTCTTATTACTTATTTCAAGTTTAATTTAATATTTTAATTTTCGTCAGTTATAAAGTTAATATCCAATTTATTGTCTTAAATGAATATACAAATACTTAAGATAGCGCTATGTTGAACTTATTAATATATGGCATCCTTATAAAGCGAGGCACTCCACAGTCTCTGCCCGCTTCGCTTTATAAGTTAACCCCTCTATAATCTTTCAAGTCTCTCTACTGTTCTTTCATTTCTTACATCTCCCGTATTTAGCATCGTTTTTGCTTCAATTAACATCACGTGTACTTCTTCTTTAGTAACCGGCGTATGTTCAATCCCTTTTGGAATAATTAAAAATTCTCCTGCATTTAGAATGACATCTTTGTCCCTGAATCTGATAATTAAGTTTCCTTTTAAAACATAAAACATTTCGTCTTCATTTTCATGGATATGCCATAAAAACTCCCCTTTAAGTTTGGCAACTTTCACATAGGAACCCCGATATCTTTACATAATCTCATTAAGGTTTCTAACGGATCCACCTTTAACCAGCTGAACTTTTAAATATATATTATCCAGAGATGTAGTCATAGGGCTTTCTATTAAATTAATTAACTGCCTGGCAGCTTCTGTTCCAACCTTATCCGTATCCTGTTTAATCGTTGTTAGTTTGGGCTCCAGTGCCTGTGCAACTGAGATACCGTCATAACCTGCCACGGAGATATCCTCCGGTATTTTAAGGCCTAATCTTCTCGCCGTATTCATGACCCCTAAGGCTGCATAATCATCTGATGCTATAATACAGGTGGGAGGGTCCGGTAATTTAAGCAGGCGCAGGGCCAACTCCTCCGAAGATTCCGCGCTGCGGTAAATGCCTTCCATAAAATATTCCTCCGGAATTGAAATACCATTTTCTTTTAAAACATTGTTAAAACTGACTAACCGATTATGGGTTACAGATGACTTCGTCCCATGAATAAATGCAATTTTAGTGTGTCCCTGATCAATTATATATTGGGTCAGCTGTCTCATTCCATCGGCATTATCGGATAATACGGATATGGCCTCATTAAATGCATGATCAATGGTTACAACAGGATAGTCACTGTTCACTAATTCCAATACTTCCGGCTCACTGAATTCGGCACATGCAATAAATACACCATCAAAGTTCCGATAACGGCAATGATCCAGATATGTCATTTTCCGGTTGCCTATATTATGTTCTATGAAGGTTATATCATATCCGCATTTTGCAGCTTTTTCCTTAAAGGAAGCTAATATGTGCGCAAAATATTCATTCCGCAATCCATGTTTAGATAATGTAGAAAACAAAACTCCTATATTATAAGTTTTCTTCATCTTTAATGCCCTTACATTGGCATCCGGAAAATATCCCGCCTCACGGGCTGCTTTTAATATCATTTCCCTTGTCGCTTCACTGATGTCCTGATAACCATTCAGTGCCTTACTGACAGTTGATACTGACACACCGCATTTTAATGAAAGATCTTTTATTGTTGCCATTTTTTTCATCACCGTCTTTAACTCCCACTACGTGTCCCGGCACGCATTCAAATCAGTAAAGTGAAAAATACGTTTTAGCGTTATTTCACACTGGCCCCTAAGTGTTAAATATTTTCATTTGCACTTTTAACAGCCAGACTCCCAGTAATCCTATCAGCAGTCCGGTTATTGTGCCGGATATAAGAAGTACCGGTAAATAAAATCCGATACTTTTCGTCTGTAAAGCAATGGCTGCCACTACTATCTGTCCAATATTGTGACTGATGCCTCCGGCTATACTGACGCCTATGATACTGAAGACTTTTACTTTTTTACAAATACACATAATCAGCCAGCTAAGCAATCCTCCGGCCAGACTATAAAATATATTGAACATAGTTCCAAATGTAAATCCAACCAGTACAATCCGGATACAGGATATTACAAATGCTTCTTTCACTCCCATGGTATATAATGCCGTGAGAACTACAATATTCGCCAAACCAAGCTTAACGCCGGGAATTCCTACAGAGAAGGGAATCTGTACTTCAATATAACTAAATACAAAAGCCAAAGCAACGAACATACCATAAAATGCCACCCTTTTTGCTTTCGAATTTTTCATTCAATTAACTTCCTTTCTTTCGCAAACTCCCATATACCCCTTTAGCAGCAAAAATACTGCCAAAATAGGAGAATAAATTTTTATTAGAATTCATTCTCCTATTCCATAAAATCACAGTGATTACTCCGTCATATCAATTCTCTATTCACACTTAAATTTGCAGCTGCCGGGGCTGCCAGGCCGCGAAGTGCAAAAATATCAAAAGTATTTTTACACTATGCTCCCAGCGCTTCTTCCTTTAACTCCCTAAGAATTACCTTAGTCGGGCATTTTTGTGCACATTTGCCGCAATTGGTACATTTACTGTAATCAATATGCGCAAGGTTATTTTCCACTTTAATAGCATCAAATTCACATGCCTTAACACACATCATACAGCCGATACAGCCGATACTGCATCCGGCCTTTACATCCTTACCTTTATCTTTGGAATTACAGCGTACAAAATGCTGTGTATCGTAAGGTACTAATTCAATTAAATTATTAGGACATTCCTTAATGCATAAACCGCAGGAAGTACATTTTTCTTTATCTACGATTGCTACACCATCAATTACGTGGATTGCATCAAATTGGCAGACTTTTACGCAGGAACCAAAACCGGTACAGCCATAGCTGCATTGTTTCGGACCCTTTCCGGGTGTAAATGCTGCTTTTTTACAATCCATAATACCATAGTAATTATACTTTACTTTTGTTTTATCGCAGGTTCCGGCACATTTCACAAATGCGACCTGTTTATCAGTTTCTACTACATTTGCTCCCATAACATCTGCAATCTGTCCATGTATTTTACTGTTTGCTACCGGACAGGCATTGGCAGGTGCATTTCCTGCTGCTATCGCCTGTGCAAGACCGTCACATCCGGGATAACCACAGGCGCCGCAATTATTACCAGGCAGAAGTTCACGGACTGACTGTTCTTTTTCATCCACTGCAACTTCTAATTTTTTAGCCGCTACACCAAGAAATAAACCGATTATTATTCCTGTGACACTTATTAGTAAAGCAGCTATACCTACACCGGTTAAATTAAGGGCTAAAACCGGAAAACCATTCAATACAATATCGTGAATTAAAATCTGAGTTATATTCACCTAAGCTCCTTTCTACGTGCTCCTGCACGCATAAAATCAGGATATACTTGCCTGCCTTCTATAATAAACCGGAAAATCCGAAAAATGCAATAGCCATAAGACCTGAAGTAATTAATACAATCGGCATCCCCTGAAATGATTTTGTTATGTCATTGTGTTCGATTCTTTCACGTATACCTGCTAAAAGAATAATGGCAATCAGAAAACCAACTGCGGTTCCGACACCATTTACCACACTTGTAATAAATCCATAATCCTTTTTAACATTAATTAATGCTACCCCTAATACGGCACAGTTGGTTGTAATCAGGGCTAAATACACACCAAGTGCTTTATAAAGCGTTGGACTGTATTTCTTTATAACCATTTCTACAAACTGGACCAAAGCCGCAATTACTAAAATAAATACAATCGTCTGTAAATATTCTAATCCGCTGGGTACTAAAATTAATCTATAAATTAAACTGGTACAAATTGAAGCGATTGTAGTTACAAATATTACCGCAAATCCCATACCGGCTGCCGTGTTTGTTTTTCTGGAAACGCCGACAAAGGAGCATAAGCCAAGGAACTGACTTAGTACGACATTGCTGACAAGTGCGGACCCTATAAAGATCAGTAATAATTCTCCCATCTAAATCCTTCCTCCTTATTCTTTATCTGCTTTTTGATTTATTTTTTCAATTTCTAATTTTTCTCTGTTTACCATACAGGAAGTTCCCCCGCAAGCCTGACAATTCCCGCCGCAGGCAAGACTTGCAGACGGCGCTGAGCCATTGGTTGCTGATTTTAACTTAAACTTATTTTGCAGCGCAGTTAATATGGCGAGTACAAAGAAAGCACCGGGTGCTAATATAAAAATGGTAGCCGGTTCAAAGGATTTTGGCATGACCTGTATATTAAAAACAGTACCGTTGCCTAGTATTTCCCGGAATAAACCGATAAAAACCAAACCCACAGTAAAGCCTAAGCCCATCCCAAATCCATCCATAACCGATAATCCCACCGAATGTTTATTAGCATATGCTTCTGCCCTTCCAAGTATAATACAGTTTACCACAATAAGGGGAATATAAATCCCCAGTGATTCATAGATTGATGGCACATATCCCTGTAACAGAAACTGAACAATTGTTACAAAGGATGCCACAATAACAATGTAGGAAGGCATTCTGACTTTATCCGGAATTATATTTCGCAGTAATGATATTAAGAAATTTGACATAACAAGTACTGCCGTAGAGGATAATCCCATACCGATTGCATTGCCTGCCGAGGTTGTTACTGCCAGCGTAGGACACAAACCAAGCATAAGGATAAAGGTAGGATTTTCTTTCACCAGCCCGTTGATAAAGGGTTCTAGGTAATTATTTTTATTCGGTTTCTCATTATTGTTCATATTTTTGTCAATCTTACTCATCCTATTCTCCTCCTTAATTATTCCCTGCTTCTACTATATCTGTAATGAAGCATAATCCTGCATTTGTCGCATTCACAACTGCCCTTGTGGTAATGGTGGCACCACTTAGCGCATCTATCTCATTATCACCTGTTGCACCTGTCTTGGTGTAGGCAAATTCTTTCACTTTTTTATCTGCGAACTGGATCTTAAAATCTTTCCCTTTCGCTTTTGCTCCAAGACCCGCTGTTTCGTTCATGGATAATATCTCCATTCCTTTCACCGTTCCATCCATGGCATAACCAAGAGACAGGGTAATGGCACCGCCATAACCTTCCTGCGTGGTAACTACCACAACATAACCCAGTTTATTACCGGATTCATCTGCCGCAATTAATGCTTCATCAATGGTTATATTAGTTAATCCCTTTGGTTCCAACACTTTAGCTGCATCCTTTGTCTGAAGTGTCAGTGTTTCATCTTCTAAAAAATCTGAAGCCTCCGGGAATACCGTACGGTACGCATTCAACTTAGTCTGCAGTTTCTGGGCTTCTATTGCCGGTAAAGTAATTTCATGTACAAAACCTAAAGCAAAGCCTGCAATTAATGTAATTACAAATAATATCAGGGCATCCTTAATGATAGTACTCTTTTTATTCATTTTCGTTTCCTCAGCCATTGACTCCCGCCCCCTTTCCAAACATATTAGGAAGTGTCACTTTCTCAATCAGGGGCACCAATAAATTGCAGAATATGATTGCAAAGGAAACACCTTCCGGAGATGCTCCGTATAAGCGGAATAAACCGGTCAGAATACCGAGTAAAATGCCATATACAATATGTCCCCTCCTGGTAATCGGACTGGTTGAATAATCGGTAGCCATAAAGAAAGCACCCATCATCAGGCCTCCTCCGAATAAATGGCCGGTCAAGAAATTAAGATCAAATCCTTTTCCGCCGAATAACAGTATGAAAACGGAAAAAGAAGCAAGGTATAATACCGGAATTCTCCAGGTTATTACTTTTCTTACAAGTAAATAAGCTGCTCCGATTAATATAGCCGCAACACTGGTTTCACCAATCGTTCCTGCTGTTTTACCTAAAAATAAATTTATCAGGTTTACGGATTCACCTGCTCTTAAAGATGCCAGTGGTGTAGCTCCTGATACTCCGTCCAACGCAATGACTCCTTTATTTAAATATTGAAATATTTGTGGTACGGAGTCGGACTTCGTTACTGTTGATATTACATAATTATTCATTCTTCCAGCAAAACTGATTAATAAAAAACATCTTGCAGCCAGGGCAGGGTTCATAAAATTTTGTCCGATGCCGCCGTAAAGCATTTTAACTACAAGAATTGCAAATATACTTCCTATTACCGGTATCCATAATGGGACAGAAGCCGATAAATTAAGTCCTAATAATAAACCAGTTACAACAGCACTGTAATCACCGGTTGTCAAAGGTTTCTTCATAGCTTTTTCATATATATATTCAGTTAAAACGCTGGTTACGATAGATGTTAAGATAATCAGCAATGCGTTAATTCCAAAATTAAAGATTCCAAAGACACTTGCAGGAATTAAAGCAATCGTTACATCCTGCATAATGGTTGTTGTCGTTGTCCGGCTTCTTGTATGGGGAGAAGCGGATACGTTATACAAATTATTCAAAGTCGGCACCTCTTTCTTTTTACTTTCTTCTGCTGCTTAGTATACTTGCCCTCATCTCTTTAAAAGACTGGTTCAGATTAAGCTTTGCCGGGCATACAAAGGTACAGCAGCCGCAATCACAACATTCCATTCCATTATATTTTATAAAACCTTCCTTATCAAATCGTTCAGAAAACTCATAAAGCTTCTGAGGGATAATACGGCTCGGACAGGCATCTGCACATCTTCCGCAGCGGATACAGGAAGCTGTCTGCATTCTGGCTGCCCTGTCTTTCGCGTAGGCAAGTATAGCAGAAGACGTTTTTGTAACTGGTATATCTAATGAATATAAGGCCTGGCCCATCATTGGACCACCGGAAATAATTTTCTCCGGTTCCCTGATGAATCCTCCTGCCGCTTCAATCAGTTCCTTGAAATTAGTACCTATTTTAACGCTAAAGTTACGGGGATCTTTAACCGCATCACCCGTTACCGTAACTATTCTTCTCATTAAAGGGGTAGATTCTGCAACTGCCATATAAATTGAAATAACAGTGTCCACATTATTAACAATACATCCCGCATCCAAAGGCAGCATGGAGGAATTAATTTGGCGCCCGGTGGAAGCAAAAATCATTAAACGCTCTCCGCCCTGGGGGTACTTCGTTTTTAAAGGTTTCACTTCTATATTTGATTCATTTTTAACTAATTCCTGGACTTTAACAATTGCATCCGGTTTATTATCCTCTATAGCTATAATTCCTTTTGCATTCGGAAATAAACTAAGCTCTATCTTAAGTCCGCCGACAATTTTCTCAGGCTCTTCCATTAACATCCTGTAATCAGAAGTTAAATACGGCTCACATTCTGCAGCATTGACAATTACATAATCAATCTTGTCATCATCTTTTGGTGTTAATTTTACATGTGTAGGAAAAGCTGCGCCGCCAAGACCGACAAGCCCTGCCTCTTTAATAATTTCTCTGATCTCGCCCTTACTTAACCGGGTATAATCCCTTTTACCACCCAACCCTTCAATCGCTTTATATTTATTATCATTTTCTATGATAACCGATAATGCCATTGCTCCGGAAACTATAATCCTTGGCTCTATCCCCTTAACGGTACCAGATACAGAACTTATAATATTAGCTGAAACGAAGCCATCAGCCGCTCCTATTTTTTGTCCCATCAAGACAGAATCACCTTTAGATACTAACGGCACTGCTGGTTTACCAATATGCTGGGCCATTGGAAACACCATATCACCCTGAGGTATTAAAACGGTAACAGGCTTATCTTTAGACAATTCCTTACCTTCAAAGGGATGAATGCCGCCTTTAAATGTCGCTGTTCCCATATTATCTTTCCTTCTTTCTATAATTAATGTTTAAAATTAAAGCTTTTGTGACATACTATTAAGTTATGTATAATAATATATCATAAATTTTATAATTTTTATAGTTTTTTTTATGATTCCTTTCATCTTTGTGCCAAACTTATATTTTTAATGGAATCAATTGGAATAGGTCCTATTACCTAATTCGTTATTTAACTTAATTTTAAAAAACCGTACTCCATAATTTAACTATGAAATCCGGTTTTATTTTTACACTTACTCCCTTGACATAAATCATCTGCCTGCAGGCGATTTACTGCCTCAGATCAGAGTGTGAAAATTATATTTTTATACTATTCTTGAATATAAGATTTAAAATTGGAACTGAATTTGATATCACCATTTTTAAATACCCATAATGCTTCCGCATCCGGTATATCTTCAATTAATTTAAGTCCTTCATCAAAAGGCATGTTAAATACCGAAGTTGAAAGGGCATCTGCCATTCCGGAATCTTTGCATACTATGGAAACTGATACAAAATAATCGGCCGGCATTAATGTTTCGGGATCAATAATATGATGATATTGCTTCCCATCCACGGTATAATATCTCTCATAAACACCACTGGTGACTAAAGATAGGTTTTCCAGGTTTAATATATATAAATTTTTTTCATCGCTTTCCAAGTCAGGATTCTGTATGCCAATATTCCAGTCTTCTTTCGTATCCGCTTTACGGTCTAAGGTACGTACATTACCTCCCACACTTAATGACCCGCTGTTAAACCCATTTTTATAGGCAAGTTCTGCAACTTTTTCCGTAGCAAATCCTTTCGCTATTGCCCCGACATCCAGACTCATTTCCGGATCATCAAGATATATGGTTGAATCTTTTTCATTTATGATTAATTTATTAATATCAGTATGCCGGGATTTTTCCTTAAGGACCTCCATAGTCGGCAGTTCCGCATTTGCCGGATCGTCGACCCCCCTGGTGCGGTAATCATGCCAGACACTGAGAACGGTTCCGAAAGCAACATTCATTTTACCATTCGTAAGTTTATAAGTCTCTTTTGCAAATTTAAGTAAGTCTATAATTTTTTGATCAACCTTAACGGGTTTTACCCCGGCGTTGTCATTGATTGTTTTTATATTATTAATTCCATCATAATCATTATATATATCATAAAGTTCATGATATACTTTCAGATCATCATAGATCATCTGAGCATATGTCGTAAACTCTTCTTTGTCCCTGGCATAACCTGTTATGGTAGTTACCGTATCAAACAATTCCAGGAAGCTTGCATCATATCGTTTTAACTTTGTTGTGCCGCAAGCCGTTAAATTAAAGATAAAAACTATCATTAATAAACACACTAATAATTTTTTGCTCAAATTAATCACCTCATATCAGTTAAATCGGCACGCCGCGGTCCTAAGAGCCGTATTTTTAATTTATAGTATGTAATTTACCCGTTTTTCGTTAAAAATTGGGAGGTAGTACTACTACCTCCCAATGTAATGTATTACACTACAATGTAATATGGTAAGTCAAAATAAAACTATTATTGTGCTGAGTTCGCTACTGCTTTTTCTATAGATGCTACAAAATTATTAATATCAATTGTAACTGAGCTTGTTAAATCAGCAGTTGTAGGTGCTCCTTCTTCATTAACAGAGATACCCTTTAACTCATCTACCGTTTTACCAACAGCATATTTAGCAAATGTATCTGCTTCTTCATACCATTCTTTACCAAGGCCTGATGCTTTCTTCATTCCGTAAGCTTCTTTCAGTTCATCTTTAGTCTGAGGTGCAACGGTTATATCATTCGTGATTTTACCAGTTGTATCAAAGTTAACAATACCTTGGGAAGCGTCAATTGAACAGCTTGTGATTTTACCGGCTGCATCTGAAGTAGTTACGATATAATAGGAATAAGCCTGGGCTACACCATCAGCATCTGATGTGGCATCTTTAGAGTTTTCCATGTTTGTAGTAATTCCAAGACCGAGTTTGTCAGTATCAGTTGCACCGATTTCCTGAGCATTAGCTACAGCCTTTTCTACAGCGGCAACGAAATCACCGATATGTACTGTTACGGATGAAGCTAAATCGGCATCTCCTGCTAATCCTTCATCATTTATTGCAAGACCTTTTACTTCATCAACTGTTTTACCTGTTACGTAGTCAGCAAATGCATTCGCTTGTTCAAACCATTCTTTGCCGATACCAGAAGTAGATTTCATACCATAATCTTCACCTAGTTCTTGTTTTGATTTAAATGTAGATTCAACAGGTGTAGCTAATTTGCCTTCTTTTGAAAAATTAATCTTTGTTTGAGCCATGTCAAGTTTACAATCTAAAATTTTACCGTCCTGACCTACTAATACTGCCACTACTACTGAATTTGTCTGGTTAACACCATCAGCATCTGCAGTTGCAGAAGTAGATGAACTTACATCGTTGATAACTGCAAGACCTGTTTTTACTGATGTACCAGCAGCTGCTGCATCTGTTGTTGCTGCATCTGTTGTTGCTGCGTCAGTTGTTGCTGCATCTTCTGTGGTTTGTGCCACAGTTGTTGGTTCTACGGTAGGAGTTGTTGCATCTCCACTAGTTTCGTTTGTTTTGCTGCATCCAGTAATCATTGCAACCACTAGAATTAAGCTAAGTAATAAAGCTGATATTTTCTTCATTTTTTTCCTCCTAAATATTTTTTTATTTCAATCCATGCTTAATAAAAGACTTTTATTAAGCTGGAAGAATAAACATGATTTTATATTGCTATTTATAACTTTGGATTCAACTTAAACGGGCAGCTTTGTTTAATACCGTCATAAGTTTCGTTTTTTTATTTTCAGATGCTTCGATCGCACTAATAATCTTTTCAGCCTTGCCATAATATTTTTTTACTACTATATGAGTATAATTCAGGCCTCCGGCAGTCTTAACAGCATCATTGATCTCAGATCTTGTAACCCCGCTGCCAGCGGCTTTCTCATTAAAGCTGCTAATACTTTTCAGTGCATGAATCAGAGGTAAGGTAATTACACCCTGCTCGTAATCTGACTGCACAGGTTTTTGGGCTGTCTCTGCAGTATCTTCGAAATCAATACAGTCATCCGTCAATTGAAAGATCATTCCAATATAATATCCTAATTGTTTATATCGCTTGCATTCTGTCTTATTACTTCCGGAAAAAACTGCTCCTGCATGAAAGGAAGCTTCAAAAAGAGCTGCCGTTTTTCCTGAAATAATTTTCAAATACTGATAAACAGAAAGATTTAAATTTGCATTATTGACATGCTGGTTAAGTTCACCCAGACATACTTTCCCTATATAATCAGGGATATCAAGCTCCAGATATTCCTTCTTATTGGATATAGAGGCTGCTAAGTTAAGGGCCGTACACAGGAGATAATCTCCGCATATAACAGCCGTTCTTTTGCCATATTTTTTTTGGAGGGTTATATCTCCCCTTCGAATATCCGCATTATCAATTACGTCATCATGTACCAGGGTAGCAAGATGTAATATTTCAATCGCCGCAGCAATCTTTATTGCATTGGGATGAACCAGGCCTTCTTTGTCTTCTGCGCATATAATAACAGACAGTGCACGGATATATTTACCACGTGAAGCCATTAAATGTTTGGTGTATCCCCGGATAATAAGCGGTGATTTTGCCAGGGTATTATCCGACACTTTTTTCGCCTGCTTAATTGCCTCATCAAATTTAATTAATTCAATATCGTCATTCACTTTTGCTTTATCATTAATCATTATAAATATACAACTTTCTTACCAGTGGTATTCTCTTCCATAATTTTTTAAGCCCTGGCATTGCATAGTAGTCAAGTCCTAAGGTTCTGCCGCCTCCGATTAATACTGCTATTCCAGCAAATATCATCCAGAAAGTATTTAAATATAATCCGGTAGTCGTTACAAACATGAAATTTAGTATCAGTGAAAATGCTGCTGCAGGAGCAGTAAACAATCCACCTATCAGCGCAAGGCCGATTAATATTTCTGAAACAACAATAAAAACCTGCATTGCAGTCTGTATTCCGGCATGAGGTAAAATTAATGTATTTACAAACCAATTCATGGCTGGTATATCTAATTTAAATGCAAAATCACTAATGGTTGAACTAGCTAAATCTTTCCCGCTTACGAAAATAACTTTAAAAATCCCTAAAAAGTTAAAGTGGACCAGAACCTTACCAATCGCATCAACTGCCGTTCCTACCGCATCTGCTGCCGCTCCTGTTGCACTTGCAACTGCATCTGCTGCCGGTGTCGGTGTTGGTGTTGCTGTAGTAGCACTTGATACAGCATCTGCTCCGCCAGGTGTACTGGTTGTTATATTAAGAATACTGTTATACCAGGCATTGGCTCCGCCAAAAAAGTCAGTTAATTTAGGTGATTTAAACCAGCCTTCCACAATCTTCATGACACCTTCATATACCCATACCGCACCAAGCCAGACTCTTAAAGGCATTAATAAAAAGCTGGGTGTACGGTTGGAAAAATGTCCTCCGACAAAACTTCTGCAATTTCTTATGGTAAAGAATTCGTGTTTTATATAACTAAATATCTTATTCCAGCCTAGTACCTGGACAAAATAGATGATATTAATAAAGTGCTTTGCAAACATTGCCAGAAACGAAGGCAGGCTGAAGAAGTGATTTGGCAAACCAACATGCGCAACACCGTAACGTCCCCCTATACTGACCATAACGCCATGGAAGGCCGGTTTATAAACTTCCATATTGCCTTGTCCTGTTATGGCGCATGCAATATTGTGAGCTGCTGTATCCGCACACTGCTCACAATTTTCTACCATCTGAGGAACAGGGCGTTCTTCCCCTTCCGGTACATAAAACATATTATCGCCTGTAATATATACATTCTCATTCTTGACAGACCGAAGATAAGAATCCACCTGGATACGTCCTCCTCTTGTTAATTCAAGAGATTTACCGGCATCCTGTGTTATATCCGCACTTTGGATACCTGCTGCCCAAACAACGGTTCCTGCTGTATTGTGTGAGATTTTATCGTTTTGCTTTAATTCTATATAATCGCTGCCAACACTGCTTACGGTAGCATTCATAATCAGCTTAACGCCCATTTTGTCCAGTCGTTTTGCAACCTTGTCCGATAGTTTTTCCGGCAAATTAGGAATTGGCCTGCTAAGTCCGTCAACATCAAACAGAGTAACATCATTTTTATTAATATCATATTTTTCACAAAGTATTGGTACATATTCTGCCAATTCGCCAATCATCTCAACACCGGTAAATCCTGCACCAACTACATAAAATGACAGCATTTTCCTTCTTTCTTCAACATTTGGTTCACATGCTGCTTTTCTGAAGGTATTATGAATATGATCTTTTAAGACAACTGCATCTTCATAGGACCAAAGTTTAAAAGAGAATTCTCCAGCTCCAGGTACTCCATAATAGGTTGGTTTAGACCCTGCTGCCAATACAATAATATCATACTTATAGGATGCGTTCGTACCAATTACAGTTTTACTGTTAAAATCTATAGATGACACAGTATCAAGTTTTACCTCAACTTTTCTACCTGCAAATACTTTTTTTAAACTTATTTTAATACTATCTTCATCAACACGGCTTGCTGCTACTTCATGGAGTTCGGTAAGCATTGTGTGAAATGGGTTTTTATCAATGACTGTAATACTCACTTCATTGTTTTTCTTGAACTTTTTCGCTAATTTCTTTGCAGTCAGTATACCGGAATACCCAGCACCGACAATTACAATTTTTTTCTCCATTTTCTTCTCCTTTGCCATTTTTACAGATGCATTGTAACAAATTCAGATCAATCCGTCAATTAATTTGTTAAATTTTTAATAATCATTCTCATTTTTTAAACCGGCAAATTGTTTTGCGATTTTCATAATGGTATCATTATAACATAATATTTTAGATTTTAACACTCATTATTTACTAAATATTTTTTTAAAGCAGGGTTTCGGTTACTATTCACAGCCTGTATACGCGACGTGTTTTTTGTGAGTGCAGCGAAGCGAAAGTCACAGAAAACCGGAGAATTGCCGCGCTAAAACGCTGTCTTTGCGTTTTGTGTGCATCGCGAAGCGTGTTATTGTT
>JBAVPE010000093.1:0-28464 GCA_049692775.1 Anaerocolumna sp. | reverse complement strand
TACTAGTACTACCTTGCATAAATAACACTTAATTCAGCACCTGATATTAAGCATTATTTATGCAATGCAGTACTAGTACAACATATTCTGAATAACTGGTCAGAATACGCAGGGTTGTTTTCATAAGAATTATCCCGCTTTCAGTCCACGGAATAATAACAGCCTTCAATTGTATTGATTTAAATGAATTTATTCGTTATAATAAACTTATCCAAACATTGAGTACTCTCGGAAACTAATAGTAGCAATAGAAGATATTTTAGATGCTGAATATAATCTGAGAATATTTTCTGTCTATCATATGTATGTTTTTACTTGCAATCTTTGTTAAAAGATTTTCCTTCGCTATGCTCAGACGGTCTGCGTAAAAACATACATATGACATCACGAAAACGGGGGTGAAATTGCCAGCCTCTAAAATATCAGTAAATACAGGCTGTGAGAGTTTCCGAGCGTACTCACATTATGAAAGGAATATGTCATGAAAAAAATAAAGCGTATACTAGCTTTAATCGTTGCCATTTTTTTAGTTTCCATATATGGATTGACTTTGTATGCTGCCCTTACTTCTTCACCTAACTCACATGCTTTATTTAGGGCCAGCTTATATTCTACTGTAGTAGTTCCCATTATGATATATTCATATATGTTAGTTTATCGGTTATTAAAAAAGGAATCAAAGGATAGGTTTCATAAAGATTGACCAAAGGCAGAATTACTTTTTCTGCCTTTTTATTTTTGCTGATTTTCTTATTCTTCAGCCTCTTTCTTAATTCTTTGCAAATGCTCTTTTATAATCTTTTCATAACCTTGTTCCGTTGGTTCATAAAAAACCCTGTTCTTTAATTCATCCGGCAGATACTGCTGATTAACATAATGGTTTTTATAATCATGGGCATATTTATAGCCAAGTCCATGACCTAATTTAGCAGCACCCTTATAATGGGCATCCATCAGATAGGAAGGTATAGTTGCGGTTCTCTCATTTTTGACAGCCTCCATGGCCGCTCCAATCGCTGCTACAGATGAATTACTTTTCGGGGCGCAGGCCACATAAGCGGCCGCCTGAGCCAATACAATCTGTGCTTCCGGCATGCCTAATTTTTCAATTGCCTGAGCCGCAGCTGTTGCAACCACTAATGCATTAGGATCTGCATTGGATACGTCTTCAGAAGCACAGATCATAATTCTCCTTGCAATAAAGGTGATACTTTCTCCTGCATATAACATACGTGCCAGATAATAAACTGCCGCATCCGGGTCTGAACCTCTCATGCTTTTAATAAATGCCGATATGGTATCATAATGATTATCTCCGGATTTGTCATAACGGACTACCCGTTTCTGGATACATTCGCTGGCAACAGACAGTGTAATATGTATCTTACCATCTTCCGATCTTTCTGTGGTTAAAACCCCTAGTTCAATGGCATTTAACGCTGCCCTGGCATCACCGTTAGCTATATCAGACAGAAAGTCTAACGCATCTTCATCGATAACTGCATGATAGCCGCCCATTCCCCTTTCATCATCAACGGCACGGTTTAGCAGCTCCTTAATATCCTCTTTTTCCAGGGATTTTAACTCAAATATAATAGAACGGGATAATAAAGCGCTGTTTACTTCAAAGTATGGATTTTCTGTGGTAGCGCCAATAAGGATAATGGTACCGTCTTCCACATAAGGTAAAAGATAATCCTGCTGGCTTTTATTAAACCTGTGAATCTCATCAATAAATAATATGGTTTTCTTTCCATACATACCTGCATTATCTTTCGCCTGCGCTACAACTTCTTCCATATCTTTTTTGCCGGCTGAGGTGGCATTTATTTGTGTAAAGACAGCGCTGGTTGTTCCGGCAATCACTTTCGCCAAAGTTGTTTTACCGGTACCCGGCGGTCCGTAAAATATAATCGAACTGATTTTATCTGCTTTGATAGCGCGGTATAAAAGTTTATCCTTACCAATGATATGACTTTGTCCTACCACTTCATCCAGTGTTTTAGGGCGTAATCTTGAAGCCAGGGGGGAATCTTTCTCCAGATTGTTATTTCTCATATATTCAAATAAATCCATAATACCATCTCCTTAAGCATGAAACTGTTTGAAAAAGCATTTTCTTCATTGTATATAATAAAGTATTTAGAGTCAACCTTTCTTTACTCTTGCGTTTGCCGTGTGACATGTGTTTGGTTACTGTTCACTCCCCTGCAAAAACAGCAGTGTTGTGAACAATAACACGCTTCGCGATGCACACAAAACGCAAAGACAGCGTTTTGGCGCGGCAATTTTCTGGTTTTCTGTGACTTTCGCTTCGCTGCACTCACAAAAAACACGTCGCGTATATAGGGTGTGAACAGTAACTGTGTTTGTGACTCTTGATTTCTAATGAAACTATGATAAAATGAAAGTATCTATTCAGTTTTCCCGGAGCTTTTCTTAAGAATCTCTTTAACTGAATGGTCACAAATAAAGGAATCAGGAAAGTTTCAGGAGGTTTTTATATGATTAAATCCTTTCGAACTGTCTATACAAATGGTACAGGTGAAATAATTGAAAAAAAGTCCAGATTTATAGCAAATGTTGCTCCAGTTCTATCTGAAGAAGCTGCCTTGGAATTCATTGAACAAATAAAGAAAAAATACCCGGATGCCAAACACAATTGTTCTGCTTTGGTAATTGGTTATAATAATGAAATCCAAAGATGCAGTGATGACGGTGAACCTTCTAAAACAGCCGGAAGACCTATCCTGGATGTATTACTGGGTGAAAAAATCCATAATGCTGTTGTTGTGGTTACCAGGTATTTTGGTGGAACACTACTTGGAACAGGCGGATTAGTCCGGGCATATCAAAGTGCCGCAAAGGAAGGTTTAAATCAAAGTACCATAATTGAAAATTTTTACGGCAGGAAAGTACAGGTAATAACAGATTATAATGGCATCGGCAAAATTCAGTATCTCATATCCCAATTAGGTATTACCGTCCTGCAAAGTGATTATACTGATATCGTCCTCTTAACCCTCTTAATACCAAATGTTATCTATCAGGAATTCTGTATGAAAACCGTGGAAACTACCAATGGAAAAGCTCAGATATCAGAAGGCCGTGAAGTATATTTTGCCAATATTTCCGGAAAAGTCGAAATATTTAACATTTAATTAACTATTCATCCTGTTTCATACGAATTTTCAGAACATAAGAAGTCCCTTAAATACAATTTAAGGAACTTCTTATGTTTTAAACACAGTTTTCCATTTCATTACCTACTATGTAATTCGAATGCTTTATTATTATTGCTAAATGCAATCACTAACCAAATCATCTACAATTTCAAGCATTGATACTAAAGTCACCCCGTTATCCCATAGCTTATGTACCATATCTTTTACTATATCCCTTGAGTAAGAAATGGGGTCCGTATATTCAGTCTCCAGATAATTTTCCAAATGCTTCACTATCTTTATTCCATATAAACTGATATCTTGTCCACGATGTTTAAAATCTTCTACCAGATAATAATCCAATTGAACCTCTTTATTATCTTCCATTATCATTATTTTAGTTCCCTCTAAATAAAGTTTTCTCATTGCCCCTCCCTATAAATCCATCCGGTAATATTTTTTAAAGCATTTCTCTTACAGTAGGTTTAAATCTAATTACATTATATATTCGTTACTATACGAATAAAAGCACAATGACTCGCGTAAAACGCCTCTTTTCGACAATTAAAGTATTTTTCTCACGATATGTAAAAAATTGCCCAAATTATCCCATTATAATCTTCGTAAATGTGAATATTATGACAATTACCTACATTTTTACCTGGCAACATTTTGTTGCCTATTGGAAAATTATAAATGTAATTACCTGTAAATTACAGGCATAATAAAATTTTCTTTATTTTATAGTAACAATTTGGTATAATGACAGGATAAAGGAGGTTTATTATGGACTTTAGCAAAAAAGGAACTGCAAAAAAGCAACAACAGATAAAATCTACTTCCAGAAAAGTTGCCTCGAAAGCTGGGGTATCTTTTTTTCGGGTATTCTTAATAGGTATTGTGTTTGTGGCGATTATCGGGTCATTTGCCGGCTTTGGTGTTTTAAAAGGCCTTGCCGACAGTGCACCCAGTATTGATCAGATTAATGTTATTCCAACCGGTTATACAACAAATATATATGATAAAGACGGTAATTTGATTGAAACCTTAAGCGGTGCAGAATCTAACCGTGTATATGTAAAGATAGATGAAATACCAAAGGTACTTCAGGATTGCGTGATAAGTATTGAGGATAAAAGATTTTATGAACATAGCGGTGTTGATGTAAAAGGATTTATCAGGGCATTCTTTACCGGTTTAAGTCAGGGCAGTTTTGATGAGGGCGCTAGTACAATTACCCAGCAGCTTATTAAAAACCAGGTATTTAACGGGGGGGCAGAGGATAATTTCACAGACCGGCTTATCAGAAAAGTGCAGGAACAATATTTGGCTATCCAATTAGAAGACCGTTTGGATAAAGACACTATATTGGAATATTATCTTAATAACATTAATCTTGGTGCAGGAACTTACGGCGTCCAAACAGCATCCAAACGTTATTTTAACAAGGATGTAGGTGAACTGACCTTATCAGAAGCCTCCGTGCTTGCTGCTATTGCGCAAACACCAACTTATATGAATCCAATTACCCATCCGGAAAATAATGCCAGCCGGCGTGCCCAAGTACTTGAAATTATGAAAAGTGAGGGGTATTGTACAGAAGAAGAATACCAGGAAGCGGTAAATGATGACGTATATTCCAGAATTAAAACTGTTAACGAAGAACAAAGTACAACATCCTATTACAGTTATTTCGTCGATGAATTGATTGAACAGGTCATTGAAGATTTACAACAGGAAAAAGGGTATACCTATACCCAAGCCAGTAATGCGCTTTACAGCGCAGGTTTAAGCATTTATACTACACAGGATTCTAAGATACAGGGTATTGTAGATGATGTTTACTCCAATGAAGACTATTTTCCTAAAATTGGTAAAGATTCCTTCTGGGAATTAACGTATGCCTTATCCATTCAAAAAAAGGATGGAACTACACACCATTATCATACAAATGATTTAGAAGACTACTTTAAATCTGATTCCTCTTTCTCTACCTATTTCTCCAGTAAAGAAGATGCACAGAAATATGTAAAGGAATTTAAAGAAGCCATGGTAACAGACGGTGACACTATACTGGGTGAAAACACAAGTCTGATTATCCAGCCCCAATCTTCCATGGTTATTATGGATCAATCAACCGGACAAGTCGTTGCAATAGAAGGCGGCAGAGGTGAAAAAACAGGTAACAGGACTTTAAACAGGGCAACAAATACAACAAGACAACCCGGTTCTACCTTTAAAGTATTATCCGCCTATCTTCCTGCATTAGATTCTGCAGGTATGACATTAGCTTCTGTCATAGACGATGCACCTTTTAAATATCCGGATTCCGATAAGTATGTAAGCAACTGGAACGGGGAAACTTATGAAGGTTTTACTACTTTAAGGCAGGCAATTACTAACTCCATGAATATCGTTACTGTTAAAACTTTAGCCCAGGTAACACCACAGGTTGGTTTTGATTATTTAACCAAATTAGGTTTTACTACTTTAGTGGACAGCAGGACTTCTGATTCCGGCAAGGTATATTCTGATATTAATTTATCCATGGCCCTTGGCGGTATTACAGACGGCGTTACAAATCTTGAGCTAACTGCTGCCTATGCCGCAATAGCAAACGACGGGGTTTATACTAAGCCAATCTTTTATACCAAAATTTTAGATCATGATAATAAGGTTCTTATAAAAAACAAACCTGCCGAACGTCAGGTAATGAAAGAATCAACCTCCTTCCTATTAACGAGCGCCATGGAAGATGTCGTTAAAAAAGGTACCGGTACCTCTGCTAATTTTAATGAAATCAACATGCCAATTGCCGGTAAAACAGGAACAACCTCCGATGATAAAGATCTTTGGTTTGCCGGTTTTACACCTTATTATACAGCCGCCATATGGTCGGGTTATGATAATAATCTAAATCAGACTAATACGAGTTATCAAAAAATTATATGGCGAGACGTTATGCAGCGTATCCACGAAGAATATGCTTTAAAAGCGAAACCGTTTAATCAGCCTGATTCTATCGTTACCGCAAAGATATGCACAAAAAGCGGAAAGTTGGCAGTGGATGGCTTATGTGATAAATATATTGGCGGTTCAACTGTGAGGACCGAATATTTTGCCAAAGGCACAGTCCCGACAGAAAAATGTGACATTCATGTTAAAGTCACAATATGTAAGGATTCGAAGCAAATTGCCAATGAATTTTGTCCGGAATCCTCTTTGGAAGAAGCTGTATATCTGATTAAAGAAGAAAAAAGCCCGACAAAAGATACACCTTATATTTTACCAACCCAGATTTGTACCAAACATAATTCCACAACAGCTATAACACCACCTATTAATAATCCTTATACTCCAGGGGACGGATATAATGGCAGTAACGGAGGACTTACTCCAACGCCTACTCCAATAAACAGTGATAATAGCGGCATTGGAAATGGTACCGGAACCACTGGTAATAATGGCACGGATCATACACCTGATAACACTGCTAATGATGATACAGATTCAGAATTTTATTACGATTATGGCCAATAAAAAAAATTAAGAAAAGCCGGTTCCAAAACCATAAGTTATCAAATTCATATAACTTAAAGTTTTAGAACCGGCTTTTCTTAGGTATTTCATCTATATTAAAAGCTACTATATACCTTATAAATTTAATTTTAATCAGAAATTGTAATTTTATCGTCATCATTAATATTTAGAAATTCATCTATATTGAAATTAAAATACAAATTAAAAATTAAGGTATATAAGATAGCTTGAAATATAACAAATAGATTAATTTTTTAACTTAGGACTAAATATCCAGGATGCGATATAACTAAATATCAATGCTGCTGATATTCCCACTGCAGAAGCCGTAAAACCTCCTTTAAATAATCCGATGAAGCCTTCTTCCGTTAAGGATTTTTTAACACCTTTAAATAATGCATTACCGAACCCGCTAAGCGGTACGCTTGCACCTGCTCCAGCCCATTTTGCAAAAGGTTCGTATATACCGACTGCACCTGACACGGCTCCCAGGCATACAAGTATAACCATAATTCTTCCCGGCATAAGCTTTGTATTATCCATAAAAATCTGTACTACTGCACAGATAGCTCCTCCAACTAAAAATGCTTTTAAATAATCCATATGCTTCTCCAATCTGTCTTTATTACACCGTAAGTTCATAACAGCCCTAATTAACAAACTTCAAATATTACTCCATGCGCAATTCCAGGAACTGAATTTCCTTCATTAAAACTAACGGTTGAAAGTAATGCTCCGGTTGGTACAAATAAAACCCTTGTCCATTCATGACGCTGTAATTTTTGAAAAATATATCCTGTTAATGTAATTGCGCTGCATCCGCAGCCGCTGCCTCCGGAGTGGGTATCCTGGGTTTCCTTATCAAAAATTTCAATACCGCAATCCATATGATTCCTGCTTATATCAAATCCATCCTGCTTTAACAGGTCTATCAGAATATCCTTACCTACATACCCCAAGTCACCGGTAATAATTTTATCATAATAATTTGGCAATACATTAAGGTCTTTTAAATTCCGGGAAATTGTATGATATGCTGCCGGTGCCATACATGCACCCATGTTCATGGAATCCTTTAATCCATAATCTACAATTTTACCTACCGTTACTCCTTTTACCATTATGGTACCGTAGTCTGATCCGTTAAGTTTGGTCTTGACAGCCGGTTTATCTTTGCCAATAACAACTGCACCGCTGCCGGTCACGGTCCAGGAAGCTGCTAATGGTCTTTGATTACCATACGCCAAAGGAAATCTGAATTGTTTTTCAGCACCTGCAAAATGACTGGAAGTCAGGGATAAAACCTTCTCGGCAAAACCACCTTCCACAAGCACTGCACCAAGGACTATGGATTCGCCCATGGTTGAACAGGCTCCGTAAATTCCAAAGAGTGGAATATTAAGATCAACAATACCAAAGGAAGTAGCAATCAGCTGACCCAATAAATCACCGCCGATTAAAAACCGGATATCTTCATTTTTAAGTCCTGCTTTTTCAATTGCAAGTTCTGCGGTTCTTTTCATTAACCGGCTTTCTGCATCCTCCCAGCTGTTTCCTCCAAACATGGGATCCTCTTCGATCTGGTCAAAAAAACTGCCAAGCGGCCCTTCCCCCTCTTTTTTACCTGCAACAGAAGAACCTGAAAGAATGTAGGGAGGGTTAGCAAACAGAATACTTTGCTTTCCTATTATTTTATTTATATTATCATTTTGTTCCGCCATATAAACCTCTTTTCCGAAATTTCAAATTCTATTGATGAAATATAACCAAGCAGTTGAAAACTAAATTTTATCTGGCTCCTGTTTTTAATTCACATCACACCCATCTCCATCAGAATATAATATATCAAGCCTAAAACCCAGGATGAAACTATTCCGTACAATATTACGGGTCCTGCTATAGTAAATATCTTGCAGCCGATTCCAAATACCTGTCCTTCTTTTTTGAACTCTACTGCCGGAGCAGCTACGGAATTCGCAAAACCGGTAATCGGTACAACACTTCCGGCACCTGCAAACTTAGCCAGCTTGGGATAAATGTTAAGTCCTGTAAGTAAAATTGCTATGAATACCAGTGTCAGGGAAGTATAGGATGCGGATAATTCTTCACCGGCTCCCCAGGACTTATAAAGGTTTGTTAATCCCTGCCCGATTGTACAAATGATGCCACCTACGATAAAAGCTTTGCATAAATTTGCAAACCAATTATGTGTAGGTGTCATATCCTTTATATATTTATTGTACTTCTCCTCTTTTTTATTCTTATCACTTTCAATTACCACATCTGAGGCTGTTACTTTATTCTTATCATTTGGCATATTAATTCAACTCCTTACCTTAAATTTTTGTCTGCTGAAGTCAAGTCTGGTACTACCCCGACCTCTATAAAATTTATTTTTATTATTCTGCAGAAAGAATATTCCGGTTTCTATTATTTGCATAAAAACAATTGGTATAAAGCACCAATTCCTTTACCAAGTGCTAAACTAAGCACGATGACCGATATACCCTTTTTAAGTCTGATTCTATAAATCAAGACAGGGAATACCTGAAGGACCTCTTCTAACGCTACCGCGAGACATCCTATAAAACTTCCTGAAAACAAACCAAAAATAATTAAACCGATTGTTCCAATGGGAATTTTAATTTCAAATAATAATATGGCATTACCGATTGCTGCACCTAACACTACAATATCTTCGTATAGAAGAATTTGATTGGCCGTATTGGTTCGAATCGCCAATCTTGTTAATACACCGATTAATGTAATAAATGCAAATATACCCGCAGCTATGACAAACCCAGCCGTTACTCCAATAATAATCAGAAAGATATATTTATAAAACATCAATGGTTTTGCCCTCCCGACTGGCATTTTCAATTAAGGTTTTATCTAAGTCTTCTTCATATAAACGTAATTGGACCTGCATTGGTGTGGGGTCATTTCCTAATTTAACTTTTGAAAAATGATTAAAAAACAGAATAATACCTAACGGAAGTCCAACTGCATACGAAATTTCCAAGATTGATCCTCCATCTTTTTCATTTCCCATTATTAATTTATAAATAATATAAAAAACTTCTTTCACGTTAGCATCTTCATTAAAAGTCATTATGGTAAAGGCGGCTCCAAAAAATACAATAAATGAGACTATTATTACCTTTAGATATTCCAATACCTTAAGCCTCTTTTTTGGTGGATCATAATGGATTATAAAATCTGTTTCTCCAAGATTAACGATCTGTATCTTCGGATATAATTTATTAATTTTTTCAATCAGTTTTAAAATGGAAAATATATAATTAGTTCTATTATTGCTTTGGATCTCAAAAATAATATGATTATTTAGTTCATTTACCATTTTGTTATCAATGCTGTATAACTTCGCCACATCTTTTAGATAAATGGTTTTATTTTTAACCATCGTATTTTTATCTATTTTTATATATAAAAAATTACTGTCCATGTCAGATAACCGCCTCCTGACTAAGCCTTTCCACTAAAGTACCTTTGAAATCCCCAGTTTTATCTTTTTGGATGATAAAAGCAATCATTACTGTTGCAAAAAATACTGCTAAAATAATAGCCACCATATAAAACTTTCGTTTAAAAAACATAAATCATCACCCCTTTACTTTCAATCTCCTGCGTATATCCCGCCTGAAGAAATAATTATTTATTCAGGTAAAACATAAGAAAGAGTCTGCCTCGCCAGACTCTGGCGCTGACGCGCTGTCACTTTAGTGACAAATCTCTCTTGCGCGTCATGTGCATCCTCCCGGAGGGTTTTTATCTCATAGGGAGAACTTTCCTATGAAATAAAGAAAGCATCAGTAAAAAATATTATACTGATGCTTTTCATAGATTTTGTATATTCATTATTTTAATATTACTATACATTACTATTTTCAATTGATTTCATTATTATTATCTGTTACTTATACGTTAATATACTGGGAATATTTACATCATCTTTTCCCGCATTTTTAATAAAATTTTCTTTTCTAAGCGGGAAACCTGGACCTGAGATATTCCCAATTCTTTTGCAATATCCGTCTGGGTTCTATTCATAAAGTATCGAAGCCTGATTAATTCCTGATCTTTTTCATCCAAGGACGCGATGGTTTCTCTTAATGCAAGCTTGTCAATCATATTTTCATTTTCATCATTGGTTTGTTCTAATTTATCAATCAGATAGATTGCGTTACCATCACCCTGATAGATAGTCTTATATAAGGATTCTACTTCAGCCCCGGATTCCAGGGCCATAACAACTTCTTCCTTAGCCAGATTAAGTTCTGTACCAATTTCTTCAAGTGTTGGTTCCCTGCCATATAAATTATTTAACTTTTCCCTTGTAACACGGATTTTACCTGCTGTTTCTTTCAAGGACCGGCTTACCTTAATTACACCGTCATCCCTTAAGAACCGCTTTATTTCACCCATAATCATTGGAACAGCATAGGTGGAGAATTTTACGTCGTAAGACATATCAAATTTATCGATAGCTTTAATTAATCCTATACTTCCAATCTGAAATAAATCTTCCGGCTCGTGTCCCCGGCACATAAATCTTCGGACAATACTCCACACTAATCCAATATTGTCGGTTATAACTTTATCCCTTGCTTCTTTATCTCCCTGCTGTGACAGACGAATCAGTTCTATTGTATCCACTGTTTCACTCCCTTCTTAAATGATAATGAACATCAGGATATGATTCCTTAAGATAAGATATCCTTAGGAATACATATCCTTAGGAGCATAATGTCCCGCCAATTTTTCAATGAATCAGTTTTTTCATCTTAACCGAGGTGCCTTCACCAAGTTTAGATTCTACTTCCAAATCATCCATAAATGCTTCCATAAATGAAAATCCCATACCGGAACGCTCCAATTCCGGTCTCGTCGTATATAAGGGCTCCATAGCCTTTTCAATATCTTCAATTCCTTTTCCGGTATCCACAATTTCAATCAATACTTCATGATTACAAATCCTACAATATATTTTAACTCTACCGGCACCATTATTATAACCATGAATAATTGCGTTGGTTACTGCCTCTGAAACTGCCGTTTTAATGTCCGCAATTTCTTCAATTGTCGGATCCAGCTGTGCTACAAATCCTGCAACTACCATTCTTGCAAAACTTTCATTTCTTGACTGACTATCAATTTCCAACAACATTTCGTTAGTATAATCCATACTTATCCTCCTGCTCTTAAACGTCCTCCCATGCAGACCTTTCGTCTGCCCCTTTACGTTCAAATAATCTTTAATTATGGTTAAATTTCTTGACCGCATCTTCTATTGTTTCGAATTTATGAATAATTTTATATAACCCGGATAAACGAAAGATCCTATCTACACTTTGGTTAACTCCTGTTACTGCAACTTTACCCCCTGTAAATATTATCTTTTTATAACGTCCCATAATAACCCCAATACCGGAACTATCCATAAAATCCGATCCGGTAAAGTCAAATACGATATCCTTTATATTTTTACCGGTAATTAGTTTATCTGACTGTTCCCGTATAGAAAGGGCATTATGATGATCTAATTCTTCCAATAACTTTATGACCAGACAATTATTAATAATCTCAAAGTCTGCTTTCACCCCCTCCCGCAACTGCACAATTGTAGTATTTTTTGTTTTCTTTTCTTGCTTGTCCATAATTTACACCAAACCTTACCTCGCATATTTTCATAAATTAATTAACCTAATATGTGATTATCCAATTACATCCGATCTTAAAAACCAATGCACGCAAAATATACAAAGAACATATTAGGGTGCTGTTTCATTGAAGCAATTGCATATTCGCCATAAAATTACATATAATTACATATATTTACTGCCTTATCTATAAAAAAAGACATCTCTAATGAAGCTGTCACTAGAATTGTCTTTCTTTTTAATGTCATTTTATCCGTTGTATCGTATTAATCTATATCAGATAAACGTTCCTGTGCTTCGCTGGCACGGTCGGAATCCGGAAACTTATCTAATATGATATTATAATATTTCTTTGCATTCTCATAGTCACTTAACTGGTGATAAGATCTGCCGATAAAATAAATGGCATCTACATTATTCGGATCGTATTCGTATGCTTTATTTAAACTTTCTAAGGCTTCATCATACTTTCTGTCGGCATACAATACATCATGTCCCTCGTCATAGAGTTCTTCCGAAGCTTTCACATAGGTTGCATCTTTGATCTGATTATATAAATCCTTCGCATCCTGCTTATCTAATTTTTCTGGCTTTACTTTGGCTAAAGCATCTGCAACTTTAACATAATCCACATCATTTGGATTACCGGTCATTAATTCCTGCGTATAAAGTTTTGCAGATTTAAATAAATCATTATATATGGTATCATCATACTCAACAACTTCAAAGCCATCAATTTGAGCTTGTAAATCATCCACTTTCTGTTGCAAGTCTGTATTCTTATTGTTAAGGGCAGTCTGGTTTTGGGAATTTTTATTTATTTCAGCATTGTATTCTACTTCCTGGTTCTTCAGCTGATTTTTGTAATTATTTTCTACAGTGGGTACGATAAGGAAAAATACGCCTAAAATACCGATTGCAATACCTAAAATAAGATTAACAAATACCCAGACATTAGGTTTATCTTCTTTATAACCGGTTTGTGGATATACGGTAGGTTCCTGAATCCTTCTAATATTCTCACTATCCGTTGTTTTGCCGTCATCCCGGACGGAAGCCGACATTTCACCCAGTTCATGCAGATATCTCAAAGTTATTGTGTTAGAAACATCAATCTTATTCGCTCTAATCAGACACTTGACCGCTTTGTCCGTTTCCCCGTTCTTCATATAAAGAAGGGATAATAACTGCAGGGCTTTCACAAAATGAGGGTTTAAGTTAGTGACCTTCTTTAACTGAATAATAGCCAGGTCATCGTTTCCTTGTTTGGCTGATTGCAGGGCTGAATTATATCTTTTTATGGTCTGGTTCAGCGTGTCCAATTTCGTTGGATTAGACTGGATGGATTCCATATAATCATCTGCATCATTTTCTTCTGCCTGAAAATGTTTGCTGATTACCCACTCACTTAATGCAGATACTGTTTCGCCTACTTCATAATAAATGAGTCCTAACAGGTTTCTGGCATCGGTATTCCTTTTATTTAATTCCAAGCTCTTTTTTAATACTAATATGGCACCGGATAAATCCCTGACTTTTGCTTTTTCCAGGCCTTCATTATAATATTTATTGGATAGCAAGTACATTTTCCTATATATTGTCAAATCCTCGCTGCATCTTTCACAGCGATTCCTTTTAGCTGCTACAGCGCTGCCACACACCGGACAAATCATATTCATCTCCACCTAACCGTTTATTCTCATGTATTAAACTCTAGTACAGCGTATTTAAATTAATCCTGCGTTTTCTGACCAGTTATTTAGAATACGTTGTACTAGTTTACTTACGACACTAGCTCCCACATTAAATCTTAACTCCCATTTACAGGTTTAGCATGCATCCTAATCAGATTTATTTATCTTTCAAATCCTTAAGCATGGTTTTTATTATATCTGTAATATCAGATAAATCATTATTATTAATTACATCTTCAGCCTGATCAACCTCAAGGCTTGGCTGAAATTTAGCTAATTCTTCATCGAAATTAATCATATTAACTCCTATCTGCGTACTCCGGCACGCACTCAAATCAGGATGGTGCAAAATAGGGGGGGTATCTATTTTCCACCTTACTCCCTTACACGTGCTCTGCACGTATTCAAATCAGGATGGTGCAAAATAGGGGGTTTATCTATTTTCCACCTTACTCCCTTTTTTCATCTGAACATATACATCATAACTAGTTTGAGGATAAAAATCAAGTTAATATTTGCCTGTATCGTATTAAATGCAATAGAATATACACGTAACGGATATTCTACTGCCTGGAATAATAAATGCTTAGTAATCCCTACTTCTATTATAATATTACTGAATTTTAATGCAAGAGAAATTGTTCGATACGCTTCGACACAGTAACCTATTTTTTCCATTATTTATGATTTTTTACACTTATACAAATTGGTTATTTCTTTTGTTTATTCGCTAAGATGCAGTAATTGTTCCGTAACCTGTAACATCATATTGGAGTACTTCTCCAATTTATCTTTTTCTTCTGCAATCTTTGCTTCGGGAGCCTTACTGACAAACTTCACATTACTTAGCATAGCCTTAACCCGCTGTAATTCTCCTTCTAATCTCAGTTTTTCTTTCGTAAGGCGTTCAATTTCTTTATCTATATCTACCAGGTCAGCAAATGGCATGTAAATAGAAGCTTCCGAAATTACTGCTGCAACAGAATCTGAAGGTATGCCTGCTTTATCCGCCTGAATCGTTACCTCAGCCGCATAACCTAAAGCAGCGAAAAATACTTTACTGTTTTCAAATATCGTCCGTACTTTTACATTCTCGGAAACAACAATGACAGCTGCTTTTCTGCTTGGCGGAACATTCATATCAGTACGGACATTTCGTATACTCTTAACCGCAGCCTTAATGATTTCAACTGCTTCCTCCTGAGTCTGATAAGCAAGGGCTTCCTCATATACAGGCCATTCAGAAATCATAATGGATTCATCCTCTGCACTTTTGCCTTCCATTTCTTTTAAGGTACAGTAGATTTCTTCCGTAATAAAAGGCATAAAAGGATGAAGAAGCTTTAAAGATACGGTAAGTACCTGCTTTAACGTAAACATCGCACCTGCTTTGGTTTCGTCAGTCTCACTGTACAGTCTGGGTTTTACCATCTCAATATACCAGTCACAGAACTCTTCCCAAACAAAATCATAAATTTTCTGTACTGCAATACCTAATTCAAAATTGTCCATATTGTCTGTAACATCTTTAACAAGGGTATTGGCTTTGGATAAAATCCATTTATCAGCATCTGTTAAAGTTTTAGGATCTATGGTATCTCCGGTCTGGGCTTTCTCCAAGTTCATCATAATAAATCTGGAGGCATTCCATACTTTATTGGCAAAATTTCTGCTGGCTTCTACCCTTTCCCAGTAAAAACGCATGTCATTACCAGGGGCATTACCAGTTATTAAGGTTAATCTTAAGGCATCTGCGCCGTATTTATCAATAATTTCCAAAGGATCAATACCATTACCAAGCGATTTACTCATCTTTCTCCCTTGGGAATCCCTTACAAGTCCATGAATTAAAACTTTACTAAAAGGTGCTTTGCCGGTGTACTCAAAACCGGAAAATACCATACGGACAACCCAGAAAAATATAATATCATATCCGGTTACCAAAACATCGGTCGGATAAAAATATTTTACATCTTCCGTTTCCTCCGGCCATCCAAGGGTTGAAAAAGGCCATAGGGCCGAACTAAACCAGGTATCTAAAGTATCCTCATCCTGTCTTAAATGGGTGTGTCCGCATTTCGGGCATTTCCCCGGTACTTCCTTGGATACAATAATTTCACCGCACTTATCACAGTAATAAGCAGGAATCCGATGTCCCCACCATAATTGCCTTGAAATACACCAGTCCCTGATATTATCCGTCCAATTAAAATATATTTTATCAAAACGTTCCGGAACAAACCGGACTTCACCGGTTTTAACCGCTTCTATGGCTGGTTTAATCAGCTCATCCATTTTAACGAACCATTGCTGCTTAATTAATGGTTCAACCGTAGTCTTACATCTGTCATGGGTTCCTACATTATGAACGTGCTCCTCTACTTTCACTAACAAGCCCATTTCATCCAGTTCCTTAACCATCCGTTTTCTGGCTTCATAACGGTCCATACCCTCATATTTGCCGCCATTCCCATTAATGGTTGCATCATCATTCATAATATTGATTTCCGGAAGGTTATGTCTTTTACCAACTTCAAAATCATTGGGGTCATGGGCTGGTGTGATTTTAACAACGCCTGTTCCAAACTCTTTATCTACATATGCATCTGCTATAATTGGTATTTCTTTATTCACGAACGGCAGTAAAACCATTTTGCCAATCAGGTGTTTATATCTTTCATCCTCCGGATGAACTGCTACTGCGGAATCACCCAGCATCGTCTCCGGTCTTGTAGTTGCAATTTCAACAAATTCATTACTTCCCACTATAGGATACTTAATATGCCAGAAATGACCTTCCTGCTCTTCATGTTCCACTTCGGCATCGGATATACTGGTCTGGCATACGGGACACCAGTTGATAATCCTGGATCCTTTGTAGATATAGCCTTTTTCATATAAGCGGAGAAATACCTCCGTTACTGCTTTAGAACAACCTTCGTCCATGGTAAAACGTTCTCTGTCCCAGTCACAGGAAGAACCTAATTTCTTTAACTGTCCGATGATTCTGCCACCGTATTCTTCTTTCCATTCCCAGGCTCTTTTTAAGAAACCGTCCCTGCCCAGGCTCTCTTTATCCATTCCTTCCCTTTTTAACTGCTCAATGATCTTTACTTCTGTGGCAATACTTGCATGGTCTGTTCCGGGCTGCCATAATGCATTATATCCCTGCATTCTCTTAAAGCGGATTAAAATATCCTGCATGGTATTATCCAAAGCGTGTCCCATATGCAACTGCCCCGTAATATTTGGCGGTGGAATGACGATGGTAAATGGTTTCCTGGTTTTATCAACTTTAGCATGAAAATATTTCTTATTCAGCCATTTTGCATATAATCTGCCTTCTATGTCCTGGGGATCATAGGTTTTTGCTAACTCTTTCTGCATGGTTTTTCTCCTTTATTAATGAATTCTCATGATTTACTTTTTATTTCGGGTGTCAAGAGGTCCCTCTACATGCATTTTATGAATACAGTGTATATATATTCATTCTAAAAACTAAATTGACCTTTTGAAACCCGAAGCCTATAACACAAAAAAAGTCCTCCGTCTGAAAGGACGAAGAACCGTGGTACCACCTTTATTTATGGCAAAGTTTATGCCACCTCTGGGTCTGTCTGTTAAACTAACCTCCAGCCTGTAACGGGACCGCCCGGTATTTCTTACTCATCTTCAGAGATACTGTTCAGGAGCTACCTTTAATAAATTCTCATTAAGATAACCTTTCAGCCTATGGGTCATCCTCTCTGATAAGATTATTTATCTAATCCTCTCCATCTACACATTTATCCAATATTCTTTACTTTATTGTAACTTATCGAATCTTTTTGTTACTATTATATAATATGTAATGAATTTGGTTCTGTCAAGTGGTTTTTAGTTCTGGCTGGTACCCTCCTTTAGCTTAAGCAATTTTACCATCCTGTATATGTATAATCCGGTCTGCATAATCAGCTACTTGGTTGTCATGTGTTACTAAAACAATAGTTTTTCCGGTTTCATTCATCTTTTTTAGTATCTCCATCATTTCCATACCGGTTTTATGATCTAAGGCACCGGTAGGTTCATCTGCCAATACGATTTCTGTATCTGCCGCTAATGCCCTGGCTATGGCAACTCTTTGCTGCTGCCCTCCTGACATCTGCTTTGGCAGTTTATAAATAACATCTTCTATGTTCAGTAATTGTAATTTTTCTAAGATTATTTTTTTTCTTTCTTTTAACGGCACATTTCTTGCAAGCAACGGAACTTCAACATTTTCGTATGCGGTAAAGTGATTCATCAGGGCAAAATTTTGAAATACGAAACTAATGTATTTTTTACGATATTTGCTAAGCTCTCTTAAATTTATATTGCCGACTTCAATCCCATCCAGTTGATAGCTTCCCGACGTTAATACATCCATACAACCGATTATATGAAGCAAGGTCGATTTTCCGCTTCCGGATGGACCCATAACAGCTAGAAATTCTCCTTCCTTTATTGTTAAATCAATATGGCCCAGTACCGTTTTATATCCAAAATTACCTTGATAAACCTTATGTATTTCTTTTAATTTTATCACTCTTCATCACCTCCTAGTAATTCTACCGGTTTAAGTTTGCATAAATATTTTATGGAAATCAATGAGGAACACAAATATATAAATAAAATAGTTATAATTAAGTAAAAGGATGCAGTTCCTTTCATCGAATTATAGTAGGACAAATAATAAGCGCCATGCTTATTACTACCGCTTACCAGCGAATAATAACAATATAAGAAAGAGATAATCCCACATATGATTAAGATAAAACCATTTTCTAACATGATCATTTTTATCAGACTGATATTGTCAATGCCATTTGCGTATAAAATACCGAATTCATTCTTATGCTTTATAATATAACTGATAAAACATAAGGATAATAGGATTATTATAATACAAGAACTGATAATTACAATTAAAATGCGGGCATTTTTAAAATAATTTAAATTATTCATAAGTAAATTTATTTTTTCTGAAACAGAGTATATAGATACATCTAACCCCAGTTCAGACGCTCTACTCGCAATGTTTGTTATATCTTTATTCATATCTTTCGTATCGGTAAATGTAAAATAATACGTTTGAGCTATATCAAAAAATAAATTCTTATAATATTCATCACTAAATAATGCCACAAACATTCCATCAAGATTATTTCCCCAGGAAAAAGTATAACCAAAAGATGCATCCCCAATTTCAAGCCAATTAGAATTTTCTTTTAATATACCTGCAACTTTATATTTAACACCGTAGGAATCCTGGGTTAAAACCGTTCCCACAGGCAATACATCCTTAAAAGAATAACCTACTAACAGCGGAATTGTTTCTGATTCTTTATCATAATCTAATTCTTTTGTACCTGCATAAACTTCCAGATCACACAGGTCTAAAACATTCGGCTGCAAATATAATACATTGCTGTATCCCATATCTTCCTCTGGTTCTGTTGCACCATATATTTCCTGCATTTTATTTTTATAATTGTTATTATTTAAAAGTTCAGTAAATGTATCGCAGGTCACGCAAAAGTACCCATGTGCATCAACCTTGTTCAATGTATCAATAAAAGATGACAATTCCTTAGCTTTATCATCTAAGGAACCATCACTTGGGAACCCCTTATTATATTCTATACTATAGGTGGCATCAGCACTTTTATTAAGGGCTTTCTTAATGGTATATCCATAGTTTTGTGTAACGCCTGCCTCCACATAAATATTAATACATAAATAAAATGCGATAATACACATTATTATGCTTAAAAATAAGCTGCGTTTACGGACATAAATAAATTTTAGAGATAAAGAAATTATATTAATTAGTTTCACAGTTAATGTTCTCCTATATTCATACTTACGATAGTTTCTTAATCGGTGTACTTTTAAATATTCCATAAATTGAAATAAAAACAGTAACAGCTACGGTAAATAGCTGAACAATAAGAATGTTAAAAATGTTATGACCGGATAAATGGACTATATTTTTAAGTGTAGTGATATTATATGGTTTTAAATACAGCATCAGTAAGTTTAGAAATAGTTTTTCTATAATTTGAAACAAAAGAAAGGATATAAGAAATAACAAAAATAAATCTTTCACTATTAAAAATACTATATTAAAATTAACCCATCCAAAAGCTTTTCTGATTGCAATTTCTTTACCCCTTAATGAAATCCAATAACCTGAAATTATGACGCAGTATATGAAACTAAAAAAATACAAATAGGCATTTATTTCTGAAATACGATTGCTGCTTATACCAAAGAGGGTATTTATATTTTTCAAAATACTTCCATTTATCAATAAAAATAATGAAAGCACAAATCCAAGACAAAAATAACAATCAGCAAAGAAATAATGTATTCGAAAATAATGGTTATATTTTATTGTGTTCATTTTTCTCACCCATTGCATACCGCAGACCTGTCTGCGGTATTGCCACAAATAAAGCAGGTTGAAAGAATCTATAAGTGGCATCCTTTCATTATTTAAATTTTCTTTCAACCTTCTCCCTAACTTATGATAATAAAATACTATAACACATTTCCATTTTTTTCAATATTATTTATCTATTCTACATGTTTTTATTATAGTGTCAAAAAAACGCAAGTTGTTTATTGGTAAATAAGCATTTTTGTTCTATAAGACACGATTGCTTATTGCATAAAAAAATCGGTGAATATCAACTCACCAATTTTTTATGCTTTCAATTATATTCTTTTATAAATATATCCCGTATTTCCTTAACTTTTCCGTAACTTCATCCCTATTCCCCGGCCGTTGATTAATAAATTTAGTGATTTCTTCCGTACTTGTATCTTTCAATTTATTATTATAATCAATCCTTTCCCTAAGCTTTTGCCTTCTTATATTTAGCCGGTGGCGAACCTCAACCATTTCTTTATTGTCTATAATGGCCGCTGCCTGATAAACCCATATATCCGGGTCTTTTATGTCATAGCTTCTTAATTCCTTTACAAGTTCCCTGTTGAAATATTCCAGCTGTTCTGTGTTTTTATTATATTGCTTTTCTTCTTCTTTCGTTTTTAAGTACTGTTCCCATAAATACTGAAGTTCCGCATAACTGTTTACCATGTATTTCTGATAAGCGTAATCCAGTTCATTGGTATTGTTAATATACTTTATTTTAACCTTATTCAGAAGACCGATCGCCTTATTTAACTTTAATTCTGTTAATTTCATCTCTTTTCTGTTGTTACCGGAATTTAAAAATATGTAAAAGGCCGAAATTAATGCCATCGTAATAGTCATAATAAATGGTACCTGCATATCTGCTTTCGTATAAAATTGAACCAGGATAAATAATGCAAATAAAATGGCTACCAAAACACAGGTGGTAGCAGCGATACCTTTTAAATAATGATGCTTATTAAGTATCTCTTCTTTCTGATAATAAAGAGCACCTTTTTCACCCTCCAGATATTTCATATCCGTTTTAATAGTATTGCTGTATGCTTCATTATTTTTCATCCTTTTCAATTCTTTCGGTAATACATCCTCATACCTGGCAATATGCTTAAACTGGGTATCTGATATCTTTCTGGAATTATTCTGATATTTTGCCCTTTCTCTGGTAAAGGTAATAATTTTTCTTGCAAAATCGTTTAAAAGTTCCCTTTCATCGGTTGGTATCTGATCCAGCTTCTGGATATCGGTCAAATAAGAGGTTACTGCCTGATATTCAACCTTTAGCTCCTCCAGATGTTTCGAAGTTTCAAGGATCTGTTCGCAGTTATCAATAATAAAATTTCCACGGTCTGTTGCAGAATCATAATCAACCTTCTTCTCTTCTAACTTAACCACCGTACTATCATCAAGCTTATCATCCAATACGCTTTCAAAACTATCATTAACCTGTGACTGGTCCTGGTCTTTTTGTTTTCTATTTTTTTTATGATTCCTTCCGGAAAATAATTTTTTTATGATTCCCATTCCATTCCTCTCCTGTTTACGAGTTTTCCCTTCGGAATACCTGTTTCCACTCATTCATTGTGTCACCTGTCATCTCGTAAAATTGAACAATTTTTCCAGCGTCCTTGTATTCTAAAAGATTACCTATAACCTGATAATCAGCAGAAGCTTCTGCTTCCTCATAATATATCCGCAATTCGCTTTGAATCTCCTCCAGAAAATCCTGGCTGGTACCATAATTTAAAACTTCCTGCTTAAGCCTCTCCTCCTGTTTGCTCATGATCAGCGTATAAAAATACTGCCTTAAGGATTCCTTATTGTGATTTCGTTCATAGGCTTCTTTAAAACTATCTGCTGCTGCGGTTAACCCAATGGTATTTATCTGCGCCAAAGCCAGATTATGTACCAAATTACCATACCGGATACTATCTAATACCTCTGCCTCCTGGCTGTTTAAAATATTCTCATACTCCAGGGCGGCTTCGGTAAACTGTCTGTATTTCATGTAATTATCAGCTTTTTTCTTCTTTTTATCAATCGGTGTCAATTTTTCTAACTCATCCATGATAAGGATCAGCTTCTTAATCTCAGCCTCTGAGTAATAATCCGCACTGCATAAAACACAAACAACATAATCCTTTAATCCGGCCTTACTATCTAATAATTCAAGGAGCTTGTCTGCCCGCTCCCCCAGCTTCAAATCCTCCCTGATCCAATCCAATAAAGCCTGATCAAACAAATCTTCATGAATAATCTCAATATTATGATAAAAATAATAACACAGCTCCTCGATAGAATACACAGATGTATCCGTCAGCTTAAAGTAAAAAGGCTTGTCCGCCTGCCTCCCATTACAAATAATTAACTTTCCCATAAAAACCCTCCTATCTCAACCTGTCTTCTGGATATTTTAGATGCCTCCCAATAATACCCGTTGCATTTTCTGACTATCCTATGTCTGTTTTTGCGCAGACCGTCTGAACGCAGTGAAGGAAAGGCAAGCAAAAACAGACATAGGATAGTCAGAAAATGTTCTCAGCCTAACTAAAGCATCTAAAATATCCTCAATAACCCTCTGTTCGAAGCAATAAACAATTAAAAGGAAATCTCCTTCTCCCAAACTCGATTGGAGGAAGGAAAAAACTCTCCAAATCCATTATCTTTTACTGTAATAACTGCTGTACACTTGTTAATAAATTTAATTCTAACAGAAACCCTGGTAGTTTTATTGGGCCGGTTCGGTAATCCATCCAAGGGCAGACTGTAAGATATTGTCTCATGTTTTAAAAGATCCTTCCGATGAATAGTAATTTTCTTAATATCATCCAAAATCAAATCTATCTTTTCCCCTGCTTCATACCAGGGTATGGCTGCCCTTGCAAGGACTGCCTCCGCAGGTTTCGCATCATAATATCCGTTAATAAAGAAAGTACTGGCAATCATGTCACTTCCCAGCAATAAAAAATTCTTCAGCTTATGTTCACCGGATAGTTCTTTCGCCGCATAACAAGCACCTTTGGCATAAAGATTCTGCCCCTTAAAAACTCTTCTTCCAGTGCATAATTCCTTTAAAACATTATCCGCCCAATTACCTTCAAATCCTTTGCCTGTTACATAGACGGTGGAAACAAGCTGTTTGTGCAGTACTTTTTTGGCTGAATTACTAAATAAATATTCTAATTTCCCTCCGTCCGTAATTTCTTTTAACGCCTCATAATTTATAATATCCTGCAAATCTTTTTCAAGAATTCCAACGATATTGGGCTGAACCTTCCGGTCAATGGTTATCTGATAGTACTTTAAGCCCTGCTCATCAAAATCAAATAGTCCGACATCATTTATCCAAAATTCTTTGCTTTGATAAAGTGCATAATATTGATAACTTTGGGAATGGCTTTGAACAAATGCACGGTCTTTCCCAATACCCAGTTTATCTAATGCCTGGTATATACTCTCCCTTATGCATTCATTTGATTCCTTTATGGTAACAACAAGCTTAAGGATACTGTTGGAGGGAAAATAAATTTTTAATAACGAAAGACATTTGCGTAAATACTTTTCCAATAGGGCAACCGGCTTAAAGGGTACACCATAAATTTCGGCATCGTCTTCCCCATTTCTGATTTTTGATAATAATCCGTCAATTAAAACTCCGGTTCCCGCCTCTTTGCAGTTATATGCTTCCTCTCCATAAACCCATTCTTTTGTTCTTTCCTTTACCCCCAATACGGTTGGTATTAAATATTTTGTTTTATCGGAAGTTACACAGATAGATTCCGCTTCAAAAGTTTTCGGATTATAGCAACAGATCTGTGAATCATGCTCACACAGGTCAAATCCTACGATAAGACTTCTTTGTTCACTCATATTCCATACCTTCCTTCTATTTCAGAGTACTCCCGGAAACTCTCATACTTGATTTTGCTCATTTCTTATATGCTGTTAATCTATTTTTTTATTATCCAATCATCTGAAATATCTTCCCAAGTTACATTCAGGTTCCGGGATTACCCTGGTCACAAACTATAAAAGGTTAAATGCCTTCGCCATTACATAGTTTGTCTTAATGTAATTACTTAAGCTTTCTATTAATGTTTTATCATCCTGTACCTCTAAAGCTGTCAGGATAAAATTAATATGATTATATCTGGTATCCTCATCTAATTTCATATTATTATCCAGCTGGACATTTACACTTTCTGTTATGGCAACTTGTCCCTCTTCATCTTCTTCCGTTATATAATATTGAATGCTTTCATTATAGAATAGAATAAATTCCTTCATGTGGATGCCCTGATATATATTTTTCATAACCTCTGGAATAAATTCATCTGAACCGTTTTTTTCCTCTAAACGGTAGTGAATTGTTACTTTATGAGAAGGATTGGTTACATACTCTACAAATATTCTGTCATTAATACGGGAAGGCAATGTAATTATACTTTGAAACTTTTTATAAAAAGGTAAGATAAGACCTTTGCGTATCAATACATGTAAATTAAAATCAATCAGTTCAATATCGCTTTCTTCATAACTATCTCCGTGGGACAGATACTTTAGCAACGCCAGCATACATACTTCGTTTTCCCCGTAGGAAAGTTCCCTCTTCATAATACTAAATAATTCCGGTTTAATAACCCTGTCCATAACGATATACTTATATGCATTATAGGATAAAAATGCTTTGATCAGCCTATGGTTTGTCCCTCTTTTATAATACTTTAGAAATACTGCCAGGGAATTAGTAATATAGCTTTCTGCAAATAACATCTGTCCCAGCAAACGTTCTTCTAAATCTGCGGTTTCCATCTCAAAACCTACCGCGGCTTCCCAGAGCTGATACATTTCCCCGGTGGTACCAAAGAAATGCTTAACCAGATATTCCAGGATTTCTTCATTATATTTACCTGCTTTAAAGATATGATAAGCTAAACTCACAATAAACTCAGTTTTATTATCCTCTTCCCTGTTGTTTTGAATCAGATTGGAACACAATTTAATTAACCGCTTAACCGCAATTCCCTCAAACCCGAATTCAATGAGTGCAGCTAACGCTTTATCATATAAGTCACGAATCACAAAAAATTCTATTATATTATCCCTGTCCCTTTTATCAAGGCCGTGGAGATCTATTTTATTTAAATAGGTTTCTAACAACTCCCCTTCAAAATTATCATAATAATAATGAATCAGGTCTAGATTAATTTTATTATAATAAGCGTCGCTTAAACCTTTTAAATCCAGTATTCTTTTGCGGATTTCAATTGACTGATCATCAAATTTGAGGTAAGTCTGCACTTTCTCAGATAAATTCAATAAAATCATGGGATGATTTACCTTCATCTCATAACAGGTGTTAATATAATACTCCCAATGCATCAGTTTATTTATCGTATATTCCGCTGTAGCGGCATACCGGTTCTCATAACCATCCACTAAGAAAGTTTCCGCATCCTCTGTATAAATATCCACCAGTGCAGTACCTGCCAAAAATTGCGTATAAACTTCCTCTTTCATTTCCTTATGGACAACTAAGACGCCTTTCATGTTAGGGTTATGACATACGACTTCATGCTTGAACATAACATAGGGTAATTCTACTGCCATTTCCTGTGTTAAACCCTGCTGTGATATAATTTCTTCATAGAGCAGGGAAAGGCCTTCATTAATATTATGGGTCCCTAACTGCTTATAGGCAAACTGTTCCATCCGTTTCCAATAGGAACGGTATATAGTAGGCAGGGTTTCTTTATTCTTTACAATATAAGCATAGAGGTAGGATTTCTTCCGGTCATTCAGATTGCTGTTATAGATAAAGTACATTAGAATCTGCTGCGGCAGTACGGTATCTGCATTCTCTGTAATAGAATACATGTAATATTCATAAAGTTCCGTTATCCGTAACTGCTCCTTAACACCTTCCTGGTACCAGCTAAAATATCTGCTGCTTCTTTGCTGTCCTTTAATGAGCAGGCTGCAGATTGCAGTTAAGATCTCCTTATTCTGGTATTTATCATATAACTTCGTCAGGCTGTGATGGACCGCCTGGCTGAAATGCTTTCTTTTTCCTGCCAGATATGTATATTGCATTGCTGCTTCTTCGGTTATATAATCATTTTTAATATCCCAGTTAAGTACCTGCAATTCAAACTCCTGCAATTCATGGAGCAGGGAAGGTTCTTCATTAAAAATTAAAGCTGCTTCAAAATATAAAATCGGACTTCGGCAACCGGCTTTATATTGCTCTTTAATTTCCCCTAATTTAATAGCCTTATTATTATCATATTTTTTATCAATATACAAAATAAACCAGAGTAATTTCCAATCATGATAGCTGTCATAGTAACCACGTATGGTCTGCAGCGCATCCAATATGGATACTTCATCTTTACGAAGGAGTGCCAAAAGGTATAAATACCCACAGTAAGGAACTGCCGACTGTTTTAACCCTTCTGCCGCTTCGGCATATTCCTCTAACATCTGTCTGGCATTGGTATCATTGCCGGATATGATTAAAAAATGAATCTGCATCAGATGATATAAAAACTGGTTTTTAACATCCTGGTTTAATTGTTCCAGTATAGCTTCTGATTCTCTTACATATTCCTGAAGGGGCATACGGTTCATCCTGAAGTTCAAATAGTTGCCAGTGAGTTTTTCCTGACACAGATTCATCTTTTTATGATTTGTGTCCTTCGTATATCCTGATTTTTTACAATGGCAGGTGACTTCAATTACTATCGTTTCATGAGTAGTTTTCAAAAATAATTTTCCATAATTATTACCGTAACGCATAAAGGCAGGATTTAATACAAATTCTAAAAGATAGGTATTCCCCACAAAATTTTCCGACCAGATTATTTTGTGTTCGGGAACAAGAAAAGATGCATCTGTACTGACCCTGATTTCGGCATATCCCCAATTATCTTTAACCAAGGTAACCTTATCCATAATGCTCTCATTTCCGATATCAAATTTAAGTTCTGTTTTATCTACAGTAATATTGATTTGGAGCTTTTTACGGATTGCAATTAAAAATTCTTCTAAGGCCTGACTTATGGACCTGCTTTTGATTATGTTCTGATATAATAAAAGATATTTTGTATCATGATGTATTAGGATTTGTTTAAATTCCTGAGATTTAAAGAGCTTAATTGCTTCTGCTGTGTCTGCCTTGGCGAGATTGGTGAAATTAAACAAATCCTTAATTTTCCCAATGGAAGAATCGAGATAAGGTGCCTCTATATTTACATTAAAAGGCAATATGATTTCTCCGCAATCACTGACAATGCAGATTTCACCCTTTGCAGTTTCTAAAGGATTCATATTATTCCCATAAAAGCTGTAGTGAATGACAGTTTCCCTTTCCGTAAATTTGTTTTGTTCCAGACGGAACAGCTCGCTTGATGAATAAAGAATACCTTTAATTGGTGTATTTTTATTATTTTTAATGGTAAAACTACCGGAATAAATTTTACCGGCATCTACTGTTATGAAAAGCTCTTCTTCCGACAGCAGAATTCCAGGTGTTTCATATTCGAAAACTCCCTTCGCTAACCGCTCCACTTTATCTTTCAATCGTTCCACCCCAGGCTTTGATTTTTATTAATTCTATATTGCTTTTTTCCAGATTTAAATTATAATAATTATAACACGAATCGACATATTTTAGCAATAGAAAGTGGCTAGTCAAATGTTCACAGGTTTTCACGAAATAGCTTACTATTTATACATTTTTCATAATGGAAGTGGTAAAATAAAAAAAGCAGCAGTATTTATTTTATAATTGTAAATTAAAGTATTGAATTCCTTCATTGGTAATTATATTTCAAATTAAGATTCCGTATATCTAGTACTGCCTTGCGTAAATAACACTTAATTCAGCATCTGCTATTAAGCATTGTTTATGCAAGGTAGTACTAGTA
>JBAVPE010000092.1:0-1827 GCA_049692775.1 Anaerocolumna sp. | reverse complement strand
GTATAGGTGTGCGTCACATTGCCCTCTGTTGTCACCAGGTCGTAGACCCCGTCGTTCTCCCAGTCAAATTCGTAGAGCACGATGTAGCCGTCATCGTCGCCGCCGCTGGCCTCGAAGTGGCAGTCGTAGGGGGCGATGGCCGGATCCTGGTCCGGGTTGTCAAGATAGGCAACGGGCGGCTGGTTGGCCTGGACCGTCAACGTCCAGTTGTGAACCATGACCCCTTCCGAACTGGTAATTGTCAAAGTGGCATCGTAACTGCCCTGGCTGCCCAGCACCACCAGCGGGCCGGTTTCCGTGCTGGTATTGGGGATTGCGCCGCCGCCGAAGTCCCAGGCGAAGCTCATGTCCGGCTCGCCGAAGGCCTCCGGCACAAAGCGGATCTGCTGCCCCTCGGCACCGGACTGCGGCGAAACGCCGGTAATGGAGGGAGACTGAGCGGTGAAGCCCAGGTCGGGCTGGCAACGGCTGCTTTCGGTGGAGTCCTGCAGCGCCGAAACCCAGTACACATGCGCCAGGCTGTCTCCCGGGGAACTGTCCGTGTATTGTGTAACCGCACCCAGTTCGGCGATCGGCGTGTCCGCCGTGTCCCGGTAGACGCGGTAACCCGTGGCATTCTCCACGGCATCCCAGCTCAGGCTGACAACATCGCCGGCTGAGCCATCCGAAGCCTCAAGCTTTGCCGGAGGCAGAATGTCCAGGGTCTGGCCGGTGAAATGCTGGGCTACCACGGGGTCGTAGTCATCCTGGATATAGCCGCACTGGGCATACCAGTTATAGGGATTCTTCAGCGAGGCATAGCTCATCCACAGGTAGCCATCCTCGCCCCAGTCCACGCCCCAGGAATTGCGCAGCTTGAAGGCCTGCCGGGCGTCGTCATAGCCCACGATCAGCATCGCATGCCCGCCGAAGCTGGGGCCGGTGAAGTCCCAGACCGTGCCCGGCTCGTAGTAGAACAGGCCGAAGTCCACCTGGGTGCTGAGCAGCACCGGCCGCCGCTGGATCGCCAGCACCGTGCGGATCGAATCTATGCCGGCATTCGTGCGGCAGGGCAGCGGTACATAGCTGCTCGTTTTCAGCAGGTCCGCGTCATCCAGCGCGGCGATGGTCCAGTTGTCATCGTAGACCAGGTCGTAGGGTGCATGCGCTTCGGTGGCAACGCCGTACTGCATCAGGTCGGCGGCAACCTCGTCCGTATAGCGCCCGTAGTCCGGCCCCGGCGGGAAACCCTCGTACTTGCCGGATTCAATGTACAGGTACTTGGGGCTGACCCGGTTGGCAGCATCCTCAAGATTCCAGCCCAGCTGGCCATAGATGCTGTTGAGTTCATAGTTGTATGCACCATCGCCCACGGCAAAGGCCGTGCAGGCGCCCCAGGTGCCCTGGTCATTCACCGGCGCGCAGCCATCACTGAGATCCAGCGTGGCCGGCAACTGCGGCACATACAGGGGCGGCACGCTGGACTTGATGGGAATGTCCTCCAGCTCAAACCCGGTCCCACGCTGTTCCGGGGCCCCGACCTTGATGGTGTGCAGGACCACCACGTTCTCGCGCTGAATCACCAGCAGCGTGATCAGCATCCGCCCGTTGCCATCTATGAAGGGGGCCAGGTCATCCACGGTCAGCACCTGGTCGAGCGGTCCGTCAAACCAGGACCAGCGGTTGCTGTCCCAGTTGCTCAGGCCAACGTAATACTTGTCGGGAATGCGCGGCTGGCCGTTGTCCGCCCAGTCAAAGCCGATGGTCGGCGAGCCCGTGTAGCCCGACAGGTCCGTCTGGTAGATGCAGTAGGCCACGTCATTCATGTTGTCATAGTACTGGTCATGC
>JBAVPE010000091.1:0-39510 GCA_049692775.1 Anaerocolumna sp. | reverse complement strand
GCTGAATATAGGTTGAGGACATTTTTGTGATATCATAGGTATGTTTTTACTTGCCTTTCCTTCGCGGTGCTCAGACGGTCTGCGTAAAAACATACCTATGATATCACGAAAATGGAGATGAAATTTTAATAACAGCATCTAAAATATCGGCAAAAACAAGTTGTGAGAGTTTCCGAGAGTACTCCAACATTTGAAAGGAGAAAAAGAGTATGAAAAAAAATTTAGCATTCATATTAGGGTGTATTTTATTAATAGCGATGGCATTAACGGGTTGTTCATCAGGAAAAAGCAATTCAGGATCTGCGGATACAGCAGGGGGGACTTCTGAGACTGGAACGGCAACAGGGTCCAACAGCGATGCGAATGTAAAAGACGTAAAGATTGGTATTATTTTATATAACTATACAGATATCCAGGGTATAGAGATTAAGAATTATTGTGACCATTATTTAGCAAAGAAATTCCCGGTAACTTTTGAGTATCAGACTGCAACTGCAAATGATAATGAAGCTCATCTGGCAGCGGTAGATTCCTTGATTTCTACCGGTTGTAATGCAATTATGAACGGTTATGATACAGTAATCGGGGAAGCAATGGAAAAATGTGATGCAGCCGGTGTATATTATGGCATTCTCTTTGGTGAAGCCAAGAATGAATCCGATAAGGATGGCAAGTACAACCAATACGGTAACTGGGGTACCACGGAGCAGTCCAATTTGTATTACAGCGATTATTTCCTTGGCGGTATTTATCAATTCGGTGCCGACCATGGATATGAACTAGGTAAGACTTATGGTAATGCGGTTGTAGCCGCTGGTGTAAAAAAGGTTGGAGCAATTTCTTTTCCTTCCTATGCTTTCACGGATGCAATCAGTATCTGTCAGGGTTTTACGGATGTATTAACGGCGGCAGGAGTTGAGATTTGTCCGAACAAGGATACGGGAGAGCTTCCTGCTGAGGCTGGATTTGTAAGTGTCGGTGATGATACGAAAGCTTATATTGCAAATTATACCGATATGGACGCAATCTTTGGATTAAGTTCCGGTATGGATATGGTACTTCCAGCAGTAAATGAGGTGGGAAGACTTTGGAGCGGGGATAACAGCGGTACCGGTGCAATTAAAATGGCTGCCTTAGGATATAATGTTTCCTCCAAACAATATCTGGAAGAAGGGTCCTTAATCATAGGCGGAACCAACAATTATGTACAGTCAGTTGCGTATTTATTTGCACTTATGTTTGAGGCTGCGAACGGTAATAATTGGAAGACCAACAGCACCAGTGAATTTGATATGAATGGAACGATTAACTATCCCACCTTTACCAATGCAGATGAGTTAAAGGATTTTGAAACCTATATATTAACAACCGTGAACATTGATTATTCAAAAGTTTCTGTAACGGCAGACGAATTAAAAAATGTTATGAAAGTATATAACGGAACCGGATCCTGGAAGGATCTGACCGGTATTATTTCCAGAAATATTGAGGATATCAAAGCAGCAAGAAATTAACGGAAGGCATTGAAAGTGAGCATTATGGAGAAAAGAACAAAAAAGCAAGTCAAAATACTATTTCAAACGTTTATATTTCCTATTAGTTTATGGGTGGTGTTTGCTTTACTTATTCAGTTAAAGGGTGGAGGAAGTAATCTGTTCGCAACAGCGGCCAGTTTAAAAGATATTTTTCAGACGTCAGCCCTTTCAGCCATAATTGCCATTACCGTAGCTTTGTCCTTATCCGGAGGACGTTGGGACTTTGGAGTTGGAGCCATCATGGTATTAACAGCTATTATTGCAGGTAACATTGCAATTAACCATCATATGGGATTAGGCATGCTGCTTTTGCTAAGTATAGGGATTTCAGTTGCTTTGTCGTTGTTTGAAGGAATCCTTTATATTGCATTCAGGGTACCTACCATGATTATATCCTTAGGAATTGTCATGCTGTATGAGGCGCTGGGCGGATTGGTATTTTTAGGCGGGGGCGTTCGGTTATTCATGTATCCGCAATTATCAATTCTTGCAACACAACCCTATTGCTACCTTGTACTGGCTGTCATAATGGTATTTTTCTGGGCGTTAATGAAATTTACCAAGTTTGGATTTGATTTAAGGAGTTTAGGAAGTAATGCGGTATTAGCCGTAAATAATGGTGTAAATGAAAAGAAAAACATCTTACTGACCTATTTGATAGTTGGAATCTTAATTGGTGCTGCTTCTCTTCTAAATGCTTCCAAAGCAGTGGTAGCACCGGAGTCTAACTTAAGTTCCACCTACCTTATGTTCAGCTCCATGGGTGCGGTATTGGTAGGACTTTATTTATCCAGGTTTTCTAATATGGCACTGGGGATTTTATCAGGAACCGTTACAATGAGTATTTTTTCGAAGGGTTTAACCCTCTATGGTATGCCGTCTTCGTTAAATAATATTATTTTAGGTGTATTCATTGTGGTATTTATGGGTTGCACCACCAACATGGAACAGATGACACAGTTTTTAAAAAGAAATTTGTCAATTCAGAAAAAGTAAAAGCAGGAGATAAGAATATGATTCATCAGACATTTAAATTATCAGGGACAACCCAGGCCATAATGACCAGCTATATATTAGATGATGGTGAATATGGAAGGAAGGGCATGAAAAGACCTGCTGTGGTAATATGTCCGGGGGGCGGGTATACAATAGTATCAAAGAATGAGGGCGAACCGGTGGCATTATTTTTTAACCGTCACGGTTATCACGCATTTGTAATTGAATACAGTGTTAAAATAAACCATCCCTTTCCAACAGCGCTGCAGGAATTGGCAGTCGCAATGAGTATCATTAAAGCAAAAAAGGAAGAATGGCTGATCCAGGATGAAATTTATGCAGCCGGTTTTTCCGCCGGGGGAAATCTTGCACTTAGTCTGGCTATTTATGCAAGTCAGCCGGTTATCACCTCGGATATCGGATTAACTTATGAGCAGGTCAGGCCGGCCGGGTTAATCTTAGGGTATCCGGCAGTAACGTTACATCCAAAGCATGAAGGCGGTGAACTTCCGAAAGAATTGGAAGAACTCATGGATAAAGGACTTATGCCTGACTTCAGGGGCCCTGGTATACGTGAAATTTTAATCGGCCATGAGAATGTCAGTGAGAAAGAGGCCGAGAGTTTAAATTTATTAAAATATCTCCATGGAGACTTACCTCCTGTATTTATATGGGGAAGCTATGAAGATAGTATTATTCCGGCTACGGATTTAACTATGTTTGCAACCCGCCTGTACGAATTAAGTGTTCCCTGTGAACTTCACATGTTTGGCAGCGGACCCCATGGCGTAAGCTTATGTGATACTTCGGTTAAGAATGAAGAAGAAATAAAAGGTTTAAGCATGAATTATTGGACAACGCTGTGTTTACAGTGGCTGAACCGGAAATAATAAAAGCGGCTGCTGTAAGCAAAGCCTGGCATAGAACTTAAGAGTAAGAGCACAATAAAAATATCAATATTAAAGCTTGGATATAAAAATAAAGTTCCCTGTTAACTATGAAATATCATAAAAAATCATAGCTGATAGGGAACTTTTTGTGTAAGGAAATGAAGGTTTTGTTGTTACTGGTGCGATTTGAATATAGTTTATGGATAAATAGTGTGAAATAAACATCAATTTCACACCCTGATTTAAGGCAGTATGAAATAAGATATATATTGGATGCTGCTGGATTTGAAAGTAAATTGATGTACACATTTTTGTTCTCATTTTTTATTTTAGCATTTTAATGAAAAAAGATAGAAATAATTAATAAAATTAATACAATTTGTTAATTGACTTTATCAGTGTATTGCATATAATAATAGAATAATGACTCAAATAGTCATATAGTCATTTTGGAGGGATGTCATGGATGCAAAAGAAATAAAACGGAAAGAAATTGCAGAAGCAGCAAAAGAACTTTTTACGGACTACGGTTATAAAGCCGTCAGCATGGAGCAGATAGCCCAAAAATCAAATGTCGCAAAAGGTACACTTTATTTATATTTTAAGGATAAAGAGGATTTATTTATATATTTGGTGGAAGAGTTCATCAAACAGTTAAATTCCTTAGTGCAAGAAATTGAAAATAAAAAACTTTCCCTTATTGATGAGATACATGAAGTTATTTACAGTTTGTTAATGTATAGGAAAAGCCAGAAACTTATTTATAGAATTTCAAAGGAGGCGAAAGAATTCCGGACGCAGCTTTCCTGCAAGGCTATAGATATGTTGGATGATACCATTAGTGTTTATCTTGAAAAACGTTTAAATAATGCGGTGGAAAAAGGCTTAATCAAGCCTTGTAACACAACCATACTTGCTTTTCTGGTAATAAAGGTTTACACGGCCATTGCCTTTGAATGGGAAGAAAAACACGAACCCTTGAATGAGCGTGAGATTGCGGAATCTGTTAAGAATTTTTTAAAACAAGGCTTGCTTTTATGAGGTGATTCATTGAAAATAACAAAAAAATTAGTTTTTATTTTAAGTGCAGCAGTAGTAATTATATTTGCAGTAAGTTACATTTTGAAATTTGATTTAGGACTATTTTATTTGCCGAAAAGCTATGTATTATTAAGTCTGGAGAATACCCTGGAAGAGGAATGGAGGGGGATTCAGGCTGTCTATAAATCCACGTATGGAATGAGTGTAACAACGTTTAAAGAGGAGAAAGAAGTGCTTTCGCTTACGGCATATAATGACAAAAACAAGATAATCTTTTCTTGCCCCCGGTTCTTTGACAATAACTATATTGGCTTTACAAAACATATAAGCAGTCCCAATAAGAAAGGCAGTGTTAAAAATACGGATAAAAGCAGTAAGAAGAAAGAAAAAATCCTTTCACTGACAGAAATTTATAAAAAATATGCGAAGGTAAGTAAAAAAGGTAATAAATCTTTTGCGGTTACAAACGGCAAAGATAGTGTATATGAAACAGATGAATTTGAAGTAGTCTTAAATAAAAATATAATAGAACTTTTACCGGATTATATAAAGAAATACATAGCAGATGAAACAGTATCTGAGAGAATAAAAACTTATTTAAATAAATTGGACTCGGATATCATTATAGATATTTATATAGACGATTCAAATAAAATAAGAAGTATGAACCTGTCCTATTCCTACAGCGGACAGGATGCATTTGCAGAAATAACGTTTAATGATGCCGGGAGCTATTGGGATGATATATCCCTTACTTATATCTCTGGTGAGAATGATAAAACCACGGTGACTATAAAATCAAAAGGGAATCACAGCCGTGAGGAAAATATATACACAGATGAAACTAACTTAATTGTACTTTCTGGTGCAATGACCACCGTACAATTGAAATCTTCAACCAGTATTGATTTTAGTAAACAAAATGATAATGTAAGCTATAAATTAAAAGGAGATATTTATAGTTCACCGATTAATATGGAAGCTGTCGGAGACCTGGATACCGGGACGGGAACGATACAAATGGATATTAATTTGAAACTATTGTTTGACGAATATTTATTAAAAATAAATATGGATGAGGATGAAAATAATTTAAAAGATATTGATACGTTCCAAAGCATTGGCAGTTTATATAATAAGCAGTGTAATTCTATTATGGATTGCCTAAAAAAAATACTACAATAATAATCAGGGTATTAAAGTCCTCATACAATATTTAATTTAAAGGAGTGGTTCATGTGAAAAAAACAGATGAAAGCAATATACATCTGAAAAAGGATGGAATTTCATTTAGAAAAGTGTTTCGAATTTTTAAAGCCGATTCAGCTAAAATTCTGACCAGCTGGGTTACCATAGTTATTTTAGCAGGACTGACTATACTGCCGCCTGTTTATGCATGGCTTAATATATTTGCTTCCTGGGATCCCTACGGGAACACAAAAGGACTTAAGGTCGCTGTTATAAATGAAGATGCCGGAGGAACCATTTTTAATTTGGATTTTAATATTGGAACTGAAATTGTTTCAAATCTTAAAACCAATGATAAACTAGGCTGGGTATTTTGTGATAATAAGGATAAAGGAATTAAAATGGTTCAAGATGGAGATGTATATGCAGCCATCATTATACCGGAAGATTTTTCTCTTTCCCTTTCAACAATATTGGATGAACATCCGAAAAAATTAAGTATAGATTATTATAAAAATCAAAAAATGAATGCAATTGCCCCCAAGATTATTGATTCTGCTACCAATACCCTGAAGACAGAAATCAGTACAAGCATTATTGAGACAGCTGTTAAAGAAATTTTAGAAAAAGTTAATACCTTCGGTACGGATTTAAAAGAGGATTATCCAGATCTTCATAATTCGGTTGATCTTTTAGATAATATTAATGAGAATATCAAAAATCTTCCTGATAAACTCAATAATTTATCGGCAAATGTGGAAAACGGTGTTATAAAAATTGATACAGCAAGTGAAGATTTTGTATATGTAAAAAATACGATAAATGATTTGGTTGAATTTAATAACAATATGACAGGTGTTCTTTCAGATACAAATGAAAATATTGACAAGTATTCGCCTGAGTTAAGGGCAAATTTAGCTTCAGCACAGTCATTATTTATTGATATATCAGAAGATGCAGGATATCTCTCCGGCAAAATTACAGCAGATAAGCCAACCTTTATGAGTGATATTAATAAATTAAGAAATAATTTAACTACCTTAAAAGAAGATACCAATGACATAAGTGATGACCTTTTAGAGGTAAATAGTGACGGTATACCGGATGTTATAGAGATTAACAATGATATTTCAAGTGATATTGATACTATGCTGGAGGTTTTGTCAGATTTAAGTCATAGCTCCGGTGATGTATCAGAGGTTGCATCCCTTAGCAGGAAATTAGGCAATCTATGTGATGATATAGCGGATAATCTTGATGACCTGGAAGATCAGATAGGGGATATAAATAAATCCGGTGACAATGTTTTAGCAAGCTTAGAAAACATAGGCAAAGAATTGTCAGGTCTTATCGATACGGTAAATAAGGGCGGAGGAACAGAAAATATATCTGCAACCCTTACATCATTGGTAAACAGTCTGACTACGATAAATGGTATTTTAGGGCAGAATCAAAAAGAATTCAGTAACATTATCTCAATAAACAATAAAATAATGGAAGATTTAAATAATTTATCAGGCGGACTTATTAGTGAGGAAACGACCGCATCGCTGAATACTAATCTAAAACAGCTTAGTGTATCCCTGGACCAGATTACGCAGGGCATTCCCGCAAGTTATGGAAGCCAGACAATGGAGGCATTAAAAGACCTTGAGAGCCTGATGACGCAGATGGAAAGTCTGTTAACCCAGCTTGAAAATAGTCAGGCTAATGAGAACATAATATCCATGATTACTTCTCTTGAGAACAGTTTAAAAAATATAAACAGTTTGCTGAAAAATTCTTCAGACTTATTTAGCGTAGTAATAGCTACGAACAATGTGATATTGAGAGACTTACAGGAGTTATCAAAATCACTGGATCAAAATGGACTTAATGACCTGGAAAATGATATAAATGATTTGAACAAGGAAATAAGCACAATAAGACAGACATTAAATTCAAGTAACGATGATGTTAAAGATGAACTTAATGATGCAGAAAAACTTTTTCATAAAATCGATGATGTAAGTCATGACCTTGCAGATGGTATTTCAGAACTTAGCACCGATGTGAATCAGTATTCTGATAGTATAAGTGTTACCTTAAAGGAGCTTAAGGAGATTTTATCCAAAAGTAATACCGAATTATCCAGAATACAGGGAGAGGCAAACGAAAAAATAAACACCGGTACACAGGATATAAATGGGCAGGTAAATCTACTGGGCACGAAACTTGATGATTTAAATAATACAGTTAAGGATAGTAACAGGATGGTTATGGTACTTGATGATATAAAAGATGCAGCCTTTCAGGCAAATTCACTTGCCGGCACCATTTTGAACAGTATTGACGATGAGGCTTTTAAAAACCTGGAAAATAACCTGACGAGTGGTTCAATGTTATTCCGGGATATTAACAGCGTATTAACAAGCACAAAAGATGCTGTGGACGATTTAAGCGATTTTTCGGATGCTGTGGCTGACAGTGGTGAGACTTCACTGGACCGGTTAGAGAAAGTAAAGAAAGAAGTCCCTAAAATTCAATCAGCAGTAACAAAAATAACAGATAAAATTGACGATATAAGCGGTGAAGTGACCTATGATGATTTAATTAACCTGGTTCACAGGGACGTAGAGGAAGACAGTGATTATTTTTCTTCTCCTGTTGTACTTTCCTCACATGATGTATATGTATCTGAGAATTATGGGAAAGGACTTGCTCCGTTTTATTCCGTTCTTGCCCTTTGGGTTGGCGGAATGTTTCTGGGTGCTTTACTTAAGACCAAGTTGGAGCATACGGATGGGCAGTATTCACCAAGGGAGGAATACTTTGGTAAGTATCTCTTATTTGGATTAATCGCATTGGCACAGGGAATGGTAACAGCCTTAGGAGATTTATTTATACTGCGGATACCTATACATAATCCGGTTTTATTTGTAATACTATGTTCCTTTTTCAGCTTAATGTTTTCAATGATTATTTATTCACTGGTTTCAACTTTAAACAATGTGGGGAAGGCACTGGGTATCATATTATTGCTTCTTCAGGTAACAGCATCGGGAGGAACTTTCCCAATTCAGGTTACCCCGGTATTCTTTAGGACTATTAATGAGTTTATGCCTTTTACCTATGCGATAAACGGACTCAGGGAAGCAATTTACGGGGTAAACTTTGATGATCTTATGAAAGATTTTACAGTACTTTTGCTTTTTGGAATAATCTTTACCTTATATGGCTGCCTTTTTAAGAAAAGATTGAATAATTTTTTTGAAGCCTTTTCAGAGAACCTTAAAAAAGCAGGGATCATTCATTAGGTGGAAGTATTGTTGTAGAATAACAAATCAACTTTTTTGAAAGGATAGAGAGTATATTAATACATTTAACTGCTTTTCCCCCGCCCGTTCAGAACGCTTCACAAGAGGAGTCCGGCAAGTCGACGTAAAATAAATCATTATACTCTCTGTCCTATTATCGAAGTTTATCAAGGCTATTCTGCGACAGCCCCTGCTATACCATACGAATTTGAAATTTGTGCATTGTTTACAATATTATAGACGGTATATCATATAAAATAAACAAAGTTAATACGGTACCTGGTAATGTATTTATGTAATCAGGACATAATAAACCATGGAAACGTTAATGCACACACATTAAATGTAACAATTGTTAAAAGTTATTGACAAAAGTAATTAAATTATGGTATACTAAACGTAGAACGTTGTACTAGAGGTGACAATCAAGTAACAAAATTGTAATGAATAGAGATTGATTTCTTTATAATGAAAATTATGGGAATTTTAATGAGCGTAAATCTTCGAATAAAAGTTTAAAACAACTCTATTTGTTTCTAATAGTTGGGGAAGGGGGTATGAAAAAAATATAGTTTTTAAGTAAATAGGCGAGGGACAATATTAACTTTAGGGTGTTATTTTTTTAATTGCTTGGTACAACGTTGTATTCGATTATTTAATTGGAGGAGAAAAATGAAAAATAAAGTATTAGCAATTTTATTGATCTTATGTATGTTAATTATGGGCATGACAGGTTGCAGTTCAAAATCAAAAGAATCGGCAAATAATGATACAAATGCCACGAACAGTGATACAAGTAGCAGTACAGGCAGTAATACGGCTTCAAATGAGGAACCCTATAATGCTGTTTTGGTTTATCTCGTAGCAAGTGACTCACAGGATTCCGATAAGGTGAGTGAAAAATTCAATGAACTGACGAAGAAAGATTTAAATATGAATGTAAAGTTAATGCCAATGACATGGAGCACTTGGAATACGCAGATGCAGCTGATGCTGGCCGGAGGAGAACAAGTGGATTTGTTCCCGCTGTTAATGAGTAATGCGACTACATATATTGCTTCGTCCTATATTGATAATATTGCACCTTATATAGAAAGTGCTGATTATTTGATGGATAGTGTGGGAAAGGATGATATCTGGTGCTGTAGTATAGGCGATTTCCTTTGGGGTGTACCTACGATGAAGGAAAGGGCGAATCCTGTTGCAATGATTACACGTACCGATTGTCTGGAAGCAGCCGGTATTGATGCCAGCCAGGTTAAAAGCTATGAGGATATGGCCGGTGTATATGCTAAGGTTCAGGCAAAATATCCGGACATGATTATGTTCGGCGGAACTTCCACTTCAGCCCCGGCTTCACAGACCAATGAATTGGATACACTTGGAAACCGCTTTGGAGTGCTGGAAGATTTCGGGCAGACTACAAAAGTTACGAACTATTTTGAATCCGACCAGTATAAGAGGCTGGTTAATCTTGCAAGACAATGGTATGAAACCGGTTATACTTCAAAAGATATGGCTACCTGCAGTGACAGCGGCGAAACCCTGATGAAAGCAGGAAACCTTTTCTCTTATGCATGTTATTATAAACCAAATACCAAGCAGGAGAAAGATGACCAGACAGGGTATGATACTACGATTATCCCGATTGAAACAAATGAATTGACTACATGGGGTACAGGAAGTTTGGGGTATTCTGTAGGAAGCAGTTCGCCTAATCCGGCTAAAGCGGTAGAGTTACTGGATTGGATTAGCAGGACGGAAGAAGCCAATGACCTTTTGAACTGGGGTATTGAAGGCGTTCATTGGGCCTTGCAGGATGATGGTACCATTAATTATCCGGAAGGAGTAACATCAGAAAGCTGCGGATATCATCAGAATTTTGGATTTGCATTACCGAATCAGTTTAACAGCCATGTATGGGCCGGCAATGATGTTAAGGTATGGGACCAGTATCAGGATTTCCGTAATAATGCACAAATATCCAAAGCATATGGATTTTCACCTGATTTGTCTGAATATGTGGATCAAATTGCCGCATTGACGGATGTTTATAATCAATATGATGCCATGATTGCAACCGGGTCGGCAGATCCTGATACAGAGATAAAAAAATATAACGATGCACTGTATGCAGCAGGGCTTCAAGATATAATTGATGCAAAACAGAAACAGCTGGATGAATGGTTAGCGGCTTCTGGTAAATAATCAGGAATAGCTGGGAAAAGGGTATTCAAAATGCGAAAAAATTGAATGCCCTTTTACTTAGAAAAAAGGAGAAGAGATATGGCGAAAGAGATAAAAGTATCCCAAGGTTCGCTGCGAAAAAGATTAATGAAAGGCCTCCCTTTATATCTGATGATTTTACCGGGAGCAGTTTATTTATTTGTAAACAATTATATACCAATGGCAGGAATTGCCGTTGCTTTTAAGAAATATAATGCAAAGCAGGGTATTTGGGGAAGTCAATGGTGTGGCTTCGATAATTTTAAATATTTATTTAAAAACGATGCTTCAATTATTATCCGTAATACTTTATCATATAATATTGCTTTTATTATATTGAATATGATAGAGGGTATTGCTTTGGCAATTTTGATATCTGAAATAGCATCCAAGAGGGCAAAAAAATTCTATCAAAGTGCCATTATGCTGCCATTTTTGATTTCTATCGTAATCGTAAGCTACATTGTTTATGCATTTTTGTCAGCGGAAACAGGCATGGTAAATAACAGTTTTTTAACAGCTTTGGGTAAAGATCCGGTATTATGGTATAGTGAAACAAAATACTGGCCTTTTATCCTGGTATACGTAAATTTGTGGAAGGGTGTTGGTTATGGTTGCCTGATTTATATTGCATCAATAGCAGGAATCGATAAATCCTTTTATGAAGCAGCTCAGTTGGATGGAGCAACCAAATGGCAGCAAATCAGGAAAATTACATTACCATGCCTGGTTCCTACCGTTATAACACTATTAATGTTAAGCATAGGACGTATTTTTTATTCTGATTTTGGGCTATTCTACCAGGTTCCGCAGAATTCTGGTGCATTATATAGTGTTACCAATACCATAGATACTTATGTTTATCGTGCTTTGATAGCTGCAGGTGGTTTGGGAAGGTCATCCGCAGCCGGTGTATTTCAGTCCATTTTTGGATTTACCCTGGTTATGGTATCTAATATGGTAGTACGTAAATTCAGTAAAGAAAATGCTTTGTTTTAGGAGGACAATGTGAATGATAAAATCAAAAAGCTATAAAATATATCAGACAGGTATTAATGCTATCATGATTTTAGTTTCATTGACTACAATCCTGCCTTTAGTACTACTGTTTATGTCATCTGTTTCGTCGGAAAGTTCCCTGATCGCATATGGCTATTCATTCATACCAAAGGAATTCAGTTTAGATGCATACAAGTATATTATACTGAATAAAGGGACTATTTTCCAGGCTTATGGGATTACAATATTTGTAACAGTGGTAGGAACGATAGTTAATTTAGGTATGTCTTCTATGATGGCATTTGCTTTGTCAGATAAAAAATTACCATTTCGGAATATTATTAGTTTTTATGTTTTTTTTACCATGTTATTCAGTGGTGGATTGGTTCCATCTTATATTATGTGGACTTCCACTTTTCATATTAAAAATACAATATGGGCCTTGATACTGCCTAATTTTCTCATGAGTGCCATGAATGTCATGCTCATTCGTACCTATTTTGCAACGAGCATACCGGAAGCACTTTATGAGGCAGCAAGAATTGATGGTGCAGGTTATTTTAAGATATTTTACCGGATCGTCCTGCCCCTCGGTAAACCAATTCTGGTGACAATGGGACTTTTCTCAGGATTGGCTTATTGGAATGATTGGACGAATGGATTATATTATATTACAGATTCGAAACTCTATAGTATACAAACACTGCTTAATAAGATGATACAGGATATCCAGGCGATCCAGGCAAACGCTTCGGCAGCTTCGGCAGGTGCAGCAATGGCAGTTCCTCAGGTATCAGTGAGGATGGCTATCGCATTTGTGGCTTTATTACCAGTTTTAGCGGTATATCCATTTCTACAAAAGTATTTTGAAAAGGGTATTGCGTTAGGAGCTGTTAAAGGATAAGTGCGACAAAGTAAAAAGAGAGGAAAATGATATGGCTAAATTTAATTGCAATTTTATTTCATATACATTAATCAGGACAGTTGACGTAACAGTTATTATACCCTCGCCAACAATTCCCGAATCCATGGCTGCAAACAGTGATTTGTTTAAGAAAGTAGACAGCATTGAAAAAAATCAGAAATTTAAGGAACAGGTTCGTAAATTTGAGGCGCCGAGTCATACGAAGAAAGAAAAATACCCGGTTTTATATCTTCTGCACGGTTATGGAAATAATCATGCAACTTGGAGCGGATATACCAATATTGAACTTTTTGCAGAAGAAAGGAATATTGCAGTGGTCATGATTTCCGCAGAAAATAAATCTTATGTAAATCATGTAAGCGGTGACCGTTTTTATGATTTTATACAAAAAGAATTACCGGAATTTGTTTGTGGAATGTTTCCTGTGTCTGAGCGTCCTGAGGATACTTATATTGCGGGTCTGTCAATGGGCGGTTTTGGAACTTTCGTGCATGCATTTAATCAACCTTGGAGATTTGCGGCCATGGGGGCATTTTCAGCAGCAGTCAGTTTGGATCCGGCCGTACTGGCAGGTGGTGAAAATAGACCTATTGAGGATAACAGTGATCCGCGTAAACTGGCGAAAAAGCTTTATGAAGAAAAAAGAAAGACTCCTAAAATATTTATTGCCTGCGGTGTTAATGATCATTTGTATGATAGTAACGTGTTCTTTAAAGATGAACTTATTGCCATGAAACAGGATGTTACATGGGTGAGTGTACCGGGATATGGTCATGAATGGAGATTCTGGAATGAGATTATTGAAAAATTCTTAGATTGGATACCGCGCTCTGATTTTTATTCAAATAAGGGAAAAAGGCAGATTTAAGGATATTTAATAAATGCCAATAAGTTATGTTTTTAATAATATTGTGGAGGAATAGCAAAATGGCAAAAAAATTTATATGTTCTACTACAGAACCAATTGTTAAAACGAAAGCCGGAAAGATACGCGGATTTATTTTGGATGGCACTTATACCTTTCATGGAATTAAATATGCCAATGCAAAACGGTTTCAGATGCCGGCAGAGGTTGAACCCTGGGAGGGAGTTAAAGATGCCCTGTCCTATGGTTATGTATGTCCGATGCTCTCACAGGACGTCCCGGCAGGCGAAATTATGGTTCCTCACCGTTATTGGCCAAAAGATGAGGATTGCCAGTATTTGAATCTATGGACACAGGGAATAGATTCCGATAATAAAAGACCCGTTATGGTATGGCTTCACGGAGGTGGTTTTGCTGCCGGTTCATCCATTGAACAGGTGGCATACGATGGTGAAAACATGAGTAAATACGGTGATGTTGTCGTTGTGTCCATCAACCACCGCTTGAATATTCTGGGTTATATGAATTTGTCTTCTTTTGGTAAGAAGTATGCGAATTCGGCGAATGCGGGAAATGCAGATCTGGTAGCCGCCTTAAGGTGGATACAGGATAACATTGCGAACTTCGGAGGAGATCCTGGGAATGTTACAATCTTTGGTCAGTCCGGCGGCGGAATGAAGGTATGGACTTTGATGCAGACGCCAGATGCAGATGGTTTATTCCATAAAGGTGTAATCCAAAGCGGATTGCTGGATGGTTTTATGAATGCTCCTAAGGATGATGGAACTAAAATTGTGAATGCTATGCTCAAAGAGCTTGGTTTTACGGAAGGTGAAGCAGAAGAACTGGAAACTATTCCTTATGACCGGATGGCAGCTGCTTATAATAAAGTATATCCGGACCTTGCCAGACAAGGATACTATGTCGGAGGGAATCCGATTCCAAATGAATTTTACGTCGGAGATCCCCGTGCTGTGGGCTTTACTGACCATGCTAAGACGATTCCTGTTTTGATCGGGTCTGTAATGGGGGAATTTGCCTTTGGGCCTGGTGTGCCCAATAAATATATGCTTTCAGAAAATGAGATACAGCCAATGATTAGAAAGAAATATGGCAGTGATTCGGAGAAACTGATGGATTTGTTTAAGAAAGCTTATCCGGACAAAAACCTTACGGATTTGCTTGCATTAGATTCCATGTTCCGTTTCCCAACCATGGATTTTATTGAGAAGAAAGCAGTATATGGGGAAGGACCTACTTTCTCTTATCTATTTGCCTATGAATTCCCTTTTGATGACGGAAAGCCCGCCTGGCATTGTTCTGAAATACCATTCATATTCCATAACACGGATAAAGTCCCGGTTTGTGATATCCCAGGTGTTTCCGATAAGCTGGAGGATCAGATCTTTGGTGCCTGGATTAATTTTGCCCGCTATGGTAATCCAAATAAAACGGGACTTCCCAACTGGCCCGTCTGCAAGCAGGGGGATGAGGCTACCATGATTTTTGATAGAAACTGTAAGGTAAAGCATAATTTTGACCATGAACTGATTACCTTACATGTAAAAGCAGCACCCAAATTCTTATTTGGTGAAGAAACGGTTCTTCATTAAAAATATTCATCTTAATATAAATTTATAGGTAATGAGAAGATATTTTTATCGATAATATATTTGAAATTGATAGTTTGAAAAGTTAACACGAAGAAAAAACCTGGTCATAAAGCCGTATGTTATAAGACGAAGCAGATACTGGGTATGAAAGTAAGGTGTGGAAGAAAAGATGTCCAATATTAAAGATGTAGCCAGAAGAGCGGGAGTATCTCCCAGTACTGTGTCTATTATAGTGAATGGAAAGTCGGAAGAGCGCAGGATTTCCGGGGATACTCAGGTAAAAGTAATGGAAGCCATGAGATTTCTGGATTATCATCCTAACATATCTGCAAGGAAACTGAAAGAGGGGGAAAATAAATCTGTAGTGGTTGCATTATTCTGGAGTTTTGATTTTAGAAGGGCGATGCTGGCACGATTCTTAGTGGGTCTTCAGGGAAAAATCCAGAAAAGTGATCTGGATATAGAAATTGTTATTTATCCCTATATCAGCGGTGAATTAAGGAAGGAAACATCTTTGGTCGTGGGGAATAAATTCCACGCGGCAATTATTGCAAATGCCAATGATAAAGATCTTAAATATTTAAATAATCTGGATTCCCTGGTACCAATTGTACTTTACAACAGGAATCTTATGAAATATAGCTCTGCCAATATCGATGACAGGAAGATCGGGATTATGGCTGCGGAACATTTTGTGCAGAATGGATATCGAAGGGCCAGGATTGTTACCTCCAGCGATTCCTTTAAGGGAATGTCAATCAGGGAGAAGGCCTTTGAAGTAAGAATGGAAAAGCTTGGTGCCAGCGTCCACAAGGAAAAGCTCGTAGCCAAAGAAAATTCTGTATTGCAAGGAAAAAACTGCGGAGATATCCTTCTGGAAGGTTTTGAAAAAGATAAGGACATTGATTGTCTTTTTTGCGCATCGGATGCCCTGGCTATAGGAATTACACATGCATTTATGAAGAAAGGCATTCATATACCGGAAGAGATCGGGATACTTGCTATCGGCAATGGAAGTCCCTATTATAGTGAGTTTAATAACCCGCCCATTTCCGTTATTAATGTGCCTATGGAACTGATGGCAGAAAAATGCTTTGACTTATTGGTTAAGAAAAAATTTCAGGCGGAGACAAAACCGGAGCATGTGTATTTTGAAACAAAACTTTTACACAGGGAATCTACAAAAGGGTATTGTTAATTTTACGGATATATACAATATTCATAGAAGAAGCCTATTATAGAATATTTCCTCATTATTGGAGATGCCGTGTAGCGGAACTATTTGGGAATGGTTGAAAGAAAATATAAAATCAGAAAGGACTGCCAGGTAATGGATTCTTTCAACCCTTTTATTTGTGGCAGTAACATATCTGTAAACCGATGTGTTATGCAATAGGTGTTAAAATGGATAATCATGATTATATGAAGGAAGTTGCAGCCGGGATTAAAAAGCAATATGGGGAAGTATCCTATCCTGTACTTTATAAGGTTAAATCTTATGAAGAAATTATGCTGCCAATGTCTGATGGGATAAAGCTTCGAACTAGGATATATAAACCGGATACAGATGTAAGTCGGCTGCCGGTAGTTATTCAACGTTGCTGTTATCCGCAAAATGAACTTTTTTTAGAAATCCATGGCAACGAATATGCAAAAAGGGGATTTGCTTTTGTATATCAATACTGCCGGGGTACCGGCGGATCGGAAGGAATATGGGAACCAAATGAGAATGAACGTAAGGACGGAATAGATATGTTAACCTGGCTCTGTAAGGAGGACTGGGTTGACTCTGTAGGCTATTGGGGCTCTTCCTATCTGGCATTAACAGGGTGGTCCATTATCGATGCCGTACCAGAGAAAGTGAAGACTATGTATCTGACCCAATACGGTACGGACCGGTTTACTTCAGCCTATAAAGATGGACTTTTCAGGCATGATGTACTGACCTCCTGGGCTATGGGGAATGCTGGTTTTCCTGTTGCGGCGGATTACATGGAATCCTGTAAATATCATCCCCATGTAGAGGTTGATGAGAAGCTGTGGGGAGGACGCCTTGACTGGTACCGTAATTGGGTAACTGCAACAGAAGCCACGGATGATTACTGGCAGACTGGTTTCTGGAAAATGTTAAAATCCATACCGGAAAAAGTAACCATACCGATATACCTGGGTGAGGGCTGGCATGATCATCATTTGGCAAGCGCCCTAAAAACATATGATGTATTAGCGGAAGCCTCCAGAAATCAGAGCACCTTGCGTATCGGTGCCTGGAACCATATGTTTATGCCATGTCTTAACGGACATGAATGTAATAACCTGGAAAACAATGATTCTGCCACGGCAATGGATTGGTTTTATCAGTTGCTGATAGAAAAAGAAATTCCCAGGAAGAAGGTTCTTACTTATATCATTGGAGAAGACCGGTGGAAGGAATGGGATTCGTTCCCTATTACCACCAGCCATAAAAAAAGGCTGTATTTATCAGGAAGACAGCCAAAATCAAAGCTATACGAGCTGACTGAGACCAAAACAGCAGATGAAATAATGACCTATATTTATGATCCGGAAAATCCGGTCATGTCTTTAGGGGGAGATACCCTCTTATGTAATATTGATAAAGCGGGAAGTGTATTGCAGCCGGAATGTGGTTTCAGAGAAGATGTATTAAGTTATGTCAGTAAAGAGTTTAAAGAAGGATTGTTAATTGCAGGTAAGATGAATTGTCACCTTTATGTTTCAAGTAGTGCAGAGGATACTGCATTTTCGGTAAAAATAATGGAAGTTTTTAAGGATGGCAGAGCCTTTCATATTCGAAACGGCATCACTACCTTGGGCTTTCGGAACAAGGCAGTTAACCGTCAGGAGTATATGCCTGGTTCCATAGAGGAAATCGAAATCGAAATACTGGACATAACCTGGAAGCTTCAGGCAGGCTCTAAACTCCGCCTGGATGTCAGTTCATCGAATTTTCCGGAATATACAGCCCATACAAACTATAAAGGGGTATGGGCCTTGCAGGAAAAAGTCAGGAAGGCAGATCAGACAATCTATGTAGGAGAGAATTATCCGTCTTATATTGAATTACCCTATTAATGTATATCATCCAGGCCACCGCAGGATTCCCTCTGAATATACTTGATGGGAAGTACGGTAGAATAGGGGGCATTGGAAACATTATCGATTAAATCAGTTATGGTCCTAAGGCATTGGATCGCCATTTCCTCCATGGGAAGGTTAATGACGGAAAGGGAGGTGCTGGCATATTCCTCCTGATCTTTGTCACCATTGCCGATACTGATAAGTTCTAAGTCTTCTGGAAGTTTAATTCCATTTTTGTGAAAGGCACGAAGGGCACCAATCGCTATGGAATCTGAGGCACAGAAGACGCAGTCCGGTAACGGCTTAGGGCTTGATAAAATTTCCATGGCGCCGTTATAACCACCTGACATGGAGTTGGATACTTTGTCAATGGGGGCTATTCCAAGACCCAGTTCATTACAGGTGGATATAAAACTGTTGATTCGTAGGTCCATCCCTGGAAATATGGAGGGAGAAGTGATGATTGCAGCGGTTTTATGACCTCTTCCCGCAAAGATTTTAGCCGGAAGGGTTCCCATTTCCCTGTCATCAACGTTTACGGTACAATACTGCTTAGAAGTACGGTTATATAATACAATGGGAAACTGGAATATTGAATTTTCAAGATAATCAATATCTGTCTTTGAGGTGTTACAGATGATTGCGGCATTGTACATATTGTTTTTAAGGGAGGTCACATCACATAAACCATCATTCGAATAAGGCTGTATCACCAGTTCATATTCTTTTTTGGATTCCATAAGCTCCTTTTGCAGTCCACGAAGAAAACGGACCATCATAGGGGCACGAAAGTCTGTTGCCCAGAATACTGCGATTACCAGGGGAAGATTATCCGATTGCCCCCGAAGCCTTCTGGCAACTATATTTGGCTGATAACCCAGGATCTTTGCAGCCTCCAGGACCTTTTCCTGTGTTCGTGGGGGAATGTTTCGTTCTTCTGCCTTACCTCGAAGAACAATGGAAATGGTACTGGGGGATAGTCCTGTATATGCAGCAAGTTCTTTTATGCTTGCCATTTTGTACCTCCTATTAGGGTATCGGGCACTTTCGGAACTCTCATATACAGATTTGTTCCTGTTAGTTTCCGAGCGTACCCAGTATTACTTATTGTTATATAAGCTTATTCTACATTAATTATAATGTAGAAATATGGATAAATCAAGGCAGCATTTGTTAATTGTTACGGCAAACGTAGGAAGGAAGATTATTTCAAAGACTGGGGCGGTTCCATGAAGCGGTTGTAAATATTGTATTGGAAAGGTTCCACATGTCACCCATCCGGAATTTTGGGAATATTAGGATTCTTTCCCTGTAAAAAGATTGTAACTGCACGGAAACGGTCTGAATAAAAACACTCCGCAGGACGCGCACACGTGAAAAGAATTATAACGGTTTTACCGGCCGTGTTCGGCGCGGGAATAGTTATCAACAGTCAGGCTATTAAAATATAAATGTATTTCATATTCCATAAATATAGTAAACCATATTGTAATTAAATATATAAAATACACAAATATCTGGTTGACAAATAGGAAACCTCATGATATATTCGTCGTATATCGTTGTACTACAACGTTATACTAAATAAGAAAAGGAGAGGTAAAATGAAGAAAAGAATCATATCATTACTAATGGTTACAGCTATGATAGCAGCGTTACTTAGTGGGTGCCAAACTTCGAAAAACAGTATGGAAACAGATAATGGCGCAGGGGAAACGAAAGAAGTAACAGTTGATGGACAAAGTGCGGAAAATGTCGCAGAGACAGCAGAAAGCACTGATGAAACCAAGAAAGAAGTAAAAACAGGGGGAACTTTGAAAATTGGTACAGGCCAATCCCCTACCGTTATAGGTTATACTCCTGAAATAACAAATAACTCATTTATCCAATATTTAAGATGTTCTTTCGATTCTTTACTTTTTTATGATGAAGATGGTAATTTAGCTCCGGAACTTGCAGAAAAATGGGAAACAGATTCTGATAAAGCAACCATTACCTTTCACCTTCGCCAAGGAGTAAAATTCCAGGATGGTACGGATTTTAATGCGGAGGCCGTTAAGTGGAATATGGAAGAATACCAGACAGCTAAGAGAACGGAGGTAAGCAGTATTGAGTCGATTGAGTGCCCGGATGATTATACTGTTGTACTGCAGCTTGGCGCCTGGAGTTCTTCTGCCCTGGAGTCTATCGGGTATTTCGTATATTATATGTCTCCGACAGCAGTAAAAGACAATGGCGGTGCGGAATGGGCAAGAATAAATGCAGTAGGTACAGGTCCTTATATTGAAAAATCATTTGAACAGGGTGTTTCCGTAAAATATGAAAAGAATCCAAACTATTGGGAAGAAGGAAAACCTTATCTGGACGGTATTGAGTTTTCTATTATATCCGATGCCACGACGCTTGAAAATTCATTGGTTTCAGGTGAGATAGATATGATCTCCTACGCTTCTATTGATCAGATGCATAACAATTATTTGAATTCGAACAGTAGTTTTACTATAGAACAAAACAGTAATGGTATTGGTGTAGAAAGCACAGGTATTATCCCAAGCAGTGCGAAAGAAGATGATCCTTTCTATAATGACAAGGTAAGACAGGCCTTCTGTTATGCCATCGATGCGGATAACATTGTAAATGCATTGGGCTATGGATTGTTAACCAGAACGAACCAATGGGCGGCACCCAATGCAAAAACCTATAATCCCGAGGTAAAGGGCTATACATATGATCCGGATAAAGCAAAATCATTATTAACCGAAGCAGGATATGCAGATGGATTTGATACTACCTTATGGTGTCCTACCGGATCTGACAACTGGGCGGCAGCAATTGCCGACAATCTTAACGCTGTAGGTATCAGGGCCAAGGTTGAGATTGTTGACGCAGCGAAAGCATTTGATTTAATGTCAAACGGATGGGAAGGAATTTTTTTCCACTGGGCTTCCATTGGTCCTGATTTAGGATTATACATGGGACGTCATCTGGATCCGAATGGAGCATATTATTCAAAGGGAATTAAACATCCCCAGGATTGTTTGGATTTACTTACAGCAATCCGTACAGCAAAAGACGATGAGAGTAAATTGTCTACTGAAATGGAATTACAAAAGAAAATATATGATGATTATGCACTATTTGGTCTGCCGTTGTATATTACCCCGGTAGCAGCAATAAAACAGGCTTATGTAATGGATGATAATTATACAAAATACCATGTTGCATCATGGACGCCGGCCAGGACATGGCTTGACAAATAAAGCTAGTTTTTGAAGGGACTGCCGCAGATAGTGGGTTATTTCATGCGTGGGATTTACGATATGCAGATATACTTTATGTTCAGCGGCAGACTCTTTTTAAGTACAGGAGGCAGTTTTTTATGGGTAAGTTCATATTAAAGCGTTTAGGCCAGGCACTGGTAGTATTGTTTATTGTAACAATTATGGTTTTCCTCATGATGCATATGCTGCCCGGTGACCCGGTGAAAATTTATTTAGGGGAAACAGCTACACCGGAGCAGATTGAACATTATACGAAAGAATTCGGTTTTGATAAACCGTTATACATACAGTTTTTTAAGTGGATCCTCGGGTTATTCCGGGGTGAGATGGGAACATCGGTAACTTATAAGATGGATGTTTCCGGACTGTTAATAAAGAGGGTTATTACTACATTGTCCGTAACGGTCCCGGCATTCATCCTTTCTATTATTATTGGTGTGACCCTGGGTGTTCTTGCGGGTACCCATAGAGGTAAAAAGCTGGACTCCGTTATTTCCGTATTTGCCAATATCGGAATCGCCACCCCGGCTTTCTGGATTGCCATGATTTTAGTATGGGTTCTGGCCATTAAGTTGAAATGGTTGCCGGTACAGGGATATACTTCTTTATCTGAGAATTTTACTTTGGGTATCAAGAAGCTTATCATGCCGGTTATTGTGTTATCGCTGGGGCATATTACATCATTAACCAGACAGACAAGATCCGCCATGCTGGAGGTTGTTTTCCAGGATTACATCCGTACAGCCCGTTCTAAAGGCCTGAAGGAAAAAGTTATTATCAGCCGTCATGCCCTTAGGAATGCCTTAATACCTATAGTAACATTATTAGGTATGTCCATAGGGGGATTAATTGGGGGAACGGTTATTATTGAGAACCTTTTTGTTATACCTGGAGTCGGTTCCTTAATGATGACTGCTATTATAAACAAAGATTATATGGTTGTGCAAAATGTAGTACTGATTATTTCGTTCTTTGTTTTAATTTGTAATTTATTGGTTGACATTCTGTATGGTTATATCGACCCCAGAATACGAATTGAGTGAGGAGGGGGACAAATGACAAAGAATCATAAGGGAAAAAAGGTTCTTACGGCAAAGCAGGAACGCAGGCAACAGTTTATCCATGCTCTATTTAACAGAAAGCCTGTGATATTGGGATTTATTATTATAGTAATTATGATTTTACTGGCAATATTTGCCCCGGTATTTGCCCCATATAACCCATACAAACAAAATTTATTAAATTGCCTGGCCGTACCATCTATGGAACATTTATTTGGAACAGATGCCCTGGGCCGGGATTTATTATCACGGATTATATATGGAAGCAGGTCCTCATTGATTGTAGGCTTTGTATCAACAGCCATTGCAGGAATCAGTGGTATTGCAATTGGTCTTTTAGCCGGGTATTCGGGTAAGAAAGCAGATATGATTGTAATGCGTATTATGGATGCGATGATGTCCATTCCTGTTATTATTTTAGCCTTATTTTTAGGTGGTATTTTTGGGAAAGGTCTTAGTAATATCTGTTTATGCATCGGTATTGTAATGATACCAAGCTATGCCCGCCTGACACGGGGCCAGGTATTATCCGTTAAACAATTAGATTTTGTTACAGCGGGAAAGATAGGAGGGGCAACGCGGTTAAAAAATACAATAAAGCATATCCTGCCAAATTGTCTGTCACCGAATCTTGTATTAATGACGATGAATCTGGGAACTGCGATTTTAACAGAAGCCGCATTAAGTTATTTAGGTATGGGAATAAATCCCCCGACAGCATCCTGGGGTTCCATGGTTAGTGACGGATATAAATATTTGAGCAATTATCCACATTTAGCAATTATTCCGGGTATTTTTATTATGTTAATTGTTTGGTCTTTCAATGTTTGCGGTGATGCAATCAGAGATGCATTGGATCCGAAACTGAGAGGTTCCCGTTAGTGAAGCATAAATGGAGAGGAGGCTATAAAGTGGCTGGACATTTAATAGAAGTAAAAAAATTAAGAACGGAATTTAAGCAGGAAAAGGGAATATTAAAGGCAGTAAATGGAGTTTCCTATTATCTGGATGAAGGAGAAATTGTCGCTTTTGTCGGTGAGAGCGGAAGCGGCAAATCAGTTACCCAATATTCCGGCTTACAGTTGATTCCCTGTCCTCCTGGGAAAATAACAGACGGTGAAATTATTTTTAACGGTCATAATCTGCTGGCTTATGGTCCTAATAGTGAAGAGATGCGGAAAGTCCGCGGCGGTCAGATCGGAGTTGTATTTCAGGAGCCTATGACTTCATTGAATCCTGTTATGACCGTTGGAAAGCAGTTGGAGGAATCCATAAGATTACATTTAGGATTAAATAAAGAGGAAACCAGAAAAAGGGCTGCAGAACTGTTAAAAAAGGTTGGGATACCGGATTCGGAAAGCCGGTTGGATTCCTATCCACATCAATTTTCCGGTGGTATGCGCCAGAGAATAATCATAGCCATGGCTTTGTCCTGTAATCCGAAGCTGCTGATTGCAGATGAAGCAACAACAGCACTGGACGTTACCACCCAGGCCCAAATTCTGGAGCTTATGAAGGACATTGTAAAGAGTACTGGTACCGCCCTGGTCATTGTTACTCATAATCTGAGCGTGGTAGCCCGTTATGCAGACCGTGTTTATGTTATGTATGCGGGTGAAATCGTGGAATCGGGAAAGACCAGGGAAATTTTTAAAAATCCACATCATCCCTACACCATCGGATTATTAAAAGCAGTTCCGAGTTTAACAGACCCTAAGGATAAAAAATTAATCCCCATTGAAGGTTTTGTGCAGAATTTAGTCAACCGGAAGGACCAATGTGCATTTATGAACCGCTGCCCTTATTGCACTGAGGAATGTGGGCATTTGACTACACCGAAGCTAAATGAGGTGAAGGGTGAAACAAATCATTTTGCAGCATGCCATCGAAGTGTGGACAAGGATAGCAGGGTTACCAAATTCTTTGGAACAACGGACAGAAAATACGAAAAGAAAAACACTATTGATCAGAAAGTAATCCTGTCCGTGAAAGATTTAAGAGTATATTTTCCAGTTACCAGCGGTTTCTTTAAAAAGAAAATTGCTGATATAAAAGCAGTAGACGGTATTACTTTTGATTTATACCAGGGAGAAACATTCGGTCTGGTCGGCGAATCCGGCTGTGGAAAATCCACAGTAGCAAGAACGGTACTTCGTCTTAATAATGCCACTGCAGGTAATATCATTTTTAATGGGAAGGACATCACGAATCTGGATGATGTAAAAATGCGTCCTATCCGTAGAAACATGTCCATGATTTTTCAGGATCCTTATGGTGCCCTGGATCCGCGTCAAAGAGCAGGGGACATTGTAATGGAACCCATGAAAAACTTTGATTTGGGAATGTCTGTAAAGGATATGGAGGACAGGGTAACGGAGCTTTTCAAAATTGTTGGACTGGATCCTGCCTACAAGGAGAGGGTTCCCCATGAATTTTCAGGTGGACAGAGACAGCGGCTGGTAATTGCAAGGTCGATATCAACGAATCCTTCTTTCATAGTATGCGATGAAGCGATTTCCGCACTGGATGTATCTATTCAGGCACAGGTCATCAACTTACTGGAAGACCTGCAGCAGAAACTGGAATTAACGTATTTCTTCATTGCCCATGATTTATCTGTTGTAAGACATATCAGCGACCGGGTGGCAGTAATGTACCTGGGGCAATTAGTAGAAATGGGTGATTGGCAGTCATTATATGCCCATCCACTCCATCCATATACCAAAGCTTTACTGGCGGCAGTTCCGGTCCCGGATCCGGATATTGAAAATATGAGAAAACGTATCCTAATAAAAGGAGAAATTCCAAGCCCGATGCAGCGTCCGGAGGGATGTGCCTTTTCTACCCGCTGCCCTTATGTTACGGAGGAATGCAGGATGGCGGTTCCGGGTCTATATGAAAAAGAACCTGGTCATAAAGTTGCTTGTTTTAAAGTGAAGTAAATAATGGGCAGGGAGATTATTTCGTTTATTGTCAGTTATGAGGTGAAATAGCCAATGGGTTTGAGTGTGAGGAGTGCCAGAAAAGATGTTGTGAGGACAGTGGACTCCGAATGCGGTATAAACCGGAAGGTAAATAAAAATAAAAAAAAGAAAGGATGCCATAAAGCTTTTTTAACTTAAGCTTCGTGGCAGTAATACATCGTTAAGCGGATGTATTATGTAATGGTGTAAACATGGATAAAGTGATGATAGGCGGAGGCCAGGGCTTTTGGGGTGACAGCAATGATGCGGCTATCCATATGGTAAGAAACAGCAATATTAATTATATGGCTTGTGATTATCTTGCGGAATTAACCCTGTCCATTATGGAAAGGCAGAAATTAAAAAATCCCCAGGCAGGCTATGCTAAAGATTTTGTCGGACTAATGAAAGAAATCGGAAAGACAGCTTATGAAAAGAACATCAAAATCATTACCAATGCAGGCGGTATGAATATCACCGGAGCGGTGGGGGATATAAGCGGGGTCCTAAAGGAACAAGGGGTACCGGAGGGCTATAAGATTGGATATGTACTCGGGGATGACATTACAGAAAATATACCCAAGATGCTTGAGGAAGGTTTTGATTTTAAAAACCTGGATGATGTAGGAGAATTTACTGAAATAAAGGATAAAATCCTGAATGCCAATGTTTATTTCGGTCATGAGCCCATCGTAGAGTGTTTGGAACAGGGAGCTGATACTATTATTACGGGAAGGGCGGCAGATTCTGCATTATTTCTTGCACCAATCCTCCATGAACTTAAATGGAAAGAGGATGATTACAATAACCTGGCCAGGGGAATTATGGCTGGGCATCTCTTAGAATGCGGCGGTCAGGGCGCCGGCGGTAATTACCAGTATGATTGGAGGGGCGTTCCACGCATGGATGAACTGGGATTCCCTATCGCTGAAATAACCAATGGGGAGCTATATATAACGAAAGCACCGGACTGCGGTGGTATTATATGCGAACAATCCTGTAAGGAGCAATTTCTCTATGAGGTACACGATCCGGCCAATTATATAACTCCGGATGTGAATGTGGATATCAGTCAGGCCACCATCACCCAGGCAGGAGAGAATCGTGTCAGGGTGGACAATATTAAGGGAAAGCCCCGTCCTGATAAGTTAAAATGTAATATTGGCTATCATGCAGGCTACAAGGTGGCAACTTATTTGAGTTTTGACTGGCCGGATGCTTATGAAAAGGCACAATATGCAGCCGATATCCTGATGAAGAAGATGAAGAGAAAAGGACTAAAGGCAGAAGAGATACATATCAGTTATGTAGGTTTGAACGCCCTTCATCTAGGAGTAGCTGATAGGAACGCAGAGTTGGTAAAGAACTTAAATGAGGTGGTATTAAGAATTGCCATCCGTACCTTGACGAAGGACGAAGCCTATAAGATTATACCGGAAATATCTCCCTTGCAGTTAAACGGACCTCCGGGAGCCAGCTTTTTTGGGGGGCGTGCCAAAGTTCAGGAAGTTATCGGTTTATGGCCTGCTTTGATCCCAAGAGATTCAGTGAAATTAACCAGTCATATTTTGGAGGTGAGATAATATGTCAGAAGTATATTTGAAGGATATTGCCCACGGACGTTCCGGGGATAAAGGGGATACCAGCAATGTATGCGTATTTGCAAGGAAGCCGGAATATTATGATGTAATTGCAAGGGAAGTGACCGCAGAGCGTGTTAGGGAGTATTTCGGAGATATGGTAAAGGGAGAAATTGTCCGCTATGATGTACCTTCTTTGAAAGGGTTTAATTTTGTTATGAAACATGCTTTAGGGGGAGGCGCTACCCATTCCCTCAGACTGGATAGTTTAGGAAAGTCAATGGGCTCAGCTTTTATGAGAATGAAGATAAAGTTAGATGACTGATGCATAAGGAGGAAAAGCTATGAATAAAAGCCCGCAAACAAGAGGTGCGTTAGAGAATATCACTATCCTTGATTTAACCAGAGTGTTGGCAGGACCGTATTGCGGAATGCTGCTTTCGGATATGGGGGCTAAAACCATTAAGATAGAAGTACCTGGAACAGGTGATGATGCCAGAAGCTATGGTCCATTTAAAAATGGAGAAAGTATCTATTATGCAAATTTAAACCGGAACAAGAAAGGTATTACCCTGGATTTAAAGAAGCCGGAAGGAAAGAAAATTTTACTGGAGTTAGTAAAGAAAGCAGATATACTGATTGAGAATTACCGTCCCGGTGTTATGGATAAACTGGGTTTAGGCTATGATATCTTAAAAGAAGTTAACGATCAGCTTATTTATGCAGCTGTATCCGGCTTTGGCAGCTACGGTCCTTATTCCCAGAAACCTGGGTATGATATCATTGCCCAGGCAATGGGTGGACTGATGAGTGTTACCGGACAGCCAAACGACCCGCCTACCAGGGCCGGCAATGCCATGGGTGATATCCTGGGAGGCATGAACCTGGCTATTGGTATCCTGGCGGCATTGAATGCAAGACATATAACGCACAAAGGACAGAGAGTGGATGTATCCCTGGTGGATTCTGTTGTAGCCAGCATGGAAACGGCTCCACAGAGATACTTTATGGACGGAAAACTGCCAAAGAGAATGGGAAACCGTTATGCAGCCATAGCCCCTTATGACTGTTACGCATGTAAAGGCGGCCATTTTGTTTTGGGCTGCGGCAATCAGAAACTTTTTGAAAAGTTCTGCAATGACGTTATAAAAATGCCGGAATTAATAAATGATGAGCGTTTCCTGGATGTGCCCCTCCGGGTAAGACACAGTGATGACTTCCAGGTTATCGTGGAAGGATGGGCGAAAGACTATACGGTACAGGAACTGGTAGAATGGTTGGACAAGGAAGGTCTGCCTGTTGCACCAATTTATACCATTAAGGATATCGTAGAAGATGAACATATAGCAAATGTAAGGGAAATGTTTATACCATTTTCCCATCCGGTAATCGGAGACATGAAAGTAAATGGATGTCCCATTAAACTGATGGATACCAAAACTACCTTAAGATATCCGGCTCCGGTCCTGGGACAGCATAACAAAGAAGTTATAATGGAATTTTTAGGTTATTCAGAACAAGAATATGAAACCTTAGCTGAAAAAGAGGTTTTTTAATAAAATATTAATCAGATAGCCAGAATCACTTCTTTCTATGATTGAAAGAAGGTCAAGAAAGGAATGTGTACTACCATGAAAGAGATTGTTGTTACCGGAGCAGTACGTACCCCTATTGGTAAGTTCGGTGGAATGTTAGCAAATATAACGGCAGCAGAACTTGGAGCCATCGTTATCAAAGAAGCATTAGTGCGTTCTAGGCTGGATTGCAGCCAGGTAGATGAAGTACTGATGGGTTGTGTACTGCAGGGCGGACAAGGACAGAATGTAGCGAGACAGGCTGCCGTCAAGGCAGGATTACCAATATCCGTTCCTGCCCTGACCGTAAATAATGTCTGCGGTTCCGGCCTGAAATGTGTCAATATAGCTTATGGACTCATCGCTTCGGGAGAAGCTGAGGTCATTGTTGCTGGTGGAATGGAAAATATGTCCATGGCGCCCTATCTGCTGCCTGGTGCCAGATTCGGATACCGGATGAATGACGGAAGCCTTAAGGATTCATTGATAAAGGATGCATTATGGGATGCCTTTGGTGATTATCATATGGGAATCACGGCAGAAAATATAGCACAACAGTATAACATTACCAGGAAGATGCAGGATATGTTTGCGGCAGGGAGCCAGCAGAAATATCAAAAGGCAAGAAAGGCAGGAATATTTGCGGAAGAAATCGTACCCGTTCCAATTAAGGCCAAAAATGGTACGGAATGGATGTCGGAAGATGAGAATCCCAGGGATAATGTAACGGCAGGGAGTCTGTCAAAGCTAAAGCCGGCATTTAAAGCAGAAGGCACAGTTACGGCAGGAAATGCCTCAGGGATTAATGACGGGGCGGCAGCAGTCATAATTATGACAGAAGAAAAGGCAGGGAAATTAGGACTGCCCATTCTGGCAAGAGTCAGGGGCGGCCAGTCTGTGGGTGTAGACCCGTCAATTATGGGTATCGGACCGGTTGCAAGTACGAGGAAACTCTTAAATAAGCTGGGACTATCTGTCGCTGATATGGATCTGATAGAAGCCAACGAAGCCTTTGCCGCCCAGTCCCTGGCAGTGGAACAGCTCTTAGGATTTGATAAGGAGAAAGTAAATGTCAACGGCGGTTCCATTGCACTTGGACATCCGGTAGGTGCTTCAGGATGCAGGATCCTGGTTACTTTATTACATGAATTAAAACGAAGAAATGGTAAACTGGGTCTTGCCACCCTTTGTGTCGGAGGTGGAATGGGTGTTTCCATAGTTGTCGAAAATTATAGAAACGAATCGGCTGATTAAACTAATTATTAAGTCGAATGATCCCAGAAATTGAGATATAATTATAATTACAGCATCTAAAATTCTTATCTGTACGGATTGAGTACAAAGAGTATTCATTGAAATTAAGTGGAAGTACGGACTAAATTCTCCCTAAGTTGATTTTATATCAACTGGGGGTTTTTTATGTTATAGGATTTGATTGTAAAAAGGTCAATTTAGTTTTGCAAAATGGATATCAGCGTATCTATATACATAAAATATACTTCGTGTGGCCCTTGACACCCAAATCGTTATAGGAAATTGCTTCCTATTGCATAAAATATACTCCGTTATGGATGCGCACTTCAGCGTTTGGTAACCGATATATTGACAGCCCTGCGTCAGGAAGATCCTTTGTATATTATAACCTTTCTCCACATATGTATGATTATAAGTATTTTTGGGGAGGAACTTTATATGAATATATTTGCTATGCTGCTGGCTATTTTAGCAGGAATTTTCACAACCATTGAATCGAGTATTAATTCACAGCTTGGTAAATACTTAACACCGAGTATTGCAACTCTCCACAGCCTGATCGTAGGGCTGACCTTTATGTTGATGATTAATCTCTTTTTGGGAAATATTTCGAGGTATGCCAAAGTGGTTACCGTTAGCCCTATCTGGCTCATAGGGGGATTTTTTGGGGCTTTTATCATTTATCTGTCATCGAAAGCAATTCCTAGTCTGGGAATTTCCAATACATTAATACTGATACTTGCAGGGCAGATGGTAAGTGGTCTGCTTATCGATGCACTGATTAATAACGTGGAAATCAGTATAAAAAAGATGGCAGGTATGGCAATGTTCCTGATAGGTGCGATTATATTCCTTCAGGAATAGAAAGGTAAATTTTCCGGTACATTTAAGTTGCAAAACCAGCGGTTCTGGTTCGTATAATTGTTTATAAGTTTATGTCGTCAGAGAACAGATGATATTGATTTGTTACATATTTTGTATTATTATGGAGTACACAGCACTTTTCAGAAACTAATAGGTTTGATTTTTGTCTTTTGCAGGGGATTAAGGCAGACGGAATAATGAAATTGTTGAGTCTTAAGCAGTTTGTCTATGATATCAAAAGAACACATTGGGTTAAATTAATATTTCATCCATTTTGTTCTTTTTTTTATGCATTTAAAAATACGCTATAAGCCCCAAAATACAGTTATTTCCTACTAATACCAATTGGTTATAATGACGATAAGAGGCAAAGAATTATTGGAAAATTAGTATAAAATCAAATCTGACTATAAAATAATCAATTCTGTCAATTGTTAAATTGTATAATCGGCTGTATAATTCTGCCTATATTAGATTGGTTTTGTACTATTTGTACATAAAGAAGAATACAGGAGGAATTTCAATGGCATCAACTCGTAAGTCCAAGGCTAATAGTAGTAAAGCAGAACTATTAAGAGGCAAAAATCAAAAATGGAAACAGGTCAAAAATGATTATGTGCTATATATAATGCTTTTATTGCCTATCATTTATTTGATTGTCTTTAAATATGTGCCTATGACGAATATTATTATTGCCTTTAAAAATTATAATATTTTTAAAGGAGTATGGGATAGCCCGTGGGTGGGTTTAGACATTTTTAAACAGGTTTTTGCAACGGATGGTTTTTATCGGGCGTTAAGAAACACGATTGTACTTAATTTCTTAGATTTAATTTTCGGCTTTCCTGCGCCGATTATTTTAGCAATTTTACTGAATGAAATCTGTTTCAAGAGATTTAAAAAAATTACACAGACGATTATTTATATGCCGCATTTTTTATCCTGGATTATTATCAGCGGTATTGCAATGCAGGTTTTTGCCCCCAATACCGGAATCGTTAATTTAGTGTTAAGGGGGTTAGGGATGCCGGCGGTACCTTTTTTAAATGAACCGGTACACTGGGTAATATCCTATGTCCTTATCGGTGTATGGCAAGGTGTAGGCTGGAATACGATTATTTATTTAGCCGCAATTACCGGAGTAAATATTGAACTCTATGAAGCTGCTGTTGTAGACGGCGCAAACCGGTGGAAAAAGATCTGGCATGTTACACTTCCGGGAATACGTCCTACTGTTGTAACACTTTTAATTTTAAATTTAGGACGTATTTTATCCATTAGTTTTGACAGGCCGTATGCCATGGGCAATTATTTTGTAACCGATGTAGCAGATGTAATAAGCACGTTTGTTTACCGTGTGGGTATACAATCGCAGCAGTATTCCCTTGCAACAGCGGTAGGACTGTTCCAGTCGCTCGTATGTATCATTTTTCTGGTTGCTGCAAATTTTATTGCAGAACGAATGGGAGAAGATGGAATAATGTAGAAGGAGAATTTAATTATGATTAAAGGGAAGAAAACAAAAATAGCGGACGGGGTAATTGTTATATTTGCATTTTTAGTTATTTGCCTCTGTATATTTCCGGTTCTGAATGTTATGGCGATTTCATTAAGCTCAAAATTAGCAATTACAAATAATAAGGTTTTTTTATTACCGGTTGGATTTACGACAAAAGCTTATACCTATGTTTTATCTGATTCAAGTGTCGTAAGAAGCTTGTTTTTTACAGCCGTCCTTACATTAACCTGCACGGTTATTTCAATGGTTATAACGATACTTTGCGCATATCCGCTGGCCCAGACGAAACTTGCCGGTAAAAGGGTTATTAATATTATAATAATTTTTACGATGTATTTCAGTGCAGGCATTATTCCGGATTATTTGAATGTTAAGAATCTTAACTTACTGGATAATTTTTGGGCTCTGGTTATTCCTTCCTGTCTCAGTGTATTTAATATGATTATTCTAAAATCATTTTTCCGGTCCATACCGGAAAGCCTCAAAGAGTCTGCCAAGCTTGACGGGGCAAACCACTGGACAATATTGATAAAGATTTATTTTCCGCTTTCTACCCCGGTCCTGGCAACGCTTGCCCTTTTCTATGCGGTTGGACGGTGGAACGGTTTTCAGGATGCACTTTTATATATTTCAAACCGAAATCTTTATCCGATTCAGCTTAAGCTTTATCAAATAGTAAATAATCTTTCATCCATTGACACACATGCGGAAGCCAATGTGGTGAATATAGTTACAAGTGAAGGTATGAAAGCTGCAACCGTTATGTTTGCAACCGTTCCGATTTTACTTATATACCCCTGGCTTCAAAGATACTTTATTGAAGGGGTCACAATCGGGGCAGTCAAAGGTTAATTTAACCGTATTTACAATGTATTAGGTATATTCGTATCTGGTATATCCAGCCAATTTGGCTTGTATATAAAAAAATTAATATGGAGGAATCAGTATGAAAAAGGCATTACTTAAAATGGGGCGTATGGCAGTAGTACTTACTTTGATTTTGGCTATGGTAAGCGGCTGTGCAGCCAAATCAAAGGTCACTACAACAGAACCGGCACAAGGGGCATCAGATGAAACAACTGCAGATACAACTGCGGGAACAACGGATGCGGCAACTCTTACGGTAGAAATTTTTGACCGCGGTGCAACAGGTGCCAGTGATCCGACGGATAACTATTGGACAAAATGGATTCAGGAAAATGCTTTAAAAGACCTTAATATGGACGTAAAATTTGTAAGTGTTCCTCGTTCACAAGAAATTGACCAGCTGAATGTTTTAATGGCAGCCGGTACTGCTCCTGACATTTGCTTTACATATGATGCAGGTACGATATATAATTACTATAAGAATAAAGGTATCGCTGATTTAACTTCAAGCCTTGACAAATACGGAAGTGATTTAAAAGCATATCTGGGTGATGATGTTTTAAAAGTGGGACAATATGAAGGACAGCAATATTTCATTCCTGCAAAACGTATTGTACTTGGTAAATATGCTACCTACATCCGTAAGGACTGGCTGGATGCACTTAACCTGCCGCTGCCTGAAACAACGGAAGAATACTATCAGGACTTAAAAGCATTTAAAGAAAAAAATCCCGGTAATGTTGATAACGTTATTCCACTGACAGCTACTTCCGATGTTACGTGGCGTTGTTCAACAATTCTTGAATCGTTTATTACACCTAACCTTCCAGAAGAAACGATGTATGTAAATGCCACCTATACCTCAATGCTTCCGGGTTATATAGACGGTGTACGTTTCTTGAATAAACTTTACAATGAAGGCTTGTTAGACCCACAGTTTGCTCTATATAAAGATGATATACAAGGGGATGCGGATACTGCCCGCGGTATTGTAGGTTCCTATATTCATACCTATGACAATCCTTTGCGTTCAAGTCCGGGAATTATGGATCAGTTAAAGGCTAATGTACCTACGGCAGAATTTGTTCCAATCGACACCTTTCAGAATTCTGATGGAAAATATTTTAAAACGGTTTATGGACCAACCGGTATTAATATAATTGTACCTGCAGCAAGTAAAAATATTGATGGTGCAGTTAAATATCTGAATTGGCTTAGTAAACAACCGATACGTTATTACCTTGAAACAGGAGAAGAGGGTGTAAACTTTGATATGGTAGACGGTTTACCTGCAATGAAAGCGGCAACCGGTGACATGATTATGAATTCCCCGAATAATATTGACTATGTACTTGTTGTAAATGGTATGGAGATGGATGACCCTGCTAAAAATATTGATGTAATCGCAAAATCCTATCCGGGATATGAAGACGTATTCAGACAAGCTTATAACTTAAGTATAAATGATGGCTATACGATACCAACAATCTCGACTCCAATAGAGGCGGAAGCACAATTTTCTAATATTTTAATAGACAAGCAAAAGGAGATATTTGCCAAGGCTATTACCGCGAAACCGGAAGATTTTGAAAGTGTATGGAATGCCGGTGTTAAAGAATTCCTGGAGTCTGGAGCGCAGCAAATTATAGACGAGAGACAAAAAGTTTGGGATGCGAACCATAAATAAATAATTATTTGACGTACGGCGGCAAAATGCACCGCCTTTTAACAGAAAATAGATAGCATCTTCTGTTAAGTTAATATTATGAACTATAACAATAGGCAGGAACCCGTAATTCTTCTGCCTGTTGTTGTAGTTTTGCTAAAAATAAGGAGGCGGCGTTTTGAAGCGCTTTTACTTTTTTAAATTGTTCATTACTCTGATTCTATTCGTAATTATACCAAGCATAATCATAACAACCATAAACAATTATGCTACTGCGTATATATCTAAAGATTTCATTGCAAATTCAGAAATTCACCGCCTGCAGATGGTAAGTAATGCTAACAACTTAGTATTCGACAGTAATTTCCGTGATGCTATGCGTTTTTCCGTGGACTTATCAATGAAGAGCCTGGGAGGCTATAAAAATATTGATGAAATAGTCAAAAACCCCAATGACATGTTCGATTTACTGAGCTTTGAAACTTCAATCATTGATTATGCAAGGACAAATGATTTATTTTACTCCGTCTATTTCTATGTAAGCGGCTCAGATTATATTATTTCGTCGGATATCGGTATAGTGCGGATTAATCAGCTTTCGGATACACAATGGATCAAGGATTATGAAAAGCTTAAAAACGATTCATCAAGTAATATAATTTTACCTTCCCATCTTGTTAAGTCTAAGTCTGATATAATATCAATAACGGGTAAAGGTGAGGATAAGGGACATGCCTGCATTTCGTATATTTATAAAATTAAGCCTTATACCACCCGCCTGGAAGGAGCCTTGGTTTTTAATATTAATGAAGAGAAACTGCGGAGTTTATACACCGTTGATAAAGGGGATGACGGTTTTGTAACAATAATCAACAGTAAGGGTGATGTAATATCAAATGCAGAACAATCGAATAATCTGGAGCTATTAAAAGATATGGATTTATTGAAAAGAATTAAGGATACCCATTCGGATCAGGGATATTTTTCATTAACGGTTAATGGGAAGAACCAGCTTTGTTCCTTTTATAGATCACCCATCAGCGATCTTATTTATTATGGGGCAAATGACCTGGATGTGTTGCTTCAAAATCAGACTGCCTTTCAAATCAAGCTGGTTTTTGCTGCTTTCTTAATATCATTGGCAGGTTTGTTTGCGGCCTATTATATTTCAAGACGTTTATATAGTCCGATAGCCCGATTGGTAAAAGATATCTATGCGAATGAAAGATTAAATCCCAAAAATGGAAATGATGAAATTCAAATAATCTCCAAAGTACTGAATGACCTTCTAAAAGAAGAAAACCGTATTTTTATTGATAACCGCTCAAATAAAACGCGTGAAGCATCCTTACTTCGTATTATTTCTTCCGTAAATGATGCCACAGACGATGATATTATGAATATTTTACCTTTTCCGTATACGATTTGTGCGGTTGTTCTGCCAGGCAAATTTCAGGACAGTATGTCAGCGGAAAAAGATGATAAATTTGAATACTATGCGAAGATTATTATCCGTATCTGTGAAGAAATGCTAAATGAGGGTATGTGTACTTCAGGAATACGGTACCATGATGAAGGCATAGCCCTTATCATAAGCATTGACACCGATTTGAAAAATTACGGTGATATTTTAAGGGAGAAGCTGACCAAAATTCAGTTTGAATTATCGGCTATGTTTAATTTCCCATTAACGATAACAGTAGGAAGTTTACAAAAGAATAAAGATACCGCTTATAAATCTTTTGAACAGGCAAACGGGATTATTCAATACCGCTTTATTAAAGGTTACAACAGCATCATTTTTTATAGTGATGTTTATCCTGAAGCGGCATATTACTATCCAACGGAGGACATTAACCTGATAGAAACATATTTAGATAGGGGTGATAAAGAAAACTTATTTCCTGCAACTGAAAAAATGTTTAAAGATTTAGCCAGGCAGGACCACGTTGATTACAATAATGTGATCCAGATATTAAATCAGTTAGTTACCAATTTAATTAACAAAATAGTTGCAGCGCACTTACGTATAACCGATATTTTTGAAGATAAAAATCATTTATATAAGACCTTATGGCAAAATGAAACATTAGACGATGCCTGCTGCTGGTTTAAAGAAAAATATAGTGCTGTTATCGACTATCTGAGTAGGGAATCCAGCAACGATGAAATATATTTTAGTAATGCAGTACAATTTATTAAGTCAAACTATAAAAATGATATTAACATTGATGCAGTAGCAGATAATATAGGTATTAGCTATTCTTATTTACGAAAAATCTTTAAAGAAAAAACGGATAAGAGTCTTATAGACTATATAAATGAACTGCGCATAAGCGATGCAAAAAGCCTGTTAAGAAACACACGGCTGACTGTAAAAGAAATTTCGTGTCAATGCGGTTATAACCATGAACGCAGCTTTTCACGGGCTTTTACGCAATATGAGAACGTTCCACCCGGAACGTACCGGAATGCATTTAAACAGGATAAGAAGATAGAGGAAATTTGAAAGATAATTAATAGGAAGAGGTGTAAGTTTGAAACTAAAAAGTAGAGGAAAGCCGATAAAAAAGAGTATAGCAAACAAGCCATTCACAAATTCAATTTTTGCGGATGACAGATAGATTATTGTTTATCGAAATCAGGAGTTCACAACCGAATCATCAATAATTGTGTATCCTCTTTTCCTAAAAAGTTCAAGAGCCTGTGTCTTTGTCAAAATCTTAGCTTCATTGATGGGACGATGCTCTAAAAATCCTTCCGGATTATAAGACTCCAACTTGCTTAAGACATTCCAGATAGCGGTCAGGAGCATCTTGCAGACAGCAATGATAGCTTTTTTATGTCCTCTGCGAGTTTTAATTCTGCGATACTTCTCTTTGAATTCCAGGTGCTTTTTGGATTTCAGTAATGCATTGGCAATCTGAACAAGAAGAGGTTTCAAATAACAACCAGCACGAGAAATTCGTGTAGATTTTACTTTACTGGCACTCTGGTCGTTGCGAGGACAACACCCAGCCCAGGAAACCAGATTTTTTGATGACGGAAACACCGACATGTCGGGACCAATCTCTGAAAGAATGGCAATGGCGGTCATCGGATTATTATCTAACCCTGGAATCGTGTAAAGAAAATCTAAAACGGCGGAGAAGGGTTCTGCAATCAGAAGTATCTCCTGCTCGATTTCCTGTCTGTGGGCTTCAAGCTCGTCGATGTGTGCGAGACATTGCCGTAGTTTGACAGCCTGCTCCGGGGAAATGGCACCATCAACAGCTGCTTGTATTTCTTCCACAGGAGATTTGCAGCGTCCATCGACAAAAGGGGTAACGTCAAAGTATTCACCCGGATGGTCGAGCATGTAGGTGGTGATAGACCTGGAAGATTTACCAAATACATCGCTGAAAACATCATCAAGCTTCAGATTTGAGACAGTAAGACAGTTCTGAGCACGGTTCTTTTCACCGGTCAGCATATTTGTCAGCTTAAAACGGTAACGTATCAGGTCACGCAGTTGACGAATTTCAGGGGAAGGGATAAAACTTGGTTTGATCATATCGCACATAAAAAGATCACAGATCCATTTGGCATCTTTGACATCGGTTTTATTTCCTTTTTGAGGCTTTGTATATTTCGGATGTGCAAGGGTAACAAAACAGATTTTCTCAAGGATGTTGAAAACAGGAATCCAATACTTGCCGGAGGATTCCATACAGACTTCAGTACAGGAGTATTTAGCAAGCCATACAGCTAATTCTTTTAGACCTTTAGAAAAGGAAGAAAAACGAGCCTGTTTGTACTCCGTACGTCCATTTGTATCGGTAATTCCGATGCAGGCATAGATCCAGGTTTTGTGGACATCAAGTCCACAGCAGTTCTTACGAAAGATTTTAAACATAGGGTTCCTCCTATAAAAAGAATAGTAGGGCTGGCAGGGACTGGTCATCCGGCGAAATCGAGTCAACTTCGGAAGAGATAAGTTTACGGGCTACTGTTTTGCGCCATTCATTGATGCCTTAACGGATGACCGACCTATATAACTATACGGGGTTGCCGCTATACAGCCTCGCCACTCACCTCCTCAGGTTCTGTAGTATGCCAGCGACCTACAAGAGAAGAATAGCACAAAAAAGAACGAAAGGAAGATGGGAGTTGAAGGGTTTCATAACCCCATCGGTGCCTTTCGCAGAAAGGCGGACTATAACTATGAA
>JBAVPE010000090.1:0-53803 GCA_049692775.1 Anaerocolumna sp. | reverse complement strand
GCGATGCACACAAAACGCAAAACCAGCGTTTTGGCGCTGCTATAATCCGGTTTTCTGTGACTTACGCTTCGCTGCACTCACAAAAAACACGTCGGGTATATCGGCTGTAAATAGTAACACTTAATCTTTCTTCTTTAAATATACCCTTATTAATGCCACTGACAGGAGAATGCATATGGCTCCTAAGACTGTCAGTACAATTCCCATGGTTATCAATTTAGCCTTGTATTCATCTGACTGAATCAAATCCGGCGACTTTACTACTTTGTTTCCTTCTATGCCTTTTGTATAACGCTGAAGGGTAGCTTCTTTCCTGTCATATTGATAAAACCCTGATTCTCCATCTGCATTCATGGCATAAAGCAGGAGATAATCATTATCCAGATCATTTATAAGGGTATATGCCGTTACCGGTACATTATCTAAAAGCAATGAGGTTTTAATATATCCCCCGGGTATGGCCACATCTTCTCCCGGCTCCAGAATACGGTATCTGAAACCATTCTGGATATATAAATCTTCTCCATCTTTTATAATTAATACATTACCTATCCCTGTTGTTTTATTTTCTATATTATTATCTTCTTGTGTCTGCGAATCATTGGTATCCGTACCATCACTCTCATTTATTTCATCCGTTTCCTGTTTATCCTCCTCATTACGGGTTACTGAAATGATATAATCCTTAGTATCACCTGATTCCGCCTTGACTTTTATAATAATCTTATTATTGCCTGCTATTAGTTTTTCATTACCTTCTATGGTCACATTAGCATTTTCATCTTCCGGCACTGCACTGAGAATAAGCTTCTCATCTTCATATTTTAAATCAGCTTTATATTCTGTTTCAGCTTTATCAAAATCCGGAGTTAAAACTCCCGGACTTATCTTTAAACTTTTAAGATTGGTGTTATCCGATGCAGTTTTAGCTGCTGATACATTAATCTCTAACCGGTTACTGGATACTGACATGGCCAGACCGGAATCAAGATCATATATTTCAGCTTTATCTTTTATGGCTATTTCACTGATGCCTATGGCTTTTGCCGTAAATTTCATAATGTACTTCCTGGAAGATTCTTGATTTACCGTATTTTTATCGGTTAGTTTTAACAAACCCTCACCACCGGCAATAAAGGAAGCATCATTTTTGAATTCCAGTATATCAGCATTATATGTTATATATGCTTCAAAATCTCCTAACATAGCGTCGGATGATACGGAAAGACTTATTGTTATTTCATCACCAACTACTGCCGATTCTGTATCTGTACTTAAATTAAGGGTTGCACTGGCTGCCTGGCATATAGTATGCGGCAATAATAATAATGTTATAAGTAAAGTGCATATAAATATTTTTATAAAATTTCTTTTACAGATTTCCATTGGTTTCTCCTTTGTCATAAGTATTCCACTTAGTTTATTTTGGTAAAACAGAACCTGCCCTAACTCTGGCTAATGCACTTGTATGAAATTTTTTAATCATAAGTGCTTCTAACGCAAAGTTTAGGACAGGTTCTGTTATATTTTGTAACAGGCCTACTGGACTGCATTCTCTCTTACTACATCAATCAGATAATCCCTTACATCACCATTTTCAGCTATTACCGAAATAACAACTTCATTATTCCCTTCCACCAAAGGAATGCATCCCGTTCCGGATACAGTTGCCTTTTTACTGACTGTTGTTGCGGTAATATTAATTTCCATGACTTCTGATTCAACAATTAAGGAATACATCTGGTCTTTCGTCAAATCAAAAGTCGGGGTTAAACTATAACCGTCCACTTTTAAAGTTTTCAACCAATTATTTGGATTATAAGCAGGTTCCGGTATTGGCGAAGCCATTTCCGGCATATCTTCATAAACCGGTATACTGAATGCAATTGGAATATCTGTCATTATACTATATGCAGTAAGGGTTTTTTTTGCTTCTGCATTGGGAGCTTCAATATTTGCCATATATTGATGGGAATAAGTTGAGGTTGGTGTCATATTAAATTTCTGCAGGTATGTTGTGTCCTGACCTCTTTTAATATAGTTGCTTCCGATTATGTAGGCACCACCTACAATGGAATCATAGGGATTGTCCCAGGGTATTAGATATAAATCATTTAACGACTGGTCTGTTGTTCCGCTTTTGGCATATTTTAATCCGTTTGCCACGGCACCTCCGGCAGCAGTACTATTATATGCCCCGATATTATAAAAATTATATAAACCTTCCAACCCGGAAACGATACCGGATACACTGGAGCTTAAAGTTGTGGTTCCGGTAACTACCTCCTGTTTTGCCCTGCTGGCCAGGTGATAGGGACTGACACCGGAATATAAGGCAGCATCAATAAAGGTTTCTCCATATGTATGTTCTACGTTTTCACCGAAATCGTCCTCATAGGAATAAGAACAATCATATAACGGTGTATTATACAGAATTCCTTCCACTCCAGCTACATTCTGATATTCACTTTTATAGGTAAGGAGTTCAAATTGGAAAATCCCCTTATCATTTAAAAAATTTCTCGGATCTATATAATATTCCAATCCGGCTTTAGAAGGAGTAACCCAGGTTGACCCGTCAAATGGTATAAAACCGTCTGTGGACCAATTATAGGCTCCCGGTTCTAAGGATTTCCATTCTACCCCCTTTCCATTTGATATTAAGTTAACACCCAATGTACTTTCACTTTGAATAACCGTATCCCAATCAAGTCCTGTATGGAATGCCTCAAATACCCAGGTCGGGTACATCTGATGCAGATCCCTTAAATACGGCTTATAACTTTCAGGAAACCCTTCACTGTCCATCATTGCTTCAAAATCATCATCTGATAGAATATCCGGCGGGGTGGGGGTAGGGGTTTCCGTACCTGTTGGCAGGTCACTTGGTGCAGGCGTTACCGTATCAGTCGGTGTAACACTTGGTGTAGGGCTGATTGCAGGTGTTACGGCCGGTTCCGGCGTGGGAGTGGGAGTTGGCGTTGGCGTTGCCGTAACAGCAGTCGATTTGATTAATACCTGATTGCCTAAGATATATCCGCTGTATTTTACGCTGCTTACGGTAAATGATACCTTAAACCACTTCTTACCTTTTGCATCTGTCGTTTCTTTGGTAATCGTTACTGCTTTCTTATTACTTAAAGTTATGGCACTTCCTTTCGCATTGGTAACAGATTTATAACTGTCAGCTGCCCCGGTTTTTAATTTTACTTTTGTTTTACTGTTAACGGCAGCCTTTATACCGGAGGAAAGAGTTAATTTTACAAAATCGCTTAAGACATACCCCGTTTTGGATTTATTGCTGGCTTTAAAGGTAATCCGATACCATTTTCCACTTCCAACAATGGTTTCATTAAGTACAGTAACTTTTTGACTTTTGGGGAGGGATGCAATTTTTGTACTTTTAGTAGATGGCTTTTGACGTACATTTAAATTAGTGGCAATGACACTACCCGCAATTTTAAAGTCTGTAACTGTCTTATCCGGTGTATCTGTTGGGGTCGGGGTAGCAGTTGGCTTCTTAGTGGGGGTCGTGGGTGTACTATTTGATACCTTAACATAGTCATCCATTACATATCCTTCTAATTTCTTTCCGTTATAGGTAAAGGATATCTTATACCAGCCGCTTTTCTCACTTAGAATCGTCATCTTTTCACCCTTCTTTAGAAAGGCCTCACTTCCGTTCACCTTTACTTTATCGTAATTCGTTCCCGGACCGGAACGGATATTTAAACTTGTTGCCGTTACGGTACCACTCGTTGCAGCTAAGGTTTTTAATGCTGTGAAAGTGATCCACTTATGGCATATAAAAACAAGACATAATACTATTACAATCCACTTGTATAAGGTACGTTTTTTCATTCCCTGCTTCCTCCTAAGGTCTATAAGTTAACCTTGCTTACTTGGCATACACAGCAAAATAAAATTTATTCTGCATATTAACTCCCAAATGCATGCTCTGGCATGCATTGCATTTTTTCATTATATTACAGAATACATATGGCACTTCTGTGACAATTTCATAATATCTGTCAATTTATCAAGAAATTAGGGGATTAAATAATCATTTTCTTCCAGATGCCTTTAGCATAAAAAATGAAGGATAACATAGCCGCAACTGTCCAGCCTATCGGCCAGGATATCCAGATACCTATCGATCCAAAAAAGCCAGATAATATATAGGATAATACCACCCGGAGGATTAAATCAGTAAAAGTCGTAACCATAAAAGGCCGCATAGCTCCGGAACCCCGAAGTATCCCATCTGCGATTAATTTAACCGCAATAACCGCATAAAAAGGGGAGGTGATTCTTAAAAAGCGGGTTCCTTCCAAAATTGCTTTGGATTTGTCCGAATCCAGAAAAATTCCCATCATGCCCGGACCAAAACCAAAATATGCAATTACAAAGGGAATTGCTACTATAATACACATAGTTGCCGCAGCTTGAAAACCGAAAGATATGCGTTCCATTTTGCGTGCCCCTATATTCTGTGCAGTAAAATTGGATACTCCATTTGCTAAGGTAGTAAAGGAGGTTATCGCAAATGTGTTTAATTTAATAGCAGCGGAATATCCTGCTATGACACTGGAACCATAATTATTAATCAGCCTCTGAATCAATATATTTCCAATTGATATAAAACTTTGCTGTAAAATACTGGGTACGGCTATTCTGCTAATCCTGCCCAACATGACAAAAGAAAACTTAGGATACTTCCCGGATACAGGCAATGATCTTACCCGTAAGATAATGGTTATCAAAGATACTACCGAAGCAATTCCCTGTGCAATGAAAGTAGCCCACGCCACACCGGAAACCCCCATAGAAAAACCAATAACAAAAACCAGATCCAAAAGGATGTTTAACAGGGAGGATGCCAGAAGGAAATAAAGCGGTGTCCTGGAATCTCCCAAGGAGGTAAAGATACCGGTACAAATATTATATAACAGCAAAAAAGTCAGTCCACCCGTATACACGCCTAAATAAACAGCTGCATCTGAAAATATATTTCCGGGAGTATTTAGCAAATGCAATAATGGATTACATACCATAAGACCAATCATAGTCAGTAAGATACTCAGAAATATAATAGATATAAGTGAGGTGAAGATTGCAGTCTTCATCTTAGAATGTTCTTTTCCTCCAAATAATTGGGATATGATAACGGAACAACCTATATTGCAGCCGGTTGCCACAGCTATAAAAATCATGGTAATGGGGTAAGATGCCCCGATAGCTGCTAAGGCACCCTCTCCTACGAATTTACCTGCAACGGCACTATCTATAATACTATATAATTGTTGAAACATAACGCTAAGCAGCAAGGGCATGGAAAACTTCCATAAAAGCTTGGTCGGGGAACCGTTTGTTAAATCTGTTGTCATAAGTTTACCTCTTTCCAGTGATTTCATGAGGTATTATAGCACAATTTATAATGTAAATGAAATAACATTTTAGAAATTTATAAATATCATGATTCCTATGAAAAAGCCCAATTAAGGCTGTGGATAAATACCATTCCCTATATATGCTAGAGTACTCTCGGAAACTACTGGTAGCAATTGAAGATATTTTAGCTGCTGAATATAGGCCACGGACATTTCCTTGATATCATAGGTATGTTTTTACTTGCCTTTCCTTCGCGATGCTCAGACGGTCTGCGCAAAAACATACCTATGATATCAAGGAAATGGAGAAAAAATTTTATTAACAGCATCTAAAATATCAGTAAAAATAGGTTGTGAGAGTTTTCGAGAGTACTCTACTAAAAAAAAGAGCAGATGCACAGATAAAAATCCGTGTGCCTGTTCCTTTTTATTATATAAAATTTATCCTTAATTAGAATGTTAAAAATCCTCTTTATGCTTCATCAATTGCCTTACCGATATCGCTTCTCATATATTTATTCTCAAAAGTAATCCAATCGGCCGCTGTATAGGCATTTTTTCTGGCTTCCTTTAAGTCCTTACCAGTTGCAGTTATACCAAGAACACGCCCGCCATTGGTCACGATGCCTGCATCGGTTTTTTTTGTTCCTGCATGGAACGCATAAAATCCATTTTTGTCTTTAAAATTATCTAATCCTTCAATAACAAAGCCCTTTTCATAACGTTCCGGATATCCTGCAGAAGCCAAAACAACACAAACTGCGGCATTGTCTTCAAATTCTAATTTAATATCCTTTAATTTTCCATCTATACATGCTTCAAATACTTCCACAATATCATTTTTCATCCGGGGAAGAACAACCTGTGCCTCCGGGTCACCGAATCTGGCATTATATTCGAGAACCTTGGGTCCATTTTTTGTTAACATTAAACCAAAGAATAAGATCCCAACAAAATCCCTTCCTTCAGCCTTCATGGCTTCCATTGTTGCCTGATAAACGTAGCGTTTACAAAACTCATCCACTTCATCGGTGTAGAAAGGACTTGGTGAAAATGTACCCATGCCGCCAGTATTTAAACCCTGATCACCGTCTTTTGCACGTTTATGATCCTGGGCGCTCGTCATAGTTGCTATGTTGGTACCATCACAAAAAGCCAATACGGATACTTCCCTGCCCGTCATAAACTCTTCCACAACTAAACGGTCACCGGCTGATCCAAACTGCCTGTCCAACATGATTGCCTTAACACCTGACTTAGCGTCCTCTAAACTATTACAGATTAAAACTCCTTTACCAAGGGCTAATCCGTCTGCTTTTAATACAATCGGGTAATCACAGGATTCCAGATAAGAGGTAGCCGCTTCCGGGGAATCAAAGGTTTCATAAGCTGCTGTAGGTATATTGTATTTTTTCATAAGGTCTTTAGAAAATGCTTTTGATCCTTCAATAATAGCAGCATTCTTACCAGGTCCAAAGATCCGTAATCTTTTTGCTTCAAATACGTCCACGACACCCGCTACCAGGGGGTCATCCGGTCCGACAACGGTTAAATCAACCTTTTCATCCTCTGCGAATGCAGCCAACTTTTCAAAGTCCATAACACCAATATCGACACAGGTTGCATATTCTTCCATTCCAGCATTACCGGGGGCACAATATATTTGATCCACTAATTTACTCTGTGAAACTTTATAAGCAATGGCATGTTCCCTGCCGCCACCACCGATGATTAATATTTTCATGAGATATCCATACCCTTTCTCGTTTATTTTATAGGATTAATAAGTACACGGTTATCTTTTATTAATATCTTATTACCTGCAATCAACTCAATCGCTTCCGGTAATATATGCCACTCTGCTTCTTCCATTACCCTTTTCTGCAAAACTTCTGGTGTATCATCCTCTAAAACCAGTACTGCCTTCTGAAGGATAATTGGCCCGGTATCCGTCCCTTCATCCACAAAATGAACCGTAGCTCCTGTGATTTTAGAACCTCTCTTAAGTACCGCTTCATGAACCCTCAGGCCATAATAACCTTCCCCGCAAAAAGCCGGTATCAGGGATGGGTGAACATTAATAATTTTATTCCGGTAGTTCTGTATCAGTATTTCAGGTATAATGACCAGGTATCCTGCCAGAACAATTAAATCCACCTGATAGCCGTCTATTTCTGCCAGTAGTGCCTGATTAAATTCTTCCCGGTTATCATAATCCCCTGGCGATATAACAGAGTTTTTAATACCGTGTTTACGGGCCCGTTCTAAGGCATACACACCTTTTTTATTACTGATGACTGCCTCTATCCTGGTATTTGTAATCCTGCCCTGTTCTATATGATCAATAATTGCCTGAAGGTTTGTACCGCCACCGGATACTAAAACTGCAATTTTTAACATACAGTAACACCTTTCTCCCCAGTTTTTACTTCACCTATTATATAAGCTGTCTCTCCGGCTGCCTGTAATAATCTTACTGTTTTATCTGCTTCTGCACTATCTACAGTAATCATCATTCCAATTCCCATATTATAAGTATTATACATAACCTTTTCTTCAATTGACCCGTCTATGGACAGCATATGAAAAATCGGGGGAACAACATATCTGTCTTTATATATTACTGCATGCATTCCATCACTTAACATTCTGGGGATGTTCTCATAAAAACCGCCGCCGGTTATATGGCTGCAGGCTTTCACGGTAATCCCGCCTGTTTTTAAAGCTTTTAAAGCTTTCACATATATTTTAGTGGGTGTTAACAGGATTTCACCTAATGTTGCGCCCAACGCTTCATAATAAGTATCCAAAGCGTCTAACTTCATATTAAACACATTACGTACCAGGGAATATCCGTTGCTGTGGATTCCGGAAGAAGCAATTCCTATGATGGTATCTCCTGCCTTTAAACCAGTTCCGCTGATTAATTGTTTTTGATCCACAATACCAACCGCAAAACCTGCCAGGTCATATTCATTTTCCGGATAAAAGCCGGGCATTTCTGCTGTTTCTCCTCCAATTAAGGCGGCCCCGGCCTGCTTACAGCCTTCTGCAACTCCGCTGACAATGGTTGCGATTTTTTCAGGTTCATTTTTGCCACAGGCTATATAATCTAAAAAGAACAAGGGTTCACCGCCTGCACAGGCAATATCGTTAACACACATAGCAACACAATCAATACCTATGGTATCATGTTTATCCAGGATAAAAGCCAGTTTTAATTTCGTTCCAACACCGTCTGTACCGGAAACTAAGGTTGGCTGTTCCATATTTTTAAAGCCCCCTAAAGAAAATGCACCTGAAAATCCGCCTATTCCGGATAAAACCTCACTACGCATGGTTCCCTTAATATGCTCTTTCATAAGCTCAACAGCTTTGTAACCTGCTTCAATATCTACTCCTGCCTTTTTATAATCCATGGTAAATCCTCCTTAAAAGATATATTGGTTTCGTTTGTAAACAAGATAAATTTAAAATTCTGAATAATTTTATGAAACAATGGTGACGATTCAGTCACAGCGGTTCTTACGAGCCAATGCATACATACTATTAAAATACACATAGGATATCACTGGCCAACACGAAATCCAGTCGGCTTTCATGAGGCAGCTGAATAGTTACAAACAATGATCTATTACTTATTTTATCATAACCTATATTATTTGTCTTAACTTTTAATTTCATTATTTACTTATACTGTTTATAAGTGTAATTAATAAAACAAATTCCATCTATTAGTGAAATATATAAATAAACAACGGCATCCGCCGGAGGCTGTCGAATTCCCATGCGTCGTTTAAGTTCAAAAGAATAAAGAGACGTAATTAATTCCGCCTCTTTTCTTACATGGTCCTGATGTATTATTTTATATCTTATTCATTTTATCCCTTAGCCTTGTTACATATTTTTTAGATAAGTTTCATAACCCATTTTATCTAATTTATTTGATTTAGCTAAAACACTGTCTTTTAATCCTTCTGCATAGGTTTTAATACGTACTAATAATTCAGAATCCGAAGTTGCCAGTATTTTAGCCGCTAATAAACCTGCATTTAAAGCTCCGTTTATTGCTACCGTTGCTACCGGGATGCCTCCGGGCATCTGAACGATTGAGTAAAGGGAATCTACACCTCCTAAAGACTTGGTCATTATTGGTACACCAATTACAGGCATAGGGAAGATTGCAGCCGTCATACCCGGCAGATGTGCTGCTCCGCCGGCTCCTGCAATTATTACCTTATACCCTTTTTCCTCTGCTGATTTTGCATAATCAAAGAATATATCCGGCATTCTGTGGGCAGAGATTACGGTAATATCATATTCAATTTTTAAAATATCAAGTACTTCCGCTGCCTTACTCATGATCGGAAGATCAGAATCACTTCCCATTACTATTCCTACTTTTGCTGCCATTATATCATCCTCGCTTTCATTCTCTATGATTATCATATAAAAGTACAGTATATACTTTCAAACGATTATCGACTGGTATTTATCCTTTGCCACCTGGGGTCTTTATAAAAAAGCTTCATTTAGTTTTTCTGTACCCGGAAGTATAAATCTTCCGTCCTTTATAATTGTAATGGATTCTCCATTCTTTTTATAAACAGTAATCTCACCAAGTTCATCGTAAGGTATCGTAATATCTGTATGGCAGTTAAAGTAAGCTTTATCCGGATCCGTTTTTCTTAATATGGAAACCTCATTATCTTTCGCTACAATCTGCTTGCCATCCGGATTAAATAATGTTAAATCTTCACTCATTTTATAGCAGGTATCCCCCACCGCAAAGTGAGGACCGGTTTTTTCAGCTATAAGAATTGGCAGTTTATCACCAATCTGATATTTCTGTGCCATAACATAAGCGGTTGTATTAGTACCGATTGCAAATTCACCTATTGGCAGGGTATCCTGGTTGTACATCAGATTTTCCCTGACAAACTGTTTGTTTTCAGCTTCGGAGGTAAAATTCTTACATGTGTAGGAACTTATTTTACCATCTATAAAGTCAAGGGATAAATCTATATATTCCAATTCATTTAAATAAACTTGGCTTACATGAAGTTTTCCGCCCGTTCCTGTAAGTTTGGGTGAGGTAAAGACTTCCCCAACCGGAATGTTAACATCCGCGGTACAGTTTTCAAAAATCGTTTCCGTTGCAGGATCTGTCAACTCATAAAGCATTATGTTAAGGTCTGTCCGGTTTTTTCCTTTGCCGAGTATTTTTACATATTTGCCCTGGTCCAACACATCAATAATTGACTGCTGTATTTCCTTATAAGTCTCATTATCCAAGGTATTTACCTTAACCGTTTCAGCAAAAATCTCCTGAAACCGGTCACCGATTTCAGGTATTGGATATGCAATTATGGTAAAACTGGTTTCTTCCCCTTTGACGTATGCATTGGTTATTAAGCTGGCATCCCGGTTATACAAAACATATAATTTCTGCTGCCTTTTATCCAATTTTATTACTTCGGTCTTATTTTCAGATGCAAAATTCTTTTCTCCGAATACCTGGATCAAAGCTGGCCCGGCATACAGGGCTGCTTCCTTTTTATATTTTTTATAAGCTTTACGGAGACCGGAAAGTTTCCTGTCATTCAATGCCTTATCCAAATATAAACCATTATCAAAACGATGGTCATAATCATATTGTTTATTTGGTCCGGTGGAATGATAACCAATTTTTAAATGTTGTTTCTTATTGATATTATTAATTGCCGCACGGTAAATGACTGGTTTAAGTCCCATTTCCGCAAAATAATCAATGGCATAACGCAGCATTCTCTCAAAACCAATGTTATAACGTATATTCACGGTTTCCTTTTTCCCTAAATCAATTTTTGCGGCCTCAAAACCTCTGCGATACCCGTCCGTATAAGTAAATGCCATTGCCTTTACTTCTTCTTCCGTAAGACTATTTAAGAATCCTGCAATCCTTAATTCATTCCCACCGATATATTCACCAAATTGATACAAATATCTTAAATCCTTTAAATCCCAGTTTGTGACAATATCCTTTACAAAGGACAGATCAGGATCTAATAATTCCCTGGTTCGGTATTCTAACAACTCTGCGGTGTAATCATTAGCAAAGTCATAAATCGCACGTTTCACATCTTTATAGGTGTAATCATCTTCTTCTTCAAAATAATTATAGACCTCAATGAACAGTTCCAGATAAATAGTGATATCAGAAAGCCTGCATTCAAAGGCATACACAATCATTCCCCGTATTTCAGCATATAAAAAAGAAAGGAGTTTACCATATTTCGCCCCTAATTTTTGCACTGAAAAGTGCGGATTTGCATAACTGCTTTCATATTTTTCCGGCAGGACCTCTTTATATAAATCGTAATTTAATTTCTGAAGTTCATCTAAGGACATATTACATAATTTATCCTTCTCAACCAGGGTTACTAATTCTTTTATCTGTAAGATAAAAGCAGCTACATTTAAAAAGTAATCCTTTTCCGGTTCTTTTATCACTTGTTCATTTAAGATTCCTTCGATCCGCTCCATTGACAAATCATAACATTCCCTGATTTCTTCATTGGCAGCTTTAAACATTTCTGCGTACTTCATCTTTATACCCATTGCATACCGCAGGCCTGACTGCGGTACTGCCACTAATAAAAATGTGAAACAAGTTTCACAGGTTGAAAGAATCTATAAGTGGCATCCTTTCTATTTAAATTTTCTTTCAACCTTCCAGACATGATGCCGCTCTGGCGGCATCTCAAATAATAGATGAAGAAGCTTCTGTCTGATTATACTTTTTAACTTGTCCACTTCCACAATAATTGAATCTGCTGTTCTAGTACTACCTTGCATAAATAACACTTAAAGCACCTGCTATTTACACCAGTGCTGTGTTGTCATCAATCGGCGTAGGAACCGCTACGCCTCATTCCTCCGCCTTGCCCTGGCTCAAATATCAGTCACTGATATTAAGCATCATTTATGCAATACAGTACTAGTCTTGTCATGGCTTCTCCTGTACCAAAATTCGACTCATTCTCTATGTGAGTTAATACGCTTAACTATAAGATAACACCAACCATATATAATATAAAAAACACAATCGATAAGATTCCATTTAATACCATTCCAATTATAGGAGCGGTATAATAGACTTCCTTCTCCTTGCAGCCTTTTATTCCAAGGATAAATCCTATCATTGAAATAACAAATAATATCATTCCGATTATCCCTATATATAAGCCTCCATTTCCTTTGGAAAAGCTTGAAATTATGGACAGGGCTAATAGCGATATAAGTGATATACCTCCTGCTATTACAGATATCCACCCTTTTACAGAATGACTTCTGCCGGAAAACTTAAATATTTCTTTTTTATGTTTAAACATTGTCCGCTCCCATCTGCACGGCCAAGTGCATGTTATAATTCACCTTAATTTTTTAATTGATTTGATTAATTTATGACATATGATGAAACAAATACCCCCTAATGTACCTCCGATTGTATTCATAAATATATCATCAACATCAAATATACCAACTTTATAAATCAATTGGATCAGTTCGATGGTCAGACTGAATTCAAGACTTAATAAAGTTATATTCAATAACTTTCTGTTGCTGGTACTTATGATAGGTAAAACAAAACCAAATGGTGCAAATGCTAAAACATTACCAAATATATTAACAATAAAACTTTCAAATCCTATCTCTTTCCGATATAAAATAAAGCGTCTTACTTCTTTAAACAATACTAAATTATATCTATATTCACTCGAAGTTATCGTCCGTCCATAACGTTCGCTAAAAAACAAAAAATAAGCTAATAATATGATATACAGTACAAACAGCACGCGACTTACTAACATAATGACTGTTCTGTTAATTGATTTCAATGACTTTTTTCCTCCATTGTGCTTTCATATCCCACTCATTATAAAACAAATCTCACATTACGTAAAGGGGTAATAAAAGAGTCTGCAAAGAATGTCATAAGTACTTCCTGAGACTAACATCCCCAATAGAAGATAGGTATTATTTTGTATTACCCTAAAACTTACGCTGCCTTTAACAGGTTCATGTCATATCTATATCTGTTTTATGCTGGTTGTGTGACATTAAAAGCCCTGAATTAAGGTTACTCCGAAATATAAATCATTAAATTCCTGACAAAACGGGGAAGAATTCAATGAATTCCTCCCCGTTATAACTTAAAGCCAGAATACTATAAATTTTAATTTAAGCATAATGATATGCTGCCGGCTAAGTCCTGATTACTGCTAAGCCCTATCAATCATCATCATCCGGTGTTACATATTTTGTTGATATGGTAGCCTTATTGCCGGAGGAATCTGTTATATCATTTGAATTTGCAGGGGTAATCGTCATCCTTACGTTCATTTTCGGTATATCATTTAAGTAAATGGTAACGGTATTTCCGCTGATTGCGTAGTCTTCCGCCAAATCTTCCCCGCTCTGGATTACATTAAAGCTTGCCGTTCCATCAATTTCTTCATCAAAGATTAATTTTACTGTGCGTGGATAACTATAGGTTACTTTGGTTATTGATGGTCCATCGTTATCATATAATAATAAGGTGGTCTCATATTCTTCCATTTCAGTATAAGAGTCACTATATCCTTTAACACCCTTTATAGTTACAACATAGGTAGCGGTTACCGAGACAGTTCCCTCTTTCAGGGTCAGCTGGACGGTGGCTCCGCTTGAATTGTTTTCAATCAATTCTGCCTTTGATATACTCACTCCTAAAATGGTGTAATTACCCTTATTTTCTGCTGTGGATTTATCGACCTTATTCTCAAAGGTCACTAAAATGATGCTTGGATCATCCGAAGATTGTTCCATACTTTCCGGCGCCGGCAGTTCAGTTCCAGTAGATCCGGACCGATTCACATTGATTTCCGTTTTGTTACTTTCATTATTGAAATTATCTTTTACAAATCCCTCCGGAATAGTTATAGTATAACTTCCGTTTTCGTCAAACTGTTCTTTATCCAGTTTAACCGTTACTACTTTATCCTTTACAGAAGCCCTATATACAAGTTTTTTCTGAGGATAAATATCATCATTCGAAGTTACGAGCCTGGAGGTGAAATTACCCGAATCACTGTCTAAAATAACATTTTTATCATAAGTCAGTGTTAAAATATAGCTGACATCATCTTCTTCTTCTGTAGTAAGTTTGTTTGACCTTAATACCGGTTCATCTTTATCCACGGTAAAATTAACTGTTTTTACTGTGTATTTGTCTGCGGTATGATCCGAATCTTTTACATTATAACTATCCCAATAACCGATGGAAACTTTTTGTGAACCGGTAAGTTTAGCCGAAGAAGAATCCAGGGTAAAATTAACCGTCATATTATTATCTTTATCCACTTCCCCATCAATGGTTTTGCCATTGCTTAAGACAACCTCGCCCGGGGTTTTAATTGCCCTTGTAAACGTTGCCGTCAGTATATTGTAACCGGTACGGGTCAGGGTTTTTAATTTAGCCTGGGCTTTTTCTGATGTATCCGTCGTCACATAGGCCGTTATTATGGAGTTGCTCGGATAATTTCCGGCTTTATCCTTTAATCCGGAAAATACTACGGCAAAAGTCTTATTCTGGTCATCCGTATCCATATCGCTTAAATCAATGATCAAAGATTTACTGTCATCGGATTTCACGTAATTTGTTTTGGTCTTTAATAAACTCAGGGTGTCGGTATCCGCCGTCTGACTGGATTTTACCAGACTTACTTTCGATACTGACATATTGCTGAAATCCATAGCTTCACTGAATTCCAGGGTGGCGATTAATCCGGTATCATCCACTTCATAATCTTTAAAATAAGGTGCTTTGGTATCATATAATTCCAAATCCTTATAATATTCCGTTAATGCTGTTCCTTCAGAAGTCAGAATGCTGCCGGTAAGATGCAGCCCATAAAGTCCGTTAAAAGCATTCTCGGAGGTAATCGTTAAGGTTTTCCCATCGGAAGACAAACTGGCTGTTAAATCTCCCAACTTATCTGCCATATCACCATCTTCATTTACCATAGCTTTAATAGATACGCTGTCAAGAAGTTCATCTCCGTCATTCATTACCGTAGATTCGTTAATGGCACTGTCAAATGTTACAGCTAATGTGGTAGTATCTGTCAATACTGCACTTTGAACACTGGCCGATTTCGGAATAATCTGAATATTAACTGTATCTTTCACCAAACTGGTTGAAGCCCCTGCCTTTGTCAGGGAAGCCGTAGCCGTCAGGCGGACAATACCGGCCTTTAGGGCTGTTACGATACCTCTTTTATCAACGGTTGCATAATTTGTATTATCAATGGAATAAGTTATTAAATCGCTGGCAGTACCCGGTGTAAGTACACTGTTAAAATCTATGTTGTTCCCTACCGTAATTACAAAACTATTCATGCCTTCAACCGGGGTATTGGTAATATCGATTGCCGTAGCCGGGATTTTTACCATCACCTTGCAGTATGGCCGCAGTATGGTTCCATCCTTATATGTAATTTTGCACTTAATATAAGCGGTTCCTTTACCTACAGAAGTCACATGACCGGTTGAAGCATTTACGGTAACAATACTTTTATTCGTGGTATACCATATTGCTGATTTTACTTTAGTATTGTCCAGATTTTTGACTGATAAGGTAAATGCCGTCCCCACCCCGACCAGTGTCTTGGAAGACATTGATAAACTTGGTGCCGTTGCAGCAAGTGACATCGCCCCATTCTCTGGAAATACTGATGTAATCAATAGGACGGCAAGTAATATACCCATCCACTTTTGCATCCTTTTTTTCATTCTTCATTCCTCCTATTATTAAATCCCTTTTCAAATTGCTGGCCTGATTGTCTTTTCTTCCAAAATTCCGGCACATATAGCAGCTTGCACAATAAAACAGCAATTTATTATCATTACTATTTTACATTATAAGCCTTACATTTGTCAAAAATTTGTCTGAAATTTCATTAAATGTTATATTTATATTAAATTGCACAATTATTCCTTGTTAAAATAAGTATTTACTTTCTGTGATTGTCTGTTTTTCCTTGCCCGGATTGCCCAGGCCATTGAATAACTTCCTGTTAAGTAAAAAGGAGCTTTTACTCCACAGCTTACCAAGCTGTTTTGTAAAAGCCCCTTTTCTTCAGATTAAACAATAATATTAATGGGTTGGTACCAGGGATTCCGAATCAATCTCTGCCTCATTTCCATACTTATCCGTTATGTGGTTATAACTTGTCGGTACAATTTCAACTTCTTCATCCATGGTCGGTTTATCCTCTAAAGTAATGATTACCTTTTTGCCGCTTATTTTAGAGTATTCCACTAAATCCACACCATCTTGAAGAACCTGAAAACTTGCTGTACCTGCGAGGGTCTCGTCAAAGGTTATAGTTATGGTATCGGGATAAGTATAATCGTAATCCTCTATTTCCGGACCGGTATTTTCATGGAGGGTAACCAGTGCCTCATATTCTTCCATCTCCGTATAAGTACTATGATATCCGGTGATTCCCGAAATAGTAACAGAGTACTTCGATGTTTTTGTAATGCAGCCTTCCTCTAAGGTTAATTCCACCGTAGCACCGCCGGATGAATTATCAATCAGTTCTGCTGATTTAATATCGGCATCTTCTATATCATAATTACCTACGTCTTCCGCCGTATCTTCGTCCAACTGATTAGCAAAGGTTACATAAATGATGCTTGCATCATCATCCGACTGGACAATTGCTTTTGGCTTCGGTAAAGCAGTAGAAGAACCTTCCGTATTGTCAATCTTAACGGTTTCTTCAAGATTTGTATTACCATAGTCATCCTCAACGAACTCTTCGGGGATGGTAATGGTATAAGTACCGGCCTGATCTAAATCATCACTGTCCAGCACTACCGTTACGATAGTATCGTCTGCATCTGCAGTATATCCGATAATATAATCGTTGTAAACATCTCCGTCATCCGTTACCAGTCTGGCAATAAAAGTTCCGTCGTCATCAAGGAGGGTTACCTCTTTATCAAAAGTTAAAATCAGGCTGTATATAGATTCACCGTCATCCGTTTCAACAAAAAGTTCATAATCGCTTAATTCCGGTACGGTGGTCACAATAGTAAAGTTAACTTTTACTTCCTTGTAATCATCTGCCGAATCATCAGAAGTTTTTACATTATAGCTATCCCAATATCCGATGTTCACTTCCTGTTTACCGGTAAGTTTTGCCGAATCGGAATCCAGGGTGTAAGTAACCTGCTTTGTATTATCCTCGTCGACAGTACCGTTAATTACCTCACCGTTGCTTAATAATACTTTACCCGGAGTTTCGATTGCCCTCGTAAAGGTTGCCGTTAAGGTATTCGTATCCGTACGTACCAAAGATACCAGTTTAGCCTGAGGTTTAGCAGTCGTATCCGTTGCAAGATAAGCCGTAATCCTGTCATTGTCAGGATAATTGCCTGCCCTGTCCTTTAATCCGGAGAATACAATTTTAAATCGTTTATCCTGATCAACGGAAGACATCAGTGATAAATCGATGGTTAAGGATTTACCGTCATCTGAAGCTTTATAATTGGATTTCTGACTTAATCTGGTTATTGTAGAAGCTTTTGCAGTTGAACTTCCTGACGCCTGTTCCACATCTTCTATCTTCAAGCCGGTGTAATTCATGGCTTCACTGAAGTTAATGGATGCAATCAGGCCGGTATCATCAATGGTGTAATTCTTATATTCAGGTGCCTCGGTATCATACAGTGACAGAGTTTTGTAATATTCCATTAAAGGTTCACTGTCCGTCGTCTGGATATTGCCTGAAAATTTAATTCCATATAATCCATTAAAATAACCTGTAGTTTTTATAATAAACGTTTTGCCGTCTGAAGAAAGGCTGCCCGTTAAGGTTCCTAAGGCACTGGCAATCACACCGTTACTGTCTGACTTAGTCGTAATCGTTATATTGTTTAAAAGCTGTTTGTTATCATTTAACAGGGTTTTTTCATCAATTGCTTCGTCAAAAGTGACCGTTAAAGTTGTCGTATCTGTTAGTTCCACACTGGTAACCTTTACGGTTTTAGATACAATTTCAAGGTTTATGCTGTCTTTTAACACAAGGACTTTATCCAGCAGATTTTTGTAGTCTGCCGGCTTTGTTAAATTCGCTTTAGCCGTCAAGGTTACAAAACCAGGTTTCTTTCCCATAACTATACCCTTTTTATCTACTGTTGCATAATCGGTGTTGCTGATGGTATAAGTTATGTAATTATCTGCATTGGCGGGAGTAAGTTTACTATTAAAGTCATAAGTATCCCCTACCGCTATGACCTGCCTGCTATTATTAGATATATCATCCTGGGCATTCGTAATTTCGATTGCCGTTGCCGGAATTTTGACCGTTACCTTGCAGGATGGGATTATTACGGTTCCATTTTTATAAGTAATCTTACACTTAATGTAAGCAGTCCCTTTACCGGCCGAAGTTACATATCCGTCGGATACGGTTACCACTTTTTTATTCGTGGAATACCAGCTGGAAGACTTTACATTGGATTTTGTTAAATTCTTGATTGATAATTTAAATTCCTGATTTTCGCCGATTACTGTTTTACTTGCCACTGACATAGCAGGTTTTGCTGCCGCAAAGACAGAAACCGCATCGATTGGAAGCATAGTTAACGCTATGATAATGGCTAATAAAAATGCATTCCATTTAAGCAGGCATTTCTTCATTTTTATATCCTCCTTCGTATTTGTAAATAACTATGTATCGAGCAGCCTTACAGCTACCTGTTTTGTTCCCCTGCCATGAGATTAATACCTGAATTTGTCAAAATCCAGGCAGAATTATTAAAAATTTTCTCCATTATAAGTTTTATCGGCATCTTTTAGCTGAAATATAAGCAAAAACTTCATGGAATATATAAATATACCCATGAAGTTTTAATCAATGATAATAATTGGTTGGAGAAACAAAACTGGTTAAACCTTCTATTGTCTAAGTTCAATCCCTGATTTACTTAGTCCATTTAAAATCTTATTCAATACTCCCGTTACATCTTTCTCTTCCAGGGTTCTGTCTTTTGCCCTGAAGCTGATGGAGTAAGCCATGGACTTATAACCTTCTTTGATCTGGTTCCCTTCATATATATCGAATAAACGGTAACTTTCCAAAATCTGTCCACCATTTTTACGGATCACCGCCTCAAGATCACCTGCCAGGATATCCTTAGGCATAACCATGCTGATATCACGGGTAACTGCAGGATACCTGGCAATACCTTTATACTTTACGTCAAACGTGGCACGGGAGACGATTTCCGGCATATCAAGCACTGCAATATAGGCTTTATCACCAATATCATAATTATCCAATACATCCGGATGAACTTCCCCAATATAACCAATTATGGTATTATCATAAATAATACCTGCCTGTCGTCCCGGATGAAGATATGGCTTTCCTGCCTTGGGATCATAAGAAACAAGTTTCTTCATACCTATTTTTTCTAAGAATTCTTCTATTACACCCTTTAAATCAAAGAAATCACCTTCTCCGTACATTCCAAGGGTAAACTGTATCCTTTCCTCCGGAAGTTCCGTAATGGGAAGTGCTTTTGGAAGATAGATATTACCCAGTTCATATAAACGGACATTTTTATTTCTTCTGTTATAATTCGTTGATAAGGAATTTAACATGCCGTTTAAGGAAATGGTTCTCATAATACTGAAATCTTCTCCTAATGGATTGGAAATTACTACATTGTCACGTAATTTGTCATCAGCCGGAATAAGGAGTTTATCATATACTTTCGGGCTTTCAAAGGAATAATTCATTCCTTCATTAAAGCCAAATTGTTCTGCAATATTTCTGGCCGCATTCTCGATCCGTAATTTAAAGGATAATTTACCTGTTGTTGCCTCTCCGGTTGGCAAGGTAGTAGGAATACTGTCATAACCATAGAAACGGGCTACTTCTTCATCCAGATCTGCCTGGCTTTCCACATCCTGTCTCCAGCTGGGCACTATCACTTCACCGGTTGCTTCATCATAATCCAACTCTATTTTCTTAAAATATCCGATCATAGTTTCTTTCCCTAAGTTGGTTCCTAATATCTTATTGGTCCTATCTGCATTAAATGGTATTCTCCCCTGCTGCCTTACCTCAGGATAAATATCCACAGCCCCGCCTACTACTTCACCGGCTCCTAAGTCTTCAATTAACTGGCAGGCACGGTTAATTGCCTCCATGGCAGTATTCGGATCTAAGCCCTTTTCAAATTTAGCAGCAGCATCCGTCCTGAGTCCAAGTTTTTTGCCGGATAAACGGATATTAGTTCCGTTAAAACAGGCTGCTTCAAATAACAATATTTTAACATCATCTGTAATCTTTGAATTTTCTCCCCCCATAATTCCTGCAATACCAACTGGCTTTTCCGCGTCACATATCATCAGAATAGAGGAATCTACTTTTCTTACCTGACCATCTAAAGTCTGGAACTCTTCCCCGTCCTTACCTCTTCGAACGATGATTTTCTTACCGGCTACCTGATTAAGGTCATATGCATGCATAGGCTGTGAATATTCTTCCATGACATAATTCGTAATATCAACCAGATTATTGATCGGACGGATTCCGCAGGCGGCTAATCTTCTCTGCATCCAAAGAGGAGAAGGGGCAAGCTTTATATTTTTAACAATCCTTGCCGCATAACGGCTGCAGAGATCTTTATCTTCTATTTCTACAGAAATATAATCTTTTACATTTTCCTGATTACCTGATACGGGAACTACGGGAGGAATAAACTTTTTTCCAAAGGTCGCAGCAGCTTCCCTGGCAATTCCCAATACGCCGAAACAATCCACACGGTTTGAAGTTACTTCATATTCAAATACTACATCCTTAAGACCTAAGGCTTCGATTGCACTGGAGCCGACCTCAATACCGTCATATGACGGATTATTGCTGAAAATGTAGATTCCGTTATCCGGGGCATCCGGGTACATTTCTTTACTGGAGCCTAATTCTTCTATGGAACACATCATTCCGCAGGATTCAATTCCGCGAAGCTTACCCTTCTTAATCTTTATTCCCCCGGGAGTTTTATTCCCATCATGACCTCCGGCAACACGGCCTCCGTCTAATACAACCGGTACAATATCCCCTTCCGCTACATTGGGGGCTCCGGTTACAATCTGTACAGTATCTCCTTCTGCCTTAATCTGAACCTGACATACAATTAATTTATCCGCATCCGGATGTTTTTCTATCTTTAAAATTTTACCTACTACAATTTTATCTAAATCAGCATCCAGCTGCTCATAACCTTCTACTTTTGTTCCGCTTAACGTCATGGCATCGGTATATTCCTGCGCTGTTACGTCAAGATCCGGTACATATGCTTTAATCCATGATAATGGTGTATTCATCTCATTAAACCTCCTATATGAATCTTTCTATTATTTATCTGAACTACTTCCGGTAACTTAAAACCTTAAAACTGTTTTAGGAACCGTACGTCATTTTCGTAGAGTAATCTCATATCGTCAATTTCGTATTTTAACAAAGCAATACGTTCCAAACCTACGCCAAAAGCAAAACCTGAATATTGTTCCGGATCAATTCCGCTCATCTTAAGTACTTTTGGGTGAACCATTCCGCAGCCTAAAATTTCAATCCAGCCGGAACCTTTACAGAAACGGCAGCCCTTGCCCCCGCATTTAAAGCAGGTAACATCAACTTCTGCACTTGGTTCTGTAAACGGGAAATGGTGGGGCCTGAATTTTACCTTAGTGTCTTCTCCGAATAACTGCCTGGCAAACTCAGCTAAAGTACCCTTTAAATCAGCAAAGGTAATATTTTTATCGATAACCAGACCTTCAATTTGATGAAAACTTGGGGAATGGGTTGCATCTACTTCATCGGAACGGAATACCCTGCCAGGTGCAATAAGGCGGATAGGCAGTTTGCCTTTTTCCATTTCCCTTACCTGAACCGGTGAGGTCTGAGTTCTTAATAAAATGTTACTGGTTACATAGAAGGTATCCTGTTCATCCTTAGCCGGATGATTAGCCGGTATATTTAATGCTTCAAAGTTGTAATAATCATATTCAACTTCCGGTCCTTCCACCACTTCATAACCCATACCGACGAAAATCCTCTCAACTTCTTCCAATGCAACAGAATTGGGATGACGATGGCCCACCATGGGTTTTTTGGCTGGGAGGGTAACATCTATGGTTTCCTTCAAGATTTGTTCTTCCCTTAATTTTTTAGCAAAATAATTCTTTTTCTCATCCAGTTTTTCTTCCAATACGATTCTGGCTTCATTCACCAATTGTCCGATAACCGGTCTGTCCTCCGGCGCTACATCCTTCATGGACTTTAAGATTTCTGTAAGTTCACCTTTTTTACCCAAAAAAGCTATCCTGATATCATTTAATTTGTCTAACTCCTCTGAAGCTTTGATTTTCCCTAATGCTTCATCTACAATTACATTCAATTTTTCTTTCATGGTGATCTCCTTTCATTTTATGAGTACTCCAGGTAATTGCGAGACTATATCGTTTTCTAAATATACCATACAACTAATGCAAATTTCATTACTTCAGTAGTCTTTCAAGCCAGACTCTAACGCTGACGCGCTGTCACTTCAGTGACAAATTTCTCCTGCGCGTCATGCGCATCCTGCGGGGCATTTTTTATGTTATAGGACGCAATTTCCTATAACATAAAAAAAACCGTCCCTGCAAAACAGGGACGGATAAAATATCATACATGATAATACACAAATTCCATGCATCCGCGGTACCACCCAAATTCCTACATAATAGGATTAATATAATCTTATTACATAAGCACTTAAAGTCGGCATAACGTGCCTAAACGCCATCTCCTACTGATAATTTCAAAGATGGGGCTCCGGTGGGAAAATCAATAACTATTTGAACTTAAGGAAGCTTTCAGCCGGTGACTTCCTCTCTCTGACAGAAAATAATTATCTCGTATGCGTTATGCATTGCACCTTCACAGCCTTTACATATATGCTTATATTCTAGCATATTATTTTGTGTTGTCAAGGGCTTAAATTTTGAATTTACTAATTTCATTCTTTAGTTCAGGAGCCATATCGGATATTATATTGGAGGTTTTGCTATCAGTTCCGGGGATGCTGATTGTACATGTAATAATCTAATAAAATATTTATAAATTCTTACTTTTCTATGCTAAATAATGGTATAATTTTATGGAGTTGACAAATATCTGACTAATGTCTTAATTGATTACATATACTAAAATATATTCACGATATTACACTTTTGGGTGTGGAATGTCCGGCGAGGTATCTTTATGAATATTGCGATTTCAATTTATAAAATTATTCGAGCATTTAACAGAAAAGTAAGTTATGACTTTGTTTCCGCTTTTTCAGCACAGGCAGCTTTTTTTGTTATGATTTCCTTTTTTCCGTTTATTATGTTATTACTGACCCTGCTGCAATATCTGCCGATTACCGAGAGTGTATTGATGTCCACCCTGACACAGTTTTTTCCTGGCAGCATTACTTCCTTAATTGTCAGTATAATTTCTGAAATTTATGGCAATGCTTCCGGCACTATAATCTCCATTACGGCCATATCTGCACTATGGTCAGCTTCAAGGGGTATTTTAGCAATTATAAAAGGACTGAACTCCGTTTACGGGATCCGGGAAACCAGAAGTTACTTTAAACTTCGATTCATCTCTTCCATTTATACCTTTATTTTTGCAATTATGATGATTATAACTTTAATCATTTTAGTTTTCGGTAACCGGTTATATATATGGATTGAAAGCAAAATCCCCCTGTTTCAGGATCTTGCCCTTCTTATCATCAGTATACGTACCGTAGCCGGCTTATTCATACTGACTCTTTTCTTTTTACTTATGTATATTGTTATACCCAACCGTACTACCCGGATATACAAAGAACTTCCCGGCGCAGTAGTATCTGCTGCAGGATGGATGGGCTTTTCCTATTTATTTTCTTTTTACATTGATAATATGAGTAATTATTCTAAGATGTATGGGAGTCTTACGGCCATCGTACTTTTTATGTTATGGTTTTACTTCTGTATGCATATTCTATTCATCGGCGGTGAAATCAATGTTGTACTTTCTTCCGGCGATTTGATTTATTACTTAAAGTACATTTTTAAACACCGAAAAGAATACAGCAGTAACGTTCCTTATTCAGAACAGCTCCATGCTCAGGAAGACTCCTCCGGAACCCATAATCATACCCCAAAATAAAAAAATCTGCCCACAGTATTTTATATATAATTACGGGGCAGGTTTTTATAATTTTGATTTCTGGGGATGACTATTTTCCATAATCATCCGAACTTTCCATTCCTTCCGTTTATGTCCTTCAAAAGCATTAACCTTTAATATATAAGTCCAATATCTACGCCATTATAATAGTGTTTAATAATTTCCCCATAATCTTTGCCGGAATCAGCCATTGCCTTTACCCCATTCTGGCTCATACCAACTCCGTGTCCGTATCCGCCGCCGTGAAATATAATTTTTTTATCTGTTTTATCCATTACGAAAAACGCACTGGGCAGCATACTTAAATCAGATGCGGTACTATTATCCTGTCTGGTAACTTCAGCCCGAAGGGGAGCGAGAAGGGTCCTGATATTATATTCAGACTGTACTTTCAGTGTACATTCCGACCCAACTAATATAACAGCAGATAAAATTCCGCTTTTTTCCCTCTTACTTACCAGAATGTCTTTCACTGTTCCAATGGTACTTACCGGCTTACTTTCATACTTGGGATTATCATCTGCTTTTCCTCCCACCAGAGTCTGTATTAAATCCGGATTAGCATAGTACCTTGTGGCTAAACTTTTATCAATGGATTTCTTTATATCTTCTTTTGAAATGGTAACATCCCAGCGATACCACGCAAATTGGCTGTCATAAGTATCCATCGGTGGTTTTAATATGAAGTCCCTGAAGGTTCCTTCAGAGGATAAATCCGAGCCGTCCGGCGATCCTGCAGAAGCATATACCGCTTCACCATCTACTACATCATAGGTAGTCTGCAATCTGCCGCTAAGATAATAAGCACTGGTATTACCTCCCCATACCTCATTAAGGGATGCCGTATGTCCGCAGGACGTTGAGAAGTAATAAGCAGTTATAACATCATCCTTGAATTTAATTACTTTGCCATAGGTATCCTTTACTGCCAGAATTGTGTCATCGTTTTCAGCAATATTGTTATAAACCTGGTAACTTACACTGTCATCTACGTGAGCTCCAAATTCACCGTATCCGTTGGCAAATAATTGATTATAGGCATAGCTTCTGGCACAGATTGCCTGAACTTTTAAAGCCTCTAATCCATAATTCGAAGGCATTTCGCTGGGGATTACTGCATACAGATATTCTTCTATGGGAAGTTCATTAATAAGAATTAATCCCTCTTTTGCGGACGCTATTTCTATGATTCCACGGTATGCCGGCGTCCCGCCGGATCGTTTTACGGACAAAAGTTCAATTTTACCGTTTTCAGATTTTGTTTCTATCCGGATTCTTCCTTCTTTTAATAATTTGTTATCCGGTTTAATGGTTATTTTTTTACCTGCTTTATAGTTTTTCACCACATTCCCTGCCGTAAGGGTAAAATCTTTATCCGCAGTTAGTTGTACATTTTCGTGGTAAATATCTTCAAAATTGTTTGTTTTTATTAAGACGCGGATGTTTTCTGCTTTTATGGTCTCTTTTATTAAGGCTGCTACAATCTTTCCGTCTGCAACCACGAAATCCGTAGCTTCATAACCCACAAGAATACTATTCGTTACTTCCATGGATAATTCGCCGTAAATTTTATATATTTTATAATAATCATCTAAATCGACCTTGCCATACCCCTCAATTTCAATATAATCCTGATTTGCTACTAATACTTTACCACCGATTTTATCCGGTTTTATACTAATTTTAACAATTTCTTTATTCTGTATTACTAAATCACCAATTTGTCCTTTAATTTCCTTTGATAATTTATATCTGGTATTAAAATTCCTGGAAATATCGTTTAAGAATGCAGTAACGATACTATTTTCCCCTGATGTAATATAGACATTATGGAGTACGGTCTCTCCATCTAAAATATCTTTTATATAAACCAACCTGGTTCCGCTTACCAGGGCAACTATTTTGCAGTCAATATAATTCTCTAAATGAAACTGGTTATCCTTAACTAAAGTCTGTCCATCCATTGGTTCATCCGGTTGATACTCATTTTGCGGCACCTGCACTCCGCCTGTTTCTTCCAGGTTGGCTCCGGCGCTTTTATTTACGATATCAAGGATCCCTTTTGTATATAAACTTTCATAGCTTGTTATATCTGTATATGTAAAATTACCCTGATCCGTAACCATGGTAACTTCTGAATCAGTTTCTGAATCGGCAGTCTTCCCTAAAATAAACATGGTCTTTTCGGTTACTGGTGCATTTTCTTTCGGCAGTACTGCCAGAATACTTTCATACAGGTTTAAAAATTCTTCTTTCAGCATATTCTGATTATCCTGTCCAGCCAGTAAATCAAAGGAAAGCTTATCCGTTACATCAGATTTATTAATTTGAAGTTCATTACATAAAATTTCAAGTACAACCCTGCAATCACTGAATTTAATGTAGGAATCTTCTGTTTCATCCTGATCCGGTTCTCCTTTAAAGCCAAGGGCTTCCTTAAGTTTATCCTCGCTGGCTCCAAGAAATCCAAGTAACCGAAGGGCCTCCTTTGCATTCATCCCATTACCATCGCGAAATACCGTTTCCTGACCTGTTGGACTTGATTCCTTGTCCTGATTTAACTGTTTATAGATGCTTTTTGCAAAAATAATGACAAGTACGCAGATACAGATACCCATCAACCATAATTTTTTTTTCATAAAACTCCCATCACATGCCATTGAGCGCATACAAAACCGGCTGTTGAAAAATAATTTTACTTTTATCAACTTACTCCCCGCCTGCATGTTACCAGGCAAATAATCCTCTATATTCATTTTTTATTTCATACTGCTTGTATTAAATTATATACGTGGTATTTAATAATATGTCAACAAAATTTTATTTTATAATACAGCAACCTGTAAAGAATAAATTTGCAAAAAAGCCTGTTAAACTTAGACCAGACTTAAGTTTAAACAGGCTTTCATTTTACATATTTGAGGTTACTATTTATTTTTTTAGAAATCCAGAAACAGATTTCGCAATATCGTTAACCTTTCTCATATCGGTAAGGAAATATTCCACACCATTGACATTGGCCACATAGTAACTATCATCATAGGGCTTATATGAAATATCAATAGTACCACCGGCAATCAGATGATAAGTTAAAGTCATATATGGAGTCTGATCTGCATTACTCTCAAAATACTCTGCAGGTATATCACGCTCCGTAGTCGGTGAAATGATTACCTGATATAAATCTTTAAAGTCCTCTTCGGCTGCTTTAGTACCGTTAAAATAGTAATTGGTTACTTCTTGATTTTTATCATCACCGGATTGGCTATCATCAACTGTGGCTTCCGATTTATCTGTGGTTAAGGAATAAGTTTGTCCGCCGAAACTAATATCCAGTTGATTAATGGAATCTAAGTTAACCAGGTTAATATAATGATTTACATTACTGTAAGCATCGACATCAATTAATTTTTCAACCGCATCTGCGCTCATGGTATGGACTGCAGTGGAATCCTTGGTTTTTGCATAATAATTACCGTCTGCATCCTCAGTTCCAATTAACAGGTCAAAATTATAATTAATCTTTGTTTTTTCAGCTTGTTTATCATCAGCTGTATTGCTGTCTGTTGTATCACTGGTATTGCTATCGTCTGCCGTAGCAGAATCCTTCGTATATTCTTCATAATATTCCAGGGAAACCGACGCTGCCGGATCATCTAAACCATACTTACTAAGATCCTTGGCATTATAGTCAACACAGGAAGTAAAGGTCATGGCTGAATAATTTGCCAATAAGGTATTCACTGCATCCGGATCGGCAGCAATTGGTGTTTTGTAAGGCTGTCTCATAGTCCATTTTGACAGTCCTGCAAAATCAGCAGCCTTATTTTCATCATAAAGAATCTCAAATCCTGGTTTATCTTTATTTTCCACTATTAGGTGGGTAATATTTGCTGCAGTAATAGCAGGAATAGTCTCAACTGCTGTCATTTCAGTTAAGGTATAATTAAAATTGTTATAAAAAGATGCTGAAACAATATATACTTTGCTGTCTCCATCTAAGCTTGCATAATAACCGCCGGCAACCGGAACTTCACTTCCAAGTGCAATGCCGGTATTTTTCCCGTCCTTGTCCGTTACGTCAACTGAGATTTCAGGTTTATCCAATCCAAAGTTTGATAAATCTTCAACGCCTTCCGTAATTGTCCTCGTAGAGGTTAACTCCGTAAAAGCATTCATCATATTTTCTGCATAGGTCTGATTAACCGGAAATAATTCATCTTCTGAGTTTTTCCAGGTACCATCTTCCCCTTTAACAAGAGTCATTTCATTACCCTCATTTTTAAAATAGATGGACTGAATAGAATCAGCAGCAACCGTCGCTATGGTTTCTGTCTCTGTGGTAGACTCTTCACTGTTTTCTGCAGCCTTTTTATCGTTATATTTTATCAGTGCAAAACAAGCTCCGATCATAGCAATCATAAGAATCAGCAATAGAATAAGTGTTACACTTTTCTTTTTCTTACTGCCTGCCATTATTTTTTCCTCCTTCTGATACAGATAAATCCGCCAAATGCTAATACAAATACCGGGATTATCACAACAATTACAATTGCCCAGAAGTTAACCTGTGCTGCATTCATTGTCAAATACTGCTGTGTAACACTTCTTGTACGAATAGCCAGATTGCTTTCCTTATCTGCTACAAAGTTAATGGAATTTAACATTAAATCCAGATTGCCAATAGAAGGATAAGCCATCATCTGCTCATCAATCATCAGGGAAGAACCGAATACAATTATTTTTGACCCTACATCATTATATTTTTCTGTAATTGCTACACCAAGATTAAATGGTCCGGCAATATCACCGTCCTGCTTTTCAACAGTATCAGAACTTACATCAATTTTAGAGTAGGCACTGTCAGAAGTCGTAAGCAATGGATCAATCTGCGTCGTACTTCTCTTTGTATCCAGCGTCTGGATGCCAACTGCGGAAGGAGCGACAATCGAGGCTTTTTTGGATATGATGCCGGAAGTGATATCATGGCTCTTAATGCCAGGTACCAGGTTATTAACATACTGGCCCATATAGTAACCCTGCTCACTTTCTAATACGATACCGTTAACAAATCCGATACCGTAATAATTCATTAAGCTGTTGAAATTATCTAAGCCTTCGGCAGCATAATCTACCAGAATAATAGCATCCCCGCCTTTGGCCAGATAATCTTTAATCATGGAAACTTCACCCTCTGTATAATCTTTCTGAGGTCCATTTATAAAGAGAATGGAGCAATCCTCCGGTATACTTTTTACGGTTAAAGTTGATAAAGTGTTTGTGGTTACATTTACTTTAGCTAAGGAGGAGGCTAATGTATTCCCGATTGCTGTTTCACCGTGTCCCTGTACCATATACATAACCGGAAGGTCTTCTGTCGTAACGTATTGTAATGCTGAAGTTATCTGACCTTCTGCATCGATACCGGTAACATTAGTCTGATATGTCTGATAATCCATCTCTGTCTGATACATATTACTGTTATCCACATATTTAGCTCTTCCATTCGTATTATTGACTACGATTACACTATTGTCGGTAACTTTTTCATCCGTATATTTGGATGCGAAGTTAGGATATAATACCGGGTCTTTATGTTCCACTTTAATCATTTTGGAAAGATCTGAATATTTATCTACGATTTCAGTAAAGGTCTTATCCTCATTACCGGTCTGAACCATGTAATAAATGGTAATATCATCCGTTAACCCCTTAACATAATCTTTCGTTGTATCAGTTAAAGTATACATTCCTTCTGCACTGACATCAATCTTAAGATTTAATTCCGTTACAAATATATTAACCACTAATATCATGATAATGACGATTGCGGATATTACAGTTGCATAGGCACCACCCCTGAATTTTCTTGAAGTAAAGGAGGCCTTAATTTTTTCGGCAATACTTACTTTATTTACTGGTTCCTGATTTAAATCATCCTGATCAGAATCATCCTGATTCAAATTTTCCTGATTTAAATTTTCCTGATTTAGATTTTCCTGATTTAGATTTTCCTGATTTAAATTTTCCTGATTTTCATTATTGTTATCTTTCACCTTATTCATCTCCCTTCCTTAGCTCCATCTGCGTTTCTTAATTGCCTGAACCGTTAAAAACTGGAACAGGAATACAATGCTGATAAAATAAACGGCGGAGGATAAATCCAACACTCCCTTAGTATAATTATCAAATCTTGCGATAACCGAAAACCAATTAAATACTTTAGATACCAAGCCGTCGAATACCGTTGGTTTGATTATATAAAGCGCAGTAAGGACAACTTCTGCAACAGCACCGGCTATTAAAGATACAGTAAGATTGTGCATCATAATATAACCAACCCAGCAGATTACGATAATAATTATTGAAAAAATAATCCAGGCAGATTTTTTATCCTTAGGCAATAAATTAACAAGACTATCCATTAAAGCTGTAATCAATATTACAACAAAGGATACAACGGCAGCTACTACCTGGCTTTCAGTTAATGCAGATATGAACAGCCCGATTGCAATGTAAGCCGCACCTAATAAGGAGAATCCTAAAATGGAGCCATAAGCTACCTTTAAAGATAAGGTACCAAATTGTATTAAGATTAATGGATATAAACAGATAATGGCCATTACAGCTAAAAATACGGTCAGCACTGCAAAAAACTTACCGGCAATTATTTTACCAACAGGCAAAGGGGATGTAAATAGTAACTGGTCCGTCTTTTGTTTCTTCTCTTCAGCCATAAGACGCATGGTTAATATAGGTACCAATAAAATAAATATAAAGGAAACTCCGGATAATACATATTCAAAATTGGCATATAACTGAATCATATTATAAATTACATAATATATACCAATGATTACTAAAAAGAATGCAATAAATACATAACCGGTCATTGATGTAAAATAAGATTTTAATTCTTTCTTATAAATCGCCAGCATCTTTATTTTCCTCCTCATTGTCAGTTTCTTGATTTTGTACCTCTACTGGAGCGGCTGCCCGTGGGGTTACCGCTTGTGGGATGGCCTCATCCGGTTTAACCGTTCCATTTTTCCTTCTTCCTATACCCTTGGCCTGTTTGTTCTTACCCTTAGTCTGAGTTACTTCTAAGAAGATATCTTCTAAGGACATATTGGAGGATTGCATATTAAGAATTGGACATCTGGCATCACTTAACGCATAAAATACCGCTTCACGGATATCACTGTCATCACCGCAGTACGCAGTTAATTTTATTATGCCGTCTTTCGTTCTGGATTCATAATCAATTTTTGTTATATCTTCAATATTTTCCAAAGCTTCTTTAATTTTTTCTTTGCTGCCTTTGACCTCAAGATGTAATCCGTTGGACCCCCCGATGTGTTTGGATAAGTTATCCGGTGTATCACTGACAATTAATTTTCCTTTGTTAATAATCATAACCGTATCACAGATTGCACTAACTTCCGATAAGATATGGGAGCTTAAGATAATGGTGTGTTCTTTACTTAACTTCTTTATTAAATCCCTGATTTCAATAATCTGCATGGGATCTAAACCTACAGTAGGCTCGTCTAAAATAAGCACATCAGGAAATCCCACAATAGCTTGGGCTAAACCCACCCTTTGTTTATAACCTTTTGATAATTGCTTAATTAAACGCTCTGATACATCTGTAATTTTTGCCATTCCCATAATCTTTGATATCATTTTACTTTTTTCTGACCTTTTAACCATTTTAAGATCAGCTACAAAATTAAGATATTCCCTTACGGTCATATCCGGATATAACGGCGGCAATTCCGGTAAATAACCAATACGCTTCTTTGCTTCCTCCGGCTCGTCAAAAATATCATGACCATCAATTACTACAGTTCCTTCTGTAGATGATATATAACCTGTGATAATATTCATAGTCGTAGACTTTCCTGCCCCATTTGGTCCTAAAAAACCAAGTATCTGACCTTTTTCAACCGTAAAGCTTAGATTGTCAACTGCTAGATGGTCCCCAAACTTTTTGACTAAATTCTTAACTTCTATCAAGACTTTCTCCTCCTTAAATAAAATTGGACTCTAACAATCATATGGTACTCTTAGAATGCGAAAAATTTGTGAACAATTATATAAAAATAAATTGTTCACAAATTTTTCACAATTATACCAATTAAATTATAAATCAATCGTTTAAATAAATCAATACAAGTATTAAATACCCCTTTATGATATGCTGTATATTCTGTATACATAAACCTCCAGATTCCGAAAAAATTTCTTAAGTTTATTTTATGGCATTTCCTGAATATTCCTTAACACCAATTACAAGTCCTGCCATTGAGGCTTTTGTTGCTTAGACTTATGTATCATATTACGTAAATCTTTAATTGGTTTTATTGCATTCCTTAATATTATCTTTTGCGTTTGTTATTTTTATTACTTTTATTATTCCTATTATCGATAAAAGTAAGCATAGCCAAAAGTATCATGCCAAATTGAAGCATTAAGAATAAAGAATCGTACGAAACCATTGCATCACCACCCTTCAGGAGGTATCAGCCACTGATCTTAAAAAATTCCTAATGCTTGTTCCGCAATAGATAAATCTTTATCTTCTTTCATTGTTATACAAACTGCTTCCTTTGATAAATCAACCACCTGATAAGCCCATTTTGCTACTGTCATCCATACTTTTTCCTGAACATTTTTCATTTTAAAATCCTCCTTTAAAAGTTATACGGTTATTAGTTACTGTAACAAATCGCTTATTACAATTCACATTATATACCATCCATTAATATTTACAATAGTACTTGCATATTCTACATGTTTTTTGTCTATTGTACATATAATTAACCTTAAATTTTTAATTGAACCTATAAAATGATCAAAATATGTGGTAAAAAATATGTCACGCCGTATATATTGTTAAGAAAACAAAGACCAATTTTGGCAGCCTGCTTGTGTATACTTATAATAAAAAAAGGACGCTGCTGCAAAATAGCCTTAATAAACTCCAACAACAGGAATGGGTGTATTATATACATCCATTCCTTTCAAAAGAATAAATTTACTATTTTACAACCGTCCTTAACTTCTAACTTTTTTAATTTAACCGATTACATCACTCATCTGATACATGCCTGGTACTTTACCGGCTAAAAATTTGGCTGCGTGAATGGCCCCTTTTGCAAAAATTGCCCTCGAATAAGCGGTATGTTTTATCTCGATTACTTCATCGGTACCGGCAAAAATAACTTCATGTTCACCGACTATGGTTCCGCCCCTGACTGCCGAAATACCGATTTCTTTTTGTTCCCGCTTTTTACGTTCTTTAGAACGGTCGAAGTTATAATCGTACTCACCTTTTAGGACTTTATTCATGGCGTCTGCCAAAGCCAGTGCTGTACCGGATGGTGCATCCACCTTTTGATTATGATGCTTTTCCACGATTTCTATATCAAAATCAGCTGCTGCCAACACTTGCGCCGCAGTCTGTAATAATTTAATAACCGTATTAATTCCCACGGACATATTTGCCGATCTTAAAATAGCAATGTTTTGGGAGGCTTTATGAACCATATTAAGGTCTTCCTCCGATAATCCCGTTGTACAAAGCACAATGGATACCTGGTTTTTCTCTGCATAAGCAAGCATTTCATCCAGCTTTTCAGGAGAAGAAAAATCAATGATAACATCAGCTATTACGTTACAGGCTATAAACGATGTGAATACGGGATAACCCTTATCTGTCGTTTCATTTAAATCTATGCCGGCCACAATAGCTGCCTGTTCATCTGCTTTAAGGAGTTTGGTTATCTCCTGACCCATTCTGCCATTGCAGCCACGCAATATTATACTTGTCATTTTGCCCTCCTAATTATCGTATGTTTATCTCATATCACTTATAATATGATATTTTTCCTCTAAAGTTTACATTATTCGTTTTGTACAAGCCTCAAAACAGATGTATTACTCCCTCAACTCAACGTGGCGAAGAATAATGTATTACCTGTTTTCCTACTTTAGTTTCATGTTATTGGCCTTCATAGCTTGGATTAATTTTTCAACATTCCCAGGCTCCATATTGGTTAAGGGTTTTCTTAGGTCTCCCACTTCATATCCCATAAGATTTAAAGCCTTTTTAATGGGTATGGGATTTACTTCACAAAATAATGCATCAATTAATGGTATATATTTTAATTGCTGTTCACAGCTCAATCTAACTTTGCCCTCCAGATAATTCGCTGCGATCTCATGGATTTCCTTCGGTATTATATTGGATAACACGGAAATAACTCCGATACCGCCAAGGGAAAGCAATGGTACAATTTGATCATCATTGCCGGAGTATAAATCAATATCCCCCTGAGTAAGATGCATCAGGCTTGCAACCTGTGATATGTTTCCACTGGCTTCTTTAATTCCTACAATGTTATCCACATTTTTCACCAGACCAGCTACTGTTTCGGGAAGCATATTACATCCGGTCCTGCTTGGTACATTATATAATATGACCGGAATATCGACTTTCTTTGCGATATCTGTAAAATGTTCCGTTAATCCCCTCTGTGTCGCTTTGTTATAGTAAGGTGTTACCAGTAAAAGCCCGTCAGCACCATATTTTTCTGCTTCTGTTGATAGATAAATTGCTGTGTCCGTACTATTGGAACCGGTTCCTGCGATTACCGGTATCCTCTTGTTTACCTTATCAACTGTATACTTTATACATTCTAAGTGTTCTTCATGGGTTAATGTAGATGCTTCACCGGTGGTTCCGCATATTACAATACTGTCTGTTCCATTTTCAATCTGATAATCTAAGAGTTCACCGAGCTTATCATAATTAACTTCCAAATTTTCTTTAAATGGCGTTACAATAGCAACACCGGCTCCTTTAAAAATTGCCATAACAGCACCTCCTGATATTTTGTGAAATAAAAAAAGTCGACTAAAGGCCGACACTAAAGAATTCTCCTGTAATGCCCTATACTTTAACTACATAAAGCGGTGTGTAAATCCCAGGCTTACATCCTTTAGGCAGCACTCCATCAATAAATGATGACAGTCACATGGCTATTTACCATATGCCCAATTAAGGCACCTCAGTTTTGCCTTAATTTCGGCATTTTTTCCTTTCCATTGCATTCGTCTATGTCTGCCATATCCTGCTATGTACTTTTAAAAAATGCACCTCTACCAAAAATCATCTATTCAATTGTTATTAAGCTTCTACCATAATTCTTTTAACCCATATTATCATTACCGTAATTTCTTGTCAATATGAATTTGGGGGAAATATTATTTATTTGGATAAATACGTTACTATTCACAGCCGTTATCACGCGAGGTGTTTTCGTGTGTATTTTACACGAAAATCCCGAGTTACGCGGCGCGAAACGGTGTTTTTTACCGTTTCTGTGCATCGCGAAGCGTGTTACATTCACAGTTCTGCCTGCTTTTTAGCAGGACTGTGAATAGTAACATAAATACATATTTGGGCAATAAAATTCGTGTAAAATTTATGTAAGCTGTTTCCAGGTGTGAAATGTGGTATTGTTCCGATTTTAATTTATGTATTGAGGATAATAAATTATTTATTTTATCTTAATCATTATTAAGGAGTTTACAATGGTTATTCATTGTTTAATTTGTTAAAATCGTTATAACGTATTAATTGTTTCGTTAGTGAGGTGATATTATGTTCTTGTTAATTTTGTTTACAAAGACTACTTTTAATTTTGCAGTAATGGTTCCGCTTTTATTATTAATGCAAGTTTTGTTCAAGTATATAAATCCTGCTTCTGTTTTACATAAATTAGGGACTTATGTATTTTGCTTTTTAATGGCAGGAATTTTTTTGGTTACGGGTATTCCGTCAATTTTAACTATTCATCCGGATGTCAATATTAGTTTTAGTCTTTTTGACGGTATGTTTCAATATTATGACCAGTATATTAATAATATTTTTTTATTTATTCCTTTTGGTTTTTTGCTGCCTCTTTTATGGAAACAGTATGATGTTAAAAAAACTGTTTTAGGTGGTTTTATTCTTTCTCTTACTATTGAGATCCTGCAGTTGTTTTGTTTTAGGGTCACGGATATTAATGATTTATGGACCAACACATTGGGCACTTATGCAGGATATTTACTCTTTGTGTGTTTTAAAAAGCTGAGTCCCAAAATAGTTAACTGTTTCCGCTTAAATACTCAATATAATAATTTCTTATTTCAAAATGAAATTTATTTTTACATTTTGATTACATGGTCGGTGATCTTTTTTATCCATCCCTATTTAACCGATTATATAATAAGATTCATCTTACCTATAATGGTGAGTTAAGACCAATAAACCGATAATATTTATTCAGCTTTGTCCCACAACCTGAATAAAATTCGGGAGTTTAAGGCGGTCTGTTTACTGTAAATATATTGCGTCTCATACAGCAAACAGACAGCTTTAAACTCCCGAATTATCTGCCCCCTCAGAAGGCAAAGCATCCGTCATTCATCGTCCGTCATATGTAAATTAATACTCTTCTAAATATTCCAGTTTACTTACAGATACTTCGTAGGCTACACGTCGTTCATAATCGGTTTCACCAACTTTTTTCTGGTATTCCCTGCTTTGGATCCTTCCCCAAACCTGTATATGTCCACCTACGGTAAAATTTTCAGCAAATCTTGCATTTCTGCCCCAGCAAATACAGGGTATGTAATCAGATTTTCCGTAGGGACGATTTACTGCCAGTAAAATATCTGCGATTTCTCTGCCTAAAGGAGTCTTACGATATATCGGTTGTTTACAAACATAACCATCTAAAAAGATATAATTTGGTCTTACACCATCCATATCTTCCTCACAAACTTTAATTTCCCTGGCAAATACAGACAGAACTAACCGGTTTTTGTTATCCTCGTGACGGTTGTAAGAACGGAACTGTCCATTTACCTCAACATATTTTCCTTTTATCTCTGCTTTTACATCAATGAGCCTCTCTGAAACCATAATTGGAATAATATCATAGGAATTACTTAAACGGCTTACAGATACGTCCAAAACATAAAAACCTTCCCCAAATACATCGTGACTGAAAGCAAAATCAGTCATTACCTCGCCTGCAATACTTACTTGATTGTTATCAAATACTTTATCTGTCATATCGTATGACTCCCTTCTCTTTAATCCTGCTCTGTACAATACGCATTGGTTTCCCAATTTAATTGTCCTGAAATCCAAGATAAATATTTTCTCCATTACTATATGTATGCTTGTTTCTATCATTTTAGAATCAAAATTTCAAAAAATTTCCTAATATTTTTTTTAATAATTATATTCCCGACAGCAAAACGCTGAAAATGAGTACTTCCAAAGGAAAAGCCTTGTAAATTTTCATTTATATGATACAATATTCAAGTTAGAATGTTCATTATTTTATACCGTGAATAAGAGGAGCAGGTCTAATATGATATAATCTATTACCCTGCTGTACTTATTATGACAAAAAGCTACGTATTTGCAGTTAACATTGTTTATGACGAAACCTGCCCCAGGACGAACGGCTTATATCACGCACCGGGAATATTCACTTTCTTGCATATCCCGGTGCATGAACGCATAAATGCGTTGGTTCGCAAGAACCGTTGTGACTGAATGGTCACTAATTATCTATTGTACGGTATCAAAGATACCATAAAGGAAGGAAGTACTATATGCAAATCAAAAGAGAAGATATTCGTAACATCGCTATAATTGCCCATGTTGACCATGGCAAAACAACCTTGGTAGACGAGCTTTTAAAACAAAGCGGTGTTTTCCGTTCCAACCAGACTGTCCAGGAGAGGGTAATGGACTCCAATGACATTGAAAGAGAACGTGGAATTACGATACTTTCTAAAAATACAGCGATTTTCTATGAAGGAATTAAAATTAATATCATTGATACTCCTGGGCATGCTGATTTCGGTGGTGAAGTAGAGCGGGTCCTAAAGATGGTTAATGGTGTTGTCTTAGTAGTAGATGCCTTTGAAGGTGCTATGCCCCAGACAAAGTTTGTACTGAAAAAAGCTCTGGAACTAAACCTCCCCGTTATAGTCTGCATCAACAAAATTGACCGTCCGGAGGCCAGACCCAGAGAAGTAATCGATGAAGTATTGGAGTTATTTATTGACTTGGATGCTTCAGATGAACAGTTAGATTGCCCATTCGTATATGCATCGGCAAAATCCGGTGTTGCTATACTGGAATTAGAGGATTCACCTGAAAATATGAAACCTTTATTTGAAACCATTATTGATTATATACCTGCGCCGGTTGGCGACCCGGAAGCCAATACACAAGTACTTATCAGTACGATCGATTACAATGATTATGTAGGACGTATCGGTGTCGGCAAAGTAGATAATGGCACTATTAAGGTAAATCAGGAAGCGGTCATGGTAAATGCACATGACCCGGATAAGAATGTTAAAGTTAAGATCAGTAAGTTATATGAATTTGAAGGCCTAAAAAAAATAGAAGTAACAGAAGCTACCGTGGGTTCCATTGTTGCCATTTCCGGTATTGCAGATATCCATATCGGTGATACTATTTGTTCACCGGAAAATCCCCAGGCAATTCTCTTTCAGAAAATTTCTGAGCCTACCATTGCAATGCATTTTATCGTAAATGACAGTCCCCTTGCAGGCCAGGAAGGTAAGTTTGTAACTTCCCGTCATTTAAGGGACCGGCTTTTCCGTGAATTAAATACGGACGTAAGTCTTAGGATTGAAGAAACAACCACCACTGAAAGTTACAAAGTATCCGGCCGTGGTGAATTACATCTCTCTGTATTAATTGAAAATATGCGGCGTGAAGGTTATGAATTTGCAGTAAGTAAAGCAGAAGTTCTTTATAAATATGACGAAAAGGGCAAACTGCTGGAACCAATGGAGCGTGCAATCATTGATGTGCCCGAAGAATTTTCCGGTACCGTTATTGATAAGTTAAGCCAGAGAAAAGGTGAATTGCAGGGAATGTCAACTGCAAGCGGCGGTTATTCCCGTTTGGAATTTTCTATTCCTTCCAGAGGCCTGATTGGTTATCGTGGTGAGTTCATGACAGATACAAAAGGTAATGGTATAATTAATACCTTATTTGATGATTATGGCCCTTACAAAGGCGAAATCCAATATAGAAAGCAAGGTTCTTTAATTGCTTACGAATCCGGTGAAGCGATTGCTTATGGATTGTTTAATGCCCAGGAAAGAGGAACTTTATTTATTACCCCTGGTGAAAAAGTATATACCGGTATGGTAATAGGACAAAACGGCAAAGCAGAGGATATTGAAGTAAATGTATGTAAAAAGAAACAGCTTACCAATACCCGTTCTTCCAGTGCGGATGATTCATTAAAATTAACACCTCCAAGAATATTAAGTCTGGAACAGGCACTTGAATTTATTGATACCGATGAATTATTAGAAGTTACTCCCTTAAGTTTGAGAATCAGAAAAAAAGTATTAGATCCTACTCAACGTATGAGATCAAAAAGAAACAGTCAAAACAAATAAATAATTAAGCTAAGAAAGGAGGGGCAGTTGCAAAATCCATAAACGAAATTACCCGCAGGGTTCTTTTTCACGGATAATTTGTGAGAAGTTTATGATTGTAACAGCCCCGCTCTTTCATACTATGGAGCGTTAGCTATGGGGATTGAATTAAAGAAATTAACTATACTTGACAGTATGTATTTACAGAAGTATAACAATTTACGTCCTGTTTATATTTCAGAACGGCAGTCTGTAAATGCAATTATATGGGAAGAGTTTTATGATACCCATTATTACCGTAATGATACTTACATGATGTGCGTCATAAAATCACGGAACCGTAATTGTCCAATGATGCCCCTATGTAAAACAGAAGACATTTCAGAGGTCTTTAAAGAAATAAAATACCATTGGAATCATGAATTGCATGAGCCTTTAAATATGTTTCTGATTGATACTGCTTTCCTTGATGTTCTAAAGACAATTCCCGGTTTTACCGAAGAATTTGAAATCGTTGATGACAGGGATACTTACGACTACCTCTATGATGCTGAAAAATTGCGGACCTTAAGCGGCAAAGCATACCATAAGAAGAAAAATCACCTGAATTCCTTTTTAAAGAATTATGATGGCAGGTATGAATATAAGCCCTTTAAGTGCTCTGATATAACTGAAATACAAGCCTTCCATGACACATGGCTTGATAATCGCGATTATGAGGATAAACACAACAGTATGCGCTGTGAAGAGAACGGTATACACCGGCTTTTTAAAAACTGCGGTTTAATCAACTGCGAATTAGGTGGTGTATATGTAGACAAACAACTGATGGCATATTCCATTGGTAGCTATGCCCCTGATATTCAATGTGCTTTTATCCATATTGAAAAGGCGAATATAAATATTCCCGGATTATATAACTTTATTAACCAGCAATTTCTAATACATGCTTTCCCGGAAGCTAAGATAGTAAACAGGGAAGACGATTTAGGCCATGAAGGCCTTCGTAAAGCAAAGTTATCCTATCAGCCTATCCGGCTGGAAACGAAATACCATATCTATCAAAAAATAGCATCTGCTAAACTTCAATAAACAATAATATAATATTATATACATTATAAATTATAACATAATAGTAACTATTCAGCCGTACCTCGCAAAAATCACGTTTATGCGCAGGAATTACATAAAAACGTGATTTCGTGCTACAATTCCCAGGTTTTGCAATGCAAAACATTTCACAGTACCGGCGGCTGAATAGTTACACATAATAAGCAATTTCTTAAGTTAATATTATAATATACCCTTTAGCTGAATAAATCTCCTGTCTGGGTAATTATTAATATCATCTGTACTATGTATATCATATTGTACTAAAAGCTCTTTAAAATAACTCTTAATTGTTTCTTTGGAAATTATCCTTCTTCCTTCTTTATCCCGGGATATTTTAAAATTGGAACGCTCAGATGAAGTAATGGATTTTAATGCTTTGGGTCCATACCAACAGAAAGTGTCAAGTATCTTTTGGATGAGACTCTCCTCTTCCTCCGTAAGTCTCCCCTCAGGAACATCGAAAACATTAACGCCATGTTTTTTCATACTAAAGTAAAGCTGAAAATAAGGAGCATTTTCTTGGTTCACACCATAATCATCCTCAAATAATTCTCTGTCAAATAAAGCCAGCGAAAACCCTTGGGCATAATATAGGAGCGATTGAATATAACCTGGAGATAAATCACCCTGGCAGAAATAAATCATAAATTGTGCAATCAGATTAATCTTCTTCTCCATCAGTTTCTCCAGGACGGCCTGCATACTTTTTCTGAAAGCGACATTTGTTAAGTTTCCTTTATTCTCCAATAACAATTCATAATAATAAGCCGGCTCTTCCGCTATCGCCTTCAATTTGTTGGAGTATTCCGCAGTCGGTATATCACCTTCAATATATCTTATGATAGTGGTTTCCCCCCAACCAAGTAGTTTTGCAAGAGGCTTTTTACCAATACGAAAATCACTAAGTATTGTTCGTATTTCATTGGCAGTGACAATTGAATTAGCATTATTCTGCAGATTATTTTCTTTCATAATTTTATCCCTTTCAGTATAATGTCTTCCCCAAATTCCCTTATTCCTTCGCGCTTCAATATCTTCATAATATAAAATTTTTCAATTTTGGTCAATATTAATTGTGAAAAAGTCTGTCGATATTTGGAACAACTTTTTTTCCCAGTTAATTTTAGTAGTGATTCATACTAAAGTTACTTAAAATTTACGAAACTCATTTATATCGTGGATTATTATCCTAAATCCCCTTAATACTCTGTCAAACATACCTATCTGATAAAACTTGACTAAAACCATACCAACCGGTATACCAATTATCATACCAAAGACATTCAGGAATTTATATCCGATGAACATAAAAATCAAAGTAGCAAATGGATTGATTCCTATGCTATCCCCTACCATTTTAGGTTGTAATATCTGCTTAATAATCTGGCAGATCAGATAGATGGCAATCAGTAATGCGGCTTTTAAATAATTGCCTAACAGCAGCTCAATCAAAGCCCAGGGCCAGATCACCGCACCAGTCCCAAAGAAAGGCAGGAAATCTAAAAATGCAATACCTACAGCTAACAGAAATGAATAATCTGCCTTTATCATTTCAAAACCAATAAATAAAATTACAATTAATATAAGCATTATTTTAAATTGAGCTTTGAAATACCCGCCGACAGCAGTTTTAAAGTTATCAATAATCAGGGTATAACTCTTAACCACAGCTTTGGGCATGACTTTTCTAATGCTCTTAGAAAGGTTATCCCGCTCCGCAATAAAGAAATAAGCAGACATGATAGTAATAATAGTCATAAGCAACATTTCAACTATATTTTTAGCATAGGTTCCAGCCTCACTAATGGTGGGAAGATTATTATCTGACATTAATTTTGACCCATATTCAGAAATATTTATATTCATGTTATCTAGTATATCTTTTAACCCTACAGGCAGCAATACATATACACCCTGTAATTTATCGGACACTTCATTCAACTGATCTTCTACGCTTTTATAAATACCCGGCATATCATTTACTAATTGAGCAGCTTCCCTTATTATTAAGGATATTAAAGCATATAAAACACCGGCTACTGCAGCAATGACCACAATTATTATTATGGCAGAACTGTGCTTTCTAAGGATTTTCACCCTTTTTTCCAGGAATTTAACCAGCGGATTGGCTATCATGGAGATAATCCACCCAATAACGAAAGGCATAAAAAATCCTAAAATTTTAGGCATCACAAATAAGATCAAAAGCACTCCTAAAATAAAAATCATCAGATTAACAACTATTTTAATGTATATTATCACATTTTTCATCTGCCCATCTCCATTATAACAATGTAATAATTTTACTGGCTATTTAATTATAATACTAATATAATTTTATTGTAAACATATTTTTAAAAATTTAGATATTCTTAAGAGAAATAATTAATCCCCCAATTCTTTTCGTACATATAAAACATGACAAAAACCCACCTTATACCTTTAAATTAATTGCGTGAAAATTACGTGAAAAGGCACCTTTACAAAAGTGCCTTATCCAATACAATAAATGCAAAAAATTATTATAATTTTAATGATAATGCTATAAAATATGCTTATATCTATTTTAACTAAAAAACTACTATTTTTCAATGTTTTTTTACATAATAGAAGAGTCTGCACTAAAACATTAAGTTTATAGCCTTATTATTTAAAAAAGCAGTAAACTTAATGTTTTAGACAGACTCTAAAATGCTTATAAACCGTTTTGTTCCAATAGGTTAAGTATGTGTTTTTTATATTCCATAAATTGAGAACTGACAATAAAGTCCTTATTTCTTGGTTTAGGTGCCAGTATTATAATTTCTTCTGTTATTTTTCCAGGCTTTCCCGTCATCATGTAAATCCGATCGGATAAAAGTATCGCCTCATCAATATCATGGGTTATAAATAAGGTAGAAAGCCTGATTTGTTCCATTACCTCCAAATACCATTCATGCATATTACCTTTTGTAATGGTATCCAGGGCGCTGAAGGGTTCATCGAGCAAAGCTACCTCATCTGAAAATAAGTAGGTCCGAAGCAAGGCTGCTCTTTGCCTCATACCCCCGGACAACTGATTGGGGTATTTCTTCTGGGTACCTTCTAAACCAAATTCCGTAAAATAACGGCTGGCAGTTTCCCTGGCCGTGCATTTCTTACTTCCTTTAATTCTCAAAGGAAGTGATACATTATCCAGTATTGTCTTAAAAGGCAAAAGTAGATCCTTTTGAAGCATATAGCTGATTTTACCGGCTTTCCCTGTTATATCCGCTCCATCTAATTCAACCGAACCGGTATCCGGATTTAACAAACCGGATAATGCATTAAATAAGGTTGTTTTACCTGCTCCGCTTACTCCTAAAAGGCACACAATCTCATTTTTCTTCAATTCGATGGAAATATCTTCTATGATTTTAGTACCGTCAAAGCTCACACTAATTCCTTTTGCCGTTAGCTTTTCCATGTGTATTTCCTTTCTGGAAAGGGATTATTCTGATAAAAATTCATTACTAAAACCGGTTCCTGCAGGAATTTCTTTCTCAATCAGTTTATTATTATACAGCCATGCGTAAAAACCATCCCATCTTGCAGGATCTATATACCCCCACTGGGGAACTTCTGCCATATATTGATCTTTAAGCCAGTTCTGGCTCTCTTTCACCAGGGCTGCGTTTAATTCAGGAACTGCCTTTACTAAAATATCGGCCGCATCATCCGGATTTTCTATCGCATATTCATAACCCTGTCTGACAGCATCTAAGAATTTTTTCGCTGTTTCCGGATTTTTACTTAAATAATCATTGTTAGCAATTAAAACCGGACTATAATAATCAAGCTCTGTTCCATAATCCGCAAAATTCAAATAATTTGTATCCAAACCTGCAACTTTTGCTGCCATCCCGTCCCAGGCATAATAAACCCATATGGATTCAATGTCTGTCTGAAGGGCTGTTACAACATCCGTTACCGTATTCGGTATTAATTTAATATCATCATATTTACCGCCGTCATCTTCAACTACCTTTTTAATAATGGCAAGTTCAATCGGTGAATCCCAAGTTGCGTAAGAGTGTCCGGCCATTTTAGCCGGGGTATCAATTCCAGTCTTCTTTAAAGATAGGATGCCTGAGGTATTATGCTGTATAATAGCAGCCACTGCCGTAACCGGCATGGAATTTTCAGACGCATAGGCAGGCGCTAAGGTATCCTGAAAACTAATACCAAATTCTGCTCCGCCAGCACCGACTAATTCCGTTGTACTGCCTTCCGGGGGCTGCATAATTTCAACTTCAAGTCCGGCTGCATCAAAAAAGCCTTTCGCCTGAGCTACATATAACCCGGTATGATTGGTATTTGGAGTCCAATCAAGTACAATACGTACTTTTTCTTTCTCTTCCGTAGTACCCGTAGTACCGGCTGTATTTTCATCACCGGCAGCGGTATCCGGTGCGGTACCGTCCTCTGTAACTGCACTATCGCCAGCCGCACTGTTATCATTTGCTTCATTTTTATCTTTATTGGCACACGCTGATAAAGTAAAAACTACTAAAACACCTGCCATTAATAATGACAATAATTTCTTTTTCATATTTACACCCATTGCATACCGCAGACTTGTCTGCGGTATTGCCACAATTAAAAGGAGTGAAAGAATCATATCGTGGCAACCTTTCATTATGTGGCATTCCTTTCTCAATTTTAATTTTCTTCACCCTTCCGGGAGTACTCTTTATTGATTCGATACATCTCTTTTTACTTTTTTCGTTTTTCTTCTGTCCCAGGGCATTAATGCTTTTTGCATCAGGGTAACCCCTGACATTAATAATAAGCTGATCAGGGATATAAAAAATATAACCGCAAACATCTTATCATAGGAATATGATTTTCTCACCCTTGTCATATAAACCCCAAGTCCGGTAAAGCCGCCAAGCCATTCTGCAACTACTGCACCGATTACGGAGTAGGAAACAGAAATACGAAGTCCTGCAAAAAAATAACTCATAGAACTTGGAAGTTTGATGTGCAGGAACCGCTGCATCCGATTTGCCCCCATTGCCTTCATAAGGTTTAAGGCATCTTTATCCGCTGAACGGAATCCATCCAGCAATCCGATGGTAATCGGAAAGAAGGAGGTAATAATGATAAGGGTTACCTTGGGCAATATACCATATCCAAGCCAAAGCACTAATAAAGGTGCAATAGCTACCGTAGGTACGGTCTGGGTTATAACAAGAACCGGGTAAATTGCTTTATAAGCAATCTGAAACCGGTCCATTACCACGGCTACAAAAAATCCCAGTACAATTCCTAAAGACAAGCCGAAAAATGCTTCCGACAAAGTTGTCCCTGCATGGGTCATGAGTAATGTAAAATCACCGAAAAATGCAATTACCACATCGGCAGGGGATGGCAGCATAAATTTAGGAACGATACCAACCGAAGAACATATCTGCCATACTGCTAATATTATGGTAATTGCTAAAATCGGGGAAATTTTATTTATGATGTTTTGTAACTTTTTTATCAATGGTCAATACACCACCCTCCGGTGCAAAGCTTATTTTAACATAGGCCGCCACTTTCGGGCACCCTGCTTTAATTGCTATATATTGACAGTTCTTAACTATTTCCATTAATTCTTCGTATTCCCCCTCAATTGCTGTTTCACAAGGACCTACGTAGCATTTTAAGCCTGTACCCTTAATATAAGCAATAACCTCGTCTACAATTCTAATAACCTCGTCATCCGTATCAACATGTGGTAATACTTGTATGGCTACACTTGCATTCATTTCTTTTCCTCCTCTTTCTGTATCGGCATTTCTGGTAACCTACCGTCTATTTCCGAAACACTCCTTTTTTGTTATTATGCCAGAATCTGGTACTGACGCGCTGTCACCTAAGTGACACTTTTCCTTGACGCGTCATGCGCATCCCCCGGAGGGTTTTTTATTGAATAGGACGTAATTTCCTATTCAATAAAAAATACCCCTCCGTCCCCGAAGAGGTATGTATATGCAGGCCTAATATTATCCCTAAGCTTTTTTTATACATCCCTACGCCGGCATTATCCGGATCAGGTACGAAACAGCTCTCACTATTTCAGGGTTTAAAACATTAGTTTCCTCTCAGCCTGATTCATCAGACACCCCTAGTTCATGGCAAGTGTAGCATAACTTATTATTTATGTCAACATTTTTTGATGATGATTGCCAGGTGGTGGTTACAGTTCAGCCCTGTGGCTGAATTGTAACAGGTGGTGTAATTTGCAAGTAAATAGGTTAATAATATTTTTGGTTTTTTATACAAATATTTGCGTATTTATGGTACATAATGTTATAATATAAATGTGAATTTAAGTGAAAAAAAATTTTTATATTCTATATCATTTTTAAACAGGCTGTGAAATTTTTATTTCACAGCCATTCCATAATGTATCTTATCGGATTGCCATTGTGATATTATCTGGAATCTGATAGTGAAAAACAGTAGTATTTTTCATTCATATTATTAATTTAATAGATTGGAGAAGTGTTGAAAAAGGTTGGAAGAAAATTTAATTATAGAAAGGATGCCACTTATGGTTCTTTCAACCTGTGAAACTTGTTTCACATTTTTATATTGTGGCAATACCGCAAGCAAGCTTGCGGTATGCAATGGGTGTAAAAAATGAATAAAAAAACTTTATATTTAGAGTGTTACTCCGGCATAAGCGGAGATATGACGGTAGCTTCCCTCATTGACCTGGGTGCTGATGTGGATGTTTTAATGAATGGTTTAAATAGCCTTAATGTAGATGGTTATAAAATTGAGATTAGCAGGAAAGAAAAAAACAGTATTGATGCCTGTGATTTCAATGTAATTCTGGATATTCCGGAAACGAACCATGAGGTGGATGAAACACATAGCCATGATTATTTTCATGAACATAATATTGAACATACGCATGATCATGACGATTCAGACCATATTCACCCACATGGTCATGATATAAATTCTATGCATTCTCATGACCATGATGACCATGATCCTGACCATGCAAATATTAATACCCATCATATAGAACAGGAAAATCACAATAATCATACCGAGCATAAACATCTTCACGCCCAATTAAAAGCAATAGATGATAAACATATCCATGCCCATGCTCATGGGGAAGGCCATCCCCATCTGCATTATGGCCATCACGAACACAGGAATCTAAATGATATTAATTTAATCATAGACGGTTCAGAAATTACTGACAATGCTAAAAGGATTGCTAAACGGATATTCTATATTGTAGCCGTCGCTGAGGCTAAAGCACATGGTAAGTCAATTGATGAAGTGCATTTTCATGAGGTCGGTGCGGTGGACTCCATCGTTGATATCGTAGCCGTGGCGATATGCCTGGATAATTTAAATATCGTTGAAGTAATTGTATCGGTATTATACGAAGGAACCGGTCACATTAATTGTCAGCACGGCATACTTCCTGTTCCTGTACCGGCTGTTATTAATATTGCCGCAGAACATAATCTGAATCTTCATATTACTACAGTTAAGGGTGAACTGGTTACGCCAACCGGTGCTGCAATCGTTGCGGCTATAAAAACCAGCGATACCCTGCCAAAAGAATTTAAAATTAATAAGATTGGTCTTGGTGTTGGCAAGAGGAATTATGAACAGGCCAGCTTCCTGCGAGCAATGCTGATTGAAGATACCTCTGCAAATTTCCCTGACAATTCAATTCCGGATAAGGTATGGGTATTAGAAGCAAATATTGATGACTGTACCGGTGAAGCTTTATCCATCGCTATGGATGCCTTATTTAAAAATGGTGCAAGGGATGTATATTATACTCCTATATATATGAAAAAAAACCGTCCTGCCTATCTCCTGGGGGTAATCTGCAATGAAGATAAAATTGAGTTTATGGAAGAAATTATTTTTACCCATACAACTACAATCGGTATCAGAAAACATGAAACGTTCCGTACGAAACTTAACCGTGAAATCAGAACAATAACAACTCCTTATGGGGATGCACTTGTAAAGTTATGTACCTTTAAGGATAAGACATTCTATTATCCGGAATGTGAAAGTATTAAAAAGTTATGTAATGAATCCGGCAAAGATTATACTTCACTTTATAGTCTTGTCCAAACTCTTGCCAGCCAGGAATAGCAGAATACCAGATGAGTGTTTACGAGCTGTTCCTATATAGAGTACTCTCATATAAAAAAGGAGAAATACTTTGAATTTAAATTATGATGTGTCTAATGAAAAAAATAAATCGAATTTAGATAGATTAAGCCAGGTCATGGAAGACAATATGTCAGCGGGGATCTGCATCGCATTTTCCGGCGGAGTGGACAGCAGCCTTTTATTAAAGGCAGCCTGTGATACCGGTAAAAGGATGAATCAATCCATATTGGCTGTAACCTTCGAGACCAAGCTCCATCCTCATGGTGACTTAGCGGAAGCTAAGACACTTGCATTAAGCTTTGGTGCTGTTCATAAGATAATTACCGTAGATGAGTTTGCTGATCCGGAAATTAAGCATAATCCGGTTGACCGTTGCTACCGCTGTAAAAATCTTTTATTTAAAACCTTAATTGAAACTGCCAAAAGTGAAGGTTACCATTACTTAATGGATGGAAGTAATTACGATGATGCAGATGCCTACCGGCCCGGCATGAAAGCCTTAAAGGAGTTGGGAATTCACAGTCCTTTATTGGAATTAAAGATGACGAAGGACGAAATCCGTTCGCTCTCATCTGACCTTAATCTTGTTACCAGCACAAAACCATCTGCCCCCTGTCTTGCAACCCGGTTACCCTATGGTGCTGTATTGGATTTTGATTTATTGGAACGTATTGACCAGGGAGAAAAATTTATTAAAAATCTCGGATTTTATAATGTGAGGTTAAGGGCACATAATGATATTATCCGTATAGAAATTGATAAAACAGATTTTATTAAATTCATGAAACAACAGGAGCCTGTGTTAAACAAGCTAAAAGACCTTGGTTTTGAATACATTACTTTGGATTTGGAAGGCTTTCGTTCCGGTAGCATGGATATTCATATTAAGAAATAAGCTCCATGTTTATTTATTCATTTTTTAACCGATTAATTTGGGTAGCAATATATCCCGCCCCAAATCCATTGTCAATATTAACGACTGCAAGTCCTTCCGCACAGGAATTCAGCATGGTTAAGAGTGCTGACAATCCACCAAAGTTAGCACCATAACCAATAGAGGTTGGTACTGCTATAACCGGTTTATCAACAAGTCCTGCAACCACTCCACCTAATGCTCCCTCCATTCCTGCAACTGCAATAATGCAATTAGCTTTATGAATCTCTTCCATTTTGGATAGGAGCCTGTGTATACCAGCTACCCCTACATCATAAATCCTTACTACATTAGAACCAAAGAATTCTGCAGTCTGTGCTGCTTCTTCTGCTACAGGTATATCAGAAGTTCCTCCGGTACAGACTACAACACAGCCTTCTCCCGGCTTTTGTAGCTTTTTGATGGATAATATACGGGATACAGCATCGTATTCTACCATTGGCAATACTTTTTTCACTTCTTCATATTGCTCTGCACTGGCTCTTGTTCCTAATACATTTGTATCATGTTCATAAAATTTAACGAATATATCTTTTAAATGGGATATTGATTTACCCTGACAAAATATAACTTCACCAAACCCGGACCGTAATGTCCTATGGTGATCCAGTTTTGCAAACCCTAAATCCTCATAGGGTAATTTTTTTAATTGGCTTTCCGCCTCAGTTATATCAATTTCGTTATTTTTAACCTGCTCTAATAATTTATGCAAATCCATAATTTTCACCTCTATAAATGTAAAATATATTTTTTTAAGTAAGAATCCCTAACAACAGTACCGCTTTCTTAAACAGGTTTTCTGTATTAGATTGTTCTGACTACCGGAATATAATAAGTATAAATAACTTCAGTTAATAAATCAAGATAAATCGTTTACTTGAGTTTCCGTACTTTTATCCACAGAACCCATATTTTTAAACTTTAATAATACGTTGACCGTCTTTCCAGACATCCGGATAGAGGAACCACTGATGAATCTAAGAATGCATATTTTAACATAATGAAGCATTGGGTTCCTGATGAACCAGTCATTCACATCCTGTAAAGAATAAAGCCCACAGATGCTTCATTCATTTTTAAAATTCCAGAATGAATTGACTTTTTAATAGATTCTATTTATGATAAATATGTTAAAAGCATATTAAGAAATTTAAAGCCAGATAATCTGAATATAATGATTTAAAAGAAAGGACCGAAGAATGATGAAACGAATTTTAGTAACGCTGCCGGTAACAGAATATCACAAAAGACACCTGGAGGGGAATATTACAAATTGCAGCTTTCAGTATATTCCTTTATCAGAAGTAACAATTGATATGGTACAAAATTCAGAAATAATTGTTGGTAATGTGCCTGCTTCTTATATAAGTGCATCTAACACCCTGGAATTACTTCAATTAAATTCTGCCGGAGCAGATGCTTACATCCTGCCGGGAGTTCTTTCTTCCGGCACTATACTGACCAATGCCACCGGAGCATATGGAAAAACTGTAGCAGAACATATGTTTGGAGTGATGATGTGTCTGCAGAAGAAATTGCATCTTTACCGGGATGACAGGGTAAATGGAGAATGGAACGACTATGGTACAGTTACTTCTATTTCCGATGCAAGGATAACGGTCATCGGATTAGGCGATATTGGGTTATATTTCGCCGGAATGGCAAAGGCTCTGGGTGCTTATGTTATTGGGATCAAACGCCATAAAAGCGATTGCCCGAAACAAGTGGATGAACTGCATTTAATGGAAGATTTCAATGAAATCATTCCTAAATCAGATGTCATTGTTTCCTTTCTTCCCAACACATCATCTACATATCATCTTTACAACATGGAATTTTTCTCGAAAATGAAAAATACAGGTATATTTTTAAACGGAGGAAGAGGAAGTGCCGTAGACCAGGATGCTCTTTTATCAGCCGTACAAACCGGGGGTATTTATGCTGCCGGTTTAGATGTAACTGACCCGGAACCTCTCCCACCCGGGCATCCTTTATGGAAAGAGAAAAACATAATAATACCCCCCCACGTATCCGGTTCGTATCATTTACCTGAGACTTTGGATAAAATTGTGGAAATTGCTGCTGTGAATATAGAACACTGCCTTACCGGTAAACCGCTTAAGAATTTAATTGATTTTGAAACCGGTTATTGTAAATAAAACTTGTCTAATAATTATTTTTATTATTTTTTTTCATTTTGTACTTTTCAATAACAGCTCGTGTAATAAAAGAAACCACAAACATAACAAAGTATATAAATGGGTTTGAAAGAGGCCTTTTAAAAATTAACTCAAAAACAAAATATCCCAAAATCCATATACCAAAATATATAAAACAGACTTTAATTAAAGTAAGTATATACTTTTTCATAATATATTTACCCCTTTCATACTAACATCTCTATATTGTCGTACTCAAATTTTATTCCATGCCAATTAATTTAGTATATTTTATACCCTTGTCCGTAACTTACTGATAAATTCTTAAATAAAATAAATGTATTTATTCAAAAGATTTGATTTCATTGATTTATGTAATCTCCAGATAAATAAAATTTAAATTAGTATGGGATAGGTCTAACGTAACCTATCCCACACTAACCTTAGAACTTTATTTTATTAAAATTTTATATTAAGTTATTAACTATTACCAGGGGAACATTCCGTCAAATGTTTCTGTAGTTGCATCTAAATAGGTTTCATGATCTGCATCGTAATAAAAAGTAGTTAAAACTTGTACCTGTGTTACAAGAGCAGGCCCTTCTCTATAGTAAAAAACCATCTTATGATAATATACAGTCGGTATTTGCTCACTTACTATCGTTCCCGCTATTGTCCCTACTACAGCACTGGCTACAGTACCAATTCCATCGGTAACTATATTAACAAGGATAGCTGCAATTACACTATATGTAAAATTTTCAAAATGTGTACTGCCATCATATTGAGCAGCAAGTTCCCAATTATCAAGGGTAGACATTTTTTCGTCTGGCTCCACTAAAACAGGGTTTTGAATTTTTGAGTTATAATTTTGAATTTCATTTCCTAAATCAATTATCTTGGTTGTCTGTTTTTCGCCTTCTTTCCGTATAACCTCAATACTGCCATTTTTTGATTGAACAATTGTAGTATACTTTTGTATACAAATATATTCATTATAGTCATTTTTTTCGTATATTTAAGTTCGAATTTGTTTTAAATCCTTGCTCATACTTTCTGTTACTTTATAACTCTTACCATTTTCTTCATAAGTATATTCGACATTATCATAACTAGTATAAGTGAATTTAATTAACTTTATGTTATTATGTGGGATATACAAGTAAATCACTGTATTGCAGTTTGTCCCAAACAGAAAGTTTTTTAATTCCGCTTATA
>JBAVPE010000089.1:0-2521 GCA_049692775.1 Anaerocolumna sp. | reverse complement strand
ATTTCTTTTATTGGTTGTTGATGTTAACTCTGTATGGAATATATTGCAAGTCATTTCTGGATTTAGTTTCAGGAGAAAGGAACGGCAGAAAAAGAAACAGAAAAGGGAGTTACAGAAGAAGTGTTTTGCCCCCCTGTAACCCCCCGGCAGCACCATTTTACCATAGAACCAGTTTCCTGTAAATTCATGGTTCACCATGAACCATAGGGTAGGTGATCTGACTAAGTTTCTGGTGAAACAGAATCAATAGACCACTTTCGTTTTGCCCTGTGTCGCAAATAATTGCCCCTGTGTGACCTTTAAAACCGATGGTGAAACATATATGCCAAACAGGCGATATAAAGCCTTGTTGGGCAAATCTGAAAAATATAGGATTTTCCCGTTGCACCTGATAACTGTTTGGATTGCTATTGCCTACTGTTCGTCTTCCGGTTGCTTTTTCAGAAAAATGTCGCATATAGACCAGTTTTTCATATCCCTCAAGTCGCACAATCGCAACCATTTATAAATGCCTGAACTGGTAAATACTCGCCTTATTTTGCTTCAAAAGTAGGGATGAACCATGGGGTCGAAAATGATGCAGGTTAAAGAGCCGGGGTCAAAAACTTCCCCGACTCGGTTAACATCAGCCCGCAATGCGGGCTGAGAGGAATTTTTCATCGGGGTCGGATTTGGGGCATGGGGGTCGTAATCGGGGTCGCACTAGCAGGATAGGCACATTTGTACGAAAGACTTAGGGGGTTATATACGACTCCTGCAAAAAAAACTGAAAGCTAATTAATAAATTCTCTTTTATTAATTATGATTATAAAAGCAATTTAAGTAATTCTCTTGCTAGCTCTCGACATTGCTTCCATTCATTTGATCTGGTAAGCGCTTCATCTGTCCATAATTCTTTGTTATTAGACATTTGATCAAGCCTTTCATCAATTTTATTTACAAGGTTTATCTGTTCAGCTGATAACCATTCGTTTTTAAATAATTTAAAAGCATATGGCTTAGCAATATCACTAAAATCTGATGCTATTTCGTCTGCTACTGCAAATCCTTTAAGTTTGTCAATTTGCTCTGATGCATCCATAGAAATTTGTTTAACATTTTCAATTAGTCTATCATAAAACAACATCAATTCCTCAGTCTCTACATTATTGTTCATTAATTAACCCCCTCACCATTTATGTAATAACGAACTGTCCCAACTTTACCAGTGGAAATTTTATAGTATGGTAGCTCACCGTGATGTCCGCCTCCTGGATGATACTGAATATATACATCTTCATTATGCATACTAAATCCTCCACCTTGTTCAAATGGAATTCCAGCCTTACCACCTTTTCCCAATGGTCCTACAGACCAACCTTCACTTTTAGCCATTTCAGCAAGCTGATTCGGTGTTAGCCTAGTTACATTACTTGGCATATCAAGAACATCATCCATTGAATTTGCTGCTGTATTCCAAGTAACATTTTCTTTACCATACTTTGACTTGAAATCCGCATTCCATTTCTCTCCGGACATAGGATTTTCTGCTTCAAAATTTGTTTTTTTATTACCCGCCCCCTCAGGTGGAGTACTGAGGTATCCGACGAACGGTGAAAATCCGTATTCATTTTAAAAAAAGTATAGCACATCTTCGTGCTATTTTTAAATAGAAAAATTACTGTTTTTCTTCCCGAATCGGTTCCCGATATTCTGTCTTATTTTTCATCATTCCGTAAACAATGTTCACTAACCGGCGCATGATACAGACCAGTGCCTGTGATTTTGTCTTTCCTTCACCGATTTTCCGCATGTAATAATCATAAAATACCGGATGATTGGGTGCTCCGTTCCTTGGTTTAGAAACCATGGTTACTGCCAGGAAATAAAACAGTCCATGCAACTGCCGGTTTCCCTGTCTGGAACTTTGTTCCTTACCTTTTCCAGCGGAACTGAACTTTACAGGAGCTACTCCTGCGAATCTTGCCAGCTTATCTGCACTGGAAAACCTTCGGATATCTCCGATTTCTGCAATCAATTTGCTGGCTACGGAGGTTCCAATTCCAGGCATACTGGTCAGTTTATAATCAAAACTAATCAGGATTTTCTCGATTTCTTTATCAAGCCCTGCCAACTCTTCTTTCTGATGTTCCAAGTCTCTTACCAAACTTGTTGTAATAAAATCTCTGGATTCCTGATATTCCCGAAAGGTATTTCCATCATTCTGTATACAATCCAGAATCAACTCCGCTTTGTCTTTCTTGGAAATACGAGCTATTTTCTTAAATTCGATTGTTAGGTCTTCTGACGTTTTTCCCTGCAAATGGACAGGGGATGGGTAGTTCTTCCAGAAATATATGGCACATTTCCCGTCTATCTCGCTGAAGAACTTACTGTAGCTTGGATATGCCATGGATATCTGTTCATGGAGTCCGTTCTTAAAACGGATACCGTCTTTTACCAATAAATCTCTACGATTTACTAATTGAGCCAGTGTCCATTCGTTATCTTTTGGCTTTGCATCAGGCAACGTATGCAGCTG
>JBAVPE010000088.1:0-21814 GCA_049692775.1 Anaerocolumna sp. | reverse complement strand
GATTTATGTAAATATATACGATATTACATGATAATCAGTGGTATGAAGAGCCGAATGCCTTAATTGGGCACGTTCGGATCTGTGAGGGGCTTGTTCCGTAAGGGGCAAGTCTACTCGACAAAGTCCAATTACCCAACTGAATCTTAATTTAATAGGTGGCATCGTATTATAAAAAAATAAGAAGTATCTGATTAATTATAAAATGTAATTAATCAGATACTTTTTTTGTATATTAAACAAAAGATTAAATGCTAATGATAATTATTTTCAATAATCATATTGACAAGTCAGTGGATTAGACATATAATATTTGCAAATGATAATCATTCGCAAAATAATGAAAAGGAGTGTGGAACTATGTCGTTGGCTTTTATCAATTTAGGAGAAACAAAAATCATCGTGGATTTTACAGGGAAAGATGATATAAAAAGACATTTACAAGATATGGGTTTTGTGAAAGGTGAGAGTGTAAAACTGTTATCTGAGAATGAAAGCGGGCTGATTCTCCTGGTCAAAGGTGTAAGAGTAGCAATTAATAAAGGATTAGCATCAAAAATCATGGTAGCTTAGGAGGCAAAGGCAATGACGTTAAAAGATTTAAAACCAGGTCAGGAAGGTAAAGTCACAGGAATAGGAGAAAAAGGTCCTATCAGGCGAAGAATCATGGATATGGGTGTAACTCCCGGAGCTATTGTTAAAGTTATAAAAGTTGCGCCGCTAGGTGATCCCATAGAAGTTAATATCCGTGGATATGAATTAAGCTTAAGAAAAAATGAAGCTGAGCAGATTGAAATAAGTCAAAATTATTAGATATAAATGAAGGAGAACTGATATGAATTATTCCATAGCATTAGCGGGTAATCCCAATAGTGGAAAAACTACATTATTTAACGAGTTAACCGGAGCTAAGCAGCATGTAGGTAACTGGCCGGGTGTTACAGTTGACAAAAAGGAAGGCGTTTATAGGAAGAACAAAGAGGTCACTTTGCTTGATTTACCAGGCGCCTATTCCTTATCACCTTATTCTGCAGAAGAGATAGTTGCGAGAGATTACATAATAAAAGAAAAACCCGATGCAGTTATTAATATAGTTGATGGTACCAGTATTGAACGCAATTTATATCTGACGTTACAGATCATTGAAACCCAGATTCCAACCGTAATCGCACTTAATATGATGGATGAAGTGGAAGCAAGAGGGGACGTGATATATTGTGACAGGTTATCTAAAATATTAGGTGTTAAGATAATTCCTATTGTAGCCCGTACCGGAAAAGGCTTAAAAGAGCTGATGGATGCAGCGGTTGAAACAGCTAAGGAAGGTACAAAACCTGGTAAATTAAATATCTTTGATGATAATATTCTTTCAGCAATATCTAAAATAGAAGAACTTCTTGAGGAGAAGGATTCCATAGAACGTCATTGGAAAGCGATCAAAATTCTGGAGGGAGATGACATTGTAACAAACAACCTTACAGAATTCATTAAAACGAAAACCCTTGAATTAGTACGTGAGGCAGAAAAGCATGCGGATGGTGACACGGAAGCTAAGATAGCAGATTTAAGATATCAATTTATTGCAAAAGCAGTAAAAGATTCGGTAAAGAAAAAGCATACGGGTCATGTAGAAACCACTTCAGATAAATTAGACAAGTTATTAACCAATCGATTTTTAGCGATTCCTTTATTTGCGTTTATTATGTATGTTATGTTTGCCATAACTTTTGGGGATAGTCCGATAGGACTTGGGGCCTGGCTTCAGGGACTGGTAACCGATTTCTGGGACGGACCGTTTACTACAACCATACAAGAGTTTATTGTTAATGCAGGCGGTGCGGATTGGGCAGTTTCTTTAGTGGTTGACGGAATCTTAGCCGGTTTGGGTGGTGTTATTTCTTTTCTTCCTCAGATATTAGTTTTATTTTTGTTAATGTCTTTCATGGAAGACAGCGGATATATGGCGAGAGTTGCTTTTGTTATGGATAGGATTTTTAGGAGGTTTGGATTGTCCGGTAAGTCTTTTATTCCTTTGCTAATGGGATTTGGTTGTTCCGTACCGGCATTGATGGCATCCAGGACACTTGAGAATGAAAAAGACAGAAGACTTACGATGATGATAACCCCATTTATGTCCTGCGGAGCGAAACTCCCAATCTATCTTATGTTTGCAGCAACTCTATTTCCGAATGACAACCAGACATTGATTGTATATTCAATCTATTTTCTTGGGTTATTTGTTGCAATCTTAAGCGGCATTATACTGAGTAAAACGATGTTTAAAGGCGATATCTCCAACTTTATTATGGAGCTTCCCCAATACAGGATTCCGACCTTAAGAAGCATTTTGATACATGCCTGGGATAAGGTAAAAGGATTTGCCATTAAAGCAGGAACTATAATTTTTACCTCCACTGTTTTAATCTGGTTATTATCCAACTTTAACTTTAGCGGAATGTGTGATATGGAAGACAGTTTTTTGGCTTCGATAGGAAATGCATTTAAATTCATCTTTATTCCCTTAGGATTTGGTAACTGGAGAGCGGCAGTCGGAACATTTACCGGCTTTATTGCCAAAGAAAATATTGTATCAACTTTTGGGGTTTTATTTGGTGCATCAGATGATGCAGCTTCGGCAGCGGCGGAAGGAACAGCTGCACTTCCAGGAGTTACGGAGGTATTTACTAAAGTTTCTGCTTACTCCTATATGGCGTTTAACTTACTCTGTATGCCTTGTTTTGCAGCGGTAGGTGCTATGCGAAGAGAAATGGGATCCTTAAAGTGGACACTTAAAACCATAGGTTTTCAGATGTTAACCGCATGGATTGTAGCATTTTTAATTAATAATATCGGTAATCTAATATTTTAAAAAGCCCGCTAAAGCGGGCGGACGGGAGCAAAGTGTGAAGAAAAAAAGCAATCTTCACACTGCCCTGATTAAAAAGCCCGCTAAAGCGGGCGGACGGGAGCCAAATATGAGTATATTATCACATGGGGAACCTGTTTTAGTGAAGATTCATAAAAGAGAAATGATCTTAGGGCAGCTTCGCAAAAAGGGGTTCCGTATAACAGAACAAAGGCGGTTGCTTATAGATACTATATTAGAGGATGAGTGTTCAAGCTGTAAAGAGATTTATTATAAAGCTGTAAAAAAAGACACAACTGTAGGAATTGCAACAGTATACCGAATGGTAAAAACTCTGGAAGACTTAGGCGTAATTAACCGCAAGAACTTATATTTAATTAATTATGAAAATCTGGAATTAAAACACGAACAGCAGATTATATATGTTGATGAGAAAACCCAAAAAGCAGTCAGCCTAAATAAAGGTGAATGGTTTGTAAGTCTGCAGAAAGAATTAATGGAGCAAGGCTTTACCAATTTAGGGAATTTATCTATTGTCATAAAAAATGAGAATAAGCAAGAGGAGGAAACCTGTGATGATCAATTATATAATAGTTGCCATTGTGGCAACGTTGGTTGTAAGTATCATTGTAAGAAGTGTAATGCGTCATAAAAAAGGTGTGGAAACAGGCTGTAATTGCGGTGGGTGCAGTGGCTGCGGACCAGAAAGAAAAAGCAATTTATAAATAAGGTCATCTTTTCGTAAGGTATATATGATTGTTACCCAGAAAGTCTTTCTCAACTGGGTTTTATGAATAGTGCTGCATGTATATTCATTCGGCAAGCTAAATTGGACTTTCTGGGTGACAATCATATATTAATCTAAATCTAAATAAAATGTCTTAGGGATTAAGACATTAAAATAAAAGAGGATATATCAAAACAAATGTTAAAGGCCCTGATTCCTATTGGTTTCATCTTGCAGCTGAAATTAATAGGAAAGAAGAACTTGCATAACAGAGTTTTGGCATATCCTCCATTTGAGTCACGGGTACTCTTCAGATTATGAATTATGAAAAAAAGCAGTTAAAAATTAGTGGATTCACCATATCTGATTTTAGAATAAATATAAGTAACTTCCAGTGGAAAATCAGGGTTGGAAATACGATATAAAAGCTGCTTAACCAGGCGTTTGCCTAATTCACGGGTTTGCACCTGGACTGTAGTCAGGTAATCAGCAGTATCGATGTATTCTGTTGTACCATCATATCCCGATACTGCAATGTCTTCCGGCACATTATAACTGTTGGCATTCAGATATTTTATAACAAAATGGGCAACATAATCACTGGCACAGACAAAGGCCTGGGGCATTTGTTTCAAATTGGATAAGAATTCATTAATCTCCTCGGCATATGTATAGATACCGATACTATGAACCAAACTATATTCTTTCCTGACAGAAAGTTTATTTTTGCCCATTGCTGATAAATATCCTTCATAACGTTCATAATTTGTCTTGGCATATTCTATATCACCAATAAATCCAATTTCTGTACGTCCCTTTTTTATAATTGATTCCGTTATCTTGCTGACGCTGGATTTCCCTTCTAATAAAAATAAATCTCCGGTTAAATTATCTTCCGGTATGGAAGCAACCATATCTAAAAAAACTTTCTGGATTTTTAATTCATTTAACGTACATAATAAATCATGATCGTAAACATTCAAAACTATGATTCCCTGTACGGTGCCATTTATTAAAACGGAGGGCAGACTATAGCCATCAGAAGTTTTTGAAGGCAGATAGGTGTACATAAGATTGATCTTCGAATTAACCAATTCTTTTGCAATCTGATGAATAATATTCATCCAAAACATAGAAGATTCCGGGCGGGATACTACAACAGATACTGTCATTTCAGCTTTTACGGATGTAATATCGGATGAAATAATATTGGTTGTATTTTGCTGAATGGATGGTTTCTGCTTTAAATATCCCATTTCCTGTGCCTTATTTAAGACCAATTCACTTAAGGCCTCCGATACTCCGGGATAATTATTAAATACTTTCCAGACAGTGACTCTTGAAATATCCAGAGCATCTGCAATTTCCTGCATGGTTATTTTTTTCATATAATACTCCTTTTATATTATTAACAATAGAAGAAAATGCGGTATTTTCTAGTGAAGTAATTGCTTAATATAGTTTAATTTAATATTCTTGAATAGTTTCTGCAAGAAATTCTTGTCTAAAAATTATTATAGCATAGCATATTAAAAATCACAATGTGTTTTTTGCTTTTTTTAACAAAAATATTAATAAATGATAAAAATAATAAATGCTAAAAAGTTAAATAATGATAAAAGATATAATGATAATAGAATAAATTGAAACTATAATGATTTGTAGAAAATATACAATAAAATAAGACTGATTAATCAATATATATTAAATAAAACTATAATATAATATTAATACAGAAAAACATAATATAAAAAACATGATAAAAAACAAAAAAAATGTTGCAATAATAATAAAAACATGATAATATAAATTCAGTTAATTGATAAGCGATAAGTAACAAATGGAGGTTAACGAAATGGAAAAGTTAAATAATGATAAAAAAGTTAAAAAAATTAAAGTGAAGAAGAAAAAATGGACCAAAGACGACACAGAATTAACACTACTGGCGTTGCCAACAACGATATGGTACATATTATTTAGTTTCCTGCCAATGTTTGGTATTTTAATTGCTTTTAAGAATTACAAGATATTTCCAGGGCATGGATTTGTATATAATATTATCCATTGCCAGTGGGCAGGTTTAGATAATTTTCAATTCTTAATAAAATCCAATGTGCTGTTCATGCTCTTAAGAAATACGATCGGGTATAATATCATTTTTATTATTTTAGGTATTCTTATCCCTGTGACATTGGCAATTATGATCAGCCTTATTTACAGTAAGGGTAAATCCAAAATATATCAGACCATGATGTTTTTCCCCCATTTCATGTCTTGGGTTGTTGTAAGCTATTTTGTCTATGCATTCTTAAGCATAGACAAAGGAATGTTTAATAGTATCTTAAAAGCATTTAATAAAGATATCATACAGTGGTATATGGAACCTAAATACTGGCCGTTTATATTAGTATTCATGCAGCTATGGAAAACAGTGGGATATAGTACGGTAATTTATCTGGCAAGTATAACCGGTATTGACGGGACTTTATATGAAGCAGCTGTAATAGACGGTGCTACCAAGTGGCAGCAGGTGAAATATATTACGGTTCCAAGTATAAAGACCATAGTTATCATGATGTTTATATTAAATGTCGGCAGGGTATTCTATTCTGATTTTGGATTGTTTTATCAGGTAACCAAAGAAATACCAAGTTCTTTATACAATGTGGCATCCACAATAGATACTTATGTTTATAAAGCACTGCTGTCTTCAACGCCGATCGGTATGACGGCTGCTGCAACCTTCTTCCAATCCATAGCGTGCTGCATTACTATACTCTTAGCAAACTGGATAGTAAGAAAAATAGATAATGACAGTGCAATTATATAAGAAAAATATGACAAGAGTGGAGGTAACTGAATGAAAAAAGAAATAGACGAAAGTAGTTCCAAATTAAACCGAATTTCAAAAAAAACGAATCTTTTGTTTAATATAATATTTATCATATTATCCCTGATGTGCATATTGCCGGTAGTATTTGTGTTTATGATTTCCATTACATCGGAAAGTTCCCTGGCCAGATATGGATACCAATTTATCCCGAAAGAATTTTCGGCAGCTTCCTATATCTTTCTGTGGGGAGAAATCAAAACGATTGTTAAGGCACTTGGAATATCCGTGTTAGTGACTGTGACGGGTACTGTTCTTGGTGTTTTATTAACAACTACTATGGGATACGTACTATCCAGAAGTAAATATAAACTCAATGGGTTTTTAACCTACTTAGTATTTATACCAATGATTTTTAATGGTGGTATGTTGTCATCTTATGTAATAAATACCAACCTGTTTGGGTTTAAAGATTCGATATGGGCGTTAATTCTTCCGTTATTGGTTTCTTCTTTTAATGTAATAATCTGTAAGACGTTTTTTAAGACAACGATACCGGATTCTATTATTGAATCAGCTAAAATAGATGGAGCCTCACAACTTCATATATTTTCCAGAATCGTTGTACCCATATCAAAACCGGTTTTTGCGACGATAGGATTATTCCTTTGTTTTGGTTATTGGAATGATTGGTTCCAATCATCTTTGTATATAAGCAATACGAATTTACTGTCATTGCAGGCACTTTTGAATAATATCCAGAGAAATGTACAGTTTCTTGCCAATAACCCCACAGCGGGATTATCACTGCAACAATACAAGAACTTAATGCCTCAGGAAGGTGCAAGAATGGCAATCGCAATTATTATAATCATACCCATTGCATGTGCATACCCGTTTTTTCAAAAGTATTTTATATCAGGGCTTACAATTGGGGCAGTAAAAGGTTAACTATAAATTGTTCCTGGGGTTCGGTGGAAAGAAGAACTGATCCGGCAGGAAATTTATATAGAGGTTTAAATTACCAAATAAATATATTTGGGTAGAAGGCAAAAATGAAAATTATAGGAGGATGAGCTATGAAATTAAGAAAAACATTGGCGTTATTAATGGTATTTGCAATGATGTCGGCGGCCTTTGCTGGCTGTTCTAAAACGGGGAATGACAATTCTGCTGGTAACAGTACGACTGAGGGTAATGCGACTACGGAAGGAACGGATACTGCATCAAATGGAGAAGTTGTAACTTTAAAATGGATTATGGTTGGCAATGAAATGCCAAAGAATTATGATGCATGGTTAGCTAAAATCAATCCATATTTAGCTGAAAAAATCGGCGTAAATATTGACGTTGAAGTTGTACCTTGGGGGGATTGGGATACAAGAAGAAGCGTTATTGTAAACTCAGGTGAAAGTTTTGATATTTTATTTACGGATGGTAATAAATATAACAGCGAAGTTGCACTGGGATCGTACCTTGACATCTCAGATTTAGTTAAGACCGCAGCACCGGATTTATATTCCTATATTCCGGCAGATTACTGGGATGCGGTATCTGTAAATGGTAAGATTTATTCTGTACCTACTTATAAAGACAGTTCTTCTACACAATATTTTGTTTGGGATAAAGCAATTGTTGATAAGTACTCTGTAGATTATGAAAACATAAATTCATTGGCTGGTCTTACCGATGTATTTAAAACCATCAAAGAGGGTGAGGGAACTGCTCCTGTCATAACTGATAAAAATGGTTTTGAAGTTATTACATCTGTATATGACCAAATGGGTGTAGGCCTGCCTGCTTTAGGTGTTAAGTATGATGACCAATCGCGTAAAGTAGTTAATGTATTGGAACAGGAAGATATTTTAAGCCAGCTAGATACCCTTCATCAGTGGTATGAGGACGGTATTATTAATGCAGATGCTCCTGCTGTAGGCGAAGTACCGAATTACAGACCGTTCTTTGTAGCACAGGGATGGTCGGGCGCAGCTATAACTACCTGGGGTCCTAATATGGGCGTAGAAGCAGTTACTTCTAAATTTATTGATACCATTGTATCCAATAATACAGTTCGTGGCTCTTTAAATGGTATCTCTTCCAGCGCTAAAAACCCTGAAAAGGCTCTTCAATTTTTACAGTTGCTGAATTTAGATTCTAAAGTAAGAGATGCGTTTTATTATGGACTTGAAGGCGATAACTTTAATTATACAGACAATGGTGAAGTTGAAAGACTTAATAATGAATGGTCTATGGCCGGATATACCCAGGGAACTTTCTTTACTGTATCTAAGCTTGCCAGTGATGAAATCAATCAATGGGATGAAGTAAAAGAATTAAATGCCAATGCAAATCCTTCTGTTTTATTAGGATTTAACCTGGATACTACTAAGATTGAAACGGAATTAGCCAATTGCCGTTCCGTATATGAAAAATACAGAAGTGAGTTAATGACAGGTGCAAAAGAACCAAGGGAATTAGTTAAGACAATGAGCGCTGAACTTGATGCTGCCGGATTCCAGACCGTCGTTACGGAAGCCCAATCACAGATTGACGCAACGTACAATAAATAAATTAGTGCCGCCTGCTTAGGCAGGCAGCATTTTTCGTAATAAATTAATAACAGTTATTAGATAATTGCGAAACGATATAGTTTTCTGAATAACCATACAATTAATAGGAATTTCATAGCTACAGTTGCCTTTAGGATAAGATTCAGTTCTGCAAAAGAATTAATTGCATGGTATATAAAATAATAATCTTGTTTCGCAATTACCTAAATAACAGGTATAATAAGGAGATTTATAATAATGAGTAAAATTATTGGTACTTCATTACCTGATATTCCGTGGTCAGATAAACCGGAAAATTATAAAATGCCAATATGGCGTTTCCCTCAGAACCCGATTATTGGAAGGGATGCAATTGAATGCTCGAACAGTGTTTTTAATAGTGCAGTAGTTCCTTTTGAAGATGGGTATGCAGGGGTATTCCGTTGTGACAGCAAATCAGTCAGTATGGATTTATTTCCCGGATTCAGCAAGGATGGTATAAACTGGGAGATTAATGAAAATCCCCTTACGTTTGAAGGTGCGGATGAAGAAATATTAAATCGGGAATATCGTTATGATCCAAGAGTGTGTTTTTTAGAAGATAGATATTATGTAACCTGGTGTAATGGTTATCATGGACCAACCATTGGTGTGGGATATACCTTTGATTTTAAAACCTTTTATCAACTGGAGAATGCTTTCCTTCCCTATAACCGGAACGGTGTCTTATTTCCTCGTAAAATAGACGGGTATTATGGCCTTTTAAGCCGTCCAAGTGATACCGGTCATACTCCTTTCGGAGACATATTTTATAGCCGTAGTAAGGATATGGAGTATTGGGGACACCACCGTCATGTAATGGAACCGGTAAAAGGCGATGCATCTGCATGGCAGTCAATCAAAATAGGACCGGGACCAGTACCGATTGAGACCGATGAGGGATGGCTTTTAATCTATCATGGTGTTATTAATACCTGTAATGGTTTTGTATACCGCGTAGGCTGTGCACTTTTAGATATAGATGAACCGTGGAAGGTGAAGTGCCGTTCAAAGTATTATATACTTGCACCTCATGAATACTATGAATGTGTCGGCGACGTACCAAATGTTGTATTCCCTTGTGCTGCATTAGCGGATGCAGATACCGGCCGCATAGCACTTTATTATGGATGTGCAGATACTGTAACAGGTTTAGCTTTTACAACAGTTAATGATTTAATGGATTATATGAAGAAAAATCCATTATAGCATAATAAAATTATAAAGTAATATTATAGTTCACACACTGACTTAAGCTGTGAGAACCGTTATAAACCGGTGGGTATAAGACTATGGCAGAATCATAGTGAAAAGTCTTAGGCACAAATGTGCAGAAGGGAGTTGTAGATGGATTTTATTGATAAAAGAGTGAATGTTATTTGCAATGAGTTAAAAAAACTGTCAGTTGTTCAAAAAATTCCTGTAGACAATTGGTCCTATAAGAAGGGGAATTTCATCCATCCTGAGGATGCGGCTGCTTCCAATGAACCATGGCAGGAATTTGACAGTAAATCCATGCATTGGTATGGACCGGATGAACATTATTGGTTTAAATCCGCATTTACGGTACCGGAAAACTTTGCCGGGAAATCCATGTGGATGAATGTAAAAACCCAGATTGAGGAATGGGATGATGGTAAAAATCCGCAATTCCTCTTATTTGTTGATCATGTGGCAACGCAGGGAATTGATATGAACCACAGAAGGGTATTATTAACAGAATCGGCGGTGGCGGGTCAGACTTACCAGCTGGATTTACAGTCTTATACAGGTGTTTTGCATACGGAATTTAATTTGATTGTAGAGATGCTATTAATAGACCGCAAAATTGAAAAATTATACTATGACATAAATGTGCCTTTAAGTGCCTTTTCCCGCATGGAGAAAGACAATAAGCTAAGGAGGGATATTGAGGCTGTATTAAATAACTGTATTAATAAATTAGATTTAAGGACCCCTTATTCCGATGCTTTTTATGCTGCATTAGAAGAAGCAGACCAATATTTAGATAAAGCGTTGTATGAAGATATGGCTGGATATGAAGATGTAATTGCAACCTGTATCGGTCATACCCATATTGATGTGGCCTGGTGGTGGACGGTAGAACAGACACGCGAAAAAGTAGGACGCAGTTTTGCCACGGTATTAAAATTAATGGAAGAATATCCGAATTATAAGTTTATGTCAAGCCAGCCGCAGTTGTATTATTTCCTGAAAGAGAGATATCCGGAACTTTATACACGTTTAAAGGAACGTGTGAAAGAAGGACGCTGGGAACCGGAAGGTGGTATGTGGGTAGAAGCAGACTGTAACCTTACCTCCGGAGAATCCTTAGTGCGTCAATTTATGCATGGAAAAAAATTCTTTAAAGAGGAATTTGGTATAGATAATAAAATATTATGGCTTCCTGATGTATTCGGTTATTCAGGAGCACTTCCGCAGATTATGAAAAAAAGCGGAATTGATTATTTTATGACAACGAAATTAGCCTGGAATCAGTTTAATAAAATGCCGAATGACACCTTAATGTGGAGAGGCATTGACGGAACAGAAATACTTACCCACTTAATTACGACACTGGGAGTCGGCCAGGATACCAATGAATTCTTCACTACTTATAATGGGATGCTTCATCCTGATTCCATTATGGGAGGCTGGACCCGTTACCAGAATAAAGAAATTAATAATGATATATTAATCTCTTATGGATACGGTGATGGCGGCGGCGGTCCCACCCGGGAAATGTTAGAGACTTCCGTTCGTATGGAAAAAGGAGTACAGGGTATTCCTAAGGTGCGTCAGGAATTTGCAGGAACCTATTTCAAAGAACTTTATGACAGGGTAAAAGATAATAACAGACTTGCCGTATGGGAAGGTGAATTCTATTTTGAATATCATAGGGGAACTTATACCTCTATGGCGAGAAATAAGCGTTCCAACAGGAAAAGTGAGCGAATGCTTATGGATCTGGAATTATTGTCCGTATTAGCCTCGGGACAAATGGCATATCCGGCTAAGGAACTGGATTCCATGTGGAAGACCGTATTGATTAACCAATTCCATGATATTCTCCCCGGTTCTTCCATTCATGAAGTTTATGAAGTGACGAAAAGAGAGTATGCTGAACTGGAAGTAAAACTGAAGGAATTAATCGGTGACCGTCTTGATACATTAACTGGGGACGGAGAAGGTGTTACGGTTTATAACACACTTGGATTTGAACGCAGTGACATTGTTAATTTGGGTGAATGCAGTGCTTTGGCACTTACAGATGCGTCAGGAAATTACTATCCCGTTCAGCAGGAGGCCTCAGGAGCAGTGGCTTATATTACCGGTCTGCCTTCTAAGGGGAGTAAAACTTTTGCAATTGCTAAAGCGGAAGCAGAGGTACCGTTTAAACTTTCCGGTTCTATCTTGGAAACACCTTTCTATCAGATTCATATAAACGAACAAGGTTTATTTACTTCCATTTATGATAAAGAAAATGACAGGGAAGTGTTAAAAGACGGACAATACGGCAATTTAATGCGTATGTATGAAGATAAGCCGATTTATTACGATAACTGGGATATTGACATCTTTTATACGGAGAAATACTGGGATGCAGATCAGATCAGCCGTATGGAATGGACAGAAATAGGAGTTGTGCGCGCAGCTTTGGAAATTGACCGTACCATAAGCAATTCCAAAATTAAACAGAAAATTTATTTCTATGCAGATAGCAGAAGAATCGAATTCAATACTTATGTAGATTGGAAGGAACACCAGCATTTATTAAAGGTTCATTTCCCGGTTAATATCCATTCTGATGAAGCAACTTTTGATATTCAGTTTGGTAATGTTACAAGAAAGGTTCACTCCAATACCAGCTGGGATAAAGCCAGATTTGAAAGCTGCGGACAGAAATGGATTGATTTATCAGAAGGCCACTACGGTGTCAGTCTGTTAAATGATTGCAAATACGGGCATTCCATAAAAGACGGCAATATGGCGATTACCTTAATTAAATCTGGTACAGAGCCGAATCCGGTTACGGATCAGGAAGAACATTTCTTTACCTATGCACTGTATCCCCATGCCCAAAACTGGAGGGATGCTGGGACGGTTCAGGAAGCTTATAAGTTAAATCAACCGGCATATGCAGTACAAGGCGGAGTACCTGGTTGTGAAAAATCCTTTGCAGCCATTGATAAATCCAACGTTGTGTTAGAAACAATTAAATTAGCCGAAGATGGCAATGGTTTTATCCTTCGTATGTATGAGTGTGAAAATGCCTTGACGAATGTGAAGGTAAAATTGGGAGATATCCTTTCTGTAATTTCCGTTGAGGAATGTAATTTAATTGAGGAAAAAATCAGTGATATTCCTGTGACGGAAGATGGTTTTAAAATTTGCATAAAACCATATGAAATTAAAACCTATAGGGTGATTTTAAACAAATCATAATATATTGCAATACTGTCCTTTTGTAATTGATTAAGGACAGGGAAAATGCATGAAGGAAGATAATTTTAAAGATTAAGGTAGATAAACTACCATAACCTTAAAAAATCTTCTTTCGTGCATTTGTAATATAGCTGCTACTATAACAGAGTACTTTAATATGAAGTGGAGGTTATAAAATATGGCTTATCTATATCAGGATAAATCTTTCTTGGCATCAGGGCGGGCAGAAAATTTACTATCGCTTATGACGGTAAAAGAAAAGGTAGGACAATTAAACCAAAGATTATATGGTTTTTCGGTTTATAAACGTATGGGCAATGAAATCATATTAACTGAAGAATTGAAAGCTGAAGTTGAAAAATTCAGCGGACTGGGTGTATTGTACGGACTTTACCGTGCAGATCCCTGGTCAGGGAAGGATTATGAAACAGGTCTGACCGGAGTTCTTGCACCGAAAGCTTATAATATTGTGCAAAAATATGTTCTGGAGCATTCCAGACTGGGAATCCCCATGATGTTAAGCTCAGAATGCCCTCACGGACACCAGGCACTGGAGGGTTACCTTTTACCCGTTAATTTAAGCGTTGGTGCCTCCTTTCATCCGGAACTGCTAAAAGAGGCATATCAGGTATGCGGAAAGCAGTTAAAGGAGATGGGTGTTAATATGGCCTTGGTCTCTGTCCTTGATATATTAAGGGATCCAAGATGGGGGCGGAGCGAAGAGTGCTACAGTGAGGATCCCTATCTGGCTTCTGAATTTGCTAAAGCAGCTGTAACGGGAATTCAGGATAATGGTATCAGTGCAGTTGCAAAGCATTTTTGTGCCCAGGGGGAAGGCACCGGGGGGATTAATGCCAGTGCAGCCCGTATTGGTGAGAGGGAATTGAGGGAAATTCACCTTCCTGCTGCCAAAGCCTGTGCCGCGGCAGGGGTCAAAGGAATTATGGCGGCCTATAATGAAATAGATGGGGTTCCCTGCCATGGTAATAAGAAACTTTTAACGGATATTCTCCGTAGTGAAATGAAGTTTAAGGGTGTTATTATGGCTGACGGTGTGGCAATAGACCAGTTGGATGTCATGACCGGTGATAATGTATTATCCGGGGCGACTGCCCTAAAGGCAGGAGTCGATATCAGTTTATGGGATAGAGGTTTTTCAAAACTGGAAGAGGCATTTAACTGTGGCTTAATTTCTATGAAAGATATTGATAATGCTGTACTTCGCGTCCTTACCCTGAAATTTGAGCTGGGGCTGTTTGATAATCCATATATAGAAGAAAAGGATTCCTGGACCGGTTATACTTATAGGAAATACCCTGAGGCGCATAGACTGGCAAGAGAATCGGTCGTTTTACTTAAGAATGTTAATCATACGCTTCCAATCAATATTAAAAATCATAAAACAATCGCAGTGATTGGCCCCAATGCGGCTGAGATTTATCATCAGTTAGGGGACTATACCCCTCCAATCAATTTGGATAAGGGAATTACAGTTTTAAAAGGTATTAAAGATTATATCAGGCAGAGCAAAGATCCTGTAGAAATAAAATATAACAGGGGTTGTGGTCTGTTTCAAGGCACGGAAGAAGAAATTAAGGAGGCAGTGGATCTTGCGGGTTCCTGTGATTGTACCATACTGGTACTAGGTGGCTCTTCAAGCCGTTTTGGCGGTGTAGACTTTGATATCAACGGTGCGGCTAAAACGGATGTATCCATTAATATGGACTGTGGCGAAGGGGTTGACAGTGCAGACTTAAGACTTACCGGTCTGCAAAATAGGTTGGCAGAGGCTGTTTATAGTACCGGAAAACCTGTCATATCGGTGCTGATACAGGGACGCCCCTATTCGGTTACGGATGTTGTAAAACACTCTGATGCAGTCCTTTGTGCTTTCTATCCTGGTATGACAGGAGGGCAGGCCATTGCAGAGATTTTATTTGGGGAAGTCTGTCCTTCCGGACATCTGCCGGTTTCCATTCCAAGGCATGTTGGGCAAATACCGGTTTATTACAATTATAAAAATTCTTATGCTGGTATGAATTATTATGATCTTGAAAAAACACCCCTATATTCTTTTGGTTATGGATTAAGTTATACCGAATTTGATTATAGGGATATTGCGATGGAGTATATTCCGCTTGAAGCCGTTCAAAAAGATTCTGGTGAAAAAACAGGTCAAAATAGTGAAACGAATGAAAAAACATATAGAATTTCCGCCTATGATCTGCAGCATGGAGAAATTGTAATAAATTTAATAATTGCAAATTCTGGAGAATATGATGGTTATTCGGTTCCCCAGCTTTATATTAAAGATATACAGGCAAGCACCATACGCAGGGTAAGGGAATTAAAAGCTTTTCATAAAGTTTGGGTGCCAAAAGGAGAAACCAGGTCTTGTACACTGCGTATAAATGAAGAAAAACTATCCATATGGGATGATAAAATGCAATTTCACGCTGAACCGAACCGGGAGAATTCAAGTTGATGCTCACGGATGGCTGTAAGGATATCTGGACGGGTGCCTTAATCCTTTATGATTAATAAAAATGTACTTTTGACATTTAAAACATAACAGGATCCGTTTGATAAAAGTCTGATTTAATCTTATGAATGAATACGAACCTATATTCATAAAATATAATTTGTGAGGGGCTTTTGTCTGGTGAATCATAATATATCAGAATAAATAGAATGCCTATTGGTTTTTGTCATAACAGATAAGTTCCAATAGGCATCTTTAATACTTTTTATAAATTAAATATTGATAAAAATTTTGTTTAAAAGGCATTGACATCAATAAAAAAATAGTGTACTATAATACTAGTTCACTGGTGATGGAGCGCATTAAGTTTTATTCATAAATTTTCGGGAAAGGAGGATGTGAATGGAATTTGACAATAATATTCCAATCTATGTACAGGTCATTAATGAAATCAAACGGGATATGGTTAACGGAGTGATTACCCTGGGTGAAAAATTGCCATCCGGGAGGGATCTTGCATTTAAATATAAAATAAATCCGAATACCGCAAACCGTATTTATAAAGAGATGGAAGCAGAAGCAATCTGTTTTACCAAAAGAGGTCTGGGTACCTATGTTACGGAGGACGTGGAAAAATTGATGGGTATAAGGGAAGAGATGGCTGGTTCCCTCCTCGAAACTTTTATTGAAGGAATGAAGCAGCTGGGATTTACCAAAGAGGAGTTAATCCGGTTATTAGAGAACAAGTATGATATTAGCGGCAGTCAGTAATTACCAGTAGATTTAAGGAGAAAAGGATGTTTGATCCTCTGTTTTATGAGAGTTAAAGTGATTGACAGCCGCAGACGGTGGCTGTCCCCAATAAAGTATAATAGGAGAGTGGAATATGATATTACAATGTAATGATTTAGTGAAAAAGTATATAACGAAAACAGCAGTGAATGGTATTAGTTTTGAGGTTGAAAAAGGTAAAATCTATGCGTTACTAGGCCCGAATGGAAGCGGTAAAACGACTCTTATGAAAATAATCGCAGGATTAGTAAAGCCAACCAGTGGAACCATTGCTTATAACGGAAATCCAATCGGAGTGGAATCCAAGAAAAAAGTGGCATACATGTCTACGGAACCATTTTTCTATAATTATATGTCAGTAGAAGATGTCGGTAAATATTATAAGGATTTCTTTGAAGATTTTGATCTAAAGCGCTATGAAGAATTAATTGACAGAATGGAACTTGGAATGAAAGATAAAGCCAAAACCTTATCCTCCGGTTTAGCCGCAAAACTCAAAATTGCAGCAACCCTGGCTAGAAAGGCCGAACTCTATATGTTAGATGAACCCTTGAATGGAATTGATATTATAGCAAGGGAAAAAATTCTTAATACGATTTTAGAAGATGCAAGGGAAGATGCTGCGATATTAATTTCCAGCCACTTAGTAGATGAACTGGAAAAGATTATAGATAATGCGGTATTTATAAAAACCGGTGCTATTGTTTTAAATGGCGCAGCAGAAGAATTGAGAGTTTCTCATGGTAAATCAATTGTAGAACTATATAAAGAAATTTATGCATAATGGGAATGAATGATTGAAAGAAAAATAAAAATAAAGAAAGGAAGCCACATAGAGATTCTTTCTATCTATTTAGTTGTGGCTGTATCGTGGGTAAACCACCGATATACAATGGGTGTAAAAAATGTTTAAGTTAATGAAGTATGAATTTAGGAAGCAGGCTTTTTCAAAGCTTGTAATATTAGCATTAGTAGGATTACTGGAAATCGTGTTCTTTTTTGGAGTAGTTACCGGCAGGGAAAATATAATAGCCCTGGCTATATCATTATTAGCCATGTTTACAATGGGGGCATTGTTTTTCCTGGCATTTGAATCGATCGTTACTTATTCCAATGATTTAAAGCAAAAATGCAGCTATATGTTGTTTTTAACGCCGAATACAAGCTACAGCATTGTAGGTGCTAAAGTGTTATCTGCCGGTATTCAGGTTATTTTAGCAGGGCTTGCATTCTTTGCAGTATTTGCAATTGATGGCGGAGTACTTATTGCAAAGTATGATGCAGTCGCCAGTGTGAAGGAAATGATATTACAATTGCTGGACCGGTTTTTTAAATTGAAAATAGAATTTAAGGATGTTGTTTCCGTAGTAGCTATAATTATTACAACCTGGATTAGTATTATAACAGTAGCTTTTTTCTCAATTACACTAAGTACAACATTTTTAGCCAATAAAAAATATAAAGGTGTGGTAAGTTTTATTTTATTCCTTGTATTAAATATCTTATACAGTAAAATAACCAATTTAGTCCTTGGTGATGCAGCAGACTATTTAGAAAGTGTCAGTACCTACTTTATTTGGGACAGTGTCCTTGTTTTACTCTTTACAATCCTGACCTACATTGGAACTGCATGGATGCTTGAAAAAAAGGTAAGTGTATAAGAAAAAACCGTGATTTTAATAGAAAGCCAAGAGATTTCGTAGAGGAATATAGTATCATAGGCAATAAAACAAAAGAACAGGACAAATCAACTAAAATTCTATTTATAGGATTGAATTGATTTGTCCTTTTTTAATATCCCTTATTTATTGAATTGTATTATGAAGTAGGTTATAATAATCATTTAGGATTATTATTTATTTATGTTATTGTCTGTATAATGGGGTTAAAACCCTCGCCTTTAGGCGAAACCTTTAGGTCAACCCTAAATCTTCAAGTTTAGAATAATTAAAAGCAGAGATACTAAACTTGAGGTGATAAAATGGAATATTACAGAAAATCTGCACATTGTACGTATGATATTAAGTATCATATTGTATGGATAACAAAATATCGCAAACCAGTAATTACAGGACAAATTGCCATAAGAACTAGAGAATTGATACGTGGAATTTGTCAAATAAATGAGGTAGAAATACTAGCAGGTCATGTAGGAAGTGACCATATTCATCTGTTGGTGTCAGTGCCACCTCATCTATCAGCAAGTAAATAAGTACAATATCTAAAAGGAAATACATCAAGGAAACTACAGATGGAGTATAAGGAATTGAATAAGCAGTTTTGGGGACAACACTTGTGGGCAAGAGGGTGTTTTGTGGCCAGCAGTGGGAATATAACAGATGAAATCATACTAGAATATATCAAAAATCAGGATATGCAAGAAAAAATGAAGTCCGATAACTTTGACATTGGACAACTTTAGGCTGCTTTAGCGGCAAAACCGAACCTACCGGCTTTAGCCGGTAGTGGTTCAGTTATGTAGGAATAGACCTACACAAGGAAACCCATACAGCTGTTATTATAAACTGTTGGAATATAAAGTTGGATGAGATTACGTTTGATAATAAACCTGCTGAATTTAACAAGCTATCAAAAAAGGTAAACAAGTACTGTAGCGATGGTATGGAAGTTGTTTATGGATTGGAGAATGCATATGGACAAGCTACCCGATGCAGTTCCAGATGATGCGTACTGGACAATCGGACAGTTGTTAAATCGAAGGGATAATATCAAGACCCACCAGACTCGACTGAAAAATCAGTTGCATGAACAGTTATGTGTAACGTATCCGAGCTATAAAAAATATTTTAGTGATATTAGTAGGCAGACTGCACTCTATTTCTGGGATACTTATCCATCAGCAGATTATTTGAAAGGTAAGACACCAGAAGATTTAGCAAAGGAATTAAGAATGTTAAGTCATAATAATTGCTCAACAAATAAAGCAAAAATAATCCTAGATACCGTGCATACAGATGGTGACACAAAACGTGATTACCAAGAATCCAGAGATGCTCTTACCAGAAGTATTGTAGGCGATTTGAAGCATTATAATAAGCAGTTAGAAGATATGGAAAAAGCAATCGAGGATTTATATCCTGTGTTTGGGTGCACTCTTATGACTATGCCAGGGATCGATATTGCAACAGCTACCAATATGTTGGCTGAGTTTGGGAATATTAATCGATTTCCTAATGCTGATAAGTTGGCGAGATTTGCAGGAGTAGCTCCAGTGAAGTTTTCATCAGCAGGAAAAGGTGAAGACCACGCATCAAAACAGGGTAATACAAGGTTGCAGTCTATATTTTACTTTCTAGCAATACAGATGATACAAGTCACGAAAAATGGGACATCAAGAAATAAAGTGTTTCGAGAATATTTTATAAGAAGAACTAAAATCGGTAAGAACAAACAGCAAGTCTTAATATGTATAGCCAGAAGATTAGTAAACATCATTTACGGGATGTTGAAAAATAAGACAGAATATAGAGAACCCGTGTTTACTAAGGATGAAAGTCCTGTGAAGAATCAGTAAAAGTCTGATAAGCATGCAAGGGAACAGTAGATTATTGTATTTGGTTGTGGTAAAATAAGACAATTGAATGCGGTGTGTTTGCCATTGAAAAAATGGTGAGATAACGAAAATACTGGTAACCGATTGATTTTTCAAAAAGAGGTAGGACTTGGGTTTGAATAAACATAAGGGTTAGGAGTCAATGCCAAGGGAGGCTCTAATACTACTAAGTTGTATCATTCGGCTGGTGATAATGTTGCAGATATTATTGTGGAAAATGGATTTAGAACTGATTTACCTAATCCGCAAGCAGCTTTTAATAATAATAGATTTGGAAGAGGAGTATATCTTGCAGATTCGCCGGCAACTGCTCTAGCAGAAAGACCAGGAGGAATAATTCTTGAAGTTGAAACAAATTTAGGAAAATCACTCGATGTGACGAATAGAGGTATACTCGATTACGATATGGGTCATGCAATTGCAAGAGGAGCTAGGAAACATGGTTATGATTCTATAGTTTTTAATTCAGTACAAAGAAGCGGTGGTATTAATACGGTGATTTTAGACCCAACTAAGATTAAGGGGGTGACAAAATAATGGATAGGTATTCTTCGGTTTGTGGATTAGATGATTATTATCTTAAGAAAATTGAGTTTGAATGTGATGACTGCAAGAAAAAATTTAACATGTTATTGCCACTTGATGATTCAACAGTAAAATTCAGTGAGGTTAATGGAATAGAGGTACGTTGGCTACCTACTTATGGAAGAAACGGGTATCTTGATTTAATGGCTAAGTTGATAGAAGGAAGAAAGACAAACGATGCTATTGATATGAAAACTAACTTAAGATTTCAGAAAGAACTACAGAAACATATAAAACCAAGTATTGAAGGAAACTCTTTTGTGGTTTCAGATTTAAAAAGGAAATGTCCATTTTGTAATTCTGGTTCTATTAAAGAAATATATTCTGATATATTAAAAAATCCGGCTGTTGTATGGCTGGAAATTGACGATGAGTTGCTTGATATAGGACGAGAATAAATAAAAAATTAAAGCCATGACACCAGATAGCTATCGTGAAAGAAAATCTTAATCTTATTATAGTTCATATGGTGTTATGGTTACTTATTAAATGAGATTTTAAAGATAAGCTCCACCAAAGGATATCTATAAAGAAAAAGTTGGACACATCCGGAAAACGGGCAAAAGCAGTGGGAAACTCGGTTACCCAAAGTGTAAAAGCTGTTGGAAAGGACGTAAAAACATTTGGAAATGAAACAGCCAACCTGGTAAAGGGTACTTTTGAGCAAACGATGAATATGGTTGACTTGGGGATTGGCTGGCAGCTAAATCAATTTGGCGTATTGGATGATGAAACCTATAAATACTATAAAGGCAGTACCTTGAAGGAGATTGTAAAAGAAAGCAGAAGCATAGCACCATTGTTTGAAAAAATATCAAGGAATGTAAATGACTTTATAGCTGGTAGCGTGGTTGCTGCTGATAATAATTTTTATTCCGGCAGCTTACAGAAATTAAGCGGATATGAAGAAGTATTCCAACCAGATTC
>JBAVPE010000087.1:0-6251 GCA_049692775.1 Anaerocolumna sp. | reverse complement strand
CCCTAAAAGCAAATGTGGATATGGGTGACGGTATTATTGATATGAAGAAAGTCAAAGAGGCTTCGGAATATGCCAGGTACTTTATAGTTGAACACGAAGAATTTGATAAGCCGGTTTGGGATAGTATCAAAAATGACTTCGACTATTTAAATCAGAATGTATAAACAATGGTTTATACTACATTAGTACAGCCTTGCATAGACTTCACTTAATTCAGCACCCGCCATTTACGTTGGTACTGAAATTAAGCAAAACTTATGTAATGCTGTACTAGATTTATGAGAAAAAGCCTTGATTTCAGTAATGTCATTTAGTTAATTATTTATGATATCATAAAAACAACGTAGAAATATGAGAATCATTTTTCTACGTTGTTTTTTATACTATAAAAATATTTTTTGTACGGCAAAAAGATAGATTGTTATCTGTCTCAAAAAATTATATACTTAATTAAAGTTATGCTACTGTTGCCATTCACAGTTAATCACAAAGCGAAAGGGCGGATTTTTCTGCCATCAAGTGAAAAATCCGCCCTTTTTCCTGTTTTTATTTTCGCGTACTATAAAAGACGGTGATTTATTCACTGCTATTCAGTTTCAAAAATCTCCTTTACCGTGCATGGATTACCTTCACATAGTCTTACGAGTGCCTCCATTTCAATGATACCATTCCGATAACAGGTTTCTATATAGCTTTTGATTGCCGCATAGTATTTTGTTGTTTCTTCCGATTGGAATTGTTCTGAGATTTTCATTTTGCTTTTTATCCCACGCAGGGATCTTTCAGCAGCAGCTTATTCTCATATAAGAATAACTTAGTTTATCCTCAGCTTTTTATTATCCTCATGTTCTCACAGAATTTGCTTAAATTCAATATATTCCGCAAAAAACATGAGGATAAAAATATCTATCTAAGTCCGCAGAGGCGTGCCAGTTTTTCATCTTTTTCTTCCCACAATGGTTTTTCGGCAGGGTAATCAGCCTGATTTTCCATAGCATCCCGAAGCATTTCAACGGACGGGGGAGAGTAAATTCTGGTTGCCTGGGTGGAGTTATGCCCCAGTATTCTTGATACAAGTTCAAGTTCGATTCCATCCTGATACAAATTTGTGGCTCTGGTCCGCCGCTATTAAATCCAAAAGTTTTGGATTTGCTCAGCCATAGCAAAGCAATGCACTTGACAGAAGCTGATATCAACCCAGTGTATATCCGTGATTTCTTGGGACACACAGATCTGAAAGTCACTCAGATTTATTCAAAAACAAGTGTAGAAATATAAAAAAACAAAAGACTGGACAGATGACAACAATCTTATAAACTGGCTTAATTCACTTGGAAACTGACATTATGTAAAGGAAATCTGGCAGAATTGTCTGTACTAGCAGGCAATTTTGCCTTCCTTGTCATAATGGATGTGAGGATTCCATTCCAAAGGACGACCCAAGGAATGAAGAACACAAATAAAATTGGGAGTAAAAGATATCGATTTGTTGATTTTATGGAACATGAGCAGAACAACGCTCCTCACGGCGGAGAAAAGGCAGTTTAAAAGGGAACAGTCTTCAAGAAAAAAATGACGAAGTTCTTCCGGGATGGTAAAAACACAGTGCCTGTGGGAGTAATGAATCAGTTTAAAGGACATGGAGATGGTGCGGTCGATGGAATACATGTTACCATAGGTAGGACAAAAACGGCTATGGTAGCGAAAAGGAACAAACTTAAGATTCCCACATTCGGTACATCCATACATGGCGCCGCCGTAAGAAGGGTCACCACAGTGAATCATCTTGTCAAAACTGTCGATAATAGCTTGACGAGGATGTAAAATATATAACATTTCTTCGTAATGGTCTATAAAAATATCTTGTAATATACTAATGAGACCATTATGAACCAAAGCGGCCAAAAAAAGAAAGCCCCAAATTCCCCTCATGGATGAGGGGCTAGGGGAGTTGAAGTGTCGAAGACACTTTTTATGCAGAAGATTGATAGGAAGCTTAAATAAAAGGAGTATAAGTAAAAGAATTAGCTAAATTGGTAGCATTTTAATCTGCTAATTTCCAATGATTATGTAGAATAGACAAAAAACATGTAGAATATGCATATAATATTGTAATTATTTAAAAGATATCTATAATTAAAATGTAACAAAATAATAGAAAATTGATTTAACTTTGGCTTCTCAATATTGGATTTATTTATAAATTTTAACCTGCTTTATGAAGGGAGAGGGTGAATTCATTGGTTTAATATTTTTTACTTATCATTGTTATCATATTGGTATGGAAAATATGAAACAATAGTTTAAGAAAAATTATTGAAGATGTTTCCAAAAGTATATCAATTATACACATTAATTATTTAGCTGTAAGTAAAACAAGTTGTTGGGGGGGATTATTTGGTTGATTTACTATGTGTTGAAGATTATGATGGTGCTTTTAAATTAATTATTAAAAACAGTATTAAACTTTATTCAATTAATCTAAATGATATTTACTTTTTTGAGAAGTATGGTAGAAAATTAGAAATAGTACTTAATAATAAAAGAATTTCAATTTATTCTTCATTTATTCAACTTGAAAAAATTCTAAAAGTAGATTATTTTTATCAGTGTCATAAATCTTATATTGTAAATTATAAAAAAATATTTGAAATTGATAAAGATGAAATAATATTTAAAGAAATAAAAGAATATGCATTAGTAAGTCAAAATTATAAGGAAAAACTTATAGAATTAATAACAACAATTAAATAAAGTTATATTAAACAAGCTCTATGCAAAATACTAATTTAAATTAGCATTTTGTATAGAGCTATTAACTAGTCGATTATCTTTTTATAAGTTGTACCATCTGGATTTTGCAAAACGGCACTAATCAATTTATCACTTGAATTAAAGCTTAATAATAAGGAATAAGAATCTATACGATAAACATATACAGATAATCCCAAACCAATATCTTCAATAGGTTCTCCCCAAATTTTAATTACTTCGTCTTTATTCATATCTTTAGTTAATTGAGAAACTTTATCCATATCTGTATAAACTCCCTTAGTTGTTTTGATTTTAAAGATACAAAAAAATACGATTAAAATTATTGAAATTATTAAAATAAATAAATAAAATTTCTTTTTCATGAAATCACCTTTCAAATGACTTAATATTTATTACATTATAGCATTGTTTAGTGGTTATGTATATCATTAATTATACTTCTATCATATAATATCCACAAAATTGAGTATAATCGATAACTGTTTTATATGTACCAGTCCAATTTCTATAAACATACACATAATGTCTATCACACGTAGCCGGGTCAACGATATAATTTCCTGAAGCATCTACATCTGTAACATCAGATGTTCCAGGTTTATGTGACCAATATCCATCAGAATTTTGCTCATACCAATGGTAATCAACACCAGGTGCTATAACTAATGCAATTTTCCTATATCCATCTGGGGGAACTGTATTTTTATTTGTTTCATAAATATCTTTTTCAATTATACCACCAACTTTTAAATCTTTTTTTACTGCATTGATTATTGAAGTTTCAGATATTGTAGAAAATTCTTCACCTGCAAGCCATCCTGGTTGTATTTTAAATTTTTCTTCTGTAGAGCACAATTTTAATACAGCATATGTATAACAGTTTGATCTAAGAGTAGCTGTATCATTCCATTCCTCTGGCTCATAATCATATTCATCTCCGCCTACCGGTAATAATGATGTTGCTGCAGAACTGACTAAACTATTACCCATAAATACTATGGTTAATGCTAAAGCTAAAATTGGTACTAAAAATTTGAATTTTTCTCTCATGCTATTTTTCCTCCTTCTATTTGTTGGTTAAATGTTACAATCAAATAATAACATCTCATAAATAGTAAATGTAAAACATGTAATAAGATTGTCATTTATAGTTATATAATGACTATATATGGTATGTTTTCCTTAGGTTTTAGCTATGGAGAACTTAAAGTTTTTTTGATTATTAGGAGTTTCCTCAAATTGATAAAATAGTGTAAAACAGAATAAAAATAAAAAATGGCATGACAAAAGAGCAAAAGGGTGATTTCGCCATGACGTTGTCTATGAAGATTAGGTTGAAATTAAAAACTAAAAAATGCCGTAACTTAACAAGAACACCAGTAAACTGCCGCTTTTCACAAGAAATTTATGTTTTAGAAAGGGTATCAGGCAATAGCACTTGGAGGGATAATTGTACAGCCTACCTTTTCTAATAGTTTTATTGCATTCTTAATGTATTGCTCACGGTGTTTCTTATATTGCTCTTCAGGAATAGCAGAGTAATCCGTATTAGAAGGATTAAAGCATTCCTGTTTGAGAAACATGTGATAAATACAGGTTAAAATCATACGTGCAATAGCAATGAATGCTCTTTTGTGACCTCGACGTTTCTTAATGCGGTCATATTTAAACTTAAAATAAGGGTTTTTCTTATCCTTAATTGCAGCATTTGCACACTGAACAAGTAATGGTTTTAAATAAACTCCGGCGCTGGAAACGTGGACACTTTTTTTCTTTCCAGCACTTTCATTATTCTGAGGAGTAAGACCAGCCCACTATAAGGGTCATGCCAGACTGTTTGGTGTTAAGAAACCATTTGAAAGCGCCTTTTGTATCAATTCTCTTGAAGAAGCACAGAATAAACTGGCCGGGCACAGGAGATGGGGCACTTTTAGTATTAGAACATCCGTTCTGCCCGAACTGCGACTGGAAATGGGGAATGGAACATTTTAACTATGATGTGATTGAAGTATGGAACGGCGCTCTGCCGACCGCTTCGAATTTAGTTTGTATGGACTGGTGGCATAAACAATTGCTGGACGGGAAAAGAATACCTGTGATAGGCGGAAGTGACTTTCACCGTCCGGAGGTTGCCCGCCTGATCGGAAGTCCCTGCAGCTGTGTCTATGTGATGTCGAATTCCCCTGAGGATATCTTATATGCCATAAGGAGTGGTAATTGCATTACTATGTTTACCAATGGACCGGATCTGTATAGCGGAGGCTGGAGGCAGAATATGGGGAGAAACCGCCCTCACGGGAAGTGAATTACATGACAGATTCTAGAATCTGAGAGAATATGATGTGATCTGGCTTATTACCGATCTCGGTACAGAAGAAAAAGTATGCGAAAGAGGAGTACAGGAATGGGAGATAAGCAAAAGGTATGAAAAATACGTCTTCTGCCGGATTGAAATATTGAGAAAGTTTTCCCCGGAACTACCCCCGATGATCGTTTTATTATCAAATCCAATTTATTTCGAAGCAAATGAATATACTTGATAACTTTGTTTCACACAAACTAATTGATTGTTTTCCATAAAATACGAGCTTGATAAAGGGGCTTTTGCTAAATTCAGGTCTTCATATATTTATTCTGGAATTGCTTTGGCGAGATTCCTTTATACTGCTTAAACTGCTGAATAAAGTAACTTGAAGTGGAAAAGCCCACCGCCAGGGCAATTTCTGTTATATTAAGGTCAGAAGTACTTAAAAGCTTTTCTGCCTTTGAAATCCGGACATAGCTTAAATACTCCTTAAAGTTCTTTTTCATTACTTTTTTAAATGTCCTGGAAAAATAACTGTAGCTTAAGTTACACATTACAGCCATACCAAGAGAGGTAATATCATTCTGATAGTTATTTCCCACGTAATCAAATACAATCTGTAACCGCCTGACCATATCCTTATTCATATTCCGGTTAATATTTAAATCTACATTCTGTGCATTCCAGCGGCGGAGGATAAATAGGAACAAATTAAATATATTGGCTCTTATAGCCAATTCATAACCATAATTTTTGTCTGTATATTCCTGAACGATGCCTTTAACAATACCGGGAATTACTGAATTTTCAATCTCTTCCTTTTTAAATATTTTCTGATGGGTGGATTCATTTAAAATAAAAGGCATAACATATTTCATTTCAAAAAGAGTCTGGGTCGTGGTATAGAGTAATTCCGGTTCAAATTTTATTACAATATATCGGTTTAATCCGGTGGAAAGTGCAATAATATTATGGATTTCATTAGAATTGACCAGTACCATATCGCCGGAGTCAAAGGAATAATCCTTGTTATTTAATAAGATACGGAATTCACCGGATAACGTATAAAGAATTTCTATATAACTGTGTATATGGGCATAAACCATAGTGGTTATACCCATTGCCTGCTGGGTATGTGCACTAAATGGCAGGGGCAGATCACCAACCTTAT
>JBAVPE010000086.1:0-67388 GCA_049692775.1 Anaerocolumna sp. | reverse complement strand
CCATGACTATAAAGTAACTTATTAACTATGTAGGTATGACCAACAATTAATCCAATACCTATATCATAAAAATAAGTCTATAGCCTCTATGGTTGAGGTCTATAAACTTATAATACGAGGAGTGAAGAACTTGTGAAAACGACCATAACTGGTTCGATGTCCAGACAAGTAAGATCAAAAAGATTATGGCGGCAGATTATGAAACACAAGGTGTTATATCTGTTTATCCTTCCCTGTGTGGTTTGGTTGCTGGTATTTAGCTATTATCCGATGTATGGTGCGCTTTTAGCTTTTAAAGCTTACAATTACAACCTTGGCATTTTAGGAAGTCCCTGGGTGGGCTTTCAGAATTTTGAGGAATTTATAAAGTCTCCGGATTTTTGGATTGTCATGAAAAATACGGTTATCATCAGTGGACTTAAAATTATTTTCGGCTTTCCCGCCCCAATTCTTCTGGCATTATTAATTAATGAGGTAAAGGGCAGTAAATTTAAAAAGGCAGTGCAGACCATGAGCTATCTTCCGAATTTTGTATCCTGGGTAGTAGTAGTCAGCCTGATGACTGTCATTTTTACTCCGTATGGCGGTATCATAAATAATCTGCGAAAAGATTTTGGACTGGACGCTGTTTTCTATATGGGGGAGAAAAATTCTTTTTATCCTATGATAGTCCTTTCGGATATTTGGAAGAATGCCGGATGGGGTTCCATTATTTACCTTTCCGCTCTTTCAGGAGTAAGTCAGGAACTATACGAGGCAGCTACGGTTGACGGAGCAGGCCATTTAAAATGTACCTGGCATATCACGCTCCCTTCCATAAAAGGGACTATAGGTATTATGTTTATATTTGCAGTAGGTGGTATTTTAAATGCTGGTTTTGATCAGGTTCTTTTATTGCAGCAGCCGGCGAATACCCAGATTTCAGAAATCCTTGATACCTTTGTTCTAAAAACAGGTTTAAATTACGGCCGGTTTGAATATGCTACGGCGATTGGTTTGTTTAAATCAGCGTTTGCCTTTGCATTGATGGCATTGACCAATTCGGTTTCCAAGCGATTTATGGAAGTAAGTATCTGGTAATCAATAACAAGGAAAGAAGGTTATCCCTATTATGAAAATAAAAGAATCAAGATCCCGTAAACTATTTATGGCTTGTAATTATACATTTCTGGCAGCCTTTGGTTTTATTACCTTATATCCTTTTTGGTATGTACTGGTGGCGTCCCTAAACACCGGCAGGGATTTTGCACGTGGAGGTGTATATTTCTGGCCACGTGATTTTACGTTGGAAAATTTTACGCATGCCTTTAAGGATTCCCGTATTTTTGATTCCTTAACGATTTCCGTGTCCAGAACGCTGATTGGTGTGGTGCTCGGTTTGTTTTTCACAGCGTTGATGGCATATGCCTTAAGCATAAAAACGTTACCCGGTAAAACATTTTTTACATTTTTTTTCTACTTTACCACTATATTCGGAGGCGGAATGATTCCTTATTATATGCTGCTCCGTGATCTGGGGCTTACGAAAAGTTTTATGCTTTACGTAATTCCTGCAATCTATAGTTTTTTTAATTTCCTATTATTGCGGACTAATTTTGATAATATACCGTCAGAGTTAAGGGAATCGGCGCAGATTGACGGTGCGGGAGAGACCAGGATCCTGTTTGGAATCTACATTCCGTTATCTAAGCCCATATTGGCAACTTTAGCCTTGTTTATCGGCGTAGGGCATTGGAATGACTGGTTTACCGGCGCTTATTATCAGAGCAAGACTGCTTTGTACCCTGCCGCCACTTTATTGCAAAGACTTCTTAGCGAGGCAACGGCATCCTCTACGATTAAGGTCGGGCAGGAGACGAGTTTATCAACGATGACCAGTTATACATCCCAGTCTTTGCAGATGGCATTTGTTATGTTACTTACAATGCCTATTGTAATCGTTTATCCATTTCTGCAAAAGTATTATGTGAAAGGAGTAATGATAGGGTCCGTTAAAGGTTGAGTGGGTATGAAGGGGAATACATAAACACCCCTATAAAATAGCATACAAATAAAATTAAAAAGGAGAGAGTTCTATGAAAAAAAGGTTATTTGGTATCCTAATGGTAATGGCGATGACATTATCGCTGCTCTCAGGCTGCGGTAAATCAGGCAATGACACAAAAGATGAAACAAAACCGGCCGACTCTGCAGGCGTTAGTACGACTACTGACAATACAGCAGAAGCAACAGCAGATTCAACATCGGAGAGCGGAGCGAAAAAATTTGATGATGTTAAATTGAAAATGCTTATTTGTTGGAATGGCGGGTTCAAAACAGCGTCGGATCAATACAATAATGAAGTAGCCGCCAAAATCAGGGAAAAAACCGGTGTTACAGTTGAATTTGAAGGCATTATGATGAGTGAAACGGAAAAACTGAATCTGATGTTTGCTTCCGGTGATATGCCTGATATGATTAATGCACCTTATTGGGGAGGCAATGGCGGTGAAACAGCTGTCATTAAAAAAGCCGCATCAGAAGGCAGGCTCCTTCCTATCGAAGATTTATTACCAAACTATCCCAATCTGGCAAATTCTTATGATATTGGTATAGTTTCACAGTCTTATCTGGAAAATGATTTAAATTATAAAGGATTTAATGGTCATCATTATATCCTGCCCCAAGAAACTCCCGGAGATACGAATGATGTGACAAACTGGGCATATGGTGTTTTTGTCCGTGGTGATGTACCCAACGCATTAGGTATTGATCCCACTTCCATTAAGACGTCAGATGATATCTATAATTTTATGGTTAAGGCAAAAGAACACGGATTTAAAGATGTTAACGGAAATGATACTATTGTAGCCACTACCTATCATAATGGCTGGGACAGTACAGGATATTCCATTAATTTAGGAGATAAGAAATTCAGTAATTATAGGAAACAAGCGGACGGTTCCTATACGTATATTGCATTAACCGATGAATGGATGAACAGGGATCTATTTACCTGGAAGCTTGTGAATCAGGGCTTATTGGATGTAGAGTGCTTTAAGCAGACCGATGCCCAGGCAGATGAGAAAGTTGGTAACGGAACTGCATTATTTGCTTCTGCCCAGTATGGATCTGTCATTAATTCTACAAAACTTACCGGATTATACAGTTCCCATCCGGAAATGCGTTATATTCCGGTCGGACCTATGACTTATATGGATGGCAGTCCGTTGGTACAGCTTGAACAGAACGGCCGTGCAGGATCTCCGGCTATTATATTCCCAAGTACCTGTTCTAATATTGACGCTGCATTAACTTATCTTGATTATGTTAATAGTGAAGAAGGAGCCCGTTTATGCCAGTATGGAATTGAAGGGGAAACCTATACAATGAATTCAGACGGACAGCCGCGCCTGAATAGTGATATACTTGCAAGAAAAGCAGCCGGTGATTCTTCTGCGGATGATGAACTCCGTGAAAAAGGTATAGGCTATATATTAGGCCGTACGCTTCAGGCAGATAAACGTTTTACCTGGTGGGGTGAAATTAATGCGGGTGATGCAGATGCAGCACCACCGGAAGTGGTAGAATATAAACAAGCCCGTCCGATTGAACGGGTAGACGGATATCCGTTAGAAGGACTTGTAATTAATTATGAGAATTATGATAAGGTAAAGAAGTTTGCTTTTGAAGGAACTACCATGACAGATTATGAACAGCGTGCTTACTTTGCTGATACCGAAGACGAAGCACGTGCAATCTTAAAGGAATACCAGGATTACTTGTTATCACAGGAAGATGGAATCTTTAAAGATTATTTGGAATATGTAACTGATTGTGCTAATTCAAGGGATGATATCCTGGATTAATAAATTATGATTTAAGGGGCTGTTACTATAAGCCATATATGACTCCTACTATAGGGGGCTGTTGCAAAATAGATGGATAAGAGCTTAGGGAAGGATGAAAACACCATCTTATTTGATTTTTCAAAAATAGAAGGGGTAGACTGGCGGATTATCGGCTGTTCTGCAAGAGTATTTTCATTAGATGTGAATGAGGATAGTTCTGGGTGAATATGTCTGCCAAAGCCGGTAACTTCCATCCGTGCAGAGGATGAAGCCGGTAATCCGGTTCCGCTAGATTTTACGTGGGATGAAGCGACCTGCACTGAATTGTTTTCTTATAAAAGCTTAAATCAGGCCTTATCCATAAAAGTATTTTTTAATCTATAATAAGGGTACCCAAGGAAATTTGAGAAAATATCAGTAAATAGGTTATGAGAGTACCAGCTTATGAAAGGAGCGACTAACATGTGGGATTATCGAAATATTATGCAGCGGACTTGGTACTATTTTAATTATACCAATTACAGCGCTGATAACATCTTTTATGCTTATAAAGAGAAAAAAGGCAGATAAATTATATAAAACTAAAAAACGGGACTGGATTTGCAAGACCTTTTGAACAAGAGTATATATACGAAAAGGTAACTAATCCGGTTCCGTTTGGCAAGTGCCTTTTTACTATGTAAATCAATTAAAGCATAAGTAAAAGTTATGCAGACAACTTACGAGATATTTCTACAGATATATGCGTGAGTAATGGAATGTGTTCCATAATAAATGCGTCTGTTATACGGTTAATTGGCCCGGTAATACTAAAACCTGCAATAATCTTTTTCGTGAAATCATAAATTGGGAAAGCGATACATCTTGCACCTAATTCACACTCTTCATTATCAAATGCATAACCCTGCGCCCTTACTGTTTCTAATTCTTCCATAAGATGTTTCTTGGTCATGATTGTATTATTGGTATATGTAATTAACCCCTTTTGCTGAATTAAGTCATCAAGTTCTGTTTCCGTATAGTTTAAAAGTAATAGTTTGCCAATTCCGGTACAATGCAGGGGAGCTATATTCCCAATACGCTGCATTCCTTTCACCATTTGATCCTGACCATCAGCAACATCAATGTATACAACCTGCTTGCTTTGCTCAATAGCAAGACAGACAGATTCACCAGCTTTTTTCGCAAGATCTTTCAGGTAGGGATTTACTATGTCGCGCAAGCTTGTCGTAGAATATATTTTGTTTGAGATTGAACATATTCGATAAGTTAAATAATATTTAGAAGATGTTTGTTCTTGTTCTATATATCCTAGCGAAACAAGGGTATTAATAAACCTCAGAGTAGTACTGGCATTTAAATCCAAATTATTAGCTATGTCAATAAGACGCACAGGGTGATTATTTTCTGCTAAATATTCTATGATTCGTATTGTTTTTTCGGCAGATTGATTAAATTGAGATGGATTATTATTATTCATTATTATAAATACCCTTTCTTTTCGTTCATAATGTCTATATAAAGTCATCATTAAATAAAATAATAGCACAAAAATAGGAATACATCAATATTTAAATTTTAATTAATGAAATTGTTAATTACATAATTAAAATTTTATATTTATTATATTGCAATTTATAGAATTGAATGATACTATAATAAATGTTTCAAAAGACAAAACGCGATTTTATTAACTAAAATGGAGGCGAAGAAATGAATGTTGTATTATTGGAGTCCTTAGGTATTTCAAAAGAAGTATTGGAGAGTTATGCAAGTGTGCTGAAAGGACAGGGTCATAGCTTTAAAGCTTATGAGAGGGATATGGATACGGCTGTATTGGTTGAAAGAGCAAAAGATGCAGACGTTGTGATGATAGCAAACATGCCGCTTAAGGGAGAAGTAATTTCAAATTGTAAAAATTTAAAATTCATAGATGTAGCTTTTACAGGGGTTGATCATGTGGATTTGGAAACAGCCAAAAGCATGGGAGCTGCAGTAAGTAATGCATCCGGCTATTCGAATGAATCAGTTGCTGAATTAGCAATGGGTATGATTCTTTCTCTTTTAAGAAATGTTCCCCAGGTCGAAAAACGCTGTCGTGACGGTAAAACAAAAGATGGTTTAGTCGGAAGGGAATTAGCCGGTAAAACCGTTGGTGTAGTTGGAACAGGAGCAATCGGTTCCCGTACGGCAGAATTATGTAATGCATTTGGATGTAAAATCCTGGCATATGATTTGTATCCGAAAAAGAATCCGCCGGAATATATTAACTATGTATCCTTAGAAGATTTATTGAGTAATTCTGATATTATATCATTACATTGTCCGCTTACGGATGAATCCCGTCACTTAATCAATCAAGAAAGAATAGCCCTTATGAAACCAACAGCCATCTTAATTAATGCAGCACGTGGTCCGGTTGTGGATTCCGATGCTTTGGCAGAAGCACTGAATTCGGATAAAATTGCAGGGGCAGGTATCGATGTATTTGAGATTGAGCCGCCGCTAAATATGGATCACCCGTTATTACACTCAAAAAACACTATAGTTACACCACATATTGCATTTGCTTCTGAAGAATCAATGAAATTAAGAGCAAAAATTGTGTTTGAAAATATTGAAAAGTGGATGAAGAATGAGCAAGTAAACACTATATTGTAAATCTTTATGGATTTTAATTGAAATTAGTAAATAATTGGATATACCAACTAACGAGTAACAAAAATTGGTAACTATTCAGTTGTACCTCCTGAAAGTTACGTTTATGCGCAGAAATCTCATAAAAACATGTGATTTCGCTGCAATTCAAGGTTTGCATTACAAAACACTTAACGGTGCGGGCAACTGAATAGTTACATAAATTGTATAATGGAATTCCGTTTGTATAATGCCGGGGTTCTGTTATTTTTTTGATTTTTTTACTGCATAACCCCTTATAATTCCGCATTTGGTATTATATGGTTCCAAGATACCCTAATAAAAAAGATAATGGTCGTACTTTATAAATTAACTGTGCAAATTATATAAAATGGTATTGATTTTATATAAATATTATGTTATATTAACAACAAGCAGCATGCAACATTTTAATTAATGAAACCATGTTGCTATAAATGAAACGATAAAGGGGGACTGGTTTATGCTTGTGAGTGAAGCAATTGTAAAAATTTTAGAAAAGGAGGGAATTACGGATGCATTCGGAATCCCGGGTGCAGGTATTAATGGACTTTATAAGTATATGAGAGATAGTAAAATCTGTCATTATACGGTAAGACATGAAGAAGCGGCGGTGCATGCGGCAGGTGGTTATTACCGTTCCAGCGGTAAAATGGCAGCAGCGCTGTGTACTTCCGGACCGGGAGCAACAAATTTTGTTACTGGTATTTATACTGCTAATATTGATTCAATTCCGCTGATTGCAATTACCGGTCAGGCCGTGATCTCGCAGTTTGGAAAAGATGCTTTCCAATGTGTTGATATTACAGCAATTGCAGCACCTGTTGCTAAGAAAACATGGTGTATTACTGAGAAAGAAAAAGTGGTGGAAGTATTTTGGGAAGCATTTAAAACTGCAAGGGAAGGAAAACCAGGTCCGGTATTAATAGATCTTCCTTTGGATATTCAAAACGCAGAGATAGCATTTGATCCGGATTCCTATCAACCGGCCGAAATGAAAAAAACGGAACCTGATCCGAAAGATATGGAAAAAGCAATGGATATGCTTTTAGCGGCGGAAAATCCGGTTATTATTATGGGTGGCGGTGTAGTGGAAGCTGGTGCTTGTGGTGATTGCATACAATTGGCGGAGTCTTTACAGATACCGGTCATTACTACCTATATGGCAAAAGGAGGAATGCCAATTACCCATCCGTTAAATGCAGGGCATATGGGAATACAGGTAGGACAGCCGATTGGTAATAAGGTGTTCTTAAGTTCAGATGTGGTTCTGGGAATTGGCTGCCGGTTTACGGATCGTCATACTGGGGCAATAGATACTTATCGTGGTAAACGTAAATTTATTCATATTAATGTAGAACCAAAAGAAATTAATAAAATTTTTCCGGCAGATATTCCTATTGTAGCAGACGCTAAATTAGCTATTGAGCAGCTGGTTGCAATTGCAAAATCCCAAAATAGACCTGCAAAGAAAGAAAAGCTGGAAGAACTGTCTAAGCTTCGTGAAGATCTTAAGAGGAAAACCGACTTTGATTGCATGCCAATACATCCTCATCGTGTATTCGGGGATATGAACAAAGCATTTGATTCCGACACCCTATTTACAACAGGATGTGGTATTACACAAATTTGGTCAGGACAGTTACAAGAAATTGATAAACCCCGTCATTATCTCCCTTCAGGAGGAGCTGGAACGTTGGGATATGATATACCGGCAGCCTTTGGTGCAATGACTGCAAATCCCGGTAAACGTGCAGTTGCAGTTATGGGAGATTTTGGTTTTACCTTCCATGTACAGGAACTGGCAGTTTGTGCAAAATATAACCATCCGGTAATTGTAGTAATTGTAAATAATGCATACCTTGGATTAATCAGACAAAACCAAAAATATGCTTATGGCTATGAATATGCAGTAGAAATGAAAGAAAACCATGGCATTATTGATTATGTAATGGTAGCAAGGGGATTGGGATGTGATGGTGAACGGGTATTTAAGCCGCAGGACATTATACCGGCGATGAAACGGGCGCAGCAATCTTCAAAACCATATGTAATTGATATTATTGTACAGGAGAATGCAGATTGTTCTATGGGGAACTCTATTGATAAAGTAATGGAGCATTAATTCATAACGATTCAGTTGTCTTTACTTATATGACTTAATAACAATTTAATAATGAATTGGGAGGATACAAAATATGAAAAATTTTAAAAGAGTATTAGCAGTTTTACTTTCGCTTATAATGAGTACAGCACTTCTTGCAGGATGTGGCAATAAAGATGCTTCCGAGAGTACATCTGAGCAAAACACAGCAAACACTACAGAAAAGACCGGTGGATCAGACACGGGTGCTTATCCGGTGCATTTTTATGCTTGGACAAATCCTGATAATGTTGTACTACTAAGAGAAGCATTTAATAAGGAATATGCAGGAAAATATGAATTTATTTATGAAAAAATGGCAGATGCATTGACTTTGACAATCAACACCGCACTAGCATCTGGAGAGAATATTAATGTAATGACACAAGCGAGCCAATTTGATCTTCGTCAGCGTGCAGACGGAGGTGCTTATATGGGACTGAAACAATTCTTTGACAAAGAAGGTTGGGATTACGGAGAAGTCTTTGGTGATGCTATCGAACAAACTCAGAATATTGATGGGGATTACTATTCGATACCATATTGTAATAACATTAATATGGTTTATTTTAATAAGAAGATGTTTGATGAAGCGGGTATTGAATATCCTCAGGCTGGCTGGACCTGGGATGATTTCAGGGAAACCGCAAATAAATTTACAACTGGTGAGGGTGCTGATAAAGTGTATGGTGCGATGATAGACTTTGTTGGTCAGGATTGTTACTGGGATCTTATCGCCAGACAACAGCTTGGTAACTTTGCTTATTATAATGACGACTTTACCGCTTCAACTTTTGATTCCCCACAGATGAAACAAAGCCTTCAATATTTTGTGGATTTAGCTTTAAAGGATAAGAGTATTGTACCGCTTGATGAGTATAAAACTTTAAAATATGATACTGATTCAACTGCTATGCAAGGACTTTATACTGGAAAATTTGCAATGTGGATCGCTCCGGTTTATGGAAATTTATATCTTAATGAAAGCTATGGTGACGTTCCGGAAGGAACTGACATTGGCATGGTAAATATGCCTACCCTTGATGGGGGACCCTCAATTACTACCTGCTATTCTTCAACAGCAAGTATTCCTGCACATGTTGAAAATCCGGAAGCTGCATGGACTTTGTTAAAATTTATTTGTATCGAGCATGCTGACTTATTTGCAGGTCCTAAAGGAATGCATCCTGCTTATCAGTTTAAAACAGAAGAAGAAGCTAAATCTTTTAATTCTATTATCTTCGGTGAGGGGAAAAGACCAGGACTTGACTATGATATGGCATTAAAAACCATGGCAGAGGATCGGGTTCTGGTCAGCAAAGATAATACTATTATTCAGGGACAGGCAACTACTACTGAATTAATGGAATCTGTTATGTCTCTGGTATTCAATAACGAATTTGGTGTAGACGAAGCATTGCAAGAACTTAAGACAAAAGTAGACGCGGCCATCACAGAAGACTTAGCTAATGTAAAATAATCGGATTAAACAAGGAAGGACTGCAGAATATTAATCTGTATTCTGCAGTCCGTTTGAAAGGGGTGACTACAATTTTTATTTCAGTAAAAGAAAGAACAAAAAAAGTAAAAACGCTAAATTTTCAAAAAAGGGAGAATATAGCCGGATATGCTTTCATTTCATTGAATTTTCTGGGATATATTGCTTTTAAGTTGATTCCACTTTTATTTGCTTTGGGGTTAAGCTTCGCTGATTGGAACTTTGTTTCCGGATTGCAGAATATAAAATTTGCAGGGTTAGCTAATTATAGTAAGCTTTTTTCGGATGAGGTTTTTATTACCTCCCTGATTAATACCGTAATTTATGGTATTGTCATGGTACCAATTGCAATTGCTTTATCGCTATTATTTGCAGTAATTTTGAATGAACATGTTTTTGGGAAAGGATTACTTCGTTTGGCATTCTATCTTCCTAATGTTTCTTCCATGGTTGCGGTATCCGTTGTATGGATGATACTATTTTTGCCTTCCTATGGACCGATTAACCAGATCCTTAATTCGATTGGGATAGAGAATCCACCCAAATGGCTCAATGCAAGCAGTACATCATTGGCTTCTATTGTTATCATAGGTGTTTGGCAAAGAATTGGTTATAACATAATAATTTTTTTAGCAGGATTACAGGGTATATCGAAATCCTTGTATGAATCTGCTGAAATTGACGGGGCGAACGGTGTTCAGAGATTTTTTTATATTACGATTCCTTCTCTTTCCAATACGATGTTCTTAATAACTATGCTATCATTTATTAGTTCTTTTCAAGTATTTACGCCTGTTCAGGTTATGACACAAGGCGGACCTGGAAACTCATCCTCTGTTCTTGTATATTATATTTATAAAACTGCTTTCCAGTATAGTGATATAGGATACGCAAGTGCAATGTCCTGGGTATTATTTTTCCTGGTATTTGTTTTTTGTGCAGCCAGACTGATCGTAACAAAGGCAAAAAAAGAACAATAGAAGGCATAATTAAACAGAAAGGGGATGGGTGAAATGGGTTACAAATATAAGAAATTAATAATAAAAGTTCTTTTTACCATTATGATGGCTACGATTGGTATTTTAATGATTCTTCCATTTATGTGGATGCTTTCCTCGTCATTCAAACCGGATAATCAAATTTTTGCATTTCCAATTGATTGGATTCCAAAGAAAATCACTTTTGCTAATTACAATCGGGTTTGGAATTCGGATGTTCAATTTTCAACATTTTTCATGAATTCCATGAAAGTGACATCTGTATCCGTAGTTGGTGAATTATTCACAAGTGCCCTTGCGGCATATGCATTTGCAAAAATTAAATTTAAAGGCAGGGAAGTCATTTTTCTGATCTATTTATCTACCTTGGCTTTTCCAAATCAGATGATGTTGATTCCGCGTTTTGTTCTTTTTCGCGAAATACAAATTTATAATACACATTTGGCATTGATTTTGCCGGGAATATTTTCTGCATTTGGTACATTTATGCTCAGGCAGTTTTTCATGTCAATTCCGGATGAATTGTGCGAATCAGCTAAAATGGACGGTGCAAATCATTTTGTGATTTTTTTAAATATTATGATACCCTTGGCTATACCGGCCTTTAGTGCACTTATCATCTTTCAGTTTGTAACGTCATGGAATGAATATGAATCTGCTTTGGTATATATACGCAGCAAGGAATTGGCAACTATTCCGTTGGGCCTGAATTTTTTTAAAGATGAAAATTCGGCAAGTTATGGAGCGATTATGGCGGCTTCCGTATGTTCGTTAATTCCTATTTTTGCAGTTTTTCTTACATTCCAAAAACAATTTGTGGCTGGAATTGCAACTACCGGAATGAAGGAGTAATATATAATATAATAATCAATTTTGTAAAAAATTTGAATTTTGTAGATAAATAATCAGTTGAAGGTTATGAATAAAGGAGAATAAATAGTATGAAAAAAGCGTTATGTCTGCCTGTCTGCTATTTTGGTGTCAAGAACGGTGCATTATTTGGGAAAAAAGAGTTTGAAGCTGCCCTTACTGATAGAGGGATAGGGCTAAATCAATTAATACATTGGGTTGAACGAGACAGGAAAGAAGATTTTGTTGTGGTTATAGGTACTATGGAGGACCAGCGTATTCAAGTCATGTTTGAAAGTAATGGAATTGGCATGATACGTGGACCGGAAAGTACTATTTGCCAATGGATTGATACAAAAAAGGGAAAAGTTTTAGTATTAGCAGGGTCTGACGATGTTGGGTTAATGTATCTGCTCTTAGAAATGGCACGTAGAATACGTACAAAAGGGTTTTTGGAATTAAGTGAAGTTAAAAATTTTACGGAATCACCTGAAAATGAGGTGCGTTGTATGGATCGCTATTTATTAGGACATCTTGACAATGAATGGTTTTTATCCGGGGAATTTTGGGAGTATTATTTTGCCCGGCTGGCAAGGGCAAGATTTAATCGATTTTCTTTGATTATAGGTTTCGATACCGCGTATATGTCACCGCCTTATCCTTTCTTTTTAAAGGTGAAGGGTTACGAGGATGTAAAGGTTACATCATACAGCAGTATAGATATACAGATTAATTTAAATGCGTTAAAAAAGATGGTAGATCTTTGCCACAAATATGGAATGAAATTCGTACTGGCAACCTGGCAGCAAAGACCTTGGACAACGGAACAGGATCGTTTGGTTGAGGGGCTTCCGGATAGTGAACAGGAACTGAGCAATTATTGTTATGCGGGATTGAAGGCACTGTTAAAGGCAGTTCCGGATATTGATATCGTACAATTCCGTGTTAATCATGAATCAGGGGTTGGTACGCAGATTTCAGCAGAAGATTTTTGGAATCATTGTACGGATGCCATTGCAGATGCAGCGAAAGAAATTGGAAAAGTAATGACTTTAGATCTTCGTGCAAAAGGGTTGATGGATTCTATGATCGATCACGCCTATTCCAGAGGACTTAAGGTGGAGGTTCCTACCAAATACTGGTGTGAACATGCCGCATTGCCTTACCATCTATCAGTAATGAGAAGTGAAGAACTTGCTCAGCTTGATAACTTTAACCATTCGAGACGCTACTCTTATGCGGACATGTTAAAAAAACCGAAATATTACAATGTTATTTTCAGACTGTGGAATTATGGCTCTACGAATCTGTTCTTATGGGGTGATGCGGATTATGCACGCCGCTTTTCTAAGAGCTGCAGCTTATCTGGCGCGACAGGATTTCAGGTAAATGCTCCATTGTCATTGAAATATGGTCACGAATTGTCTCATAAAGAAGCCTGGAGTACGTTTGCAGATCCGGCATTACGCTCCGGCAAATGGGAAGACGAAAGATTTTGGATGTGGTATACCGTTTTCGGACGTCTTGGTTATCGGTCCGATACGAGTTCAGACGTTTGGTCTGATGAGTTTATTTCACATTTTGGTGAAAAGACAGGTCCTGTGTTAGAACAGGCACTTGCAGCAGCAAGTAAAATTGTACCTTTGATTACAACCGTACATATGCCGGTTCATCCATCACTTCGTTATTGGACTGAAATGAATACAGGGTGGGCATTATTTGCAGAAAATAATTATATAAATAAAATTGAGAGCTATGATTACCAAAAAGAAATCTCATATGGTAACACCGAACCCAGTGAACATGGATTATTTTATGGTATAGATGAATATGCGCTTGAAGCCGGCCAAGGTGTGCTTACAGGAAAGTATACGCCTCTTCAATATTCAAACTGGCTCCTGGATCTTGCAAAAGAAGTTGAAGATGCTATCGCTCCTACAAAAGATTTAGGAGAAATTCATGATCCTGAATATTTGGCAATGCTTACCGATATGACAATGCTGATAGAACTTTCCCGTTATCATGCACAGAAAATACTCGCAGCTTTGGCACTTGCAGTTTGGAGGATTTCGAAAGAACCTGGGCGATTGTCTGACTGTGTGATACTTTTAGATAAAGCGGTTTCTCATTGGAGTTCCTTGGCTGAATTAGGACTCAAGGCGTATTATGAAGATTTGAATTTCGGTTCTGCAGGTTCAAGGACCCGCCGTGGAACCTGGCAAAATCTGACCCGTGAATTAGAAGCTGATCAGTATACACTTGCAAAACTTCTTAAGGAAAATCAGGTTGAAAAGAGAGATACTTTAAGCTATGTTTATTTGCCGGACGAGGAGTTGAAAATTGTATCAGTATTACCGGATAAAGTTACAGCAGGAAAAGAAATTAAGATAAAAGTCCAGTCTATTGGTATTCACAGACCGCAAACGCTTCCTGTGCTGCATTATCGTCATGTTGACCAGACAGAAGGGTTGTTCCGCAAAGTAACAATGCAGCCGGAGGGAGCAAGCTATACAGCGATTATTCCTGCAGATTATGTTACCGTGGAATGGGATTTAATGCTTTATGTTACCATACAGGATACTTCTGGCTCCTGTACTATGTTCCCAGGTATTTATCATCCGGAGTTTCCATATCCGTATCAAGTTGTTCAAGTTGAAAGGTAGGTTACTAATTATGAATGAAACATTTATTATGGAAAATTTAAAAACACCCGTCCGCTATGAATGCGATACCCTTATCGCCGGCGGAGGTACCGCAGGCGTTGTTGCAGCAATTGCCGCAGCCAGAAATGGTGCCAAGACCATCCTGATTGACCGATATGGCTTTTTAGGAGGAACCCTTATTAACGGTGCAGGCCCTTTACATAGTTTTTTCAATGTGTATAAGCCCTTTCCCGGTGTAGAAAAACTTCAGGTAGTCAGGGGGATTCCAAGTGAAATTATAGATCGAATGGTAGCTTGTGGTGGTTCTCCCGGTCATTTAGATCAGGATAAAGGCGGGAATTATGATTCTGTTATTACTTTGATTGACTGGGAAATATTTAAAGAGGTTGCTTTTCAGATGCTGGAAGAATGTAAGGTTAAGGTTTTACTGGATACGATGGTCGTGGGAGTCGTGAAGGAAGGCAATGTTGTAAAGGGCGTAATGATGGAAGGTAAATCCGGCCGTGAGGCAATATTAGCAAAAACAGTAGTTGATACGACCGGTGATGGAGATGTTGCTGCGTTTGCAGGTGTTAACTTTAAAAAGAAGCATGATACGACCTCGGTGGGTATGCCTTTTGGTATGGTTAATGTGGATATGCCCCGTCTTGTTAACTTCCTGGAAGAAAAGGATATGGTTAACCAGCTTATTCGCGCAGACAAGGGCAGTGAAACGGATAATGTTATGCGTCTTGGTTTTGAACTTAAAAAAATTCCGCTTTTCAAAGAATTTATGGATCAGTGCGGAATGTGGGGACCCCTTGGTTTTTCTATGTATGAAGGAAATTTTACTTATATTAATTCTGCTACTTTACGTAATGTTGATGCGACCGATACAGAAGTTATGTCAAAGGCATCCATTACACTCCGCCATCAGGTGATGACCTTTGCAAAAATGTTAAAAGAACATATTCCGGGTTTTGAGAAGGCCTATGTCAATTGGACACCGGTAAATATTGGTGTACGTTATACCCGTGTAGTCGAATGTGAACATGATATGTCCTTAGAAGAAATCGTTGAAGGAAAACGTTTTGATGATGAGGTCATGCTATATGGATTTCATGATTGTGCTCCTAGAATTATGATAAAAGACGGTGGTTTTTATGGAATTCCCTATACTGCATTATTGCCAAAATACGTAGAGGGACTTTTGGTTGCCGGCCGAATGATAACCAGTGAATGGGAAGCGCATATGTCGACAAGGAATACAGTGTCTTGTATGGCTCAAGGTCAAGCGGTTGGTACTGCAGCAGCTTTATGTGCGAAAGAAGGCATTATGCCCCGGGAACTGGATGTTCAAATGCTGCGGAAAGTACTTCGTGAACAGAATGTATTTCTTGGGTAAACAAAAGAGTACTCTCGGAAACTAATAGTAGCAATAGAAGATATTTTAGATGCTGATTATAATCTGAGAACATTTTCCGTCTATCATAGGTATGTTTTTACTTGCCTTTCCTTCGCTATGCTCAGACGGTCTGCGTAAAAACATACATATGACATCACGAAAATGGAGGTATAATTTTATCAACAGCCTCTAAAATATCAGTAAATACAGGCTGTGAGAGTTTCCGAGAGTACTCCAAATAATATAAGAGGTAAAAGATTGGAGTCTGAATAATGGATTATATAATTCGATCTGAAAAGAAAGTAACAGTTAGAAACTATGATGTAGTAGTTTGCGGAGGAGGAACCGGTGGGGTATTGGCAGCAATTGCTGCAGCCAGGGGTGGTGCAAAAACCGCAGTAATAGAAAGTAAAGGCTATGTGGGTGGAATTGCTACAGAAGGTGGCTGTGGGCTGCATAGCTCATATAATAATTGGAAGACTTTTCACGGAGTTGAAAAACGTATGGTAGTACGTGGAATTCCGGAAGAAATGATTCAGCGCCTTACACAGGCAAACGGTGCCTCCGGTCATAATGAGACTGCTTTAAACTATGAATATGATTCTGATACACTCTGCGTTGATGTTGAAGTTTACAAATTTGTAGCACTTCAAATGTTAAGGGAAGAAGGGGTTGATATTCTGTTAAATACCATGATGGTGGATGCCGTCATGGAAGGAACCCGGGTAGTTGGTGTAATTACGGAAAGCCACCAGGGATGCGAAGCCGTTATGGGCAAAATATTCATTGATTCAACAGGATATGGGGATCTATGCGCACGCGCAGGAGCTTCTTATACAGAACCCAATGATTATACAGTTGCAAACAGTATGGGAATAGGCGGCATTGATATTGATAAATATTACAGCTTTTTAAAAGATAATGGTGCCCTGAAGGAATTTGCCCGCGGCCCCAGAAGCGGACGTACCAATCAATTGATTCGTGTGGATGGCCGGTGGAATGATATTAGTCCTGAACTGGGGGAAGAAGTAAGAAAACTGGGAATGCATACAGTTACCACTACCCTGCATGACAATTATTTTATGTTCATTAAGCTTAATTTTCAAATGCCAGCCAGTCCTACTAACCGGGATGCCCTGGCACAGGCAGAGTTTGAACTTCGCCGCCGCCAGTTTGCAGCATTGGAATTATTAAGAAAAACGGTTCCCGGAAGTGCAAATGCATTTATTACCCGTACGAGTCCTGCTATTACGATAAGAAGAGCTCGCTGTATAACCTGTGAATACGATTTATCAAATGAGGAAATTGTCAATGCTACGCATTTTGAGGATGATATTTTTTCTTATGGTTTTCATGATGAAGCACCTCATTTCCAGATTAAGGACGGCGGGACCTATGGAATTCCATATCGCGCAATACAGGTGAAAAAGATAGAAAACCTGTTTGCAATTGGTATGATGATCACCTCAAATCACGATGCCCATATGTCAACTAGAAATACCATTTCCTGTATGGCGCAGGGTCAGGCAGCAGGAACAGCCGCCGCTTTGTGTGCTAAAAAGAATTTAACGAATGTCCGTGATTTGTCCTATGATGAATTATACGGAGCTTTAAAGCTTGGGAATGTATGGTTTGACGCGGAAGTACCATATTAATTATTTTAGTTAGAATACTCTCGGAAACTAATTTTGGTTTTGAAGATATTTTAGGCGCTGAATATGGGCTGAGAACATTTTCTGTCTATCATAGGTATGTTTTTACTTGCCGGGCATTATGAATGCCTTCCTTCGCTATGCTCAGACGGTCTGCGTAAAAACATACCTAATGCATCACGAAAATGGAGGTAAAATTGCCAGCCTCTAAAATATCAGTAAATACAGGCTGTGAGAGTTTCCGAGAGTACTCTTTTATAGAAAGGAGATAGGAAGACGTGAAAGATTCAATTCATAAGTATTTTCAAGTCGGTACAATTCAGTGGATGAGTCACCCATCTTATGACGTGTTAGATTCAATTAAAAAAATTGCAGGTGATGATTATTTTGATGCAATTGAAATTTGCAAATTTAAAGATGATGATAGCCGTGCGAAAGCTAAGAACATGCTGGAACAATCACATTTAAAAGTTTGTTATGGAGCGCAGCCAAGGCTGCTGGGACCAAAACTGAATCCGAATGATATGGATGAACAGGGACGCTTAAAAGCAGAAGAGACGCTGATAGAAGCAGTAGATGAAGCGGAGTATCTCGGCGCTAAGGGAATTGCATTTCTTGCAGGTAAATGGAGTCCCAAAACAAAGGAAGAAGCTTTTTCACAGCTGTTAAAAACCACCGGAAACGTCTGTGATTATGCAGCCCAAAAGGGGATGATGGTGGAACTTGAGGTTTTTGATTACGATATGGATAAGGCAGCTTTAATTGGCCCCGCACCCTATGCAGCAAAATTTGCAGCAGAAATGCGGACAACTCACAATAATTTCGGACTAATAGTTGATCTTAGTCATTTTCCAACCACGTATGAAAAATCCCAATTTGTAGTACGTACCTTACGTCCTTATATTACACATTTCCACATTGGGAACGCAGTGGTAAAACCGGGTCATGAAGCTTACGGTGACCAGCATCCCAGGTTTGGTTATCCCGGTAGTGCAAATGATACACCAGAATTGCTGGATTTCTTTGGAGTGCTGAAAGAAGAAGGTTTCTTCAATGCCAATGAGCCTTATGTGCTGTCTTTTGAAGTGAAACCATGGGCAGATGAAGATGCTGATATTATTTTAGCAAATACAAAACGTGTTATTAACCGTGCATGGGCTTTGCTGGAAGATTAAAGTGAGAATACTTAGTAATAATACTCTTGGAAACTATAGTATCTAAAATATCAGTAAAACAGGTTGTGAGGGTTTCCGGGAGTACTCAGTGATAGAAAGGGGAAAATTGTTTATGAATATAGTTATTTTGGATGGTTATACCGAAAATCCGGGGGATCTGGATTGGAAGGGTTTTAAAGAATTGGGCGGACTTACGGTGTATGACAGGACTGTGAAGGCAGATATTATAATGCGTATCGGAAATGCAGAAGTAGTAATTACAAATAAGACGCCGATTACCCGTGAGGTTATGGATGCCTGCCCGAATATCCAATACATCGGGGTGCTGGCAACCGGATATAATGTTGTTGATGTTGACGCAGCACGGGAAAAAGGAATTCCTGTCTGTAATATACCAATTTATGGGACGGCAGCAGTTGCACAATTTGCTATAGCATTATTATTGGAAATCTGTCATCATATCGGGCATCATAGTGAAGAAGTACATAATGGGAAATGGGAAAATAATGTTGACTGGTGTTTTTGGGATTATCCGTTAATTGAATTAGCAGGTAAAACAATGGGGATTATTGGATTCGGACGGATTGGACAGGAAACAGGAAAAATTGCCAAGGCATTGGGCATGAAGATTTTAGCATATGATATGATAAAAAGCAGTTCAGATAATCAACTTGCAGATTACGTTATGTTGGATGAACTTTTAGAAAAAGCGGATGTTATTTCACTTCATTGTCCGCTCTTTCCTGCAACGCAAGGAATTATTAATAGAGAAACGATTGCTAAAATGAAAGACGGCGTAATAATACTAAATAATTCAAGGGGCCCGTTAATTGTGGAACAGGATTTGGCGGATGCCTTAAATTCAGGTAAAGTTTATGCCGCCGGGCTGGATGTTGTTTCAGCGGAACCTATCTGCGGAGATAATCCGCTCCTTAAGGCTAAAAATTGTTTTATTACGCCGCATATTTCATGGGCGCCGAAAGAATCAAGGCAAAGATTAATGGATATAGCCATTGATAATGTAAAACAGTTTATTGCAGGTAGTCCGGTAAATGTGGTTAATAAATAGTGATAGGAACCCAGTTAATTCTGTAAAGACAAAGGAGGTGATTTTATACTTATTCAAATACCTTATGGAAAAGAATTTTTAAAAGCAGATATTCCTGATGAAAGAGTGGCAGGTATTATACAGAGTAAGTTAGATCAGTATAAACCGGATATGGAAGAACAGGAATTGATAAATCAAGCTATGGATAATCCCATTGGAAGCAAGAGATTATATCAATTGGCTATAGGATGTGAGAAAATTGTCATTATTGCCAGTGACCACACGCGCCCGGTTCCAAGTAAACTCATAATACCGAATATGTTACACGAACTCCGAAAGGGTAAATGCAGATATAACTATTTTGATAGCAACAGGATGCCACCGGGGAACGAAAAAGGAAGAATTAGTAGAAAAGTTCGGTGTAAATATTGTAGAACAGGAAAAAATCGTAATTCATAATTGTGATGCGGAGGATCTAAGCTATTTAGGAGTCTTGCCGTCCGGTGGTGAATTATATATTAATAGAACCGCAGCCGAAGCTGATTTATTGATAGCCGAAGAATTTATTGAGCCGCATTTTTTGCGGGATATTCCGGAGGCAGAAAGAGTATATTACCCGGAATCGCTTCAAGAAAAACAGTATACGCGAACCATTGCTCAGAATTTATGAATCACAAAAATGCACGTTATGGTATTCTGGAGGAAAATCCCATTCATGAGGATATGATATTTGCAGCCAAAAAGGCGAGATTACAGTATATAGTAAATGTGGTCATTAACTCCAGGCATAAAGTAATTGGCGCATTTGCCGGAGATAGCGAAAGGGCACATCTTACAGGAGTGGGTTTTTTAGAACAGCTTTGTAAAACACCGCCTATACCGGCGGATATTGTTGTTACTTCAAACAACGGTTATCCAATGGACCAGAATATTTATCAGACGGTAAAGGGAATGGCAACAGCGGAAAAAACATGTAAAAAAAATGGTGTTATTATCATGGTTGCGGAATGTAACGATGGATGAGGTGGTGATGCCTTTTACCAAACGTTCCTGGATGCCAAATCTCCAAAGCAGGTATTAGAGGATATTTTATTAGTGCCAAGAGATAAAACAGCAGCAGATCAATGGCAATCGCAAATATTTGCCAGGATTTTGTCAAATTACCATGTTGTATTTGTCAGCCCATACTGCTTATATATTTTCATCAATAATCCAGTGCTTCTTCATACACATTTCTAATACTTTCTGGTCCCACTCATTCGTTGTGGGCTTTTTCCAATTTAGCAGTCTTTGATACCCATTATGATTTAAAGGTGAATTTTGTTGTCCATATTGCCAAACTACCCTTAGGATTTCACTTAACGGCAGGAAGCGGCAAGCTACGTAAAATCATGGATGAGAATATTGAAAAGGTGGAGGGATTTAATGCAAATCAGAACTGATTCATTATTTCTGGAACATTCACGGGAACGATTGATAAATCGAGGTTTCCTATAATTAAATTGGTGTTTAACTTTACATTTATACCCTGTTATACTATAATAAAACTAGAAATTGGCAACTTGTATAAATAATTTAGTCATAACGATACAGTTAAGTTGGGGGATACCATTAATTAATCTTAAGGAACATGAAGAAAAACGAAACAGCAAAACACGAAGAGATGTTAATTAATATAACAAATGCTTTGCAAATCGATTATAATGTTGAAAGGATGGGATTCTATGAAACTAGTTTACGTGATTGTACGCAATGTAGATAGTAGCCGGGTAATGGAAGGTTTAAACAAACAAGGTTTTTATGTAACAAAACTGGCGTCTACCGGAGGATTTTTAAGGGAAGGCAATACTACTTTAATGATCGGTACGGAAGAAGAGAAAGTGGAAGAAGTCATCAGCGTCGTAAAAAAAGAATGCGGGCCAAGACAGCAGATTATTTCGAATCCCGTTGGACCGGCTGAATATACTTCCATGCAGGTGTTGGTTAATGTAGGCGGTGCAACTATATTTGTTATGGATGTAGACCGTTTTGAAAAGATATAGTCCCAAATTTCGTTATCTTTAATATATCGAATCAATATAAGTTTAGCACATAAATTTGATTCCTTATGGCTATGCTTTTGTGGTTTAAGGATTTATCCTATACTTTTGGGGTTATTATAAACTCGAAAGTATTTGGGGCGGAACTCATTCAGATATTATGCAGCGGACTTGGTGCAACCTTAATTATACCTATTACTGCATGGACAACTTCATTTATGTTGATAAAAGGACGTGATACAGATTAAAAAAGACCCTGGTACACCAAAATGGTATACCAGGGTCTTTTTTTACCTGCTGTTATTACTCTGAAACTATAAATCACCTATCTGTTTTTTTATACTTTAACCTTTCTGATTCCTGAATTGTACCGGAGTCATATCATAAGCTTTTTTAAAAAGCCGGTTAAAATGTTCTACATTTTGATAACCTACTGTATCAGCGATTGCATCCACAGTCATCCCATTATTTTTAAGAAGGGTTTTTGCTTTATTGATCCGTATGCCTTTTACGATATCACCGAAGGTTTCTCCGGTACTATCTTTTATATATTTTGATAAATAAGGTTTTGATAAGTAGAATTTTGCGGAAAGATCTTCTAAGGTAACCGTCTTATAATGATTCTGGACGTAATTCATGATCTCAATGATCCGGTCGTCTTTCCTTACCGGGATTCCTTGAACCTCTACCAGTCCATTAACGGCTGAAGACAGGGCTGCAATGGAGGACTTAATGATATCTTCATCAATTCCAACACCCCAGTATATGTTATTCTGATAGTTAATCCCGATATAAGATACTGCCTTGGAAGAAGTAGCTTTTGATAAAGCATGTTCCTCATAAATGAATAAATCATAATTAAATCCGAAATATTGTTTGAAAGCATTACTGACCGCATCCAGTCTTCCGTTTCCGTTGGCATTGATTACCTGGTGTTCTTCCTTACAGCGGATGGTTACTTCTGCCATAATACCCTCCATTTGTTTAAAATGCGTTTCCTGAACCTGAAATACCGGCATATAATTAACATATTTATCTTCAAATATTTGATAAACCAGTGCAGGTGACAATTCTTTATGTTCTCTGTCAGATACATTTTTAATGAAATACCCTACTTGTTCTTTCATTTTCTCCGGGAGGGTCATTCCAAAGTTCTGTTTTAAAATATAACTTACACCGCCTTTACCCGACTGACTGTTAATACGGATAACATCCGATTCGTATTCCCTGCCGATATCTTTCGGGTCAATCGGTAAATAGGGTACATTCCAGTTGTCACATTCCTTTTCTTCCCTCCACTTCATTCCTTTAGCGATGGCATCCTGATGGGAACCTGAAAACGCAGTGAATACCAGTTCACCGGCATAAGGAGAACGTTCATATACCCTCATTCTGGTAAGTCTCTGATACTTTTCACAGATTTCAGGCATATTACTAAAATCAAGGTAAGGATTAACACCATGGGAATACAGATTCATGGCAAGTGTAATGATATCCACATTACCGGTACGTTCCCCATTTCCGAATAAAGTACCCTCCACCCTGTCGGCACCGGCTAAAACACCAAGTTCCGCATCGGAGATTCCACTGCCCCGGTCATTATGGGGGTGTATGGATAAGATTACGTTTTCCCTGAATTTTAAATTTTCACTCATAAATTCCACCTGGGTGGCAAATACGTGGGGCATAGCATTCTCCACAGTAGTGGGAATATTAATAAGTGCTTTGTTTCCTTTTGTGGGATGCCAGATATCAAGGACTGCATTACAGATTTCAAGTGCATAATCTATTTCTGTTCCAGGGAAACTTTCAGGACTGTATTCAAAAGAGAAGTTACCTTCTGTTTTATCTGCTAATTCCTTTAATAACTGGGCTCCGTCTACCGCTATTTGTTTTATTTCTTCTTTACTTTTACTAAATACCTGTTCACGCTGGGAAACTGAAGTAGAATTATATAAATGCACGACTGCATGAGGTGCTCCTTCTAAGGCTTCAAAGGTTTTCCTGATAATATGTTCCCTGGCCTGGGTCAGTACCTGAATGGTTACGTCCCCGGGAATCATATTCTGTTCAATTATTGTCCGGATAAAGTTATATTCTGTTTCGGAGGCAGCCGGGAATCCTACTTCAATCTCCTTAAAACCAATCTCGACAAGCAACTGGAAGAATTCTACCTTTTCTTCCATGCTCATGGGTTCAATCAATGCCTGGTTGCCGTCACGTAAATCCACACTGCACCAATACGGTGCTTTTTCAATAGAATCCTTCTTCACCCAGTCATAAGTTACAATGGGTGGCATAAAATAGGTTTTTTCATACTTGCTAAAATTTTTCATAATGCCTTCCTTTCTGTGTGATACAATTAATGGGGTAAATTGATATGTTCACAGATTAAGGAGAAAAACCGGTAAAATATTTTCACCGTCCTGACTTGCATGCATACCAGGGCATACATACAGATGGGAGTCAGGGTATAAAAAATCTTTCCTCCCCTAATAAATGTAAACATTCATTATAGAGACGAAAGATAAACTCTTACGCGGTACCACTCTATTTCATGATAAAATCATGCGCTTTTGAAGCATGGGTTTAGTGTCTTATGCTTCTGCCTTTTAACGGTGGCTTTCCGGCTCCATCTACTGATTAAGTTCAATGAGCTGCTCCAAGGTGAGTTCATCATAATCTTTCTGCTGTTTCACATCAGCCAACAGCTTTCTGAAATCCGGATTATAGTTACTATTCCTTTTCCCTGCATTTGATTTTCTATAGTTTATCATAGTGGAAGAATAAATAATAGTGATAAATTTAATCAGTTTTATTGATTTATTTTATTGTACTGTATCTAAAAGATCTGTATACAATAGCAGCAATTGAAGATATATTAGCTGCTTAATAAAGCCATGACATTTCTGTCTATCATATATATGTTTTTATTTGCCGGGCATTAGGAATGCCTCCATACGCGATGCTCAGACGGTAAGTGTAAAAACATATATATGATATCACGAAAATGAGATAGATTTTATTGACGAGACAACTGACCCAATAGTAACAAAACCATATAAAACGATACACATAAAACCTTGTATTAATTCACAAAAATCACAAAAATATACTTGATATAGTAATATGGTTATAATAAATGCTGAATATTTTAAATTACAAAAGATGAATTTGATGAACTTTTATAAAAAAAATTCAATATTGATTGACAACAAGAAATTAATTTGCTAAGATATGTGTAACGTTACACATATCTTTTACGCATGATAATTCGAATAGAGAAGTATAAAATGTATGAATATTTGGCTGGGTAAAAAGGGGTGTTGAACTGCTTTATTTAAGGGGAAATAATGTAAATAAAATTGATCTGGTTTTTTTGGAGCCTGGAACACATAGTAAGTAACGTAAAACGGAATAATAAGAAACCTTGATTTATTGTAATTACAGCGGATGGAGGCAGTCACAAAAATATGCATTTAATTTAGTTAAAACAGGCTGATAACCTGTCTTAAATATTAAAGGAGGAAGGCATTTATGAACAAGAAAAGATTTATTTTACTGGTGTCCACTATAGCATTCAGCATATTTATGCTGGCAGGTTGCGGAGCAAAAGAAAGTAAGGATGAAATTTCAGCCACCGGAATTACCGATACGGATGCAGCCGCAAAGACACCGGTTACAATTAAGGTAGTCAGCTCCTACGGTGCTGATGATGGTAACCGTACAAACTTTGAGGACGGAATCAAGGGATTTGAAGACAGCACAGGTAATAAGGTTACAGAATCTGCAAGCAATGCAAATGAAGAATGGAAAGCAAGCGTCCATGCTGATTTTGAAGTAGGAGCAGAACCGGATGTATTATTCTTTTTTAACGGCGTTGACTCCAACCCGCTTGTTAAAGCAGATGCAGTTGTATCCATTGATGAAATACGTGAACAATATCCTGAGTATGCCATTAATATGAAGGATGATATGATGGGGGCTTCCCCAGTTGACGGTAAGAATTATTCCGTTCCTGTAAACGGTTTCTGGGAATCCATGTTCTGCAATAAAAAAGTGCTTGAAGCTTCCGGTGTATCAGTACCGGCAGAAGGTTATACATGGGATCAATTTTTAACGGACTGTGATAAAATCAAACAAGCCGGCTATACACCCATTGCAGTATCCTTCCATGAAGTTCCACATTACTGGTTTGAATATGCCGTATTAAATAACGGTGGACTTGCCAATCATTTAACCGTACCTGCTACTGTTGATGATGTAGCAGCTAAAAACTGGATCAGCGGCTTAAATGACATGAAAGAATTATATGACAAAGGTTATTTACCTGAAAATGCTTTAAGTGCAGGGGATGCAGAAACATTCCAGCTAATGGCTGACGATAAAGCAGCTTTTGCAATCGACGGATCCTGGAAGTGCGGTTGGTTTGAGGATAATGCAGACCCTGCTAATTTTGTTGTGGTATTGCCACCTGCAAAAGAAGCACGTAAATCCACAGAAATTATCGGTGGAATTTCTATGGGTTACTATATCACCCGTAAGGCTTGGGAAGATGAGAACAAGAGAGATGCCTGTGTAAAATTCATTGAGTATATGACTTCTGATGATATGGTTTCTGAATTCTCAAGTGCAGGCAATGTTACAGCATTAAAAAATGGTGTTACACCGGATGCGGATGCAAATGATTTAATCAAATCAGTTGCAGAGATGAACAGTAAGGTTACTAATGTGGTAGGTGCCGTACAAGATACCATCAGTGGAGAGCAAAAAACAGATATCTTTGGAAATGTTAAGCTCATTTGTGATGGTTCTATGACACCGGAAGAAGCTTTAACATCTATGTTAAGTAAATAGTTTGGATTTTATTCTCTACGGGTTAATACATCTCAAAATATGTAAGGAAATATGTCTGATTACACTTGCATTAATATGGCAGGAGGTATGTTTCCTGCATATTCTGATGATATTTGGGGGTGAAAATATGAATTCAATGATTTATAAAAACAAAAAACCTCTGTTGGTTTTTTTAATACCTGCCTTTGTTATTATGTTTATTTATTTATATTATCCCTTCACAATGAATATTTATAATAGTATCTGTGATATTGAAGGGTTAGGCCGGGCGTCTGCAGGAATAAACAGCCCCTGGTATACAAATTACGCTGATCTTTTTAAAGATCTAAAGATGAGGACCGCGTTATGGAATACCTTAAAGTTAATGATGTGTACGATTATATTTCAAGTTGGAATTGCATTAATATTAGCATTACTAATTGATAATATAAAATTTGGAAAGAAATTCTTCCGTATTGCCTATTTCTTTCCAATCATTATATCAGCTACGGCTCTTGGTTTACTTTTCAATTTAATATTTTTATATGATGGTGGAATGTTAAATGACTTTTTGGGAGTATTTACAGGCAATACAGTAAAGCTTGACTGGAAAGATAAAACCAGATGGATTATTACAATGTTTACACCAATTATGTGGCAGTACGTAGGTTTCTACTTTGTTGTAATAATTACAGGGCTTAATAATATTTCAGAGGATCTCTATGAGGCGGCGGCAATTGACGGGGCGGGTGGTTTTAAATGTGTACATTACATAAAGCTTCCTTTGCTGCACAATGTATTATGTACTTGTCTGGTGCTGGCAATCACCGGATCCCTTAAGGTTTTTGATTTACCCTGGACGATGATGCCTACTGGTATGCCTTTGGATAAATCCTGGCTGACCGGTACATATATGTATCATGTTACGTTCAACGCAAGTAATGTTGATTATGGTTCTACAATTGCTATTATTATTGTATTGTTAGGTATTGTAATATCCCAAATTGTAAATACAGTATTTAAAGAAAAGGATTATTAACCGGAGGGAACAATATGAGAAATAAACCCAAAGCAGAAATGAAACAGACGCGTCATTCCCAAATAACCATTGGTACCATTATTAAATATGTAATGCTTAGTTTTTGGGCGGTAACTACAATTTATCCGTTTATATGGATTTTACTAAATTCATTTAAACCAAAGGGAATGATTTTAAGTCATTCGTTTTCTATTCCCGTAGGTGAAATGTTTACATGGGATAATTATATTACTGCGTTCCAGCGGGTTAATATTTTAGGCGCTTATGCCAATAGTGTTGTTATTTCAATCAGTGTTACTTTTTTTGTGGTCTTTATTGCAGGATTTGCGGCTTATGGGATGTCGCGTTATGCTTTTCGGGGGAGAAGGGTGCTGCAGCCGGCTATTATTGCAAGCATGATGTTTCCTATATTTGCAACGATAATTCCGGTATTCCGTATGCAATTTTCCTGGGGTATCGTAAATACAGACAGCCTTCCGCTTACCTGGCTTAGTGTTATTTTACCGCAGGTTGCAGGTAATCTCGCTTTTGCCATTATCGTTTTAATGGGATATATCAGTTCGGTTCCCCTGGTATTGGAAGAAGCAGCTTTTATTGAAGGCTGCAGCGTTTATCAGATTTTTATACGAATCATATTACCGATAGCAAAACCCAGCTTTGCTTCAGTAGCAATTTTTACATTTTTGTGGAGTTATAACGATTTATTTACGCAAATGTTTTTCCTGCGATATAAAAAAACATTTACAATTACCAGACTGCTTAATGAAATCAGCAGTAAATCCGGTGTGAATTATGGACTTATGGCAGCAGCAGTCGTTTTAGTGGTGGTGCCGGTATTGATTTTTTATGTTATTTTACAAAAGCAGATTATTAGTGGACTGACTGCAGGCGCTGTAAAAGGATAAGTGCGTCCGGAAAAGGGCGACTCTCATGTGTTTGCCGTGACCGAAAGTATACATTATATTGACAAATACGAATTAAACATGGTATTCTATGTATAACGTTCAACATTTTGCGTGATAGAACCATGTTCAATTGAAATAAAATTATCATTGTCATGATATATCAGGAGGAGTATATGGATACATTTCATAATTATTGTGTACGTTTTATTGCGCAGGGTAAGGCGGACCTTATAGAAGAAAATTTTGAAGTTAAGGAATTGCAGTCTCATCAGGTATTCGGCCGTACGGTGGTTTCCTTAATATCATCCGGCTCTGAGAGAGGCGGCTATATGGACTATTCCGGAGGCGCTGTATACCCCGTGGAGACAGGTTATGCCGTTGTAATGGAAGTTTTAAAAGTCGGAAAGCTGGTAACAGGGGCAGTGCCGGGGGATATTGTATTTGCCAGTGCGCCCCATTGCCTTTATAATATGGTTAACGATGATAACATTGTGCAGGTACTTCCTGGATTGACTGCTGAAGAAGCAGTACTTTGCAGATTTCCGGCTGTATCCATGACTACACTTTTACAGACACGAATTAAACCGGTGGAACCTGTTATAGTAACCGGTCTTGGTATTGTGGGACTTATGTGTGCCCAGGTGTTTCATCACTGCGGTTATACAGTATATGGGGTGGATCCGAGTGAGGGTCGGAGGGAAGTTGCCAAAATGTGCGGACTTAAACATCTGTACGCAGCCGTTAAAGATTGTCCGGTAAAAGGACATATCGGTTTAGCAGTTGAGTGTTCCGGTGCGGAACAGGCGGCAGTTGACCTGCTGGATGTGCTTCGCAAAGGAGGAGAACTCTCATTAGTTGGGGTTCCCTGGTACCGCGGGACCGATACCTATGCCCATGAGATATTCCATAAAATCTTTTATGGTTTCGTTACACTCATGTCAGGCTGGGAATGGAGTATTCCCCTTCATTCTGCGGATTTTATGCCGGGAAGCAATTATGGTAATTATGAGGCGGGTATGAAGTGGATTAAAGATGGTGGTATTAAAGTGGCCGATATATATGAAACGGTAGAACCAAAAGATTGTGACACTGTTTATCAGGCAATTGTAAATGGGACATGCAGTAAAACATGTACCATCTTCGATTGGAGAAATATAGTCGGAAAGGCATAACAGTCTGGTACTTTTAAAACATACGTTACTTGTATGTAACATGTGTATCGGGGTGCAAGAACTTGTGACGGAATATCCACATTTATTGTAACAGTTCAGCCTATGGTGCCGCGAGGTGTTTTTTGTGAGTGGAGCGAAGCGAAAGTCACAGAAAACCCGAGATATACTTGCGCGAAATTATGCATTCTGCTTAATTTCTGTGCATCATTTGTTACAATTCAGCCGTAAGGCAGAACTGTAACCATTTATTAAAATGAGGAGATGTTAATATGGCAACCATCAAAGATGTAGCGGAACGTGCAGGTATTTCTACTACACTAGTTTCGCGCTATTTAAACGGGCAAAAAGGAGTGAGTGAGTCTTCGAAGAAAAAAATTATGGAAGCAATCAGGGAATTGAATTACCGGCCAAATGGAATTGCACGTTCTTTAGTGCTGCAAAAGACGCATAGTATCGGTATTGTGCTTGATAACCTTTGTGCACCGTTTGCAGCACGGTTAATAAGAGGATTGGAGCAGGGAGCTGGTGCTTTTGATAAAGATAATAATTATAATGTCCTTTACTGCTCTTCCAATGGAGATATGCAAAAAAAGAAAGAACAGGTGCAGTTCCTGACCCAGGGAAGAGTTGACGGCATTATTATTTATGGCAGTCTTCTATCAGATGACGCTATTATTAGCCAATTGGCCAGTTCAGCATTTCCATTTCTACTTATTGAGAATGATTTAAACGGATTTGATGTTAATAAAGTTGTTATTGATAATATGGAAGGTGCTTATCAGGCTACGGAATACTTAATCCGTCAGGGACACAAACGGATTGCCCATATAGCAGGAAACATGAATTTAAAAATTACCCTGGAACGACTGAACGGTTATATCCGGGCTTTACAAGATAATCAGATAGCGGTGGACCAGGAGTTGATACGATACCCCGATTTATCCTCAGCTGGCCATTCAATCGTTCCTGTTTCAAATTGCAGAGGGGATATCACTTATTATGAAGCCGGATACGAAGAGATGAAACGTATGTTAAATAAGGAAATATTACCGGATGCCCTCTTTTTTGCTACGGATATATCTGCCTTTGGTGCGATTAAGGCCCTGGAAGAAGCGGGGATTAAAGTGCCGGAAGATGTTTCTGTCATAGGGTTTGATGATGAAGCACCCGGAGATTACGGCAGTACCTGCAGACCGATTACTACCATGCGGCAGCCGTTGCAGGAGGCAGGTTATATTGGGATCAAGACGTTAATACACAGCATACAGTATCCAGAATTTCCCAAGGAAAGAGTTGTATTAAAAACAGAACTTATCGTTCGTGACAGCTGTAATCCGCAGTTTGATACATTAGATAATACAGCAGGAAAAAAACAAAATCTTAAATAGGATTTTACTAAACGAGGTTGTTGTAAATACCCAAACAAAATCAATTTGTCAGAAATACTCACATTTTGATTCAGTTAAGGTATTACGGCAGCTTCTTTTTTATGCAATAGGAAATTGCATCCTATTGCACAAAAAAACTTCCGATTTACGGGTAGTTTGATATCATTCTAATAAAATGTGTAACGAAACACGTTAAGCCAATGAATTCCAATTATTACAGAATATACATTATATTGTGAAAAAGCATAATAAAACATCAATTAATATACATAAAATATAAAAAACGTTAATAAATTTGTTGACTTTTTTACTTATACTTGATAGTATTTATGTGTAACGATACACATAAATACTATACTAGTTAAACAGAAAAGAAAACGGAGATATAAATATGAACCATAGAGATTTTGGTACCGGGCTTTTGAACAGTAAAAGGTTATACAGACCTTTACTGCTGGATGAATCGGAATTTGCAGAAACTGAGATTGCCGCAAAGGCAGCTAATAAAGTTCTCTCATTGGATAATTTTACCGATTTAGGTAGTTGGAGTGTAGACCCTGCTGCAAAAATGATATTGTGTAATCAATATCTTCCGGATAGAAAAATGGCAATTGAATTTACATCACCAACACGATTTATGGAATGGAAAGAGAATTATGCACGTATTTATCATACACCATATTTGGTTAAGCATTTTGCAGGAGATGATTGGACTGATTATAACCGCATTACGGTTGATATTCGTCCCGAGATGCAGGGCTTTAAATTTGTCAGCATTCACCTTCAGATCGTCAATGAGGGAGAACATCCTATACCGGACCGTTATTTCAGGGAAGGGTGCCATAACGTTAATTTAAAAAATCAAGAATGGAACCATGTCAGTATTGAAATACCCAATGTATGCAGAGATCAGATAACTGCATTAAAATTCGGCTACGATATGGTTGGGAATGAAAATGAGGCAACGGATACGGCCTGTTTTTATATTAACGGCCTTTTTCTTGAAAAAGTAACGAAACCGGAAAAATATAAAGGCTGGGAGCCGGAAGAAAACAGGATTCTGTTCTGTGGTACCGGATATCAGCCGGGAGCAGTTAAAACTGCCATTGCACCGGCAGGCATCGGGAAAACCTTTAAGCTGGTAGATGCAGACAGCGGGCGTATTGCAATGGTAGGGGATGCAATAGAGGGAAATAATGACCAGGGGAAGTTTGCAATCCTTGATTTTTCCGATATACAAAAACCCGGTAATTATCTTATCCTATACGGTAACGAGGTGACACGTACGTTTTTGATATCGGATAAAGTATGGGAAGATTCCATCTGGAAAACCATCAATCTTTTCTTTTGCGAGCGGTGTGGTTATGAAGTTCCCGGGGTTCATAAACATTGTCATGGTAATGTAGTCAACCATCATGGAGATAAAAGTGTAGTGGCGAACGGGGGCTGGCATGATGCGGCGGATATGTCCCAATGCCTGGTTAATACGGCGGAAGCTGTCTATTCCTTTTTTCATACTGCTTCTCAGATGGAAGATAATAAAGAACTCTCCGAAAGACTGATAGAAGAAGGCAAGTGGGGTCTGGAATGGATGCTGAAAACCCGCTTTGGTGACGGCTACCGGGATATGGGCAGCGGAACTTCCGTATGGACCAGCGGTATCTTAGGTAATTGTGACCAGGTGGACAGTGATGCACAGAACCTGGCAATCGAAAACTTTATGGCAGCCGCCGCAGAGGCATTGGCGGCAAGAGTGGTTGAAAAAACCGATAAGGAACAGAGCAGCTATTTAAAGCAGGTTGCGAAAGAAGATTGGAACTTTGCCTATGAAAAATTAGACAGGGAAGAATATGTGGAGGCACTGGATCCGGCAAGGGTATCTTCTCCTATCTTATTATACAGTGCAGGGGTTTTAGCGGCAGGGGAAATCTACATAACCACCGGAGACATCTATTTTGCCAAAAAGGCAGCCGAAATCGCTGAAATGGTAATGGCCTGCCAGCAGAAGGAATATCCGGATTGGTCTGTTAAGCTGACCGGGTTTTTCTACCGGGATATGGAAAAAACCCAGATCCAGCATTATAACCACCGTTCCCATGAGCATGAACCAATTCAGGCACTCAGTTTATTATGCCGCATCTTACCGGAACATCCGATGTGGATTAAATGGTATCATTCTGTATTGCTATATACGGAATATTACAAGTTTGCAGTCACCAGCACCAGCCCCTATTACATGTCACCGGCATCCGTTTATCATATAGATGAAGCGAAGCAGGATGCAGAACTGTTTTTGAAACAGCAGGCTTTTGCCCATCCGGGTATGCTTAAAGAATATAAAGAACAAATTGAAAAGGGCGTTCCCCTAGGCTGCGGATATTATTTAAAAAGATTTCCCTCCTGGTTTAGTTACCGGGGAAATAATGGACTGGTTTTAGCCGGAGGATGTGCAGCAGCATTTGGAGGAAGATTACGTAATGATGATACCTTGCTTAAGCTTGCGAAAGACCAGTTGGAGTGGGTGGTAGGAAAGAATCCCTTCGGGCAGTCTCTTATGATGGGAGAAGGTTACCGCTATGCAAAACAATATGTCTGTCTTCCAGGTGAAATTACCGGAGGTATTTGTGTAGGAATTCAAAGTTATGTAAATGAAGACGAACCTTATTGGCCCCAATGCAGTAATGCCGTTTACAGGGAATTATGGGTGCATCCCAGTGTAAGATATTTACTTTTGTCAGGGCAGGTAAATAAGCAGGCTGAAGTTTACGGCTGGCTCTTTGATGCTCCCGGAGCGGATTTAATAATAAAATCCCTCCGTACAAAAGAATCCCTAACCCTTAGAACCCATCCCCGTACCGGTGAATTTTCTATAGAGCTTCCCACCGGTGAATATGAATTTTATTGGCAGGGCATGAGTAAAAAGCTTGTACTGGTAAATGGAGGCAGATATGAGTTAACGAACAATTTTTATCAATTGAATGCAGATTATACCGCGGATAAAGAATTCGTAAAAGTGAAATTAACGTTAACCGGAAAAAGTGATTGTCTGTTGGAATTCAGGGTGGACAATGTGGAAGCTGTCTCTTCTTATAAACTTCCGGTCGGACAGGAAACTGAAATTTCATTTAAAATCTTAAATAAGAACCTTCCCTGGCTTATTACTATATTGCCTGACGGTTCAATGGAAAATTTGATTGAAATTTATCCAAAAGAGAGGTAATCGTCAATGAAAGAATGTGAAACTATACTTGCCCTTGATTTAGGAGGGACAAAGTTATTGATCGGTGAGGTGGATTTAGATGGGCGTATTTCCCATTCCAGGCAATATCCGACCGGTTATTTAACACAGGAACAGGAATTGGGACTGATATACAGTTCTTTGGATGATTATATCAGTAAGGAAGGCATTAGCGGTAAAACCCCCAAAGCTATGGGTATGGGATTAATTGGTCAGGTAGACCAGGAAAATGGTATCTGGATTATGATTGATCCGGACAGAAAAAATCCCATTCGATTATCAGACTTATTAGAAAAGAAATATGGAATTCCCTGCAGCATAGAAAATGATGTTAAAGCAGCTACCTTGGCGGAGCAGATATTTGGGGCCGGAAAAGATATAGATGATTTTATTTATCTTAATATAGGCACCGGAATAGCAGCGGGTTTTATAGCAGGAGGTGAATTGCTCCGGGGTTTTGAGAATGATTCCGGTGAAATCGGGCATATGACAGTAAATTATGACAGCAATATACCCTGCGCCTGCGGCAGGTTTGGCTGTGTGGAAGCCATAGCTTCCGGTGGGGGTATGAATAATCGAATCGGTCAATTAAAAGAACGGTATCCGGGTTCGCCTCTTATCTTAGCAGCAAAGGAAGGTTTCGTCAGGGCTGAACAGATCTTTGAACAGGCAGATGCCATGGATGCCCTGGCAATGAAGATAGCATTTGATGCTGTGGATGCCATTGCGGAATTAATATTAAACCTGGTTCGTGTCAGTGCACCCAGACGGGTTGTTTTAGGCGGCGGTATAGGGGGTAGCAGTCTGGTGACCAGACATTTGTCGTCCCGGCTTGATTTACCGGTTATGAAAAAGGTTGATAAAGGAGTTGTGCCGTCTGAGTTAGATCCTGCAAAAGTAGGATTAATCGGAGCTGCGGCAGTTGGCTTCTTAGCAAATACGAGCACCCTAATATAAAAAAGGAGGATAAGTTAATGAAAATTACTATTGAAAAAGATGAAAGAGCTTTTGATATTGCAGCAGCATGGTGTATTATCGGGATGATGCAGCAAAAACCAAATTCTGTTATTGGTTTATCAACGGGTCAGACAACAAAGGGGATGCACAAAGCAGTATCCGAGATATATAAGGAATATCCTTTTGATGTATCAAAAGTTACCATATTTAATGTGGATGAACTAACGAATCTGGACCGGAATTATTCCGGCAGTTGTTACACTATGATTTACGAACAGCTAGTTAAACCGATAGGCATCAAGGAAGAGAATTTTATCATGCCACCTACATTATCTAAAGATTTTGAAGCAGAGTGTAAAACCTTTGAGAAAAGGCTTGAAGACAGAGGGGGTATTGACCTTCAGATGCTTGGAATCGGTTTTAACGGACACATTGGAATTAACCAGCCAGGTACACCTTTTGAAAGTACTACCTGGGTGTCCCCAATGGATCCTGTCTTTGAAGCCCGGGTACGCCGTGAAACCGGCGTACCGGAAGAGCATGAACTGGGCGGCTTAACTTTGGGAATAAAGAATATAATGCATTCCCGTAAATTGGTGCTGATAGCGAAAGGAGAACATAAGGCAGACATTATTGAACAGGCTTTATTTGGCCCAGTCACTACGGACATGCCGGCTTCCGTCATACAGCTTCATCCTAATTGTGAAGTGCTGCTGGATTCTGCTGCCGCTTCAAAAATTAACCGGTATTTGTAGGATGCTTAGTGAGAAATAAGGAATAAGTATACGTGCCAAAGCACGCAGATAGGAGTTGCAATTGAAGAAAAAAGTTGTTATTGTCTGGAATGATTTTTATCATCCGAAGGAAGTAATTGAACCAGCACTTAAGAAATTGTTCACAGAAGATTATTGGGATATAGTAAAAACGGAAAGTGCAAGGGAGTTACTGGAAACAGATTTAAAAGCCGATCTTGCTGTTTTCTATACCAATGGACGTACAGAGGGTGAAACGGATTTAACTTATGAAGAACAATCCGTTATCGTAAATAAAGTTAAGAACGGCATGGGAATATTATTTTATCATGCCGGGCTGGTAATGATTGAGAAAGACAGTCCTTTTTATAAGGAATTAAATTCAGGGCGGTTCATACACCACCCCGAACAGTGTGAAGTAACGGTATCACCTATTAAAAATGCATCACATCCAATAACCAAAGACATAATACCTTTCACACAAAAAGATGAGCATTATTTCTGTCAGGTGGATGTAACCCACACCAATCTCCTTGCCTGTGCGACCTCAGGGCATATGACGGCGGCCAGTGTATGGTGCCATGATTTCGGAAGCGGAAGGGTGGCAGGAATCAGCCAGGGACATACTCTTGAGATGCAGAATGATGAGCACATGCTAATACTTACGGCGAATACCATTAAGTGGCTGGTTAAAGAACTATAGTATCAGTAACTGGAACGTATGGGAGGTACTATGAATAAATTTAATAAAGCCCTGGCTTTATATACAGTTTATAAAGAACTTCAAAAAAATCTGCAATGCACGTTATGCAGTATTAAAAAAGCAGGTTATGAAGGAGTTGAGTTTTATGGCGAATGTCAATGGCCTGCCTTAAGGGTAAAAGAATTACTGGAGGAAAGTCAGCTTACAATCTGCGGCTGGCATACGGAATGGAAGCTGCTACAGAAAGAAACCCTGAAAGGAACCATTCGCTACCATAAAGAATTAGGTAATAAAAATATTATTATACCTTGTCTGGGTGGACCCTGGAATATCGCCCATACTGCGTCTGAAAACAGTGCAAAAACCTGGATTAAACATGCAGAAGAAATGAACATACTGAATAAACAATTAAAACAGGAAGGTTTAACACTTGGGTATCATACCCATGCCCATGAATTTGAGGATAATTTTGACGGAATTACTCCCTGGAACATACTCTGTGACCATACCGAGAAAGATATATTCTTAGAGCTTGATACCGGGAATTGTATGGAAGGCGGTTCTGATCCGGCAGAAATGCTTAAGAAAGCTGCTAACAGGCTGAAAGTAATACATTGTAAACCCTTTGGCGGTATTTTGAAAACAGAAACAATACTGGGCTCTAAAGAGGATGACAGTAATTGGCCAAAAATCTTACAAGCCTGTGAGGGAAGCAGCTTAGAATGGCTGGCAATTGAAAATGAAGCAGAAACCCTGGGAGATAAGATTACAGTAGCATCAAAGGATTTACAAGGTTTAATGCAATATCTGCAATAATACTTAACATTATTAAAAACACAGATATAATGTGTAAATTATAAGGAGGATTTATTATGAAAAAGAAATTATTGGCATTCATTCTGGTAGTGGCTATGTGTATAAGTATGGTTGCCTGCAGCAAGAATAACGCAGACAACGCTACGCAGACAGCCGGAACAAAAGAAACTGCTGACGAAACAGCCGCTGACGATTCAATAGCCGATAAGGCTTCTGCCGAAGAATCGAAAGATCCTATTACAATTGAATTTTGGACGCTTTCCCTTCAGCCAACCTTTACCGATTACATCAATGGGGTGATTGCCGATTTTGAGAAGCAATACGATTATGTTACCGTAAAATGGTCTGATTTACCTTATGACGCAATGCAGAAGAAACTGGTTGCTGCAATAGCAGGTAAAAAAGCGCCTGATGTAGTAAATCTATGGACAACCATGGTGCTTGGGATGGCAGGAAAAGGTGCATTAACTGATCTTTATAAGGAAGCTGCAAGAGATCAGTTAGATATCTATCAGCAGGGATTATTTACATCAAATGAGATGAATGGTGGATTATATGGATTCCCCTGGTATGTTACACCACCAATTACAACTTATAACAAAGAATTACTAAGTAAAGCAGGGTATGAGAAACCACCCGTTGATTATAATGAAATGTTTGACATGGCAAAAGCAGTAAAGGATTCTACCGGAGCATATTTATATGTACCAAATGCAATGTCACAGGTTTTATACTCTAATGGTATTCAAATATTGACAGAAGATAAAACTGCAGTAGCCTTTAATACTCCTGAAGCGCTTGATTTGCTGACTAAATTGCAGACCGGTGTTAAAGAAGGCTGGATGCCTAAAACTGATTGGAATAACTGGGATAATATGATTAAATTATATGCCCAGAATAAATTAGCCACCATCAGCTTAGGCGCACAGACCGTTACAAGAATTGAAAAAGAAGCTCCTGATTCTGTTTCCAAAACAGAGGTTGCTGCTCCATTACTTGGCAGTGCAGGTATTGCACAAGGTGCACTTCAAAGTTTAGTTGTAACAAAAGATTCAAAACATCATGAAGAAGCAATTGCCTTTGCTAATTTCTTATCAAATGATAAAAACCAGCTTGCCTTCTGTAAATTAGCAGCAATCATGCCAACCACAAGGGCAGCTGCAGCAGATCCCTTCTTTACTTCCGATATGGAGACCTTAGATGGACGTGCCCGCGCAGAAGCAGCAAAAGCAACCGCAGTCAGCTTTGACTTAGGACTTGGTGTAGAAAAGGAAAATGAAGTGATTTCTGAAATAGATGGTATGTTTGAATCTATTATGCAGGCAGATAAAGATCCGCAGACTGTATTAAATGATGTAGAAGCAAAAGTTAATGCTTTACTAAAATAATTGTATTGCCTTGCCAGGGATTTAATCTCCCAAGTAAGTCCCTGCCTCAAAGTAAAGTGCAGGCCGGGTTAAACTTAACTTGTTTCAGTGAGAGGTCAAACTCTCACTGAAATAGCGTAACAGCTGCTTGGAAGGTTATAAACTGGAGCAAGCGGATTGGGAATATCCGTTTTGACTAAAGGAAGTGGAACATAAGGAGCTGGTGATATGGCAGATTTCGTGAAAAAAACCTGGGAACAGGCCGATATAAGGTCATCCGGGAATATGATTAAGAATAAACCTAAGAAAAAAGTGAATAAAAAGCTGCGGATGAGCTTGATGGCATATGCATTTATGGCACCTGCTTTAATCGTTCTGATTGTATTTGTGTTTTATCCGATTATTTATAGCATTCCCTTGGCCTTTTTCGACTATTCCGTTATAGGAGATAGTCATTTTATTGGATTGGATAATTTTAAACGTGCATTTTCTGACCCTGAATTTTGGACTGCAATGTTAAATTCAGCACTATTCGTACTATGTGTACCCATATTGCAGATTTTGTCCATATTGCTCGCAGTAGTTGTTAATTGCAAATTACGGGGCGTTACCGTCTTTCGTGTTTTGTTTTACATACCCGTTGTTACCTCTATGATTGCCATTTCCATCATGTGGAGTTTTATCTTTAATCCGGATGGTATTATTAATAGTTTCTTACTGACCAGAGGAATTATCACTCAGCCGGTTTATTTCCTGGCAGACCCTCGTTATGCACTGATTTCCCTGATGTTTGTTACCATCTGGCAAGGTCTGGGCTATTATATGATGTTATATTTAGCAGGTTTACAGTCTATTCCGGCAGAATTAACGGAAGCAGCGGAAATTGACGGGGCAGGTAAAGCGGCAGTATTTTTTAAAGTTACCTTACCTATGTTAAAACCATATATCTGGTTTTGCAGTCTGTTCAGTGTATTATCCGCATTAGGTGTCTTTGATGTTGTTTTTGCAATGACAAAAGGAGGACCGGATAATTCTACCTTAGTCATGAATTTATACACTTATAATAAGGCCTTTGGAACCTTTGAGTTCGGTTATTCCGCAGCAGCCGGGTTAATTATGAGTGTCGTAACAACAGCATTCAGCATGATTATTTTCTTCTATGGCAGAAAGGGAGGAATGAACAATGGAGACTAATACCCGTACCATAACTGTTAATAGCAGGAAAATGAAAAGAACTATGACAAAAATAATTCTATATATTGTACTTATCCTGGTTGCCATTCTATGTGCAGGCCCTTTCCTATGGATGCTCAGTACCTCTTTTAAAGGAAATGAAAATATTTATGAAATGTCTTTGTTCCCTAAAAGACCAACTATCAGTAATTATTTAGGAGTGGTACAGTTCCTTGAACTGCCTAAATATATTTGGAATACCTTTGTTATGACTTCGGTTGGTATTGTATTAGATGTAGTACTCGCTACCCTTTGTGCATATCCATTAGCTAAGTTTGATTTTTATGGAAAGAAATTTATTACGGGAGCACTTTTAAGTACTCAGATTTTACCGGCAGCAGCCGGATTAATCGTAAATTATCTTACAGTTGGAAAGCTGGGGATCATGGGAAATTACTTAGCAGTAATATTGCCCTCTTCCGTAGCGGTTTTTAGCATCATTTTGTTCCGTCAGGCTTATTTTTCTGTTCCAACTGAGATTATAGAAGCCGCCAGGATTGATGGTGCCCCGGAAATGCATATCTGGATAAAAATCATGGTACCTCAGATTGTTCCTGCCATATCAACGGTTATTATTTTTGACTTCGTAAACAAATGGAATAACTTCTTATGGCCCATTATCGTTTTGGATCCGGAAAAATATCCGATTGCCGCAGCCCTTAATTATCTGGGAGGTATGTTTAATTTCCAATTCGGATATATTGCGGCGGCTACCATTATTTCAGTAATACCGATTATTGTAATATTTATTATATTCCAGAAAAATTATATCAACGCTGTCGGAGGCGCTGTGAAAGGGTGATTATATGGACAAAAAAGCAATGGGTTTACATCATATAGGTATGACCTCTTATCATTTTGAAGATACGGTAAGGCTTTATCAGGAAGGTTTAGGATTTACCATTAAACATATCTGGGGTCGGAAGGAACGTATTTATATGATGGATATGGGAGATGGTTCCTGCATGGAAGTGTTTGAAGGCGGAGAAGAAAACGTATCCGGCAGCGGACGATTTGTTCATGTAGCTTTAAGAACCGATAATATTGAAGAAAGTTATAAACGTGCCTTGGCAGCCGGGGCAAAACCTAAGCTGGTACCTACTTTCGCGGATATTTTAGAAGCAAAGCCGGAACCTGTTTATATGTATTTTGCTTATGTGACCGGTTATGACGGGGAAGAAATTGAATTTATCCAGGAAGTTAAGAAAAGCGATCTGTAAATAAAATTAATCCGGATACCTTGTTCCGGTTAAATAACGGAGCTGCTATGGGAGCTGATATGATTAAATTAACGAATCAATGTGTACGTTTTGTTGCAAAACAAGAGGCCAGGTTAATAGAAGAAACTTTGGAAGTACCTGAATTGCAGCCAGGGGAAATACTGGGTAAAACAGTAGTTTCCCTTATTTCTACCGGCTCTGAGCGGGGCGGTTATATGGATTATAATGATAACATGGCATATCCTCAGATAACAGGTTATGCAGCTGTATTGCGGGCAGTAGAAACCGGCAAAGATGTGACCGGTATCAAAAAAGGGGATTTGTTTTTTGCGGACAGCCCTCATCATGAGTATGCAGTATTAAAACAAGAAAATGTTTTACCGTTACCGGAGGGAATGACACCGGAACAAGGAGTTTTCTGCCGTTTTCCTGCCGTATCCATGAGTTCTTTAATTCCAATGTCAATAAGGCCCACAGAACCGGTACTGGTTACAGGGCTTGGATTAATCGGGCTTTTATGCAGCCAGCTGTTACAAAACTTCGGTTATGATGTCTGGTGTATTGACCCTGTGGAAAAAAGACGGGAAAATGGTAAAAAATGCGGACTTCTCCATGTTGTTAAAAACATAAAAGAAATACCGGATATGGTTGGGAGCTTTGGCGCTGCCGCAGAATGCAGCGGGGACGAGAATGCAACTTATGATTGTGCGGACAATCTCCGTCATGGAGGCGAGCTGTTTTTAGTAGGCGTGCCCTGGCGTAAATCCACAGAAGTAGATGGACACACCTTGCTGCTTAAGATATTTTATGGCTTTTTACATGTACATTCCGGCTGGGAATGGAATCTTCCACGTAAGTCGGCAGAATTTTTACCAGACAGCAATCGTCACAGTTTAGAAAAATCCTTACAATGGATGAAAGAGGGACGTTTTAATGTAGATGGAATTTACCGTAGGGTAAAGCCTGGTGACTGTACTGCTATTTACCGTGAAATTGGCGAAGAACGTCTGCAGCAGGCTGATACCTGTGTGATGTTTGACTGGAGGTAACTCATGAGAGCGATAAGGGTAACTATATTTTGTGAACATAATCAGGATCGTTTTGAACCTGTAAAAAGTGTATATCCCGAGGGGATACATGGTGCGATTGCAAAAGCTTTTCAAAATGCAGAAGAATTTAAAGTAACCATAGCGACCCAGGATATGCCAAAGCATGGCCTTACAAAAGAAGTCCTTGACAATACCGATGTCTTAGTATGGTGGAGCCATATTGATAACAGGCAGCTGGAAGACGAGGTTGCAGATGATGTATGCCTTCGTGTGGTACGGGATGGAATGGGCTTTCTTGCATTACATTCTGCTTCCTTTTCAAAACCCTGGCAGCGTTTGCTTGGAATAGAATATGCGGCCGGTGAATGGGGACGCTTTCGGACCATGCCAAAAGGAGAAAAAGAAAGACTCTGGGTCATTGTTCCGGGTCATCCGATCTGTGAAGGTATAAAGGATTACATAGAGATTCCGCAAGATGAAATGTATGGTGAGCCCATGTTAATACCCGACCCTGACAAGCTTATCTTTATTGCCTGGTGGGAAGGCGGAGATGTCTGCCGGAGCGGCAGTTTATTTGAAAGAGGACGGGGTAAGATTTTTGGGTTTACTCCCGGACATGAGGCATTTCCCATATTCTATCAGCCAGAGATTCAGCTGGTGCTCCAAAATGCAGCCAGATTCCTTGCACCACCTAAAGGTTTGTCTATTGGGGATGGGGAAGGGCATTTATCCGGAGAACCTTGTGAAGATTTAAAGCATAGGCAATAAGTAAAGTTCTAAATAATTAATAATAGGAAGCACATAATCAATGGAAGAAATTCTATTGATCATGTGCTTTTTTAACTACTGTCAAGCGGATAAAAGGATGCTGTTTGGAAATTAGGACAACTGTTAATTTGTGGTTTACTGCTATAATGTCTTGATTAGATAAAAAAGTTTACTAAACAAATTGAAAAAAGGAGACTAAAAACATTAAAAATACAAAAATATGCACAAAAATATGTTGATGAAATTAGAGAAATTGGAAAAAGTTAAATAGAGTATTGCAAATACCGCAAATGAGAGTATAATTTAGTTTAGTAATCAATTTACTAAATCTATGATACATAGGAGGTGAGAAAATGGCGACGGTAAAAGAAATAGCTGAAAAAACCGGATATTCCAAAGCAACGATTTCCAGAGTTCTGAGTAATGATCCTTCCTTTACAGTTTCAGGGGAGGCAAGAGAAAAAATACAAGTATGTGCAGAAAATCTGCATTATGTGTATAAAAACAGGAAAGCAGTTCTGGAAAAATCATCTTTCACCCAGCATAAGGTTGGAATCATTCCAATCGGATTGGAATCTACGGACCGGGGTGAACTACAGGATCCTTATTATCTCTATATCCGCAACGGCGTAGAAGCAAGATTGGATGAAATCGGTATTCATACAGCCAGGGTGATATCAATGAATAAGGCAGAGGATTATGAAAAGTTGGAGGGCATGGACAGTATCATTGTAATCGGTAAAAGAAATTTTGAAGTGCAGAATCCATATTTCCAGAAACTTAAGAATGTAATCTTTGTGGATTATGATTTTGATTCCTGCAAGTATGACTGCGTGCTCAGCAATTTTTCAGATGCTGTTGATGCGGCAATGAATTATCTGATGGACAGAGGATACAGGAATATCGGTTACATCGGCAGTTGGGATTATGTTAATGATTTCAGCAGTGAAAAAATGATCCGTAGAATGGATACGAGGCAGATCGCGTTTGAAAATTATGCCAGAAGTAAAGAATTAAATTTCAGACACTTTATGTATATTGGTGATAAATTTACCAAAGCAGTTGGCTATGAATTGGCAAAACAGGCAATATTGACCGGTAATCTGCCGGAGGTATTCTTAATCGGATCAGATCCGATGGCTTTGGGTGTATACAGGGCTTTTGGGGAGGCAGGGATCCGTATCGGAAAAGATATTGGGCTGGTCAGCATTGACGGCATTGAGGATACGGCTTATATGTCCCCTCCTCTAACCACGGTTATGGTATATGCCTATCAGATGGGAAGAAGTGCAGTAGATTGTCTGACACAACGCATTGAAGGCAGACCGATTCCTGTCAAAGTTATTTTACCGGTTCAGCTTATGGAGAGGGAAAGTTGTAAAAAAGAAGTATAAAAGGAAAACAAAAAGTCATCTTCTGCATTGGATCATGTACAGTGGGGAACTGAAAAAATGATTTGCAAAAAATGACAAATAAAGTGTAGCAGACTTTTAAGTAAAAGTAAAGTATAAACTATCTGATGGAGGATACATATTATGAAGAAGAAAGTATTGTGTTTGGCATTAACACTTATTATGACATCATCTATATTTATGACAGGATGCAGCACCGGTACGTCACAAGTGAATGATACAAAGTCAGGAAGTGAAGAGACTAAAGATGCCAAAGAAACAGAAAATGTTTCGGGTGGAGATAAAACAACAGTAGTATTTGCCTATTGGGGAGCAGAAAGTGAAAACAATGCCATACAGGCAACCGTAACAGATTTCGAAGCAAATAATCCGGATATTAAGGTTGAGACCCAGTGGATCGAAGAGGATTATCTGACCAAGGTTCAGACCCAGATTGCAGGCGGTACCACTGCAGATGTCTATCTGATTTCAGCTGCCGACTTACCGGGCTTTGCAGGTAATTTTGATACGCAGACGGTGGATGCTTCCAAATACCTTTCAGAGAATGTTGTGGATGCCCTGAAAATTGAGGGTGAGTTAAAAGCAAGGCCATTCATCGTAAAACCCAAGGTTATGGCAATCAATAAGGATTTATTTAAAGAATACGGCGTTGATATTCCCAGCCTGACAGAGCCTATGACTATGGAGGAATTTGGTAATGATATTGCAAAACTGACCGATACATCCAAAAATCCTCAGCAGTTTGGTTCAGAATCACCTTGGATGGGAAACTTTGTTTATTCCTTCGGAGGTTCTTACTATAAGAATAACGGTACAGAAAGTAATCTGGATTCTGCGGAAGATATTGAGGCAGCAAACTTTATAATTGATGCAAAGGCAAAAGGTTATAATCCCAACAACACCCAGTCAGAGGGACAAAGCATGATGGATTGGTTCTTAAGCGGCAGAATAGCAATGTATACGGATTTTGGCCCGTGGTATATTCCGCAGATGGCAGATGTAACCGGCTTTGACTGGGATATTGTACCTTATCCGGCAAATGGCGGCAACAAGGAAGTCGATGGTCTGGCAATCTGCAGCGCATCAGAAAACAAAGAGGCAGCAGAGACTTTTGCAGCATGGTTATGTGAAAGTGATTCAGCGCAGAAGGCAATTGGCGGTGATTCTTCCGCTTACGGTGTACCGGTTAATCCTAATGCAGTGGACAGCTTCAAAAATATCTATGAAGGCAAGAACATGCAGGCTTATGTAGATGCAGCTTTTAATCAGACTCCGACAGAAACGCAGAAGAGGACCAATGAAATCAATACGGTATTAGACCGTGTAGATGATGAAACAGGTGTCGGTACCGGAGATGGAAATCCGGCAGAGATATTCCCATCTATTGCAGAAGATATTAATGCGATTCTTAAGCAGTAGCGGGAAAGTTACATTTCTGCATAAGCAGACCTTTGGAAGAAGTTTTCTCCTTCAAAAGAGAAAACTTCTTTTCAAAAGCAGATATGCACCAGAAAAAAGTTTGGAGGATGAAACGTGAACTGGCTTCAAAATATGAATAAATTTTATCAATCGTTGGGAGTTGCAAAGACATCCGCACCCCTTTGCACGTTTGTTAGTATTGTGGCAATAATCCGTCTATTATCCGGGAATATGGCGGTGCATTCAGATATGATTATGTGGCATAAGGATGAGACAACTGAAAATGCAGCAAGGCAGATACTGAATAGTATTTTCGCTACCCTGCAGCTGTCCGTGAAGTTGGAGGAGCAGAGCAGAGAAAATCTGGAAATGATTCGTTTCTGGACGACCTTTGCCAAAGAAAACAGTGAAATTTTGCAACACGGTAAACTTATGCCACAGGAACCCCAGAATCTGTATCCGGTTATAACGGCGCAGAAAGATGGTGCTGCAGTGACGGCAGTTTATTCCTCCAACAGAGTAGTACCTGTTTCAGGGAAGAATCACAAGACAATTCTGATAAATGGTGTGAAACAGCTGGAGATAATAATCAGAACGGAAAAAGAGGCTGTTTTCCATCTGAAACAGAGGGATTGCCGCGGCCGTGTAATTTATGAGAAAACGGAAAGGCTTGAGTCCGGTTTCCACAATTTAGATATTACGGAATCAGGCCTTTTGGAGTTAGAATGTGTAGAAGGTTGAAACAGTGGAATCTTTTTATCTTCTGCAGTATTCTGACTTAATAAAGCGGTATTAATCTATATACAATTTCCAGGGACTGAGTTTGGTGATTACCGGACTTAGTCCCTTTCATTCATGAAAATAGAAAGTTCGCGAAGTGTAACAGTTCAGCCGTAAGGCTGAACTGTTACAAATTATGCACAGAAATTATGCATTCTGCATAATTTCGCGCATGTATATCTCGGGTTTTCTGTGACTATCGCTTCGCTCCACTCACAAAAAACACCTCGCGGTATCATAGGCTGAACGGTTACCGCGAAGTGTGCTTTCTATTGTTTCGGTGTTGCATGTAATACAAACCAATGCTAGAATAGAAAAAGGTATATGTAAAAACAGGCAATGAGAGTTTCCGAGCGTACTCAAAAATGATTGGAGGTAAATATCATGAAAGAATTAGTTTTAGATAAAACCGACCTGAAGGTAAGCAATATATGTCTGGGCGGTGGTAATTTCGGGGAAAAATTAACAAAAGAGATGGTCTTTAAAGTTATAGATACTTTTGTAGCAGCAGGAGGTAATTTTATCGATACTGCAAATGTGTACTGCCGCTGGATTCCGGGGTTAGCGAATATCAGCGAGGAAATGACCGGGGAATGGTTAAAATCCAGGAATGCTAAAAATAAGGTGATTATCGGCACAAAAGGTGCACATTATGATTTTAAAGCACCAGGTATCCCAAGGGTAACCAAAGAAGCGGTCCATCATGATCTTACCGAGAGTATGCAGACCTTGGGCCTTGACCGGATTGATTTATATTGGCTGCATCGGGATGACAGGAATCAACCCATGGATGAGATTATAGATTGGATGGAGGAATTGGTCAAAGAGGGAAAAATCCGTTATTACGGAGCTTCAAACTTTTGTCTCGAACGCCTGGAGGAAGCCCGTATTTACGCCAAGAATCATAAATTGCAGGGATTCAGTGCCGTATCCAACCAGTGGAGTGCCGCAAGTTTTAATTCGGATAACACTTCTAATAGGGATGCTACCATGGAATTAATAGATGAAGATCTTTATGAATGGCATAAGAAAACAAAAATGCCTTTTATCCCTTATACCTCCACTGCCAACGGGTTTTTTGAAAAATTATACCGTGCGAATCCTAAAGTGAGCGGGGGAAAACTTTTATCACCGCTTGCAGAAACCGGGCTTTCAGACAAATTAATAAAAGCTTATATGAATGAAAGGAATCTGCATTTATACGAGGAATTCCTTACAATCCATAAAGAGACCGGGGCCTCCCTGTTTGCACTTTCCGTAGCATTTTTACTTAATCAGCCCTTTGATGTGGTTCCCGTTGGCAGCGTAACTAAATTAGAACAGTTAAATGGATTGCTGGAAGCAAGTGAAATAAAGCTGGATAAGCAGTTAATTGAAAAGTTTGGGGCAGGGTTAGAACAATAGTCAATAAAAAGTTAATTACAATAACTTACAATAGCGTGATAAATATACTAATGGGACAAATGGGACTAATGGGACAAATTATTATATAATTATTAGATTAAATTATTAGATTATTAGTTTTATCTATTGACTTATAGTTATCTCTAAGGAGTAGAATATACATATCAACCAATTTTTACTAAACGAAGGGAACAGAGGTGTATTTGCGATGCAAAATTTTCAATATTTTACCCCAACCAAGGTCTTATTTGGCAAAGGTACGGATGAGCAGGTAGGACGACTTGTAAAAGAACAAAATTGTAGAAAGGTGCTTGTTCATTATGGCAGTAATAGCGCCATAAAATCCGGTCTTTTAGACAGGGTATTTTCTTCTTTGAAGCAATCAGAAATTGACTATGTGAGTTTAGGCGGTGTTGTTCCTAATCCAAGACTTTCTAAGGTATATGAAGGAATTGAACTATGCAAAAAAGAAGGAGTCGACTTTATCCTTGCAGTAGGCGGCGGAAGTGCCATTGATTCTGCCAAAGCCATTGGTTATGGTATGGCTGATGATTGTGATGTCTGGGATTTATTTGTAGGTAAACAGTCTCCGGTGGGCTGTCTGCCGGTTGGAGTTATATTAACGATTGCAGCAGCCGGAAGTGAAATGAGTAATTCCTGTGTTATAACAAAAGAAGAAGGATGGTTGAAAAGAGCCTGCAATACGGATTACGGCCGCTGTAGATTCGCCATCATGAATCCGGAGTTAACTTATACACTACCCCAGTATCAGACCCAGAGCGGGTGTGCAGATATTCTTATGCATACCATGGAACGCTATTTTAGTACCGGTAGTACCATGGAATTGACAGACAGTATCAGTGAAGCATTAATGCGGACAGTAATACAGAATGCTAAAATATTAATGGAAGAACCGCAGAATTATCAAGCACGTGCAGAAATTATGTGGGCCGGCAGTGTATCCCACAATGGATTGACCGGATGCGGTACAACCGGAGGAGACTGGGCGCCCCATCAGTTAGAACATGAACTTGGCGGTATGTTCGACGTTACCCACGGAGCCGGTTTGGCTGCAGTATGGGGCAGTTGGGCAAGATATGTATATAAAACCGCTCCCAGCCGTTTTGCCAAGTTTGCAGTGAATGTATTAGGTGTACCACATAACTTCGATGATGTTGATAAAACAGCCTTAGAAGGCATTAAGGCAATGGAACATTTCTATTGGAGTATCGGTATGCCGACATCAATCCGTGAATTAGGGATAGAAGTAACCGATGAACAGATTCATGAACTTAGCCTTAAATGCAGCTTTAGGAATACAAGGACCATTGGGCTTTTTCAGGTACTTAATATGGAAGATATGGAAAAAATCTTTACCATGGCCAGGTAGGGTTACAGAAAACCGGTAACATGCGGTCTAATAAATAACTGTTCTTTGTGTAGACGGGTTTTTCCTGGCGAAATCAGCTATTCTGTCAGGAAAGACCTGTTCCTTCCTCTAATCTGAGCATAATATTCATATTCTGGACGGCAGCACCGGATGAACCTTTTCCAAGATTATCAAGCCTTGATATCAGCAAGATTTGCTCATCATTACCAAAAATAAAATATTTGATTCTTATTAGTGCTATTACACTGGATACTATCCTAAAGCCGTTGCAGATTAAACGGTCATTTATCATTAACCCGGTTGAATACATTATATTTTTGCATTATATGTCCCCCATATTCAAAAGTGAATAATATATCCGACAAATTTTACATTCATATCACCGATATTGACAAACATCTGCAATTTTGGATGCTTTCTCTTCAAATTCGGCGGCAGCCTCATCTGCGTCCTCTATAAATTCCAAAATAATGAGTCCATGAGGACTGCAGGATAATTCTAATCCTTTCAAAGGTGTAGTTTGACTTTAACTTATATTATATTTAATTCACAATATTTTATCCGCCTTATACTATGTTCAGAATAATCGGGTATAAATTAAATATAATTAAAGGAAACTCAAAATATCTATATCTGAATAAATAATCACTGTATTATATCCGCTATATTCAATGTAATATGTAGTTGCTATCATCAGATTATATTGGATGAGACGAAGGATACGAAAGTTCAGCATTAATCTTGAAGAAGTATCTAAAAAGTGATACATTATCTCAAAGAGGAGGATAAACAAAGTATGATTAATAAAAAAAGAATAGCAGATGAATTCTGTAAATTGGTTTCCATCGATTCAGCATCCTTTCAGGAAAGGAATATGGCCGATATATTAACGAAGTATTTATCTGAATTGGGATTTGAAGTTACAGAGGATAAAGCTTATGAATATTATGATGGAAATGCAGGTAATATATATGGATTTTTAAAAGGGGATAAAGAAGGAGATCCGCTTCTGTTTTCAGCCCATATGGATACGGTGGAACCAAGTTCCCACAAAAAGGCGGTTGTTCATGGGGATGGTACTATTACAAGTGACGGAAGTACGGTTTTAGGTGCCGACGATTTAGCCGGAGTGACTGCCATATTAGAAGCAGTCCGGACCATAAAGGAACAGGGGCTATCCCATCGAAGCATTGAGGTTCTTTTTACCATCGCAGAAGAAGTTTATATCAGGGGCAGCGAGGTATTTGATTATAAAATGATTAAAGCCAAAGAAGCTTATGTATTAGATTTAAGCGGTCCGGTAGGTACGGCAGCCCTAAAGGCTCCTACCCTAGTATCCTTTACCGCTAAGTTTATTGGAAAGGCCGCCCATGCCGGTTTTGCTCCGGAAAGGGGAATCCACGCAATTTCAGTTGCGGCAGAAGCGATTACCGCAATCAGACAGGGCAGGATTGATGAAGAAACCACGGTAAATGTAGGGACTATAGAAGGGGGACTTGCAAGAAACATCGTTCCTGAAAATTGTATCCTAAAAGGGGAAGTCCGCAGTTTAAACCACGATAAGACACTGGCAGAGATTGATAAGATAGAACATATATTCAAAGAAACGGCAGAAAAACGGGGTGCCGGGTTGGAATTTGAAACCTCTTTTGGATGTATTGCTTACGAGGTGGAGAAAGAACAGGAGGTTGTAAAACGTTTTGAAAAGGCCTGCAGTGATATTAACTGTAAAACAGATTTAATTGCAACCTTTGGCGGCAGTGATAATAACAATTTTGTCCGGAATGGAATAACGGGAATCGTAATCGCCTGTGGTATGAATGAGGTGCATTCCTGTAAGGAATATACCCATGTGGACGAACTGGAAAGATGCAGTAACATTACTTTAAAATTGATGACTTACAAGTAAAGTGACCTGTTCCTGGTGTTAACTATCCCAAGAGTCTCCATCACACTTCCAAGCATGATGCCTCTTCGCGGCATGGCTGCCCCGGCAGCCGCAAATGGCGCATGAAATTCCGCTATCGGTCAGGATCACAGAAAACAGCTCTCGAAAAAAAGGAATGCCCAGCGTATTGATTAAGGAATCAACACTTTATTAAAATTTATTAAAGAAATATTAATAAAAATTTGGTTGTATTAATATCCCAATATAATTATAATGTCAATAAAATAATTAATGCAAAAGGAGGAAAAAATGAAAACCAGAAGTTGCGGATGGGGCTTTTGATGATACAACTGATTTAAAAGTGACAGGGGTAAGATTTCCAAGTACATTAAAGAAGTTAGGAGATTATATTTTTCCGGTGTCTTATGTTGAATTAGATATTTCGATACCATCCTCCTTAGTTTCATTTGGAGTGCAGAATAATGCTTTAAAAAGTATTAATGTCTATAAGGCGGACGGACAGATTAATTTTATCAGTGAAAATGGTGCTCTTTATAACAAAGGTAAAACTATCTTATATTATAATCCGGAGAAAGAAGATATTGTAGTACCGGATACCGTTACCACAATTAAAAGCAATGCTTTTCCTATGGTTCGAAAAAGTATTACCATTCCAAGAAGTGTAATAAGTATTGGTGATACGATCATAGATGATCACTATTATGGGGATTTGATGAAAAATGAAACTCCATTGTATATCTATGGGTATAAGGATAGTATGGCTGAACTATTTAGTATAACAAGTTATTATAGAGGAATCAGCTTTCAGGCTCTTGATTGAACGAAATTGAGATGCATCTTTACTTACTGTTTTTAAACGGATGGGTTTTTCCAGGCAGAATAAGGTATTCTACCAGGAAAGACCTGTCCCTTCTTCTAATCCGGGCATAATATTCATATTCTGGACGGCTGATAATGATAAAAGTTAAAAAACCATTTTTTGAATAACTACATCCGCAATTTTCGAGACTTTTCCTTCAAATTCCGCTGCCACATCATCTGCATCGTCAATAAATTCCAGAATAATGAGTCCATGGGGACTACAGGCATCGGTCGATGCGACATGAAGACCGAGGCGTGTGCTGATCTCACATCCGTATTCGGATAATAATTCCTGGAATTTACTTGCCGTTTTCATTCGTTCCATAAGTTTGATGCCCATAATAACTTTTGACATATAATTCACATCCCTTTCTTTGGTGCTTTACCTATTTAACCTAATTTATAGTATAGTTAATTAACCGTATTTTATGAATCATAAATGAAAATATTTTTATTGAAGTATAATCTGAAAAATGATACATTATCCCGCAGATATATTAACGGACTATTTATCAGAGCTGGGTTTTGAAGTAACAGAAGATAAAGCTTATGAACATTATGATGGAAATGCCGGCAATCTATATGGATCATGTTGATGAACTGGAAAGATGCAGTAACATTACCTTGAAATTAATGACCGCACCGTAAAATTCATTCTTGATCTCGAGTTAACTCTAAGGTGTAGAATAATTGAATTACAAAAAGCATGTAAAGTAGATGACCTTAAGATGTCTGATTACGGTATTAAAAAAGATGAAATGGGAAAATATGTAGATAAGGCTTATGATACGATGGGAGGCCTGTTTGAAGTGGATCCGGCACCCTTATCAAAAGAAGATTGTATCTCAATCTTAGGGGATTCTTACAAATAATAAAATCAATTAAGTAATATGTATGTTTAACCGGGCAGGTCAGGTTCTTCTGCTTTGCTAATATCCTGGATACCCCTATGCTCCACGGCTGTTGAGAAAACAATTTGTGTACTTGTCCTGCCAAACTTGGTTTTACGCAACTTAATGCTGTAAATCTTTAAGAGATTGTTATAAGGCTTATGCCAAATAACAATCTCTTTTTCGTATAATATTTATTCCATTAACAGCTGCACCTACATATAATAGTTATGTCCGGTACAGTCATATCAGTTCAAACGAAACATGTTTCACTGCATCGTTTTATTTATTTATTTTTGAAGATTCTTTAGAATTTCTTTCGTTTTATATATAGAAGCATTTTAGATTTATATTTTAAGATAGTACAGAAGCAACTAAAGAAATTTAAGTAAGGAGCTAAGGAAGAATGCGTATTAAATGCTTTAGAAAGAGGAAAAAGATATATGGACATTCAAAGATTAACGGATTACTTTCATCAGTACGGTGTCATTGCTCTATTCATCATCGTGTTTTTAGAATATTTAAACCTTCCCGGATTTCCCGCAGGCATAGTAATGCCGCTGGCAGGAATATGGGCGGCCCAGGGAGGGATTGGCTTTGGTATGGCGCTTTTGCTTTCGGTATTTGCTGGACTCTGTGGCAGTTGGGTTCTTTATTTTTTCGGAAGGTTCGGAGGTGAATTTTTATTAAATAAATATGTCCGTAAATTTCCGAAACATAAAACCGTAATTGATCAGACGATGGAACGAATTCGCAAAAAAGGTTATATCGGAATTTTTATCGGTAAATTAATACCTATGATAAGGACGATTATTTCCATACCGGCAGGTGTCTTAAAGATGAATTTCTGGGGATATACTTTGTTTTCCTTATTGGGAATTACGGTATGGAATCTGGTATTTGTGGGGGCGGGGTATTTTTTAGGGGATTCCGTCCTGAAGGTTTTAACTTAGAGAAAGTTATTAATCCTGATTAGTATACGTGCAGAGCACGTAGGGGGGGCTGTTATGAGAATTGCTATGTTAACCAACAATTATAAACCGTTTGTAGGAGGTGTACCGATATCCATAGAACGACTTGCTGACGGGCTCAGGAGTTTAGGGCATGAAGTATATGTCTTTGCCCCCAGCTACGAAGGGGAGGTAGAAGAACCATATGTAATAAGGTATCATTCCAGAAAAAAGAAATTAAAAGGGGAATATGTAATTCCGGATATTTTTGATCCCAGGATTGAAAAAGTCTTTTCATCCATTCCATTTGATGTAATTCATGTACATCACCCCATGCTCATGGGTTATACAGCACAATATTTCAGCAGAAAATATCATATTCCGGTTGTATTTACTTACCATACCAGATATGAACAATATCTTCATTATATTCTGCCTTATTCAAAATGCAAGAACGGTAATTCCGGGCATAGCACCTTCCGCTCCCTTGAGAAAAAGCTTATATATAACGGAAGTGAAAAACTGGTTATGATACATAACCGTATCTTTACAAATCAATGTGATTTGGTATTTGCCCCGACTCCCAGTATAAAGGAATATCTTAAGGAACATGGAACCAGTACGGAAGTTGAGGTAATACCGACAGGATTATCGGGAAACGAATTTCAATTTAACAAAGTTAAAGTCAGGGAGACCAGGAAAAAATACTTATCAGGAAAAAAATATTTATTCTGTACCGTGTCAAGACTGGAAAAAGAAAAAAATATTGAATTTATTTTTGAAGGTTTGAAGTTATTGAAAGAAAAAAGAGGAGACTGTTTTCGGATTTTAGTGATTGGTGAGGGGTCTTTAAAAGGGGAGTTAAAAGCCAGGGTAACGGAATTGGGACTTTTAGAAAACATTATTTTTTGCGGCCTAATCCCTCATGGGGAGCTTCCGGATTATTATCATGCCAGTGATCTGTTTTTATTTGCATCCAGGTCAGAAACCCAGGGTATTGTATTGCTGGAAGCCATGGCTGCAGGGCTGCCTGTAATCGCAGTAAATGGCAGTGGGGTCAGTGATGTGGTAAAGGACGGCAGAAACGGATTTATGACAGATATGGATATCAATATATGGGAAGAAAGATTAGAATGGGTCCTGAATAAGAAATTTCTATGGGAAAAGATGAAGCAGGAAGCAGTAAAATCAGCGAAACAATATCTTGCAGTCCAGGTAGCCCAAAATGTAGAACAGTATTATAAGAAGGTGCTGTTAACAGAAGAGATCCATAATAAACGCAGGTCAAATTTTACTTCAAAGGCAGGTAAAGCCTGAAAAGAAAACTTAAATATAGAAAGGATGCCACGGATGGTTCTTTCAACCAGTTTTATTTGTGGCAGTACCGCAAGCAAGCTTGCGGTATGCGGTATAAATATGAAAATAAAACATTTTAATCATCTGAGCCAGCAATTAACAGGAGAAATCTTTCATGCTTATATAAGGCTGGTTGGTATAACCGGTAAGATAGAGCTTCATAATCTGGATAGAATCAGGAACAACACTATGTTAGGATACTGGCATGGTGACAGTTACTGTATGCAGATGGTCTTAAAGGAGATTGCGAAAGAGAAAAACCGGATTCAGGTAATTGTAACCGCTGACAAGCGGGGGGATTCCATTGAGCATATGATAAACCATTATGGGGCAGAAGCCCTGCGTCTGCCGGATGGGTTGAAAATGAGACCATTCTTTAGTAAACTGAAAGCACAGAGCATAGAAGAAGACAATATTCTTGCAACAGCTTTAGACGGACCGGTGGGTCCTGTGCATGAACCTAAGAAACTGCTGTTTCTCCTGGCCTCGGAAGCCGGAAAAGAAATGATCTATGTGCATTTTACCTATAAACATGTATTACATCTTAAGTATAGATGGGATAATTACGTAATTCCCCTGCCATTTTCAAGGATTATTGCAGAAATAGAGGATCTGGGGATAGTCAGTAAAAGTGACCTGTTGGATTTTAAGGAATATCAACAGAAACTTATTTATTAAATAAGCGGAGGTTAACATGGATTCCTATCATATTTTAGTCGTGGAAGACGACAAGGAAATACTGGATGGTGTCAGTATTTATTTAAAAAACCAGGGTTATATCGTTTTTAAGGCAGCTAATGGAGTTGAGGGACTGGATATCATGGAAAAAGAGGAGATTCATCTCGCCCTGGTAGATATCATGATGCCGCGGATGGATGGTATTACCATGACGCTGAAACTCAGGGAAAAATATGATTTTCCCGTTATCATGCTGACAGCTAAGTCAGAAGAAATTGATAAAGTCACGGGTTTAAATATAGGAGCCGATGATTATGTAACAAAACCCTTTACGCCCATGGAACTATTGGCCAGGGTAAATTCCCCTTTACGCCGTTATTCCAAATACTTAAATGTGTTGGAAGAAAAGAAAGAAGATGTCTATGTAATCGGCGGGCTTGAATTAAATGAGAATACAGCAGAGGTTACCCTGGACGGTAATCCCGTTAAAGTAACCCCCCTGGAATTTAAGATTCTGGCACCATGGTACTATGACTTTTGACAGCATAGAAGGGATAGGAACTACAGTCCATGTATTTTTAAAGGAGGGTGAAACATGAAGACAATCATAAAATATATTGCCATGATCATGTTTACGGTAGGATTATCTTACCTGTGTTTCATCCTGCCTCCTGAATTATCTTCCCTTCAGGATGCTAAAGCCCTGGGACACATTAATCTGGAGACTTTAGAAGAAACCAAGGTAGAATTGCACCAGCAGATGTCAATGCTGGAGAAAATGAATTTATTATCCGGCCAGGATGAAAATGCCGACGGTATAGTAATAAAACAAGGTAAAGAATTAACCGAGGAAGATGCAAAGGAGGCATGCAAAGACGAAACGGATAAGTTTATCGAATTGGGAATTCTGGATAATATAGATGTGGATTTTAATAAAGATTTCGTACAAGCCAGAATTAATTTTTATATTAGTACTGCCGATCCCTCCAAATCCATGATTGTCTGGAATCTTATCTTTATACATGATAATAATAGTATCATAATCAGTCTTGACGATGAAACCGGTAAAATCATCGGATTTGTTACAACGGAATATAGTAACATCTACCCCAATGGAGGCGGTTATGAGGGACTCATAAAGAAATTAGCGGATTATTATGGCTTAGAATTGAAAAGCTATAAACCAACTGCAATTGACGGAAAGTATGAACCGTCCCTTTATTATAAAAATACAAGTATTAGTGCTATATTTTCAGATGGGGAGAAGCAGCTTTTAAGTAATGTTTTTTTGTTTAAAACCGGATTTAGTGTGGGAATATATGATTACCTGTTATATGAAATAGCTATGACAACGCAGAAGGCGTTTTAATACCTGTTAATAATATGGGATCCAAGCGGCTTGATAAACTGGAAGCCGGTTATTCGGATACCGTTGATATTAAAATGAAAACTGCAAAAACAATAACCAATTATCAGCAGAAATTGGTTTTAAACATAGAATACCAGGACGCAGACGGTAATTCCTATACGGAGGTAGAGAATATATATATTACCCTGCCGCCGCCGGAGGATAATACTACACCGGTAACCAATGCTTTGGAAATAGAAACCAAACATACTTTTCAGGGTATGGGCGATTCCTATGAAAAAGGCTATGTACCTAGTGCAGATAAGGATAAAGCTACCATTGTAATGCCCCTGGATTTTAAAGGAACCAGTCAGATTAAAGGGAATGAAATAACTTCAATGGTAGGATTTGATGGTACTGCAAAACAATCTTTTCAAATAAAGAGTTATCAAAAGAAATTTAAGCAATATCAATATACGGCGAAAAATGGGGATAAAGTATCCATTTTTCTGGTACGATTTACCCTGGATTTAAAAAAAGACCGGATTAACGGAGTATATCCGATAAACATAACCGTTCAGTATGAACTGGGTAATGAGGTGAAAGAACAGGTATTTACGGCATATGTAGTTATAGAGGATGGTAAGGACCCAGACGAAAGTGAAACGGAAGAAGAACCCGTACAATTTACTCCAAAAGTAATTGTAGATAACTGTATCACGGAACCTGCTGACTGCAACCCGAAAGATGTGGTGACATTTAAGGTAACCCTTAAAAATACCAATAAGGATAAGGCAGTCAAAGATATTAAGATGACTTATCTTAGTGAAACCGGGGATTTAACTCCGGTGGATAATAAGAACAGCATCTTTCTGGATGGTTTAGGGGCAGGCAAAACAAAAAATATTACGTTTAAAATGAAGGTTGCCGGGGAAGTTACCACCCCTAATCAAATCATAAACCTGACAATAGAAGGAGTCGATGAACTGGCAGCCCCCGTTTCCGGTACAGACAGTCTGTTTATCCATGTAAACCAGCCTTTTGGTATTAAATTTGATGCAGGGAGTTATTCCGAATGGAACAGCTTATATCGGTGAAGTTGAACCTTCTGCCACAGCAGAGGCAACTATCAGTGTAGTCGTCGCAAATAAAAAAGTCACAGATGATTCAGTGGCGGAGGAGGATAAGTATGGTTTGGTTAAAGGTACAGTTACGGTGAATTATGAAGATTCGGAAGGTAAAGCCTACTCCGAAGTGCTGAATGTTCAAACGAAAATAGCAGCCCCTGTAAACGAAACGCAGGATGCAGCAGTCATATCATCCCAATGGTGGATTTCATTCATAATAGGTTTAGTTGTCATTCAAATAATTATATATGCAATCTTATTTTATAGAAAGAAAAGACGGATATAATTCCCAGGTAATTGCGAAACAATGTAATTTTTCGAATATACCATGCAATTGATACGAATTTTATAGCTTCAGTTGCCCTCTTTTTATGGATTAACTTTATTCATTTCCGTCAGCAGTAAATGAATCTGCTGACCGGCCTCTATTCGACCGGCTCTGGCCTCTTGAATTCCCTGAGAAATTTCTTACAGTAACGGAACTGATTACTTCATTGCCAGCATCATCTTTTGTATAGGTAATACTAAGCATACAGCCTACTTTTATATCATCAACAGTACCTGTTTTGGTTGAATCGCCATCTTCAATATTTATCTGGGTATTCTCTGAAATGGTAATTACTTTTTCTTCGCCTTCTGAAGTATTTGCATCCTTTGGTACTGTATCGGATGAAGGGGCTTCTTGTTTTCCATCAGGGATTATCTCATCCGTTTTAGGGGGCGTCATATCAGGTTCACCGTCTTTTTGTGTACTTCCTTCTTCCCTGCTGTTATCAGGTCCGTTATTTTCTTGTCTGCTTTCCTGGGATCCGTTTCCTCCGGGTCTGCCGGAACCGTTTCGCATACCCTGACCTGAATACAGGGACAGGGTTAAGTTGTTTCCGTCGATAGCTGTTACCTGGCCTGTCATATTGTTTTCATCATTAGCAGTTACCTGACTTTTTGCTGCTGTTACATCCGACCCAGTTTCAGTACTTACTTTTTTAGCAGAACCGGAACAGCCGGTAAATATACCCATTATCAGGACCAGGGATAAAGATAATATTAATGTCTTTTTCATTCTCATTTCGTAATTTGAATACTTTCGCAAACTCTCATTGTCTGGTATCTATCATAATTCTTATTACTTCCATCAGTTTCCAATAGTACTCAATTTTTCCTCTCTTTCCTATTTTTCTTTAGTTTATAGGACAACTGTGATTTCTGTGTGATAAGTGTTTGAAATTTAAGTGAAGAAATTGTGAAATAATCTATTATGATATATATTGTTAGTTTTTGTTACTTGGTTTTGATTGACTTTTATAATAAAAAATGCTATTTTGTCCTATATCGGACTAATTTTGAATATACCGTTTTAAGCGCCTTTTTTATAAAGTAAGCATTGCTCATTGTGAAATATAAACTAAAAGTGGTCAGAAAGGACCAATATGGAATCAGAGATTAAAGAATCAGCAATTAAAAAATTAAATTGTATAGATACTGATCGTGGAACTGTTGAAATAAATAGTATATCAATACCAATACAGATCGGAAGCTGGCACACCCAGTGGATTTTAGTGGAAAGATTATATACGGAATTTGCAAAACGTTATGATTTAACCAGTTCAGCTGTATTTGTATTAAGGACAATATTCGAACATCCCATTGACTGTACCCAGCGGTATATATGCGATGCCTTAATCTATCCGAAACAGACTGTGTCCAGTATAATTCAGACTTTAATTAAGAAAGGGATCGCTGCGAAGCGGCAATCCCAGGAAGATAAGCGAAACTTTGATTTATACCTGACAAAAGAGGGAATGAAATTTACCTTTCATATGCTTGAAGAATTAAAGCAGGCAGAAACAGATGCGTTTAAAGCCCTGCTACCCGAAGATAGGGAGCATTTTACCCAGATTAATGAGGCTCTGACAAAAGCACTTCATACTGCCATGCATATTGAATCGTAAACAAGGATTAACAGAAAAAGGTGATGGTATTGGGATAATCGCTGAAAATTCCTGGAGAAATAATTTTTTTAACAGCATCTGAAATATCAGCAAATACAGGCTATGAGAGTTTCCGCGAGCACTCAATATAATAAAGGAGAATACCCATGTCTTATATAAATGACAAAGAAGAAAAAAAGAAATTTTATAAGTTAGTATTTGTGTTAGTTTTACCAATGGCGTTACAAAACCTGATCAATGTAGGCGTTAGTTCTGCGGATGTAATTATGCTGGGTAAAGTGGGGGAGACTTCCCTTTCAGCTGCTTCCTTAGCTGGACAGGTTCAATTTATCATGACACTGATATTCTTCGGACTGACCTCCGGCGCTGCGGTACTTACTGCACAATATTGGGGGAAGAAAGATATAAGGACCATCGAAAAGGTTCTTGCAATAGCTATGCGCTTTGCATTATTTGTAGCAGTTATTTTTACTTTGGCAGTCATGCTGTTTCCGCTGTCTATTATGAAAATATTTACTTCGGAAGAGGCAGTAATGGCCGAAGGCATACAGTATTTAAAAATTATAGGTATATCCTACATATTCATAGCAATAACCATGATTTATCTTAATATTATGCGAAGCGTAGAAAGAGTAATCATTTCTACCATTGTATATTTAATTTCTTTAGTCGTTAATGTTATTTTAAATGCAGTGTTTATTTTTGGATTATTTGGACTGGAACCAATGGGTGTAAGAGGTGCTGCATTAGCTACGTTAATAGCAAGAATTGTTGAATTCATCATTGTATGGATTTATGCTAAGAGAATAAATAATATGCTCCGTTTCCATATCAAAGATTTATTTATCAGTGACAAAATATTAATGAAAGATTTCCTGATATTTGTAATACCGGTTATGCTAAATGAGTTGATCTGGGGAGCCGGAACTTCGACGAATGCTGCCATTATAGGGCATTTAGGCAGTCCGGTGGTTGCAGCGAATTCCGTGACCCAGGTAACCAGACAACTTGCCATGGTAGTCGCTTTTGGCGTGGCAAATGCTACAGCTATTATCATTGGTAAAGCCATAGGAGAACAGAAAGAGGAACTGGCTAAAGTTTATGCAAAAAGATTTATCCGTATTACCCTTATACTTGGAGTGATAGGTGCGGGAGTTATATTGATTGTATCCAGGATCGCCCAAAGTCAAATGACATTAAGTGAAGAAGCAAAATCCTATCTGAACGTCATGATGTTCATTATGTCATATTTTGCAATAGGACAGGCTTACAACACTACCATGGTGGTAGGCATATTCAGGGCAGGGGGTGATACGAAATTTGGGTTAATCCTGGATATATCCACCCTTTGGGGATGTTCCATTTTATTTGGTGCACTGGCAGCTTTTGTCTGGAAACTGCCCATACCTTTTGTATATATGATAATTATGAGCGATGAAATCATTAAAATTCCTCTCACGACCCTTCGCTATAAATCTTATAAATGGGTCCGTAACGTTACCAGGTAATAAATTAATTAAGACCTATGATTGACAAGTTATGATTTAACTGTTTAGCCTTTGGGGTTGCTGCAAAACGGGAAATTTTACGATTGATTTTTTGATTTTCTGTTTTACAGCAGCATTTTTATTATTTTGAGTACTTTCGGTAACCCGCTTAGCCTTTTTTTACCAATACTTTAGATACTTATCGAAAAACATTATCTCCAATCTTGTTAACTTTATCTTTTAAAAACATTGGAAAGAACGGATCCGGTCTAAGTTAATTCTCTGGAAAGTCCATCCAGACCCTCTCCAACGGAATCCTGCAACTGCCTGCCTTCCGACGAAGGTTGGATAGAACCAGAAACTGTTACTGTTGTTCAGCCAGATAAAAGTATTCCGATATAGGCAGCTGCGAATGCCCCTTGCCCCATCCTGCCGCGATGGTATTTGAGGAGAAAAAGTAGGTGGCGCCGACCTGGGTGCCGGAGGTTGTTGACCTCCGCCTTCCATAGGTGGTGTCAGGGGCGGCGGTGGTGTAAATGGAGATCGTCGATTCCCCCTCATAGGCGGCTGATTCTTCCTCATAGGCGGCTGATTCCCCCTCATAGTCGGTTGATTATCCCTTCTTGGTGGCTGTTGCATAGAAACCATATCGGGATGAAAAGGCGGCTGATTGTTTAGATTTTGAAAATCAATAATTTTATTTTGATTGAATTGATCGTCCTGCAAGGAAATTCCCCTTTCAACTATATGTATTAATTTATGCAAGGCAGTTAAAAAACGTGTGTTTTAAGGAAGTGCTGTATGAAATAAGTTTAATGTGGTTTTTCCCACCTGGACGCCCCATATCAAAGGGGAAAACAGTATTAGCGAATTAGAACAGATCAATATAAATGGATGTGTGATACATTTTTAAAATAGGGCTGGATTGGATGTCAAGCAATCGGTTTAATTAATCCTTGACAAATAAAAAATGTAATGTTATATTTAATAAAAATAAAACTGAATAAATCTTCAGGGCAGGGTGCAATTCCCTACCGGCGGTAAAGCCCGCGAGCCGTAAGGCAGATTCGGTTAAACTCCGAAGCCGACAGTAAAGTCTGGATGAAAGAAGATTAGTTAGATAGAAATGATTGAATGATTAAATTATTAAACGTATATTAATTAATAAGAATAATCGGAGATGAGATTTCTGTTTGATATGATTTATAAGCCCTGAATTTTTCAGGGCTTTATTTTTTTGGTGCAGACACTTGTAAGGAACCATGCCGCAGGTAATCAAGCGTCAGCGAGGAGACCGCCAAGGCAATTTCTTTATTCAAAAGCAGTGAAAGTTTTATCAATAACTGGTAACAATAAACAATGAGGTGCAGATGATATGGATATAAAATTCATGGAAAGAGCTTTAGAACTAGCGCAAAAAGGCATTGGGTACACAAATCCCAATCCTTTAGTGGGAGCGGTCATTGTAAAAGACGGAAAAATAATCGGTGAAGGTTATCATGAGTTTTTTGGAGGACCCCATGCGGAAATCAATGCATTTAAAAATGCAGTAGAAGATATAAGCGGAGCAACGATGTATGTTACATTAGAACCCTGTTCCCATTACGGAAAAACGCCTCCCTGTGCAGAAGCCATTCTGAAAAAGGGAATTAAAAAAGTTGTCATAGCCCTGCAAGACCCCAATCCCCAGGTCTCCGGCAGGGGCATAAAATTATTAAGGGATAACGGCATAGAAGTTATTACCGGTGTCTTAGAAGAAAAAAGCAGCAGACTAAATGAAATATTTTTAAAGTATATTACCAGTAAACTTCCCTTCTGCATATTAAAGTCCGCTATGACCCTGGATGGAAAAACAGCTGCCGTTACCGGGGACTCCAAATGGATAACCAATGAGGAATCCAGGGAATATGTCCATAGATTAAGGCATAGGGTATCTGCCATTATGACCGGTGTGGGAACCGTAATCCAGGATGATCCTTTTTTAAATACACGTCTTAGTGACGAAAGGGGCAGGGACCCTATCCGGGTAATTGTTGACAGCAGTGCCAGAATACCCATTTCCGCCAATGTCCTGAATCTTGATTCCAAGGTCAGGACAATCATAGCCACTACAGTCCTGGCATCTGATAAAAAGCTTTCTGAGCTCGGGGGAAAAGGGGCTGAAATAATTGTAACGCCCCTGACAGGTAACAACCGGGTAGACCTTAAGTTTCTTATGAAAGCCTTGGGAGAAAGGGCAATTGACAGTATCTTGTTAGAAGGCGGCAGCGAACTTAACTTTTCTGCCATAGAGTCGGGTATCGTTGATAAAATAAATGTTTTTATTGCTCCGAAACTAATTGGCGGAAGTAAAGCCAAAACCCCTGTAGGAGGTGCAGGCAGACAGCTTATGAAGGATGCGGTTTTACTAAAGGATACGAAAACTTATACGTTCGGGGATAATGTTATGATTGAAGGTTATTTTTAGAAGGGAGGGTAAACATATGTTTACGGGACTGATCGAAGAAATCGGTGAAATCCAGAATATTATGAAATCAGTAAAATCCGCAAAAATAAGAATCAAAGCAGGTGTAATATTAGAGGATGCAAAACCCGGAGACAGCATAAGTACCAACGGAGTATGTTTAACGGTTACGGAACATACCGTTGACAGCTTTACAGTCGATGTAATGGCGGAAACCATGCGAAGAAGTAATCTGAATCTTTTATCTCAGGGGGATAAAGTGAACTTAGAAAGAGCCTTAAGGGCCGGCGACAGACTCGGAGGGCATATGGTCAGCGGACACATAGACGGTATGGGTACCATAACGAAATATGAAAAAGAAGATAATGCAGTCTGGATAACCATTAGTGCCGCAGGAGAATTATTAAAATATATAGTCAATAAGGGTTCCGTTTCCCTGGATGGAGTCAGCTTAACAGTGGCATATGTCGATGAAAGGAGCTTTAAAGTATCCATCATTCCCCATACCAGGGACATAACTACGCTCCTTGGAAAAAAGGTTGGGAATCAGATTAACGTAGAATGCGATATGATTGGTAAATATGTAGAAAAATTACTTTTTACCAAGAATCAGGAAAAGAAGTCAGGAATCGATATGGATTTCTTAAGTAATACTGGTTTTATTTAAAAGAAATTTTACTTGGCCCAAATCTTGTTATGCGCAAAAAGATGCGCAGGAATGGAGATAACATGTATGAATTTAATACGATAGAAGAAGCAATTGAAGATGTAAAAGCAGGTAAAATAATCATAGTAGTAGATGATGAAGACAGGGAAAATGAAGGGGATTTGTTAATGGCAGCAGAAAAAGTGACTTCCGAAGCCATTAACTTTATGGCAAGGTATGCCAGGGGATTAATCTGTATGCCGGTTAATGAAGAGAGACTGAACGAACTAAACCTTGGGTTAATGGTTGCCAAAAACACAGAAACCCACCAGACAGCCTTTACCGTATCCATTGATGCCAAAGAAACCACAACCGGAATCTCTGCACAGGAAAGGGCTATGACCATTCGGAAAGTTATTGATGTGAATGCAAAGGAAGAGGATTTTAAAAGGCCGGGTCATGTTTTCCCCCTGGAAGCGAAAAAGGGCGGAGTCTTAAAGCGGGCAGGACATACGGAGGCTTCTGTAGATATGGCTCATTTGGCTGGTTTATATCCAGCCGGGGTAATCTGTGAGATTATGAATGAAGACGGTACCATGGCAAGAGTTCCGGAACTTATGGAATATGCAAAGGTACATGGACTCAAAATAATAACCATTGCGGATTTAATTCACTACCGCCGTAAAACAGAAGTCTATATAAAAAGAGCCGCAGAAGCAAAACTACCCACAAAATATGGCGATTTTAAAATGATAGGCTATGAAAATACCTTAAACGGGGAACACCATGTAGCCTTAATCAAGGGCAATGTAGAGGACGGGGAACCGGTTTTAGTAAGGGTTCACTCAGAATGCCTTACCGGAGATGCCTTTGGTTCCCTCCGGTGTGACTGTGGGGAACAGCTTGCCCAGGCCCTGAAAGAAATTGAAGAAGAAGGCCGTGGAATACTATTATACATGAGGCAGGAAGGCCGTGGAATCGGACTGATTAATAAAATCAGGGCGTATGCCCTCCAGGACCAGGGTATGGATACCGTTGAGGCGAACCTGGCCTTAGGTTTTCCGGAAGATATGAGGGATTATGGGATAGGAGCCCAGATACTGGCTGACTTAGGGGCTAAAAAGGTAAAATTACTGACCAATAATCCACGCAAAATGAAAGGACTGTCCGGTTATGGCATTGAAATAACGGATAGAAAACCAATACAGATGAACCACAACGAAAGAAATGAATACTATTTACGTACCAAGAAATTAAAAATGGGACATTTGTTAAATTTTAAGGAGGAACGAAAAGATGAGGACAATTGAAGGAAATTTAATTGCACAAGGATTAAAATTTGGAATTATTGCCGGAAGATTTAATGAGTTTATCAGTGGAAAATTAGTAAGTGGTGCAATCGACGCCTTAAAAAGACATGGTGTAGATGAAAATGATATCGATATCACCTGGGTACCGGGAGCTTTTGAAATACCTTTAACCGCTAAAAAGATGGCTAAATCTCTGAAATATCATGGAGTAATATGCCTTGGCGCTGTTATAAGAGGTGCTACCCCACATTTTGATTACGTATCCAGTGAAGTTTCCAAAGGCATCGCCCATGTATCCTTAGAAACGGAAGTCCCGGTAATATTCGGAGTCCTTACCACAGACAGCATAGAGCAGGCCATAGAGCGGGCAGGCACCAAGGCCGGTAATAAAGGCTATGATGCGGCAGTCACTGCCATTGAGATGGCAAATCTCTTAAAACAATTATAATATGAAGTACAATGTTAAGGGATCTTTTCCCTTCGGTTACTGTTCACTCCCCTGCAAAAACAGCAGTGTTGTGAACAATAACACGCTTCGCGATGCACACAAAACGCAAAGACAGCGTTTTGGCGCGGCAATTCTCTGGTTTTCTGTGACTTTCGCTTCGCT
>JBAVPE010000085.1:0-62578 GCA_049692775.1 Anaerocolumna sp. | reverse complement strand
GACCATGACTATAAAGTAACTTATTAACTATGTAGGTATGACCAACAATTAATCCAATACCTATATCATAAAAATAAGTCTATAGCCTCTATGGTTGAGGTCTATAAACTTATAATACGAGGAGTGTAGTTTTATGAAAAAACAGAAAATTAAATTAATAATATGGGATCTTGATAATACCATATGGAATGGAACATTAACGGAAGATAATGTGACTGAACTGAATGACAAAGTTAAAGATACAATCCTTGAAATGGATAAACGCGGTATACTGATGTCTATTGCAAGTAAAAACAATTTTAAGCAGGCTTGGGAAAAGATCGAAGAATTCCAGCTTACTGAATATTTTATTTATCCGGCAATTAACTGGAATCCCAAATCGTCCAATATCAAGGATATCATCAAATCAGTGAATATTGGCATTGATACAGTAGCATTTGTTGATGACCAGGCTTTTGAGAGGGACGAAGTGAGATCAGAACTGTCAGAAATCCTGTGCATTGATGGGAAGGATATTCCACGCATAATTGATATGCCTGAATTTATGCCTAATTTTATTACGGATGATTCTAAACTCAGAAGGCAAATGTACCAGAGTGATATTAAGCGAAATAAGGATGAGGATGAATATATAGGTCCCAAAGAAGAATTCCTGGCATCCTTGAATATGGAACTTACTTTAAAACATGCAGAAGTTACTGATTTACAGCGTGCAGAAGAGCTGACGGTCAGAACGCATCAGCTGAATTCAACAGGTTATACCTATAGTTATGATGAATTGAAGAATTTTGTCGGATCAGATAGTCATAAACTGCTAATTGGTGGGCTAATAGATAAATACGGTACCTATGGAAAAATTGCATTAGTATTGTTAACCTGTACAGGGGAAAAGTGGATACTTGATCTCTTGTTAACATCATGCCGCGTAATGAGTAGGGGAATTGGGACAGTTATACTCAATTTGATCATTGAACAAGCGATGAAGTCTGGAGCCGATCTATATGCAGAGTTTGTCCCTACGGATAAAAATAGAATTATGTTAGTAACCTATAAACTTGCCGGCTTTATCGAAGCGGGGAAAGATGGAAATGTTATCATACTTCAATATGATAAAAAAATACAATTACCGCGGCGGCCGGATCACATCAAGCTGACAGTTGAAATCTAAAACATTTATCTATTAAGGTCAAAGCGAGGTTTATTACTAAATAACCCAATCAACGATAAGACGAGGTATAAGGCTATGAAAGAATTCCAGGGAAAAACAGCGGTAATAACAGGTGCTGGGAATGGTATAGGATTGGAACTTGCCAAAGAAGCTGCTAAACGAAAAATGCGGCTTGTATTAGTAGATATCGAGAAAAAAGATGTCGAAAGAACGCTGGATATTATAAAAGGATTAGGTGCAAAAGGAATTGCCTTGGCACTGGATGTTTCTCTTTATGAGAATGTATGTGAAATGATAAAAATTACGCGGGAAACGTATGGTACAATTGATTTATTAATAAATAATGCTGGAATTGCTGTCGGCGGCCTTATATGGGAAATGCCTGTCTGCGATTATGAGTGGTCGTTTAGTATAAATGCAATGGCACAGGTTTATGCAATGCACGAAACAATTCCCATTATGTTGCAGCAAGGAACAGAAGGCCACATCGTCAATGTAGCTTCCATTGCAGGACTGGCTACTACCTTGAACATGTCTGCGTATCATATGTCTAAACATGCCAGTGTCGCATTAAGCGAAGGAGTGCATTATGATCTTCAGAAATTAAATTCTAACATAGGGGTTTCGGTTTATTGCCCTGCATATATGAAGACCGATTTGTATAACTATGAACGCCATAGGCCAGATCGCTTTAAAGATCCGGATCATACTTATTACAAGAGCGAATCATACTTAAAAACAATGAAAAGATCTGAAAAACTTATCACAAATGGATATCCAGTCAATGATGCCGGTCCTAATGTATTTAAAGCGATTGAGGAAAAACAGTTTTACATTATACCGCATCATGAATTTGACCATATTATTGAAACAAGGCTGAGAAATATCCTGGAAAACCAGGTTCCGGACTTTACAATTTTGCCGGGTTCTGCTGCAGTATAAGTTAAGGTAACGGAGGCGTCAATTTGTAATTATAACTATGGGGCTGTTGCAGGAGAGGAGTAAAAAAATAGTGAATGGATTTAAAGTCCTGGAAGTTAAGCAAAGTGTTTTGGCGGACAATAACAGTCAAGCAAGAGAACTCAGGAAATCATTAAAAAAACGGCGGGTCTTTCTTCTTAACTTGATGTCAAGTCCAGGTGCAGGTAAAACGACCCTTCTATCCCGGACCATTGAGGTACTGGACGGTAAGATGAAAATTGGTGTAATGGAAGCGGATATTGACTCGGATGTGGACGCGCGGACAATCGAAAGCTTAGGTGCAAAGGTTATTCAGTTACATACAGGAGGTATGTGTCACCTTGATGCAGCCATGACCAGGCAGGGGCTTGAAGCACTTGGAACCGATGACATAGAAGCCGCAATTCTGGAGAATGTGGGAAATCTTGTCTGTCCAGCAGAATTTGATACGGGGGCTATCAAAAACGTAATGATTCTTTCGGTACCGGAGGGAGATGACAAGCCACTCAAATACCCCCTGATGTTCTCCATGTGTGATGTAGTACTTATTAATAAAACAGATGTACTTTCTTATTTTGATTTTAATATGGAAAAATGTATCTCAAATATCTTGTTACGTAATCCTGATACTAAGATTATCCCTGTCTGTGCCCGCACCGGCGAAGGTATCAGCCTATGGGCTGATTGGTTAGTTGATGAGGTCACAGCGTGGCGGGAGTTATAATCTAACTTTGATAGAACCAACACGAGGAGTGATAGAATGGCGGAATTAAGGCCCAAAATCGTAAAATTGGCAAAGATGGTAGGTGGTATTGCAGGTGCGATGAACAAGATTGACGAGAGTGCACCGGAATATTATGCATTCAACAGGATAGTCTCCGACGAAATGGCCGATGTAGCGCTTACAATTGGATTGCGTCAGCCACGTACCTTAGATTATATTGTGAGTAAATGTGGTAAATCCCGTGAGGAAACACATAGGTTACTGGTGAAGTTGGCAGAAATAGGCGTTTGCAAGGTATGGACAGATAAAAATGATGGTAAGGACCGTTTCTTTATTAATATCTTTGCCCCCGGTATGCTTGAGATGATGGTTAACAACCGTGAACAGCTCGCAGCTCATCCTGAACTTGGTAAAGCCTTTGAGGAATATACCCGCATGCGTATTGCACCGATAGCACCGCTTTTTCCGGAAGGACTAGCTATGATGCGTGTTATTCCGGTCGAAAGTGCAATCGAAGATATTCCCGGCACAAAACCATGGGAGCGTCTCTCTTTCTACCTGGATAAATATGACATATTCAGCGTGTCGGACTGCTCCTGCCGCCAATCGCGCCGTGTCTTGAATGAAGGATGTGGTCATCTTGAAAAGGATATCTGCATACAAATGGGCACTGGTGCAGAGTATTACATACGTACCGGCCGTGGGCGGCAAGTCAATCGTGAGGAAGTAGAAAATATTCTAAAATTTGCGGAGGACAATGGCCTGATGCACGAAATGCCACACACGGATGGCCTTGGAGAATCCGCAGCAATTTGCAATTGCTGCAGTTGTGCCTGTTTCTCTATGCGCATTGCTACGCTTTTTAAAACGCCAGACGCCATCAGGTCCAATTTTAGTGCTGTGGTTGAGGCTGAAAAATGTACAGCATGCGGACAGTGCGTCGAGAACTGCCCCACCAATGCCCTGAAACTTGGTCAGCGGCTATGTGCTAAGCAACCGTTACCCAGGCAGGCTGAAATTACCGCGCGTAATCATGTCTGGACCGAAAAAAACTGGAATAAGAATTACCGTGAGAATCGCAGGGACGTTGCTGAGGAGGGGACATCACCTTGCAAGACTGTCTGTCCGGCACACATTGCTGTTCAGGGATACATAAAATTGGCAGCACAAGGCCGTTATAGCGAAGCCCTTGCCCTTATTAAAGGGGAAAATCCATTTCCTGCCGTATGCGGCCGTATTTGCCCACATGAATGCGAAAGTGAATGCACCCGGGGCGATATTGATGAACCAATTGCTATAGATGAAATCAAGAAATTTATTGCCGACAAAGAACTTGACAGATCAACCCGCTATATTCCTCCTATGCGTTATCATCTGAATAATCGGATTGCCATTATTGGTGCAGGCCCTGCGGGGCTTTCCTGTGCCTATTACCTTGCTATCGATGGTTATCGGGTAACCGTTTTTGAAAAGCAGGAGAAATTGGGTGGTATGTTGGCGTTTGGTATCCCTTCTTTTCGGCTTGAGAAAGAGGTACTTAATGCTGAAATTGATGTGCTGCATGAAATGGGGGTTGAATTCAAAACAGGGACAGAGGTAGGTAAAGATATTACCCTTGATGTGTTACGTAGCGAAGGTTATGAGGCATTTTACATTGCCATAGGTGCACAAGGAGGGCGAAGGCTCAATATAGAAGGTGAAGACGCCAAAGGTGTCATTTCTGGTGTGGATTTTCTGCGTGAGGTCAACCTGGGTCATGATGTAGAGCTTTCGGGCAAGGCTATCGTTATCGGCGGCGGCAATGTTGCAATCGACGCAGCACGCACTGCAATACGCAAAGGTGCTGCTTTTGTCTCGCTTTATTGTCTTGAGTGCCGGGAGGAGATGCCTGCACTTGATGAAGAGATTGCGGAAGCTGAAATTGATGCCGTTATTTTTAACAATGGTTGGGGACCGGAACGTATCCTCACGGAGAATGGCAAAGTCACTGGCGTAGAATTCAAGCGTTGTATCGCTGTCTATGACGAGGAACATCATTTTGCTCCGCAATATGACGAAGATGACACCTTAACTGTCCATGCAGACACAGTAATCTTGTCTATTGGCCAGTCTATTCAGTGGGGAGGTCTGCTTGAGGGTAGCCGCGTACAATTCGGTCATGCTAATACGGCGGTGGCTGAAAATCTAACTTATCAAACAAGGGAGCCGGATATTTTTGTGGGTGGTGACTGCCATACCGGACCGAAATTTGCCATTCATGCCATAGCTGCCGGCAAGGAAGGAGCTGTTTCGCTCCACCGCTTCGTACAACCCGGACAAACACTTACCTTAGGGCGCAGTCACCGGTATTATCACACTTTTGACAAGGACAACATCGTTATACAAAATAACAGCTTTGACAATACTCCACGCCAGCGTCCTATTTATTCTCCAGAGAAAAAAGGAAGCTTTGCGGATGTCCGACAGACATTTACAGAAGAACAGCTTAAAAAGGAGACGGAGCGTTGTTTAGGCTGCGGAGCGGTTCAAGTTGACAGTTACATGTGTATCGGATGCGGTATGTGTACAACAAAGTGCAGATTTGACGCTGTTCACCTTGAGCGTACCTATAATTCAACCCCTGATACCTATGAAAAATTACCTGTTAAGATTGCGGCCAATGCCATACAGCGTAGTGGGAAAATTGTCGCAACTTCGGTGAAAGGCTGGTTAGGAAAGGAATGATTACATGCATGAACTAGGTATCCTCAGTGCACTTGTCCACACCATCGAAGGGATTATGCAGAGAGAGGGACTGACCGAGGTGGAAAAAATAGTTATTGAAGTAGGTGAGCTTTCCGGCATTGTTCCGCGATATATAGAACAGTGCTATCCTGCAGCTGTTTACAATACTTTCATGGAAAAGACGCTGCTTGAACTTGTCGTTGTGGAAGGCATCGTTAAATGCCGTAGCTGTGGACGAATCTTTAATGCTGTGGTGAATGATTTGTGCTGTCCCGGTTGTATTGGACAGGACTTGGAGATTCTCAAGGGCAATGACATGATCGTAAAGGAAATAATTTGCCGGTAAAAAGGAATGGATTGTATTAGGAGTACTCTCGGAAACTAATAGTAGCAATAGAAGATATTTTAGATGCTGAATATAATCTGAGAACATTTTCTGTCTATCATATGTATGTTTTTACTTGTAAATACAGGCTGTGAGAGTTTCCAAGAGTACTCCTTGGAAGAAAGGAGTAGAGTAGCGTGTTCGTATTTTATGAAGGTATTCCCAAACTTTTGGTATTTTTGGTGTGGTTATGTGTTTTTGTTAGCCTTTTTTTGCTTAATGAGGTGGGACGCCGCTTCAAATGGGTTGGTTTCAGTCTCTTTGCAGTACTGCCTGTTGTATTGACTATTCTGTGGCTGACCATTTTTAGAAAGAGTGCTTATATGGATTGGTTTCATCTTGTAAAGGTCTATTCATCAACGATTGGCTGCATCGGCTTTTGGTGTATCCGTTATGCTAAAGGTCTTTCTAAAAATAAGATTGCCTTGTGCTTTCCGCCATTTATCCTTGCTGTTAATATCTGTGAGGCTATACTGCGGGACTTTGAAGTCGGAAGTTACACTACACCTGTTATGGAGTATACTAACAACCAGATTCAGTATTACATTGGCGGTGCATGGAACTATATGAATGGTATTGCCGGTATATTTAACATCATTACGATCAGTGGATGGTCCGGCATCTGTATCCGCAGGATGACTGCAAAGGACAAGAGCCGAGACATGCTTTGGCCAGATATGCTCTGGTTTTGGATTATTGCATATGACCTCTGGAACTTTGCCTATACCTACAATTGCCTGCCTGCGCATGCATGGTATTGCGGATTTGCATTACTTGTTGCACCTACGCTTTGCGCCTTCACTCTGGGTAAGGGAGCCTGGCTCCAGCACCGTGCGCAAACGCTGGCCATATGGTGTATGTTCGCTCAAACTTTCCCTGTTTTTCAGGACGCCAGCCACTGGATGGTTCAGTCTGCTGCAAGCCATGCGATATTGAAAGCCGCTATCGAACAGGGACTTATCGCGGAAAACGGTTATACCGTTAATATCGCGCCTGGTATCTATAGGGTCACATCAGCTTCTCCGAATACTACAGTGTTATTTATAGTTAGCTTTCTGGCACTGTTCGTTAACTTGGCGGTCTTTGTTTATATGATCATACATATAGCAAAGACAAAGCGCAACCCCTATACTTCTGAGCTTTATACCGATCTCGTTGCTTATAGCAGGATTAAGAAACTTGCAGGACATTAATGAACAGTAAAAAATCATAAGTATGGTGATAGAAAAAATCATACTTTCGTCATCCGATTCTCCAATCAAAGCACAATTCATTGTGCATGTATTACGAAATGTACAATTGAAAGCTGAAAATCAGGGGGGGGCCGATAAGCTCCTTGTCCATAGGCTACGCTCATCTGCTTGAATTTTCTATAGTGTAATCTCATAAACAAATTCAAGCTTTCTGTGATAATCCAGTTCCACAAAATCGGCGGGTTTTATATTAGCGGCGTTATTCTCAAAGTAATTCAAATCCGCAATTTTTAACATAGTATATACAAACTGTGAACAAAACATAATGTTTGGCTGGTATGAAAACTTGAATACTAAACCCAGGAGATTGTATGCGCTGCCCTCGGTATTGATTTCTTGTATTTTGTCTAGAATAATACGTTTCTGTTTGACGGTTGCAGGAAGCTTATATACCATAACAGCTGAACCTTTATTTTGCGTCAACCGTTGCAATAATTCAGGATTTAGACCAGGGGGCAGTATTTTTTCCCCACCGTTATAACTGATGGCTGTATGTAATTTCGGATCGAATGAAATAGAAACGTGATTGTACTGTTTATTGGTGAATAGTCCTATAACCTCACTGGGGGCAGTTTTAGTTTTTGCAACAACAAGGTAGATATTCTCATCATCCAAAGTAGAGTACGCTTTTTTGAAATACTCATCTGTAAGACTGCCGTTATTGACATAAGAAAATGAACTATGCCTGGGTAGATTTTGTATCATATTTTCCAAGCGTACTTTTGATAATACTTCACCTGCTTTTTTAAATCTTTCCATGTTAGAAATAATCGTGTCCCTGTCATGGAGTAATAGCGAATAGGACAAAATGGATTGATTGCCTACTATGGGAACAGTAGTTTTATCAATACTATGATAAAAGAAACGCCTTTCCACCAAAAAGGGGATAAATATTATTAACAGTCCCAATAGACGACAAAGATAATAGATCAACCGGTTTTCCTCAAATGGACGGATAAAGTAGGTGTTTATAAGAATTTGGGCTACCATGATAAGGGCATATATGACCACCTGAACGACCTTTTGCCATATGGTTGAGGAAGAAAACACCGCAAAGAAAAGCAGAAAAATAAAGCAAAAAATATATACGAGGTTATAGCTGGCATAGTCGCCGCCCCAATACAGGGCAGCGCAAGCCAGGATAATTATTGGTAGTAATATCGAGAGGTAAGTGTGCTGTTTCATTGCGTTACCTCTATATCCCCGTTGTTTGTCTCTACCTTAACGGTTACTGTCGGATTATTGCCAACAACTCCGCTTGTCGTGCGTCCATTAACAGTAACATCTTGTTGAAAGTTTGTAGATACTGAGCCGTTTTTTGTTGTAGCCTCAAATTTAAACTCCAAATTTTTCGGCAGGGTGAGCATAATGTTGCCATTCTTGTTGAAGAAAGAAAGGTCACCGTTTACCTCGGTATATACCACATTCAGTTTGCCGGAATTGTTGGCCTTATAGCTGCCAGAGCCAATAGCGGACGTTATATCTGCGTCTCCGCTTGTAGAGGTATATGTTACATTTCCATTTACTTCGGTACAAATCACGCTGCCGCTGGTTGTTTCCAGTCTGATTTCATTTGCCTGAATGTTTCCTAAATCCAATGTCCCCCTGGTAGAGGATAAATGAATATCAGAAGCAACCGCACTATCCAATGTGACAGTCCCGGACGTATTGTCAACACGGAGCATGGATAGATCCAAGTTCACACCGGAAAAATCAATATCCCCGTTCGTTGAAGTAACGGTAAGGCTTTCGTGATATGATTCCGGCAGATAAACCTCAATATGGCGGGAAAACCCTTTCTTAAAAAACGGCTTGCCACCCTCACTTATATGGATACTGTTATCGCGCTGGTCTACTTTCGCATAATAGTTTCTTTTGTTTTCTGTCATGTATTCTTTGATTACGAGATCGTCACCATCATTTTCAAAGAAAGTGATTTTTTCTTCATCATAGGAAATCGCCAGGGATGATATTCCATCAAGCGAAAATTGAAGTTCATTCGCCATTTGAGAAGATTTTGATTTGGAACAGCCAACAAATGCTAATAAACACAAGATAAGCGCTATGCTCAATGTAATTCGTTTTATCATAATAATTTGCCTCGCTTTCGATAAATAAATTATTCATTCATTTTTTTCTGCAAAAATTAGAGGGCTTTATGCCCTGCTAATTTATCTTTTGTATGCAGATGAAATATTGTCCAAGCAGATTTTTTTTGCCAGTTCTAAAGGCATGTCGGAAGTTTCAAATGATGTGTATTGTCTATCCATAGCCCACCAGGTTAAAATTTCAATTATCAGGGTTGTGGATAGTTCCAAATGCTCCATTGGTCGTACTGACCCATTATTGATAAAAATAGTTAAATACTTTGACATTGTATCAAGAAATTTCTTGCGGTGTGTCTTGTAATGATCCGCCAGGAATTTAAACTCAAATTGATTTTTTTCAATAAACAAACAACCAACAGCATACCGGGCAAGAAGATCAAATGCATCTGAAATTAGAGCTTCAAAGCTATAGCCGGCAGCATCATCTTCAAGGTGCTTTTCAAAATCTTTGATAGTATTTTCAAGCAAGGATACAATTTCATTTTCAACTCCTACAAATAAATCATCTGTAATAGGTCTTTCAAATTCATGGTTAAAGAATTCCGGGTCAATTGTACATTTCAAAACAAAGTGCATGATTTCTTTTTTCCCTGTAAAGTCATGATAAATAGTTCCGACAGAAACACCTATAGCTTTCGCTATATGACTAATCTGTGTTCTTGCATAACCTTGACGTAGAAATAAGAACGTTGCGACCTCCGTAATTGCTTTAATGCGCGTATTCAATGTCTCTCCTCCAATATAAATGAATTATTCATTTATATAATATGTTTATTTCATATAATTGTCAATGAGTTTCTAAAATTCCTTATTTTTCAAATAGCGGACAGGATGATATAAATAGAATTGTCCGGGAATAATATTAAAGGTGCGCACATCTTCTAATGCAAATCCATGTACTGGCAAAAGGCAGGGATATGAATCGACTGCGCCTACAGATAAGGAAGGACAGTTTTGCAGTTTTAGGCAATTTTTATGCAGAAATGTACTACCGGACGCCTACGTTTTAAGGAATAATAAAAGAAACAGTAGATTTTCTGTGACAAAACGAATACCGCTTAAATTTAGGTTCTTGAGTAGCAACAACTACTTTGAAGCTTCTTAGTTGTGGAGGGCTCTCCACTAAGGTAGATAACAGGAAACATTTACACTTTATTATAACAGAGAAAGGAAAAGAACAATATGAAATACATTAAACTCGGTACAACTGGTCTGGATGTGTCACCAATTGCAATTGGTGCGATGACTTATGGGGAACCCGATCGCGGCCACCCTGTATGGTCAAAGGGGGAGGAAGAGGCCCGTCCACTCATTAAACATGCGCTGGAGGCTGGGATTAACTTCTTCGATACTGCCAACATGTATTCGAATGGATCTAGCGAAGAACTTCTCGGGCGTGCGCTCAAAGACTTCGCAAATCGCGATGACGTCGTTATTGCTACCAAGCTGCGTCATCCAATGCGTCCCGGCCCGAATGGCCGCGGCCTGTCCAGAAAGGCAATTATGACTGAAATTGACCATTCGCTGGAAAGACTTGGTACGGATTATATCGATTTCTATCAAATTCACCGCAACGATCACTCGACGCCGCTTGAAGAGACACTCGAGGCATTGAATGATCTCGTTAAAATGGGTAAGGTCCGCTATATTGGCGCGTCATCAATGCACGCCTGGGAGTTTGCCAAGGCGCTACACCTTCAAAAGCATCTCTGGAGATTGCGCTCACTGAAGAAGAAATTCGAGCATTACAAGCACCATATACACCACGCTATGACTGGCAGGGTATTTCCGATGAAGCCGAATTGGATGCTATTCGAAAAAGGGTTCCTGGAATGGAATTGAAATGAAAACTATGACAACACCAATATAAAGCCTTTGACGTAACTACACTTTATAAAATTTGAAGGGATTTTAAGAAATGAATCTTATATAAAAAGACTATTTCATATGATTATGGATAAGAAATAGTCTTTTTTGGTTTTCAAATAGTCGATTTATGCAATGCAAATTAGATTTAAATGAAAGAGGAAATAAGAAATATGATGCAAACAGTGGCAGGAAAAGTTACAGATTGGCTTATACAAAATGGAACGATTAGCTTGGAACATGCTTTTTTTAACGTTTTAAGAGGGTATACGGGAGGGTGTAAACGGCAAACAAATATCCCTACTCACCATATGCTTTTTACTAAGTCAACTCACAGCCAGCACTGTAAGTTGACTTTTACTTTTTTCAACAACGTTACGAAGAAAGTTGCATCTGTATTTTTCATTAAATTGTACGTACTATTCGGGTACTCTGTGAGCACCTACCAATTATGCAAATTTTTTCGTATGCGGTTGCCCTGCTAAGCAGTTGACATTGACTAGAAACAGGTGGTATAATTTTAATACAGAATAAAAGACAGTTTATTTGCACCATCCTGTCTCTAAACAAAACCAGGGCTATTATTTTAATATTATATGAAAGATATAGTGCAAAAAAAGCAGTGTATCTATATATTGATGTTGATGATAGGCATAGTTTATATGCTTATTTTTTTTGGAAAGGAATATTACTTATGTATAGTTTAATAATTGAACAAAGCTTTGATTCGGCTCATTTTTTGGCTGGCTATGAGGGAAAATGTAGTAATATACATGGGCATAGATGGCAAGTTGTAATTGAAGTAAAGAGCTTGACATTGCAAACTAACCAGCAGTTAAATGGAATGCTTGTTGATTTTGACCAGCTGAAGAAAGATATAAAAGAGGAAGTGGATTTTTTGGATCATGTGTTTATTATTGAGAAAAACACATTGAAGCCTGGAACAGTTGAGGCATTAGAAGATGAAGGTTTTCGAATCATTGTGATGGATTTTCGCCCAACTGCAGAAAACTTTGCAAAATATTTTTATGATAGAATAAAACTTAAAGGATATCAGGTGAAATCAGCTACAGTTTATGAAACCCCGAATAATTGCGCTTCCTATGAGGAGGAGACAGATGTCACAGTATAAGGTAGTAGAGAAATTTGTAAGTATAAATGGGGAGGGGGTTTTGATGGGACAGTTAGCTGTTTTTATTCGATTTCAAGGATGTAATCTGAACTGTTCCTACTGTGATACAGCTTGGGCCAATAAGGATAATGCAGCCTATACTCCCATGACTGAGCATCAAATATATAGTTATATTAAGGAAACGGGTGTAAAAAACGTAACATTAACAGGCGGTGAACCCTTGTTGCACCCAAATGTAATACAACTACTTCAAATGCTTGCAAAAGATAATGATTTACATGTAGAAATTGAAACAAATGGAAGTATTGATATATCGACTTTTATAAAGATTAGCAATCCGCCTGCATTTACGATGGATTATAAGCTTCCTGGAAGTTTAATGGAAGCGAAGATGTTAGTTTCAAATTTCAAGCTGATTACAAAAAAGGATACGGTGAAGTTTGTGGTAGGAAGTATAGTTGATTTTAATCGTGCGAAGGAAATCATAACGGTACATGAATTAATCACAAAATGTCATGTTTATATTAGCACAGTATTTGGAAGAATCAGCTTAAAAGAAGTGGTGGAGTATATGAAAAAAAATACTATGAATGGGGTGGCATTGCAATTACAGATGCACAAAATGATCTGGGATCCTGATGAACGAAGCGTTTAATTGCCATCACTTATATTTTGCACTTTCAGCAGTTTAAATAGCATAATCATTCTTCCGTTACTGTTTTTAATTTAATAATATGCATGGGTCACCATTGAACTGGTATTGTAAATGGATGAACAATAAGAGGTTGTAAACCTCATCATCTACATAATCTGGGTTACTGGAAAATACTTTGTCCTGTGCTTTTAGCAGTCTTGATCAGCTTACAGTATAGCTGGTTGTGGCTGTTTTTTAATACGCCATCTTTTGAAGTGCGTAAAAACATACATATGATATCACGAAAATGGAGATAAAATTTTATTAACAGCACCTAAAATATCAATATATATAAGCTGTGGGAGCTTCCAAGAGTAGTCTGATTTTGAAAGAAGATTGAGTATAAATATCAAAATAGCACAAAAAAGTTCATAATTCAAAACAAGAATTGTTTGTGCAATTTATATATAATATGATTATCAAATATAAACAGATTGGAGGAAATGACGGTGAATAATAGTAAGGTCAATCATAAAAGATCTGATTTTAATTATGAAATTCAATTCACGGATAATTATAAACGTGCTAAAAAAGAAGCAAAAAGTGCTGCGGAATTAGAATTAGCGTGCCTGAAAACTCAGTATCCGGCTATCTTGCATAAAATTCAAAAAGAGGATTTGTTTGCGGGAAGACTGGAATGGAGTGCTGTTGGTATGGGAATTCAGCATCAGACAGGAGGTTTTGGATACTTTATTGATGAAAAAAGGATTCAGAATGCTATAGAACGTGAAAGCGGCAGTTTGAAATACAGGGAAGATTTACACGAACTGTTAACCTACTGGCATGCAGAGAGAACAGATTCTAAAGTACTTAGGGGAATGACGGAAGAATTAAAAAAACGACTGCCGAGTGACGATTGGTTAGGGCTTCCATTGCCGGCTGTGCCTATCTTAAGAATTGCCGGCACTTATTTGAATTTTGATAAATTAGTACAAATTGGATTGCCGGGATTAAAAGATGAAATTCTTGAGAATAAAGCAAAATCAGCACAAAATGAAGCTGTAAAGAATTCTTTCCCTGATAATTGCTTTTATGCTTGCAATTATCCCAACCGCTGTATCGGCAGCTGCCAGTACCAATGAAATAGAGTATGCCAAACAGACATGGGTAGACAGTGACGGCAAAAAGACATCTACCCAGGAAAACGGGTATAATCCAAAGACAAATGATTTTAGGGCAGATTTTGTCGGACAGGATAAGAATACCAGTAATTATGTACTGAAAAAGGGTACAAAAACAGTTACAATTAATCGGAACAGCAAAGGCAAAGCTATAAGTGGTACCTACATGATGAAAAATGCGAAAGCAGCCAAGGAGTGGATTCAGAGTATCGAAGTAGCTTCATTTTCTTCCTTAAAAGCTGAATACCAAAAAGCCAATTGGAAGAAGGTGGGTTCTGTAAAGGACGAAAATGGCAAAACCTCAACCAAGCTCTCAGGCACCTCAAAGCCGGGTAAAAATAACGATTGGATACAATATGCTTATATCGACAAAGATACTGGTTTACCTGTCAAAATAGAATCTTATGTAATAAAGAATAAGAAAAAAGAGCTTCAAGGTACATATCTTTATGAGTACAAACACGTATCTGGCAAAACCGGCATTTTTGATGTAAGTGGTGTAAATTTAAAGAAAGTAAAATAAAAAATTCTTAAGTAAAAGTTTTTGGACATTATGCTCACAAGCAAAAAGCCTGCCGGTATCTTACCCCGAAATATCAATTACCAGTCGGGTCGGATGGAATTTATTGCAGGGGTATCTTATGAACTGATGGCGTCCGTTTTTCCTTTTCGCTACCGATACAACCATAAAGCATTGGTTGTATGTTCAGGGAAAGATATATGTCATGTATGAGATACGCTGCTCCTGACAATTCAATATTTTACCGTCGATAAAGCTATGAAGGATACTTCATGGCTTTATTTACGCGAAGAGACGACAGCATTTTCCCAGGTAGTTTAAATATACTGCCTGTGAACAAGTATAATAAATAAAATGCACATAAGCAAAATCATAATAAACAAAAAGTGAATAAAAACATACTATAAATGATAAAATCCTACGGTTTATTTTGTATAAAATAACTGTTATTATGTTTGCATGCAGTTATATAGAAAACAAAATATATGCAATTTTATGGAGGAATAATAAAATGAAAAAGAAAATTTTGGCAGCACTATTAAGTGCAATGATGGTAGTTTCTCTTTCTGCCTGTGGATTAAAAGCGCCGGATCAGGCTGGAACAAAAACAACTGATACTGCAAATGAAGCTTCAACTGAAACTACAACTGAAACTTCAACAGTATCACCAAGTAATGGGGAAGGCAACAAAGAGGCGGTGGTTACGCTCGTATTTGCAGAAGTTAATCCATTAGACACTATCGTTGGTCAGATGGATACTGCATTTAAAGAAAAAGTCGAAGAACTTTCCGGTGGAGAAATCAAAATTGATCTTCAGGCAAGTGGCGTTTTAGGATCAGAAAACGATGTACTTGACACAATGCTTGGTGGTGGCGGAACAATTGACATGGCACGTATTTCAGCGTTTGCACTTACAAGTTACGGTGGAGAAAAGTCCAAACTTCTTTCTGTTCCTTATACATTTGAAAGCCGTGAACATTTTTGGAATTTTGCTACTTCTGAATTAGCAAAAGAATTTCTTTTAGAACCACATGACAATGGAAGTGGTATTAGAGGTTTGTTTTATGGTGAAGAGGGTTTCCGTCACTTTTTTGCTTCAAAACAGATTAACAGTATGGATGATCTGAAAGGTATGAAAATCAGGGTTTCAAACGATCCTATTATGAATGGTATGGTAGAAGGACTGGGTGCTTCACCTACAGTTGTATCTTTTGATGAACTTTATTCTGCATTACAGACCGGTGTTGTGGATGCTGCTGAACAGCCTATTGCAAACTATAAATCGAACGCTTTCAATGAAGTAGCTCCATACCTTATTCTTGATGGACATACATTAGGTGCAGTTCAGGTAATTATTACAGACGAAGCTTGGGATAAACTTTCAGATGAACAAAAGGACATCATTGATGAAGCAGGTAAATATGCATCTGAGTATGATAGAAAAATTTCAGAAGAAGCTGAAAATAAAGCACTTGATGAGCTAAAAGCAAATGGAGTTACTGTTGTGGACGTAACTGACAAAACACCATGGCAAGAAGCCTGCAAAGATATTATTGCTTCTTCAACAGCTGACAATAAAGAACTTTATCAACAGCTTCTTGATATGAAATAATCTTCAAAGTGTAATTGTTTTTAAGGTATGTTAATATAATTGTGATTAATAGGCATGGAGGAGGAGTAAGGTTTCCATGCCTGATTTTTTGAGGAGGTAATATATGCCTAAAATCTTTTCAGTCATTGATAAAATAAAGCCAGCCTATAATTTTACCTATAAAATTGTGCTATTTTTGTGTAAAATGCTTTTAGTTGTGGATATTTTAATAACAAGCATGGCGGTAGCCGGAAGATATATATCCTTTATTCCTGATCCGGCATGGAGTGAAGAAGTGGTATTAACTTGTATGGCTTATATGGCGGTTCTATCGGCAGCGCTTGCAATTCGAAGAGGTGCACATATACGTATGACGGCATTTGACCGTTATTTACCTAAAAAATTATTAGGAACTTTGGATATTATCGCAGATATAGGTGTCTTACTCCTTGCGATTATCATGATATCAGTAGGATGGAAATATGCAGTTGGAATTGGTTCGAAAGGAACATACGTAAGTATGCCTGACGTTTCAAGATTTTGGATGTATTTTCCGGTACCAATAGCCGGTACAGCAATGTTTGTTTTCGAATTAGAAGCTATTTATAATCATGTGAAACAATTTTTTATAAAGGAGGTTTGAAATGAGTATAGATGGTTTAGCAATTTTAATTCTGCTTGGAAGCTTTTTTATTATGATTTTATTAAGATTCCCTATTGCCTATGCGGTTGCACTTTCATCTTTTTTCTGCCTGTTATACCAGGGGCTGCCCCTCACTACGATTTGTCAGCAGATGGTTAAGGGAATCAGTTCCTATAGTCTTATGGCTGTTCCATTCTTTATTACAATGGGATGTCTAATGGGATCAGGAGGTATTTCGGAAAAGCTGATCGCATTGGCAAATGCGTGTGTTGGCTGGATGCGGGGCGGTATGGCTATGGTTAATATCGTTGCATCGTACTTCTTTGGAGGAATTTCCGGTTCTGCATCTGCGGATACGGCTTCGCTTGGTACCATTTTGATACCTATGATGGTAGATCAGGGATACGATGACGATTTTTCAACAGCAGTTACCATTACTTCATCCTGTGAAGGGCTTTTAGTTCCGCCAAGTCATAATATGGTTATTTATGCTACAGCTGCCGGCGGTATTTCTGTAGGAAGCTTATTCCTTGCCGGATATATACCGGGTGCATTGCTTGCATTAAGCTTAATGATAGGTTCTTATATTATTTCTGTAAAAAGAAACTATCCGAAAGGTGAAAAATTCAGTATCAAAAATTTAGTAAAACAGCTTAGCATTTCATTTTGGGCTCTTGCAGCGGTTTTAATCGTAGTTATCGGTGTTGTCGGTGGTGTTTTTACTGCTACAGAATCAGCAGCGATTGCAGTTATCTATAGCTTAATCATAAGTTTATTTATATATAAGGGCCTTAATTGGAAGGGGGTATGGAGAGTACTTGAAGATTCTGTGAATACGCTTTCTATTGTATTAATATTAATTTCTACTTCAAGTATTTTTGGTTACTGTCTGACTCGTTTACATGTTCCGGATTTAGCGGCTAAAACAATCACCGGAATGACAAATAATCCAATTCTATTAGCATTGCTAATAAATCTGATACTTTTCATACTTGGTTGTATTATGGATATGGCCCCGATTATCTTAATTGCTACACCAATTTTATTTCCGATTGCTGAATCAATTGGAATTGATCCGATTCAGTTTGGTATTATGCTTGTATTAAACTGTGGTATCGGTCTTTTGACACCACCTGTAGGAGCGGTATTATTTATTGGTTCTGCAGTTGGTAAAGTATCTATGGAACGTGTTGTCAAAGCTACCTTACCATTTTATATCTGTATGGTAATTACACTTTTATTAATCACTTTTATACCAGGAATAAGCTTATGGCTACCTTCCCTATTCCGATAGGATATGATGAAATATACGTTTAAATATAAAAACACTCCTTTTGATATTTGGCAGTTGTCCCTATATTATACTTATGGATCTATTGCTGGCGTATGTAATACTATTTTTACCGTGGCTATGATATTATTATCATTCAGAATATGGGATAATGTAGGTATATTTGTTAGAATACTATTATTATTAGCATGCTGTCTATTTCCAATTATCCAGCCCATAGGAATTTATATCAGGGCAAGAAAGCAGGCGGCATATTCAAAAGAAATTGAAATTGGCTTTGATGACGCTGGCATACATGTAAAAAGCGGGAATGAATATTCAGATTTAAAATGGAAAAGTATAAAAAAAGTATCTAAAAAACCTAATATGATTGTTATTTTTTCAACTACTATATACGGCTTTATTTTAACCAATAAAATATTAGGACAGCAAAACAAAGAATTTTATAACTATGTGATATCAAAGCTTAGTAAGTAGATAATCCGAAAAAATATCCTGCGCTTAACTATGCAGACTCGAAATTCTACCTGAGTGTGTTTTTTACGCTCTTTTCATGGTGGTATGGAATCGTTTCAAATATTATAACAAAAAGCCGTAAAATACGGCTTTTTTGTGACATTAAAATTTGATATAATAAGGATAGTCTTTTGTGAAGGGAATCAATTTATGGGAATAGGCGGGCGTAAGACCAGATTATATAAAAAATGGATATCTTTATCCATTAAGAAAAAGAATGGGTTCTTTACCGGTATTGTTTTTCTAATCATTTTACTATCGGTAATTTTTGGATTTTGGGTAGTTAATTTTTCTTTGAACGATTTTAGGGTAATACTGGATGATAATGCGAAAAGCAGCGATTTTATGGATAGTATGGAAGAGGAAAGCTGTTGTTTTGAAGCATTTATGAAACATCCAAATGAAGAGAACCGCGATGAAATGGAAAAATCATTTGAACAGACAAAAAGGGCGGTTTTAGCTTTACCCTTTGATTATAATTCTATGAGTATTCGCAGATATGCAAAAACATGGTCTATTAAAAATAGTTATGATAACTACACGCAGAAAAGAGATTCCGTGCTGGGGATGAGTGAATCTAATACGGGTTATATTAAGGAATTATATAAAGTGTATGAACTTCAATCCTATTTACAGGAGTATGCAAGAACTTTAATGTTAAACACTTTGGACGATGGAAAAGCGGTATATGTCAGTAAAGTACGAAGTATAAGACAGCTCCCATTCGCAATCATTATTACCGGCATACTGCTGATCAGTGTAATGATTAGTCTGTCCAGTGTGATGAACAGGACTATGATATTGCCCATTATGAAATTGGTTAATATATCGAAAGAAATAGCTGCAAATAATTTCTTTACTGAGGATGTAGAGGTTGATAACCAGGATGAGATGGGGGAGCTGGTAAACGCATTTAATAAAATGAAATATGCTACTGGCCAGTATATTACTGCACTGGAAGAAAAAAGAAAAATGTTAGATTTATTGCATAAAGAGGAACTGGAAATAATTGAGGCAGAGAAAAATTTAGAGATTGCAGGTCTTGAATTATTGAAGAGTCAGATTAATCCTCATTTTCTTTTTAATACACTAAATGTTATCGGGGGTATGGCTAAATTAGAAGATGCTGATACAACAGAAAGAATGATAAAAGCATTAAGTACGATTTTTCGCTATAATTTAAAGAACCAGCAAAATGAAGTGCTTTTATCGCGGGAAATAAAAGTTGTAAAGGATTATATGTATTTGCAGCAAATGCGTTTTGGCAGCCGCATCAACTTTAGTATTAAGTGTAACTTGGATATGGCTACAGTAATAGTACCAACTTTTACTTTTCAGCCACTAGTAGAAAATGCGGTTATTCATGGTATCTCTAAAAAGGAGGAAGGCGGAAAGATAGGTATTTATATAAAAATGAAAGAACAGAATCTTATCATTAGCATAGTAGACACAGGCGTCGGTATGACTAAGGAAGAGTTGGAGGATTTAAGGGGTGCATTAAAAAAAGGTCATACCGGAAAACTAGGAATTGGACTGGGCAATATTTACAAAAGAGTTCATGGAATGTATGATAAAGGCGAAATTGAAGTATTTAGTAAAAAAAGTGCAGGAACGATCGTTAAATTAATAATACCGCAAATAAAATGGGAGCTATAGTGTGAAAACAGGTAAAACATTATTTTTCACCGTCTTGATTTGTACGCGTGCCGAGGCACGCAGAGGGGAGTTAAAATGTATCAAGTACTGATTGCAGATGATGAGCCTATAGAAAGAACGGTTCTATGTAAAGTTTTAAATAATAGATTCAAGAATCAGCTTGAAATTGTCCAGACAGTGAATGGCAGGGAGGCAGTCGAATTATTTGAAGCACAAAAGTTTCATATTGTTTTTATGGATATTGAAATGCCTGGCATCAATGGACTGGAGGCAGCAGAACGAATAAGAAAGATGGATAAGAACTGCCATATTATTTTTTTAACTGCCTATGATGATTTTAGTTATGCTAAAAGAGCAATTACAGTAAAAGCATTGAATTATTTACTGAAACCTACTTCGGAAGAAGAAATAATTGAAGCTGTTGAGGAGGCTATAAAGACGATAGCTGAAAGGGATATCAATGATAATAAGAAAATTCTTAACAGAGATGAGGTTTTGGATGCTTGTAATGATACATTAGAACATATACGTATCAGTGTTGTGAGAGAAGAAATTATACAGTACATACAAAGGCATTATATAGAAGATATTTCGATGCAGGATGTAGCAGAAGCAATGAATTATTCAAATGCTTATTTTTGCAAGCTTTTTAAACAAGGTTTTCATAAAAGTTTTACAACTTATTTAGCAGAATACCGGATTGAAAAAGCCAAAGCACTTTTGGTCGATATAACAGTAAATGTGAAAGAGATAAGTGACAAAGTCGGTTATAAGGACTCTAATTATTTTGCTAAAGTGTTTAAACGTGTAGTTGGAGTAACACCGAGTGAATACCGCATTTTAGTGTTAGGGAAATAATAGAAATTGATTATCAATTAAATTTTCAACTATGTATTCAAGAATATCAAATCGAAGATTAGATATTTACGGAAGAGGTTAAAATGAAAATAAAAATATTAGGAATTGTAGTTTGTTCTGTGGTTATAACAGTATTGACTTATCATTTTATGAAAGAACGGAATAAAGAACAAGTACCTGAATATGTATTTACTTATGCGGAGAATCAGCCGGAGAATTATCCGACTACATTAGGGGGGTACAGATTTGCAGATCTGGTAGCTGAGAGGACAAAAGGCAGAATAAAAATTATTGTACAGGCAGAAGGAATACTGGGTGATGAAAAAGCGGTTGTACAGCAAATAATATTTGGTGGAATTGATTTTGCAAGAGTATCTTTGACAACCTTATCTGATACGATTCCTAAGCTGGATGTACTACAGCTGCCATATCTTTATAACAGTTCAAAACATATGTGGAAAGTATTAGATGGCAAAATAGGGGATGAGTTCTTAGATTCCTTTGAGGGCTCTGATATGGTAGCTTTGTCCTGGTATGACGCAGGAGCAAGAAACTTTTACAGCAGTAAACATATCATAAGGACCCTGGAAGATATGAAAGGATTAAAGATACGTGTACAGGAGTCGGATTTAATGATACGTATGGTTGAAGAATTAGGTGGGGTAGCAGTACCAACTGTTTACGATGATGTATATTCGGGGCTTGAGACAGGTGCCATTGACGGTGCTGAAAATAACTGGCCATCCTATGAAGTAACCGGCCATTATTTAGTTGCAAAATATTATACAGTTGACGAACATACCCGTATACCGGAAGTGCAGATATGCGGACAGTCTACCTGGAATAAGTTATCCCGGGAAGATCAGGAAGTTATTCGTGAATGTGCAAAAGAATCAGCAATTTATGAAAGAGTACTGTGGGTAGAACGGGAAAAAGAATCGGAGAAAATTGCCTCTGAAAATGGTGTGGAAGTATTGATACTTTCTCCACAGGAGAAGGAAAAGTTTCGTGAAGCAGTAAAAGGAGTTTATAAGGAATTTTGTGGAGAATATATGGATATTATAGATGAGATTATAGCAGCAGATCATTCAAAATAATAATGATTTGCCGGACTCATTCAGCTTTAAAAGGCTTTTCAATTTTCCCATTATGATCATTGATTCCTTTTAATGCAACAAATAAATACCAGCTTTGAATTTACAGAGGCTGCTATTGGCAGGGGTGTTGTGAACAGTAACACCGCAGTTCCGTTTCGTAAAACAGTTCAGCATTTAGAGGTTGCAATTTTTATATTTTATTAATATGATATAGGAGATAACGTCAACGATTAAATTTTTACAGGAGAAAAAATATGTATCAAATACTTATAAACAATAATCTGATAATAATTTTATTGGTTTTAGGAATATCTCTAATTATATTATCAAAGTCAGCTGATATTTTTGTTGACAATGCAGTTAAACTTTCAGAATTATTGGGACTATCGGAAATAGTAATCGGTGCAACGATTGTATCACTTGGTACTACACTTCCGGAGCTGTCTACTTCTATTATATCGGCCTTACAGGGAAATGGCGGTTTTGGTATCGGAAATGCGGTAGGTTCCGTAATCACAAATACAAGTTTGATTTTAGGAATTGGAGCATTATTCGGAAACATAAAGGTAGATAATAAAACCTCACATAAAATCAGTATTCTTATAGCAGCAGCCCTTGTTTTAATAATATCAACGATTCCATACAAAATAGGGCATGAAAACGGATTGATTCCGCAATGGATGGGTTTTATATTTATTTTCTCAATTCCGGTTTATGTTTATTACCTGATCAATCAGGAAAAGAAAAATAAACTTGTCCATATTATGGAGTATTCAGATAAAAAAAGTAATATCAAAAGAATAATAATCATTATTTTCTTCATTATAGTTTCTGCACTGGCAATCGCCTTCAGTGCTTCTGGTTTGGTTGCTTCTGCAGAAATCCTCGCAGAAAGAATAGGTATACCTGATGTGATCATTTCATCTACCCTGGTTGCCTTCGGAACAAGTGTCCCGGAATTAAGCACTTGTATTACTGCTTCGAAAAACAAGCATGGTGAGCTGGCGATTGGAAATATCATAGGCGCTAATATATTAAACATATTATTTGTTATCGGAGCATCGACAGCTCTGACGAAAGGTGGTTTATTCGTTCAAAAGGAATTCTATCAGATTCATTTCATCGGGCTTATTGTTATTCTGGCAGTCTTCGGTTTTTTTGCTTACAATAAGAAAATCAATGAAATCAGTAAAAGAGAAGGTATTTTATTGATTTTGTTTTATACTGCATATTTGGCAGTAAATTTAGTATGTGCAAAATAAAAGAGATTTTTTCGCAGAATAAATAATTCAAAAAATGGTTGAAAATTACATTAGTATCATTTATAATGAATTTATTATATAACAAAACACAACGAAACATAATAAAACTCAATAAAATTAAATGATCTCAAAGAGGGGTATACGAAACGTATCAACCTTTTTGAGATTTTTTAATGCCTTCAATTTGGGGAAGATTATGATAATGTAAGAAAGGGGAAAAGGAAAGATGAAACGATGTTACACAATACTAAGCATTTTTATTGTATTTATAACAATTATTAATTTATGCGGATGTTCGGAAAAAGAAAAAGCAACTTCGGTAAGAAATAATGGAAACACCGAAAAAATGACTTCAGTAAGCAATGACACGGACTCCATAAAAACGATTACCGACATGGGAGGAAGAAAGGTAGAAATTTCTGATAAAATTGGAAAAGTGTATGGAGCGAATCCTATGTCAACCATCCTATTATTTACTTTAGTACCAGACAAGATAATAGCCTGGAATACGAAGTTGCCAAACCAAAATGTTTTACCTGAAAAATACAGGAATCTACCAGTGGCAGGTAGTATGGGTACAAAACAACAGGCAGCAAGCCCGGAAGAAATATTAGCCCATAATCCGGATATGGTTATATTCGCCCAAACCGAAATCAATGAACAAGGGATTGACAAGGCGGATAAACTTAGCAAACAATTGGGAAAACCAGTTGTATTAGTCAATGGGTCATTCGAAAACATGGAGAGTACCTATGAATTATTAGGACAAATATTTGATTGCAGTGAAAGAAGCAATGAACTTATACAATATTACAAAGATACTTTATCCAATATAGAAAATATAAAATCAGAGATTAAAGAGGAAGATAAAGTAAAAGTTTATTATGGAAAAGAGGCGGATGCGTTAACAACAAGCGGAAATCAATCGGTTCATGCAAAGCTTATTCAGATGGTTGGGGGAGTGAATGCAGCTGGTTCAATAGAAGGAAGCGGTGACGCAGCCATAAATATGGAAGATGTTATAAAGTGGCAACCGGATGTTATATTATTATCGGAAGCGAATGACAATGAGAAAGATTCTTCCCAAAACCTGAAGAAAAGTAATATATGGAAAGGGATAACTGCCGTGGAAAATGGCAAAGTATATGTATCCCCACAGCTTATATTTTCCTGGTTCGACAGACCGCCATCAATCAACGAATTAATAGGAATCAAGTGGCTGGCGCAGACACTATACCCAAGTTACTATAATTTAGATATTCGCAGTGAAATAAAAGATTTCTATAAAGAATTTTATAACATCGATTTAAAAGATGGGGATGTCAATAAAATTTTAGCCGGGGAATAACATAAAATCATAAAAAGGACTTGTTATTAATACTATAGCTAATTAAGAAAGTACATATTTCATGGGATATTTAGATTTTCATTTGGTTTAGGACTATAGGGGAGGATTATTTTGAATATTATTTATAAAGGTCCATTGTTCGTAAAAAAGAATAGGGCGAATTCTGTAATTATAATGTTATTCCTTCTTACCGCAGCCTCATTTTTAATTTCGGTTATATTGGGCAGATATTCTATTTCCATCGGACAAATTATTCAAATAATTATTTGTAAAGTATCTGGAAGTCCTATTCCCGCGAGTATAGACTGCAATATGGATACGATACTTTTTCAAGTCAGGTTACCAAGGATTTTATCTGCGGTGCTTATTGGGGCAGGGCTTTCGATTTCAGGGGCAACCTATCAAGGTATGTTTAGAAATCCAATGGTTTCTCCGGATATTCTCGGAGCCTCCGCAGGTGCTGGTTTTGGAGCCGCAATCGGCATATTGATGTCGTTTGGAAGCATAGGAATAGAAATTACTTCTTTTCTATTTGGAATTTTAGCTGTGGGGTTATCTTATTTTGCCAGTAAAGTAATCAGTCGGGGAAGTAATGCTATAGTATTGGTCCTGACAGGAATGGTAGTTTCAACGCTATTCCAATCGTTGATTTCCCTTACAAAATATGTTGCGGATCCTTACAGTAAAATGCCGGCAATTACGTTTTGGCTTATGGGGGGGTTATCGACAATAAGTCCGGATGACACTAAGATACTTTTTGCAGTAATATTGGCAGCAGCCATGCCCCTGATGCTGATTCGATGGAAAATAAACGTTATTTCTTTTGGGGAAGAGGAAGCAATGGCTTTAGGGATCAATATTTCCAAGATTCGTATCCTGCTGGTTATTTGTTCCACATTAATAACGGCGGCATGTGTCTCGGTTAGTGGAATGATCGGCTGGGTCGGACTTATAGTCCCACATTTTGCGAGAATGTTAGTTGGACCAAATTATAAAATATTACTTCCTGCATCGTGTTTGATCGGATGTACGTATTTGTTAGTTGTTGATGATATTGCACGAAGTGTATTTCCGATGGAAATTCCCTTGGGAATACTTACCTCGTTTATAGGTACACCGTTTTTTATGTATCTTCTGCTAAAAGGAAAGAAGGGATGGGCATGATTTTAGAAGTGAAACATGCGGTATGTGGATACGGCAGGAAATCCGTTGTAGAAGATATATCCTTAAAAGTAACGAATGGAGAAATATTATGTTTACTTGGACCAAATGGTGTTGGAAAAACTACTTTTTTTAAAACAATACTAGGCTTTTTAAAGCTTCAAAAAGGTGAAATATTACTTGACGGAAAGAATATTGCCCATTGGCCCCAAAATAAGCTTGCGAAAATAATAGGATATGTTCCACAGACACATACGCCTCCCTTTCCTTTCCGTGTGCTTGATGTCGTTGTCATGGGAAGAACACCACACATAGAAAAGCGTTCTTCTCCTTCGAAAAAAGATATGGAGATTGCATTGGAGGTTCTTGACCGGTTAAAAATATTAGATTTAAAGGATAAAATATATACAGAAATCAGCGGCGGGGAAAGGCAATTGGTTTTGATTTCCAGGGCATTAGCCCAACAGCCTGAGATTTTGATTATGGACGAACCTACTTCAAATCTTGACTTTGGAAATCAAATCAGGGTGCTTAGGCAAATAAACGAACTTTCAAAAAGTGGGATTGGGGTCATTATGACATCTCATTTTCCGAACCATGCATTTCTTTGCTCAACAAAGGTTGCATTATTACAAAAGAATCATAATTTTAAAGTAGGCAATGTGGATGAGATAGTGACAGAAGAAAATCTTAAATCTGCGTATGGGATTAATGTGAAAATAATCGATACCAAACTGGATCATAATAAAATATTAAAATCATGTATCCCTCTTTTGGAGGAATAAGATGGAGCTATTATAAGAGAATTGTTAGGAGGAAGCAAGATGAAGTTTGTGACATTTTCAGGGCCGCCATCTTCCGGGAAAACTTCAGTCATTTTAAAAGTGATTGAATGTTTAAAAGCGGGTGTGGGTAAAGTTGGTGTTATAAAATTTGATTGTTTGACGACCTATGATGACATACTCTATAAAAAAGCCGGAGTTAAGGTAATGGTCGGATTATCCGGAAATTTATGTCCGGATCATTTTTATATCAGTAATATTGAAGATTGTGTTAAATATGGAGTAGAAAATGGATTCGACTTATTGATAAGTGAAAGTGCCGGATTATGCAATCGGTGTTCACCACATATAAAGGCAGTCTTAGCGGTATGTGTCATAGATAATCTTTCAGGAATAAATACACCAAAAAAAATAGGACCAATGTTAAAATTTGCGGACATCATCGTAATAACGAAAGGGGATATCGTATCGCAGGCGGAAAGGGAAGTATTTACTTATATGGTGAAAGAAACAAATCCCAAAGCGGACGTTTTATATGTGAATGGGCTTACGGGGCAGGGAGCATATGAATTAAGTGCATACATCAAGGAAGCCGATTCGATTGATACGCTTGAAGGCAAAAAACTTAGATTTACCATGCCTTCCGCTTTATGCTCCTATTGCTTAGGGGAAACCTTGATCGGAGAAGATTACCAGACAGGGAATACGAGAAAAATTCAATTTCAGCAATCAAGAAATAATGCAGAAAAGCCATTGATTGATTTTCAGGATATGCATAATGAAAAAAATGAATTAGAACCTGCTTCCATAGATTCCATAACGATTATTGGCGGACAGGATAAGAGCGGTGAGATTGAAAATTTTCAGCTTACCGTTAAAGCTGGTGAGGTGATTTGCATTGTAGGACCAACCGGGTCTGGCAAAAGCAGGCTGCTTGAAGATATAGAATGTATGGCAAAAGGAGATACGCCTACAAAAAGAAAGATAAAAGTAGAAGGAAAGTATTTAAATTCGAATAAATTAATCGCACAGCTTTCACAAAATATGAATTTTGTAATGGATGCGTCTGTCAGTGATTTTATAAAAATGCATGCCAGAAGCAGAGACATCACTAAAATGGAGGCTGTTACAGAGAAAATAATACAATGTGCCAATAAACTTGCCGGGGAAAAATTTACTGGGAATACTCCGGTAACGCAGTTGAGCGGAGGACAATCAAGAGCATTAATGATTGCGGATGTAGCATTTTTAAGCAGTTCACCAATTGTATTGATAGACGAATTGGAAAATGCAGGAGTGGATAGAAGCAGGGCATTAGAATTATTGGTAAAAGAAGGGAAAATAGTTTTTGTATCCACCCATGATCCCATTTTGGCATTGCTTGGAGATAAGAGAATTATAATAAATAATGGGGCAATCAAACAAGTAATTGAAACAGACCCGGTAGAAAAAGATAACTTGAAAATGATGAGGCAAATCGATAATAAAATGCTGGCATTAAGAGACGCAATCAGGAATGGGAAAAAAATCGGATGGAACATGGCAGAATATTTTGCCTGGGATGATTGAAATTAATTAAAACCTGGAGGTATACGAGTGAGCAGTAAATTAAAAAATATTATTGATAAATCTGATTACGATGTTCTTTGCTTATTGCCCTGTCCAATTAAAGTTCCGATAGAGATAGGTTTTGATGAGATGATTCAAGAGCTTGGCAGTAACTGTGACTTTAAATATCTTGTAGAAGGAAATGCAAATTACGAAGTAATGTGGATGGATGAATCTTCATATATTCCACAGAAAGAAGAGTTGCCTAAGATTATTATAAGTTCAGGCGTCAATAGTTTTTATAGAAGGGATTTTAGGGAGAAGGCAATTAAAGAAAAGTATTTCAAAAAAGTATCAGGTACGGAGGAAATTATAAATAGAGATTTCAGCGATACCAAAGGCGGCTATCACATAATGGCATTGAATTATTTGGTTATGGTTGTGGATTTAACAAAATTAAATGGCAGATTAATCCCGAAATCCTTTGCAGAACTTTTGGATAGTAATTTTGAAAAAGAAGTGGCGATACGGGGTAAAAAGAGCAGATACTGTGAAACAACTTTATTTGGTATCTATAAGGATTTTGGCATGGAAGGAATCGTTAAATTGAGCAGACTCGTGGGCTTTGGCGGACATCCGGCAGAGATGATAAAAAAAATCGGAAGTGGAGTGAAAGAATCACCAACGATTAGTATTGTACCTTACTTTTATGCGAAACTTATGAAAAATAATAAGAATGCTGAGATTGTATATCCGGAAGAGGGTGCAATCGTGAGTCCAGTCACTATGTTGGTTCGAAGTGATGCATCTAAGAATTTAGAGCGGGTTGCGAATTGGTTTACGGGTGAATATGTGAGAACGGTCTGTAAAAATGCATCTTTACCGCATCCAAAAGATTATTTTACATATTTGAGTGAAAATAATTATAAGTTAAATTGGATTGGATGGGATTTTGCAGAGAAGCATGATACGAATAAATTATTGATAGAATTAAATAAATATTTTTTATAATTATTTCGTGTCCATCTTCCAATGAAGATTCGTGATGTGGTAATCCTGAATGGATAGCTTTATTTTATATCATGAGGTCTAGATAGTCGGTATAAAGATATTTTAAAGTGAAAAATGAGTGTAAATGGGGGTGAAAGTGCATTTTACCTCCATTTTTTTAGAGGTATAGAGGGGATAGCCCATCAGAGGGCACAAGCCGAAGTAAAAGAAGCAGACTGCACAATATACTAGATATTATGACGGTATGGTATATAATAATAACTTTTTTGCCGTGATTACATATAATATTAAAGGGGTGAAGTATGAAAGAAAAATGCTTTTACACTGGAAGAAGAGATGCCGCCAAAGCGGCATCCTGTTTAGAAGGTTGAAAGAAAATATTATATAAGAAAGGTTACGCCACAGTTAATTCTTTCAATCTATTTATTTGTGGCAGTACCGCAAGCAGGCTTGCGGTATGCAATGGGTATGAAAATGAAAAAACGTTTGGCAGTATGGGGCTGGTGGCAGGGACGCAATCTGGGAGACAATTGGATCAAACGCACTGTTGCAGGCTTGTTTCCGGAAGCTGAATTTATTGATACAAGGGAAGCGGACTTTTCGGCGTATGATTTTGTTATCTGTGGCGGAGGCGGTCTGTTCATATACGATGCAATATGGCCATGGATTAATTATTCACAGATTACGCCCTACGGAATGCTAGGACTTGGAGCAGAATTTCCCCATAAAACAGATCAGGCATATAAGCTCAGCAGAAATGCAAAGTTCTTTTATGTTCGTGACCAGTACTCCCTTGACTGTATGAAAATAAACGATATCAAAAGGTCCTATGATCTTACTTTTGCATCACCGCTGAGTTTTCTAGACAGCGGCAGTCTTAATATGAGCAGATTATTTTTTGTATGGCGCGATGGTCAGGATCTTTTATGGAATGAACAGTTTCATAAGTATATCTGCTATGAGAATAAAACCGATGAATATAACCGAATCATAGCCGAAGAGTTTGAGGAAATAACCGCCGACGATTTTCAAACCTGCGGTGATGATATTGAAAACAGGATGGGAAACTGTGGATTTGTAATATCGGGAAGATTTCATGGTATCATTGCAGCCATCCAGAAGGGACTGCCGTGCATCGCCATCGATATCTGCCCGAAGATACGCGCACTTATGAAAGACTGTGGTCTTGAGGAATACTGTATAAAAATCAATGAGACAGATAAACTGAAGAAGCTTATCTGCAAGGCAAAAAGTGAAAGCGAAATAATCAGAAAGAAACAGCTTGCATACAGGGAAAAAGCAATTGCCACACTTACGAAGCATATTACTGACGTAAAAGCCGCAGTAGACAAGGCACTCAACCCCGTCCGGATCCTGCATTACGGCTCATACTGGATGCAGAATAATGATGTGGTCAAGGCCATGGCGGATGACCTGGGAAAGACATGTGATTCCTGTGAGATGGATTTGAAAGTTTATACAAAAGCACCTGATAACAGGATCAAGGCTAAAATTTCAACGCCAAATGGTCTGATATGTATCCTTGACACCGAAAAAGTCAAAAACGATGTTGTAAGGTTTAAGCCGGATGCTGTCGTTTTAAATTCCGGTGGACTTGTGCTGGAGGACAGCGGCTTCAAAGTGCTTTCAGAAATGGGCATCGTAAACGTCGGCATAGAGCTTTCAGATCCGGACGTGTATCCATATAACGGAGCGTTTTATGCGAATAAATTCGACCTGTTCTATACAAACTCACAATATTCAATGGTCAATCAGTATGACAAAGAAAAGGTAAACATACACCTTTTACCCTTTGCGGCATCGGCAGATCATCATTTCTATATGCCTGATATCGAAAAAAAGTACGATCTTGTAGTAGTCGGTCATGCCCGTGAAGACAGACTTGACGTGATGCGAAAACTGAGTAAAAGATTCAAGGTAGGTATTTATGGCAGAGGATGGGAGTCGGGGCTTGGAGAAGTAAATGGCGCTGAACATACAAAGGCAATAAACGGAGGACTCATGTACCTGTCCTTTGCAAAAACAGCTGCGGGCTACAACAATGTAAAAGTAGGACTTTTTGAAGCGATGGCATGTAATCAGGTTGTCATAACCAGATATATGGAAGAGTTAAATGACTTTTTTGAAATCGGCAAAGAAATTATATGCTATAAGGAGGAAGATGAGCTCCCCGGTATCATAGAGTACTATCTCGGGCATGAAGAAGAACGGGAAGCAATACGGAAGAACGCTTACGCCAGGTTCCTCAGGGAGCATACCTACCTAAGCAGATGGATGAAAGTAAAAGATGATATAAGAGGCATAAAGGAAGCGAAGTATAAAACAATGGAAGACAAAAAAACGAATATGAATCTTACCGATATTGAGTGGAGCAAGCTTTATGATCATTCACTCATTGATAACATTTATAAAAACATACTGAGCGGAAATCACAGTGCACAGAGCTTGGAAATGCTGAAGCTCAGCCAGCTTAATGATAAGATACTGGAAATTGGCTGCGGAAGCGGAGCAACGACCGCCTATCTTTCTAAAAACGGCAGGATATGTACCGCCCTTGATTTTCAGGATGAGAGCCTTATCCTGACCAAGGCTTTATGTGAAAAAGTTGGTTGCAGCGTAAGAGCGGTAAAAGCGGATGCCAGAACTGTACTACCGTTTGAAGTGCGTGAATTCGATATAGCATTTCAGGCAGGCCTCCTTGAGCATTTTGAAAGAGAAGAACGCATAGACATGCTCAGGATATGGAAGCCATGCTGCAGGAAAATGGTTTCTATGATACCGAATGCGGCATCTTTGGGATACCGTGTGGGAAAAGGTCTGATGGAGAAGAACGGCACATGGAGATACGGCAGGGAATTGCCGCAATATTCACTTGTCAGGGATTTTGAAGAAGCTGGATATAAGGTGATTGAAGAATACACGGCCGGTGAAAAAAATGCACTAAACTTCCTGCCAAAGACTCATTATCTGCGGGAAGCATTAGAAAAGTGGTTTGCAGAAATGGAAATCTGCGGAGATAACTGCGGGCAGGGATATCTGCTGGTAACAATAGGTGAAAGCTGCTCTTGATATAAACCTAAAAGAGCAATAAGCGTAAAATGGTCTTACTTTTCATAGAGTCCGCCAATCGGTGATTGGAGGAAAGTTTATGGTGAATTATAGTACAGCTTAGGCTGGTCAGCTTTAAAAACAGCTGCCAGCCTTATAAACCCAGACTGCTTGCAGCCTTTCTGATTGTTTTTATTTTTGCATCTCTTTATATTTATCTTCGAAAAATCTCTTGTGCCAGGCGCTTTTATGCAGATGACTCAGACTTTTAAATCCCATTGCCCCATATTGCTTGATTAACCCACTAAGATTGGGTACTATACTGTCATGCAGACCGAGCCTTTGCAGCGCAACGGCATGATAGACAACCGAATTGTAGTTAACCTTAGGATGCCAATCCGCTTTCGTTCCGTAGTAATAATAATACCCAAGCAACAGACTGTCATCTTCAAAGCATTGCTTGCCCTTAAGGAAGCGGGTATCGTAGCCCCCAATTTTTCTGATTATTTCAGCCTTATGGATGCAAGGATGGGTAAACCCATGAACAATCTTATCGCAGCGCAGCCCTGATAAAAAGCTGTCATATTCCTCGTAATCACTTGGTATTTCACGCGCTGTATCATCTAAAAAAGGCAGTACTCCATTCTTATCTATTATACCGGCGCTCACCACAGGCTCATCATTACTATTCAGAAAATCCACCATTGCGTCTTCCCAGTGATGAGTAAATAGCATATCCATATGTATTTCACTTATAAATTCGGTGTCAGGGTAATTGTCCCATATATATTGAAAACAACGTTGCCTGCCTGCAGCTATTCCTGCATTGACTGCCTCGCCAATGATAATGCAGTCCAAATTGAATTGGCGAAGAAAATCTTTCAGTTCTTCATTCGATAACGGTCCCTGATTATACACCACCAATGTCTTATAGCTGCTCTTTTCCAGCGATTTAAGGTTTTCCTTCGCCAAATTAACATCTTCGGAATTATTTTCTTGTCTTAGTAAAAATAAAAGCGTATGAATCAGCTTCAATTTTATACCTCTCATTATTTATAGATTTTTTATAACCCTTTTTATCCTATTATATTGAGTATTTTATTAATGTATTCCTAAATAGTTTTCTTTCGCAATTACATGTGAAATTCGTTCCCATATAAGCCTGTCTCCAGGGGTGAATTATTTGCATCCATATACATCCGCTGTATAAAAATTTTCTTATGATATGAAATCAAAAGAAATGATCAATCTGTTCCCGGCAGCATATAATGAACGTGTATGGAATAGTTAGCTAAATGGTGAAATAGTCAGGTATCTGTACAGTATGAAGCGAGGTCAATGGAAAATGAAAAAGGTCATGATGGTCTTTGGCACAAGACCGGAAGCTATAAAAATGTGTCCCCTTGTAAACGAACTTAAAAACAGAATTGGAAACAATACAATAGTTTGTATTACCGGTCAGCATAGGCAGATGCTGGATCAGGTGCTGGAAGCATTTCATGTTGTACCCGATTATGATTTGTCTGTTATGAAAGACCGGCAAACCTTATTTGATATAACTACCAATATTCTCAATCGCATGAAAGACATTTTGGAAGTTGAAAAGCCGGAAGTTGTTCTGGTCCATGGTGATACCTCAACGACCTTTGCTGCTGCCCTTGCCTGTTTTTATCTGCAAATTCCGGTAGGACATGTGGAAGCGGGACTTCGTACTTATAATATCTATTCACCATACCCTGAAGAATTTAACCGCCAGGCCGTTTCGATAATAAGTCAATATAATTTTGCTCCTACTAAGCTGTCAAAGGATAACCTTATCAGGGAAGGTAAAAACCCGGATACAATCTATGTAACGGGTAATACTGCAATCGATGCCCTTAAAACCACAGTAAGGGAGGACTACAATCATAATGAACTAACCTGGGCTGCAGGAAGCCGATTGATCTTAATTACTGCACATCGGAGAGAAAATCTTGGAGAGCCGATGAAACATATGCTTCGGGCTATTCGTCGGGTAATGGAGGAACAACCGGATGTTAAGGCAATATATCCTATTCATTTGAACCCGGTAGTCAGGGAAACAGCAAATGACATTCTGGGCGATTTTGATAGAATCCATATTATTGAGCCATTGGATGTATTGGATTTTCACAATTTTCTTAATCACAGTTATTTAATTCTGACTGATTCCGGTGGAATTCAGGAAGAGGCGCCTTCTCTGGGGAAACCGGTATTGGTGATGCGTGATACGACGGAAAGACCAGAAGGTATTGCTACTGGAACACTTAAACTGGTTGGAACCGATGAAGAAAGTATATACAGTAATTTCAGGCTGCTTTTGGAGAACAAAGAAGATTATGATAAGATGAGTCATGCAAGTAATCCTTATGGGGACGGATTTGCATGTAAGAGAATAGCAGATATTCTGGAAGGATTATTGTTTTGATAACATGAAAAACTGAAAGTTCAAGAAATGTGAAACACTCTTATGCAGGCATTGCCTGGCGATAACCGGCAGGTGGAAGCCGCCTGGACCGAAGCCATAGAGGACATGGAAGTAAAACTTCCACGTCCTTTTTTGACGGGAAACACAGGCCTTTTTCCCTTTGAATAGATATCCTGGGAACAAATTTATGTAAATATCATAGTTCACTACTTACCCGGTTAAACGGCGATGCCTTGATAATCAGGTAATAAAAAATAAAATTAAAAATATTAAAAATACTATGTTGCATTATATAATAGATAGTGGTATTATATATTAAAAGATGCAATACAGTAAGATATTAATCATAGAATTATTCTTATGAAAAAGGTTTAATATCGTAAAAATGATGCACTTGTGAATTAAGCGGAAAGGAGTTGACATATGAATGCACAATATAAAAAAGGTGTATTAGAATTATGTGTGCTTTCAAAATTAGTTGAGGCAGACCGATATGGATATGAATTGACAGAAGCAATTTCAAAACAAATGGTGATTTCAACAGGAACCTTATATCTTATATTAAAACGTTTAAAAGATGATACTTTCGTAGAAACATATTTAGTAGAATCTGGAGAAGGTCCTGCCAGAAAATATTATCATCTGACGGAAAAAGGAAGAACACATCAGGCAGCCCAAAAAAATGAATGGCTGGATTTTATCAAAGCCGTACAAGATATTATAGAATAGGAGGATGGATATGAACAAGACAGAATATTTAAGTGCATTAAAAAAGGCATTAAAAGATATAGATGAAAGTGTTATGGAAGAAATAGTATTGGATTATGAAGAACATTTTCAAGTCGGTATGGAAAATGGTAAAAGTGAAGAACAAATCTGCGAAGACCTGGGTACAATTGATGACCTGGTTGAGGAAATTAAAGAAGCTTACAATACAGATAAGAAAGAAGATAAGAAAGAAGATAAGAAAGAAGATAGGAAAGAAGATAAAAAAGAAGATAAAAAATCATATGATGATCAGGCGGATACAAAAAATAATACATTTAAAGAATGGTATTCCAACATCCATAATATAGATAGCGAGAAGATTGGCGATGTAATCAATAATGCATTGGATTCAGCAGGCGACGCGATCAGTAAAATTGATGTAAATGAGATTAGCCGTACATTAAAGAGTACCCTGGACCAGGCAACTTCCTCCATTAATAATTTCGCAGATAACTATCTTAAGAATCAGGGTACAGGCCAATTTGAGTTCAATAAGAGGAATGCAGAAGGTTATAAAGAAAATGTATCAAAAAGCTATGATGTTTCTGAGGAGCCAGCGCCTTCTAATTATGTTCAAGCTGATACAGGGAGTAAAGTTTGTGAGTCAGAATCCAAAAGCAGCGGGGCAGAAGCTGATAGTAGTGGGAAGAGCGATGAAGAACCAGGGACTAAAGCTGATGAGAGTGAGGATATAAAATCAAAAAATGCCAACAAAGGATTAAATCTTATTGTAGATGGCATATGTGCTGACATTACTGTACAGAAATCCACCAACGGTAAGATAAATATCAGTTTTGAAAACAATGGTAATGAAAGACAAAGACAGATGTATGAGTTCTATAGTTACAAGGAAGAAAATACTGTATACGCAGGGATACGCAGGGTTGGAAAAACAGTATTTTTATTTAACCTTAATCTCTACTCCATTCATATAAATATAGAAATACCAGATCATATGAGTAATGTCAACATCAGGACGGCAAGTGGCAACATAACGATCTCTGATGTAAATTCAGATCGTATGATAGCAACTGCAGCAAGTGGTGATGTTTTAATTGATCGGGTTTATACTACTGACTTTCGAATCAAAGGTTCCAGTGGAGATATCAGACTGGATGATGTAAACAGTATCCAATTAAGTGCAGGTACCATGAGTGGTGATATTACGGCAGACAACATTGAAGCTAAGTACCTCTCACTAAGAAGCTCAAGTGGTGGCATTGAGGCCAGAAATATAATAGCTGACGTAATTGATAATACTTCGTTAAGTGGTAACCTGGATATCGTTAATATGAAAGCAGGTGAATGTAAAATCAGAAGTACAAGCGGAGATATTGATATCAATGGGTTTACAATGAACAATGCAGATGTCAGCAGTACAAGCGGAGATATAAAACTTCCCCAGGTAATTGGCGATGGCTTAAGAGTCAGCTGTGCCAGCGGCGATGTAACAGCTGAAGTTAATGTAAAAAGATGCCACGCAAGTTCAAAGAGTGGAAATGTTGAAGTGAAATGTAATGGGGATATTACATTAGAGTCCAGTAGTACGAGTGGAAATGTTAACATTACTTTGAAAAACTATAACAACGGATATAGTATCAAATCCAGAACCACTTCTGGTGCATTATATATTAATTATGATAATATGCACCAGAGAAATCTAAAAACAGGAACTTATACGTATGGCAAGCAGGGAAGTGAATTGATTTTAGGTTCCGTGAGTGGTGATATCCATTTAGCTGATTAATATTTATTTGGCTGACGGGAGAAATAGCATAGATGAATATACAAAGGCATCGGGAAGAAATAGTTCCGATGTCTTCGCTTTTATAAAAGGTCCTTTCTTGTAAACGGCTTAACTGATTTACGGAAGCGTTTTTAATTTTGCACTGACAGTATTAGCAAAATTATAATTATTGCCGGCATCCCAGTTAATGGACCAGGTCATTGCACCACGCAGTGCAGGATACGTCCTGGGTGGTTTATAAGAACCACCGCCGGTACCGGTTGTAAGGCAATCAAGGGCTGAATTTACAACGCTTGGAGCAACATATCCGCTTCCGGCTGCCCTGGTGAATGCAGGCAGTCCAAGACCAACCTGATCGGGACGAAGGCCATTTTCCAACTGAATAGCTGCCAGGGCAGTTATAAAGTCTACAGAACCCTGGTAATATACCTTGTTGTCCTGTCCTAACATACTACCGGAGTTATAATACTGAGTGTTTACAACGGTTAAGATATCTTTGATGTTCAAAGCTACCTGGAAATATCCTGAGTTTACAGACTGCATATCAATAGTCTGGGGAGCCATTGTAATAATCAATCCTGAACCTGTCTTTGCAGAAAGCTGGCGTAATGCAGAAGTCATGTAGGTTGCATTGATTCCGTTCTCTAAGTCAATGTCTACACCGTCAAATCCGTATTTTACCATTAGTGCATACACACTGTCAGCAAAGTTAGCAGCAGCGGTCGCATTACTTATACTTACAGAACCTGTTTCCCCACCTACAGAAATGATTACCTTCTGTCCCTTTGCCTGAGCTGCCGCTATATCACTGATAAACTGCCCTTCTGTATAGCCTCCTAACTTAGAAGCGAGATCAGAATCCAGTCTAAAAGTAACTTCACCGGCATTGGCGGTTGCTTCAGCAAAAGCTACCGCAATAAGATTATAAGTTTGTGGAACATCACTGATTTTTAAGCATTTCGCACCATTATCAAAATTCTGCCAATAACCGGTCAGGATATGGTCAGGAAGACCGGTGTGGTTGTCTGATATCGTGAAAGTGGCACTAGAAATAGCCGAATCCTTCATATTGGAAGCGGTTGCATAGGCTTTGATTGTAGTGGTTGCAGTAATTGCTATCATACCGGTATATACCTTGGAAGTTGATACGGGAGTGGTGCCGTCTGTTGTATAACGGATTGTTGCATTGCTTGTTGCACAGGTTAGGGTAACATTTACATTACCGTAATAGGTTCCTCCTGCCGGTGAAAATACAGGAGTGGAAGTGGTATCACTTTTATTTATGGTATAAGTGGCCGCAGCAGTACTGGAATCATTCATACCGGAGAGGAAAGCCTTGGCTTTTACGGTGGTAGTGGATGCCACCACGATGGCACTGCTGTAAGCAGCAGAAGATGCTGTAGGTTCACTGCCGTCTAAGGTATAGCGGATCGTGCTTCCGGCAGTGGAGCAGGTAAGCGTTACACTCTGTGAGGTGGTATAAGTACCTCCGCCCGGGCTAAGTACCGGTGTAGCTACGGTCTGGGTAGTACCGCCACTGTATAAATTCCAGAGTGCGGGGACGATCGGCGGCTCCCAGCCGGTAAGTGCGGTATGCGCCTGGATACATATGTAGTTACTGTCTCCATAGGAAACAATATTACCGATTTTATATGCAGTTCCTGCCTGCCAGGCCGGATAAGCTGCTTTGACGATTAAATGGGATGACATGGAAAATACCATAACAAATATTATCATAATTGCTGTTGCTTTTATTAATTTTGTTCCTTTCATATAGCTGCCTCCTTTTATCTGTTGAGCACTCCCGGAAACTCTCATAGCCTTTTTTATTGATATTTTGATGCTGTTAATAAAAATATTTCCATTTTTGTGATGCATATGTATGTTTTTGCGCTGACCGTCTGAGCATAGCGAAGGAAAGGCAAGTAAAACATACATATGATAGACAGAAATTGTTTTCATCTTATATTCAGCATCTAAAATATCTTCAGAAACCTTATTTAGTTTCCGAGAGTACTCCTATTAAACTAAATTCCACAATGCCGGTACAACATCAGGGGGCCATACCTCCAAAGCCGTATGTGCCTGGATGCATTGATAGGTCTTTCCGTCATAGGTTACCAAATCCCCTGCTTTATATGCTGTTCCGGCTGTCCATGGGGTTATATTGGTAGAGCTGATTATATAGGTTTGTGTAACAGTAGCTGAACTGGTTATACTACTCTTCATTGCTTTTGCCTTTATAGTAGTAGTTGCACTAACTGTAAGAGGTGAGGAATATAGAAGGGAGGAAGAGGAAGGCTCGGAGCCATCGGTAGTATAACGAATTTCTGCTCCGGAAGTAGCACAGCTGATTGTTACGGTCTGTGCACTTGTATAAGTACCGGCTGCGGGGTTAATTACCGGCGTTGCCACTGTTTGGGTGGTACTGCCGACCAGTTTTTGGAAAGCAAGTGTTGTTAATTCAAAATTACTGGTATCCCCTGAGATTTCCCATATAATTAAACCGCCATATCCGTTACTGTTAATATAATCACATCTTGCACTTAAGGAAGTAGTATCCTCATAACTTAGAACAATTCCCTGAGATGCGTTATACAGCCAGGGTGTCTTGGCATAGGTATCATCGCGGTATTTCACATACCCATTTTGGTTTTCCATGGTTTTTAAGGTGAAATAAGGATATTGACCGCCGGGTGACTGAGGATTATCCCAGGTCCCGGTTGCTGCTCCGGTTGCTGTTCCATACATTCCGTTAACACCGCCGTTAACACCCTTCCAGCCCCTGGAATAATAAGGTGTTCCTACATTCAGTTTCTGGGCAGGAATCTTATAAACCTGCTGCAGCGTCTTCATCGCAGAATCCGTATTATACCTGTTCTTAATATCAACAGGTGCAGTAGCTGAAGGGTCATTGGGATTTGCATAGAGAGGGGACTGATGGTTCGTTGTAGTTTCCCAGGCTCCGTGCATATCATAGGTCATTACATTTAACCAGTCCAGATACTGGGCATATACATCCGGTTCCTGCAATTCGAGCTTGTCATAGCCGGAAGGAGCAGCTATTGTCAACAGCTTAGTATTTAAGCCATTGTTATTATAGGCCTGGCGTATTTCACGAAGCAGGGAAGTGAAGTTCTGCTTGTCCTCCGGTCCTCCAGGACACCCTCTGTCATACTGGTCATTCGGATCTGCCGCCCTGTTAATACCGGGATATTCCCAGTCCAGGTCAATTCCATCTATAAATGGATATTTTTTCAGAAAATCAATAACGCTCTGAATAAATACTGCTCTGGTAGAAGCAGTGGCAGCCATTGCATGGAAATTCTGACCTCTTGTCCAACCTCCGACAGATACGATTATCTTTACATTCGGATAAAGGGTCTTATAATATTTATACTCTCCGAAATGACCTCTTAGCTGATTGGCATCCCATCCTTCCGAATGAGCCATCATCTGGTCAAAGTCAGCATAGGTATCTGTGGATGCCAGTTTTAAGGAGGAATCAACCTCAAAAAAGGCATGGTTAATGACCGTGACTTTATCCCATGGAATCATGCCAACGGTTATATTCTGATGGGCACTGTTATAGATCCCCCAGTTTGGGAAGTAAACAACAATGTTCTTTCCCGTGGCGGCCTTAACATTCGCTGTTCCGGCAGGTATCATTGTTACCAGCAATGCAAGTGACAATAATAACCCTATAATCTTTTTGATATGTTTCATAATGTAACCCCTTTCTTATAATGAGTACTCCCGGAAACTCTCACAACCTGTTTTTACTGATAGTTAGATGTGGTTAATAAAATAACATCTCCATTTTCGTGCTGTCATATGTATGTTTTTATGCAGACCGTCTGAGTATAGCGGATGAAGACATTCGTAATGATAGACAGAAAATGTCCTTCGCTTTATTCAGTCTCTGGAATATCTTCAAAACCTAAATTAGTTTTCGGGAGTAGTACTCATATTATATACTCATCATGATAGTTAATAGCCCTCCGATAAGAACTGTATTTCAGTCCCAGGTTCATTGCTCCCCCCTTTTCCTAATCGAGTATTGGATGCTGCAAACTGTCAGGTAAGCCGATATGAATATGCCGTCCCTCTTAGCCGTCATTCATTCTTAAACAATGAAATCTGTCTTTTTATATGCATTATTCCCTCTTTAGGATCTGTCATTTCAATAAGGTTAATAGTATAAAATGCTGCTGATCAAAGAAAGTATCTGCAAAAATTTAGTTAAAACCACTTACATTATAATACAATTTCACCAAAAAGTACTTGTATAAATTTGTTGTTTATTTGCAATTGTTGGCATTTTGTGTTTTGCGAGGAATACCCGGTTTGTGTATTGGAAGCCTCTGTCACTGCACTTAGATATACTTTGTGTCTTTCTATTCCAATGTAATAATGGAATTCCGTTACATAATACAGCAGTTAACTTCTCATTGCTGCATATCTTTACTTTTGACATAAAATAAGCTCCCTCCTAAGTGACAAGTTTTTAATATTTTACTTGTCTGCCCAGAAGGGAGCATATCAAAAAGCAACGGCCCCATTTGTGATATTTATTTAAAAAGTCTTAGTATTTTAGCAATAATACGTGCAGCAGCGAAGGTCAGAATACAGGATATTACAACTAAAAATATAAAAATTGTAGTATGGTCTGCAAAAGGGAATAAATACCCTAATGTATAGTTTTTATATATTATCCGGTATATTTTCCAGCTCAATGCCGATAACATTAGAAACCATAAGTATATGCCGGTAACAGTTGCAATAACGAGCATTAAACCCGATAAATATTTATTCATTATATCAACTCATTTTATTTTTATTATATGAGGCTAAACTGGTCATGAGAATTAAAATTAAGACATTGCACTTTATCAGAAATGTTATGATGCCTATATGGCAGCTGCCAAGTAATTGACTGATAATGTAAGCAAATATAATATAAAATGTGGATTGATAGGTGAAGATAACCTGAAAAAGGTATCTTGTAACAAAAAAAGGAAGCCGCTATTCTTACGTTAAAGGTGGGATAGCGGCGCTTGTATATTTTAGCAAAAGAAAGATTTAAAGTAACTTAATCAGCGCTTCCAATTCTTCGGATAAAACTTTTGCAAGCTCAAAATCAGTATCTTTTAAAGCCAATTCTATTTTCGTTTCAACTTCTTTTTTCTTTTGTTCAATGTCTAAATAGTCTCTATCAAAATGACTGGCATAAATCATTTTTCTGAATTTTCTCATACTCATTTTTCGAATGGTCTTATCTTCAATGATTAAAACAAAATCCATACAATTTACTATAGAATAGAAATCATGGGAAATCATGAGAACCGCACCTTTATAGTTTTCTATGGCTTTTTCCAGTGCTATTTGTGCATAGGTGTCTAAATGACTTGTCGGTTCATCAAGAAGCAGCAGGGTTGCTTTACTGGCGGAAACTATAGCCAATTGCAATATATTTTTTTCTCCACCTGATAAAGATCCTATCTTTTGATTCATGATTTCTTCATTAAAGCCATAGTTTGAAATATAGGATCTAATCTCTTCATAAGTTTTGAACCCTGCATCGAAGAACTCTTCCGGTATTGTATTAGACTCATTTAGCATTTCGCCTTGAAGCTGGGATAAAAAAGCCATTTCAATGTCTTCATTTACCTCAATAGAAGCATGATTATTTTTAAAGATTTCTCGGAGTAAAGTTGTTTTCCCGGTACCATTTGAACCGATAAGGGCTATTTTATCAGTAGATTTTAGCTCAAAGTTAACCTTTTCTAAAAGCACGTCATCAAAGGCTACACTGTAATCCTTGACTTTTAAAGCAATCATTTCTTCAATTTCATTACCTGTAACTAAATTGATTTCCGGTTGTTTAATATCTACAAATGGCGCTTTAATTCTACGTGCTTCTAATCTTTCCCTGATTTTAACTCTGGCATTTAGAGATTTCCCTCGGGAAGCCTCAGCATGATTCGTTGCGGCAGACCTCAATTTATCAATTAAGATCTCATTTCTCTCAATTTCTTCCGTATCAGCAATAGCTAGTTCCTGTAACTCGATTTTACTTTGAAGTAAGAAGAAGTTATAATCAATATATCTTCCATTATACTCCTGGAGCTCAGTGTTTTCTAAGTGTATAATTTTATTAAAACAATGATTCAACAGATATCTGTTGTGTGTAATAATTAACATGATTCCTTTGTGTGAATTAATTAGATTTTTAAGTGAATTAAGGTTTTCAAAGTCTAAAAAAACATCGGGCTCATCCATAATCATTAAGTCCGGACCGGTTAACATTTCCTTGATCACTTGAATAAGTTTGAATTCCCCGCCACTGAGTTTTGATACCATTAGATCTTCATGTTTGCTTAGGTTTGCCAGATTCAGTTTCTTATTAATGTTGTTTTCGAAATCATCCCCACCAATTGCATTAAATGCGTCCAGAGCTTGTTGGTACTTTTCCAGCAAAGAATCAATATCAGAAGATGTTCCCATTTCAGTACAGATAGATGTTATTTCATTTTGCAGCTTAATAAATTCTTCTCCGATATATTCGAAAACTGTTATTTCTTTTGCTTTGTCTAACCTGGAAAACTGACTTACATACCCAATTCTACAATCAGGGGCTATCTCTAACTTTCCATCGAACATATATCTCCCTGGATCCATAAGTATATTTATCAGTGTACTTTTTCCACTGCCACTGGATCCTATAAAAGCACAATGCTGACCATCTTCTAATGTAAATGAAATTTTATTATATAGATCCTTTTGTGGAAATGAGTAGGATAAGTTATCAACTTTTATCATATTATTACCTTTCTTTATCAGTAAAAAAGAGCCTATAAAAATAAGCTCTTCAACATAGTATCTTCCAATTGTTATTTTACAATTGATTTTGATGCAGTAAAGACTTTCTTTTGAGTTTACCATTGGTAGCATAACACTTTTTACGACTGATTTCAATCATTTCCTATGAAAGCTTAATGATATCATATTTATCGTTACTGTTCACAACACCCCTGCCAAAAGCAGCAGTGTTGTGAACAATAACATGCTTTGCGATGCACACAAAACGCAAAGACAGCGTTTTGGCGCGGCAATTCTCCGGTTTTCTGTGACTTTCGCTCCGCTGCACTCACAAAAAACACGTCGCGTATACAGGCTGTGAACAGTATTTATCATCAAAAATAGAACATAAATAGATGTGAATTTCTTGTAGATAAGACAATCTCTTTCTCTTTATCATTCTTAAATCCACCCATTCATCTGCGCTGCTTTTATAGCTGAAATCTTTCCGCTTACCTCAAGCTTCTGGTATATATTATGCAAATGAGTTTTAACAGTACCCTGGGATAATAGTAAATGCTCTGCAATTTCCTCCCTTTTCAGACCTTCGGCTGAAAGAGAAAGCACCTCCAATTCCCTTTCGGATAAACCGACCTTATCGGAATGGCTGTTTTTTAGTCCTTCCAGATACTGTTCGCTGTAGAAAACCACTTTTTTTATGTACTCATTTCTTGAATCCCTATTCGCTACTGTTTTCAGCATATCCATTATGTGTGGCGCGTTTTCCGCAAAAGGCAGGAGGATATTATCTGCCTGAGCTTTTGCCAGAGCTTGTTCCAGTTCCGCCACTCCTTTCTCTATCCCGTATAAGTTATAGTTTGCCACGGCCCTGAAAATATGGTTATGGATAAAGCCCAGTTGGTTGCTGAATAGGTCGAACTGTTCCTGCAAGTCTTCTGTGAGAACCTCAAGAGCAATATAATTCTTGGAAAGCATCACGGACTTGCCATAAATAATATAATGGAAAGCAATCCCCTGATATAAGAGATTAGCCGTTGTCATATCACCTGTCTGAAGCCAGACGGGTATTTTCTCGTGCTGCAAAGTGCAGGCGTAGACATATCCCTTGCACATGTCAATGGTGGTATTATAGATGGAATTATTGATGGGGACAATATCCTGCTCTAACTGATTTAGCATTTCCACTGCTTCCGAAACCTTGCCCTGCAATAGGGAAAGCCTGATAAGTGTGAAATTGGCACAGATGATAATACTGGCTTGCTCCTTTGGTCTTGCTTTATAGATAGCTTTGAGACTGTTCAGCTCGGCAGTTTCCCAATCACCGGTTTCCAGTGCATACTCTGCCGGAATCAAATATTCGGAGCCTGTCCCGCAGCCACTCGCAAAGCCTGCATATGCCGTAAACCTTTCGATAGCCAGCTGCGAGATTTGCAGGAAGGTACCCTGATCCCTGAAATAGACATAAAGCAGATGGGGAGACCCCATGGTAAACTCGTTTTCCCTGCCCATGATGTAGGACTGCTGACCGTTTAAAAGCCGCAGGATTTCAGTATTGTCTTCACTGGAGGGATTGATTACATTGAAGGAAGTAAACCGCTTGAAGATCAATACTTCTGCAATGATGTGGTTTCTATCATCCTCATCCATGTTTTCCATATCCTCGTAGGCTTTTTTCAGGCTGTCCAGCTGTTTTACGCAATCTGAGATGGTTGCGTCATCACCCCTTACGATGGAAAGCAGGATATGCTGCAAATAGGCAAGGGGATACCGGTAGAGCAGCTCACGGGGTACCTTGCCAAACAGTTCAAAAGAACCTTCAAAACCGGTAAGCTCATTGCGGATGTTTTTAGGGTCATTGAGATGGGCAAGAACCCTCTCTGCGTCCCCTGCTTTGTTAAAATAACCATAGGCAGCAATAAAATTGTTGCTGGAAAGCTCCCATTCGCCCAGCCGGGTGTATAAATCACGAAGCTCTTCCTCCATAAATTTAAACTGCCGCTTCGCACGGAGAAAATCAAGCAGCACATTGTGAATCTTATAAGTCTGTGAGGCTTGGTCGTAGTACACAAAGGCATTTTCCCTGCGGAGCTTTTTGAGGATTTCCACGGTCCGTTCCTCACAGGTCACAAAATGTGCCTGCTTCGTCGAGAAAACCTCCATGAAGGAGAGCTTTAGCAGGAAGCTTTGGATTGTCTCATCATAAGTGTTAAAAAGCACCTTCTCCACAAGATTGTCGATAGAATCGTTCCTACCGATGGGAATGCCGTTTTCCAGTCCAAGCAGGATCATATAGATCAGGGAAATCCAGCCGTCCGAGTAATTACTTATTTTACTGATTTCTGCTTCGGAAATCCCGTCGACCATCCTCTGGCAATATTCATGAACCTCTTCATCCGTAAATTTCAGCTTCGGCTGGGAAATGAGATAGCACAGACCCTTGGAAAGCAGCTCTGTAAAATCAATATGGGTCGTATCCCTGGTAATTATCACAATATGCAGAGTGTCCATCTGTTCCATAACGATTCGCAGGAGGAGACTACTGATACTAATGTCCGGCGAGAGATGGAAGTCATCAATCACCAGAACCGTTTTTGCCGGAAAAGTAATACCGTTTAACAAGGATAATACCTTTTCCGTTTGCGGAATATCCGCCGGGAATCCGAGCGTCTTTAGTTTAGCCGATACTGTTTCCTCCAACCTGCCCAACAAAAAAGTGAAATTACTCCAAAAATGGGCGGTGGATTCGCCCGCATCCAGGAAGCTAATCCAGAGCGGATTATTCCTTTCTGTTTTCAGGAAACTTCTGACGGCTGTGGTTTTACCAAAGCCGATAGGGGCCTCTATGACGGTCAGGGGATAGTCATATATTGCAGAAAGAATTCCATCTAAGTGTGTCCTTCTTAACAGTTCTGTTTTTTTTACCTTCTTCATAAATGATCCCTTTACATGAAATGCTTTATAAGGCATTGTTTTTTGGACTATATATTCCACTATTATACAAAAAAACAGGAAGTAAAACAATAAAAAAATACACCATATGGTATATACCACATTAAAAAATTACTTGGTATAATTTGTTTCGGCAATGCTTTTCAACAATAACAAGCAATAAGGGAGGGATTCCAAATAAGCAAGATGATAAAAGTGACACCCAATGACAATTATACGCTTCTGATTGAATTTGAGCATGGCAATCAAATACTGTTTAACATGGAACGCATGGTAGAGACAATACCATACTGGAGTTTAAGCGATTTGGAATGCTTTAAGAGAGTCAGAATTGAAGATAAGGCGATTTGCTGGGATACGGATAAACCTCAGACTGGGTTTCCACTCAGGCTTACGGTGGACAATATCCTTTTTTCCATCCGGGATTGAACTTGAGTGTGGTAATGATTTTTTTTATTTACCCACCTGAAATTGAGGTGACAGATGCAAAGAAAGAGGCAAACAATAAAGTTAAGTATTCACTAAAAAAACAAGGGGGATAATCAATGAACTTGAAAGAGGTAATCAAAAATAAAAGCAAGAGTTGCACCGGGAGGAGGCCATTCCTCTGGCGGTTGGCCATGACGGTGGCCATGGTCTTCATACTGAACGTTGTGCTGGGACAGGGTCTGTCTCAGCATGTCCGGGCGGCTGAGATCAGCACAAGTATGTCAACGGTGTCGGCTAGTTCATCCGATGTAATGGCAGACGGGGTATATTCTTCGACCATTACTGTGACCTTGAAGGATGCCAGCGGGGCCAGCGTGGGGGCTGGGACTAACGTTTACCTTACTAGTGCGCCAGGTCCGGCCAACAGTTCCCAAATCAAAAATTCATACGGCTATACAGACACTGCGGCTATTCTTGTTGGAAGTCTTGTAGACGGTAATGGTAAGGCTACATTTGTAGTGACCGATACCGTGGCTGAGAGTGTGACTTACTACGCTAGTATAAGTGGCACACCGGAGTATTTAACATTATCCCAGATTGTGACGGTCAATTTCACGCCACGGGCGATTGATGCAAATCATTGTACCATTACGTCACTCGTCGATACACCGGCGGCGAATGGAGTGAGTTACGCCACCGTCACGGTGAAGCTCAAGACGTTTAATGACATCCCGGTGAGTGGCAAGACGGTGAGTGTGACGGCTAACAGTACCACCACCGAGATTACGCCTGCCAGTACAGGCAGTGACGTGACCGATACCAACGGCGTGGCTACCTTCCGCGTGACGGACTATGTTCCGGAGACGGTGGTCTATAAGGCGACGGACACCACGGACAACATTGCGGTACCCTTGCAAACACCTGTGACCTTCGTGCCCGCGTCACCTGACGCAAGCCAGTCTTTTATCACAGCCAGTCCCGCCCAAGTGACGGCGGACGGAACGCTAACCTCCATCGTCACAGTGTCGTTGAAGGGGGCCGGCGGCTATCCCGTGACTGGAAGGATATTAGACGTAACACTGACAGCCAATAGCATTACATCTGTTATTACGCTGGTCGAAAATACCACTAACACAAACGGAGCGGCCACTTTCTCCGTGACCGACACCAAGGCGGAGACGGTAACCTACACGGCGAAAGAAACTACGGACAGTGTAACTGTGACCCAGACCGCCGATGTAACCTTTGTAGTCGGGGCGGTCAACACCAGCCAGTCCACAGTCGAAGTCGATTCTTCAAATGTGGCGGCCGACGGGACGAATTTCTCAACCGTTACGGTGACCTTGAAGGATGCTTACGGCAATGTGGTGAGCGGCAAGACGTTGAACCTGACAGCCGACAGCATCACCACCGAAATAGTGCCTGCCAGTACAGGCAGCGATATGACTAACAGCAGCGGTGTAGCCACCTTCCACGTAACCGACACTCAGCCGGAGACGGTGACCTACACGGCGACGGACACCACGGATAATGTAACGGTAGCCCAGACTGCTTCAGTGGTCTTCAGTGCAAATGTTGCCGACGCCGACAACTCCACGCTATCGCCCCTTTCGGCTTACCGGTGGGCGAATGGGATCCACGTCGTGACTATCACGGTAACGCTGAAATCATATCAGGGCACTCCTGCCACTGGCAAGACGGTGAGTTTAGCGGCTAACAGCACCACCACAAAGATAGTGCCTGCCAGTGCAGGCAGTGATGTGACCAATAGTAGCGGCGTGGCCACCTTTTACGTAACCAACACCCAGGCGGAGACGGTGACTTGCACAGCGACGGACACCACAGACAACGTACAGGTGAGTGCTGAGGCACAAGTTGTCTTTATACCCGGACCTGTCGATCCAAATCAATGCACGATGACGGTGAGTCCGGCCAAGGTGTCTGCAGATGGGGAGAACTTCTCGACAATAACTCTGACGCTGCGCGATGTTCAGGGTCGCCTGTTAAACAACTTGGCTACCACGGGGATTGGGGTCAGGGTGTCCCTAAGCAAATCCGGGGGTTCAGCATGGTTTGAATATCAGGGGGAAGTTATTAACAATGCCCCGGTTCCTGACGGTGGGATACTCACTTTCAACGTCTATGACACCAGTGCCGATACTTTGGCGGTCACAGCCAGCATCTCAGGTATCGGTACTTTGGGCACTTGCAACCTGGTCTTTTACGCCCCGGTCTCTGCAGGAGAATCTTCGGTAACGGCCGATGCCGCCAGCGTACCGGCGGACGGGACAAGCTTCTCCACTATCACGGTGACTCTTAAGGATGCCAGCGGTAAGGCTTGGGGAGGCCAGTCGGTAAGCCTAACGGAGGCGGGTGGGCAATCTCGAATTAGCATCATCAATGGCTCGACGAACTCCGACGGCCAGGCAATTTTCCGTGTGACTGACACTCAGGCTGAGACAGTGACCTACACGGCAAAGTGCACCACCAACGGCGTGACGTTGCCTCAAACTGTCTCGGTGAACTTTACGCCGGTGGTAGCTGATATCCGCACATCTACAGTAACGGCCGGTTCCGCCAGCGTGGTGGCGGATGGAACAAGCTTTTCTACAATCACGGTAACTCTGAATGATGGGTACGGCAACCCACTGGGCGGCCGGACGGTGAATCTGTCGGCCGGGAGCGGGCATACTAAGATTACGGTGGTTCAAGGCACGACAAGTTCCGGGGGTCAGGCGGTTTTCCATGTGACCGATACCCGGGCTGAGGTGGTAACCTATGCGGCGACAGACATCACCGACGGCGTAACGCTGTCCCAAACTGTCAAGGTGACCTTCTCACAACAGGAGGGGGTGACTTCCGCTCCGTCCATCGACAGCCCGGTCGTAACAGGGGCTACCGGAATCAGTGGCACGTCAGTGGCTGACGCTGCTATCCTACTTACCATCAATAGCGGAACACAATACCCCGCCACAGCATCTGCCAACGGGTCATGGGCCATCACTAGCCTGCCTGTCCTGGCAGCCGGGGATACTATCTCCGTGACCGCCCAGACGGCGGGTGAGGCGGTCAGTACGGCGGTGGTCACGACAGTGCAGGCCACCATGGTACATACACTTACACCGACCATTGAATTGCCCATCTACGCTGGAGGCACCAGCGTCAGTGGTACGGCAGCGGCAGACGCCGCTATCTTGCTGACCGTCAATGGTGCAGCACCATATTCCGCCAAGACCTCTGCAAGCGGGAACTGGACGATTGCCAACCTGCCTGCCCTGGCTTCCGGAGATACCATCTCTGTAACCGCCCAGGCAGAGGGCGAAGCGGTCAGTCCGGCGGCTACCGTCACCGTTCTGGGTGCCGGCAGCGGCACACAAAACGATCCGTACCTCATCAGCAATGCCGCCCAGTTGGTTGCCATCCGCAATACGGTGGAACAAAATTACTACTATAAGCTGACCGAGGATATTGATATCGGCAGCATTGACTGGACCCCCTTGGGAGATTATCAAGGAGGAATACTGACACAATTTGCCGGACATTTCGACGGTGACGGGCACATCATCAGCAACCTGAACATGAACGATCTCAGCGGACGGGTGTGTATGGGATTGTTTGGTATTACTGCTTCCGGTTCCACCATCTCCAATGTCGGATTGCAAAATATCAACCTGAAACAAGGGGATGCATCATTAAGTTATATTCCCGGCATCGATGTAGACTCGGCGTTCGGTGGGTTGGTGGGCGTGAATCAGGGCGTCATTACCAACTGCTGGGTTACAGGCAGCATTACAAACAATAATAGATATATCGGTTTCGGAGGATTGGTGGGGGCTAACGGCACGTACGGCAATATAGCCGGAACCATCACCGGTTCCTGGGCCGGTGTCAACGTGATGAATAACGGTAATGGCTCCGCTGCCGGGCTTGTGTATGAGAATCTATGCGGCAGCATTACCAACTGCTTTGCTACCGGCAAGGTAACCGTCAACGGTAATGGTTACGCCGCCGGACTGGCTTGTTATAATTATAGCAATGGCAGCATCACGAACTGCTACGCTACTGGCAAGATAACTGCCAACGGTGAAGGTAGCGCCTACGGACTGGCTTGTAATTATGGCAGCGTCACGAACTGCTACGCTACCGGCAACGTGACTGCAGCTAAAGGTGCAGAATATGCCTACGGACTAGTGTATGGAAGCAGCGTTAGCGGCTACTATAATACCGACACCTCCGGTAGCTTCACTAATACTTATGGCATTGGCGCCGATGACAGTCAGATGAAGCAACAGGTCACCTTCTCCGGGTGGGATTTCACAAATACTTGGGGCATTCACGAGGGATACAGTTATCCATATCTGCGGGGTGTAGCTCCGCTGCCTACCGTCACCGTGTTGGTCAGTACCACCGTGGGCGGGGTGGTTTACGGCGGCGGCAACTATAACGTGGGTAATCCGGCAACGGTTCACGCCGTAGCCAATGAAGGCTATACCTTTACCGGATGGAGCGACAGCAACGGCAACACCATCAGCGGAAGCGAGTACTATAGCTTCATCATAGGATCCTCCGATATCTTCCTGGTGGCTAATTTCACTCTCGGGGCATCGCCGCTCACATTGCTTCCGACTATAAACAATCCGGTCTCGGCTGGAGTAACCAGCATCAGTGGCACGGCTGAAGCGGGGGCTAACATTATGCTCAGCATCAATGGGATCGCGCAGCCGGGGGTAAACACCTCCGCCAGCGGGAGCTGGACGGTGAGCGGCCTAGCCTTGGTTGAGGGAGACACCATCTCGGTGACAGCTCATGCAACGGGAAAAGCGGTCAGTCTGCCCCAGACAGCAACGGTGGTTTCCCAAGGACTCCAGACCCAGCCCCCGACCATCACACTGGCCTATTACGGGGATACAAGCATCAGCGGTACTGCGGTGGCAAACGCAGCCATCACCCTTAGCCTTAACAATACAACCCGATCCACCACGGCCGATGTGAATGGCAACTGGATCGTCAGCGGCCTGAGCCTGTTCGCAGGGGAAAGCATTTCCGCCACCGCCCAGTCGACTGGTGTGGCGGTCAGCACGACTGTCACCACTACCGTGTTGAGTCAGACTCCCGCTCCGGTAATCAACACGCCGGTCTACGCTGGGACGACTAGCATCAGCGGTACGGCAATGCCGAATGCCACTATCGTGCTCAGTATCAACGGTACGGCGCAGCCGGCTGTGAATGCTACCGCTACCGGAGCCTGGACAGTGAGCGCTTTAACCACCTTGACCACGGGAGACATCATCTCTGTGACTGCCCAGTCGCCGGGAGTAACGGTCAGCTCTGCGCAGACTACCACTGTAGTTGGACAGGCTGTCAGCCAGACTCTGGCGCCGACTGTTAACACACCGCTTTACGCCGGGGCTACCAAAGTCAGCGGTACGGCAGAGGTAAATGCAGCCGTTACCCTTAGCAATAATGGGGTATTGCAGCAGACAGTAAACGCCTCCGCCAACGGTTTCTGGACTGTCGATGGTCTGACGACCCTGAGTAAAGGTGATATTATTACAGTGATCGCCCAGACACCCGGAAAGACGGCCAGCCAGACTCTCGCCGCGGTGGTGGCAGCTCAGGGTAGCAGCTTAGTTATTAGTCCGACAGGCGGTTCTTATGAGATGCCGCTGTCCGTGACCATCAGTGACGGCAATCTCTTAGCAGATCAAACCGTCTATTACTCCACCGCCGGAGATCCGGCGTCGGTTATCGGTGCCAACCGCTTCGAGGATGGGGCGACATCATGCGTTCTCACCCTAGACGCTGCGGCTACGGTGTATGCACGGGTGTACAGCAATGGAACATGGGGCAGTCTGGTTTCGACCACTTACAAAGGCAGCGCCACTACCTATCCCCTCAATCCAACAGTGGAAGCAGGCAATGCGGTTACCTTCGGCGTTGACGGTGTCGGTAATTACCAGTGGCAGGTGTCAATCGATGGAGGCAGTACCTGGAACAATATTACAGGTGCCATATTGACCTATTATTCAACTGGTGCGCTGAGTTCAGATAACAATGGATCTCAATACCGGTGCCTCATAAACGGTATGCCCTCAGCAGCATCTATCGTTACAGTCACCTTAGGTTTGCCAACGGTTAGCGAGGTTACTCTTACCCCAGCTAACGTATCCGTTCAAAAGGGCAGCACCTATACATTTGCAGCCTCGGTGACAGGAACGAATAATCCCTCACAGGATGTGACTTGGAGTGTGACCGGAAGCAGCAGTGTGGGTACCTACATCAGTAGTGTTGGGGTGCTTACCGTGGCTGCAGATGAAACAGCAGCACTGACGGTACGGGCAATCTCTGATGCGGATAATGAAAAATCAGGCACAGCAGCTGTTACTGTAACAGAGGTACCAGTAACGGTCAACAGTGTTATCATCACACCAAAGACAGTCACTGTGGTAACAGGCAGTGCAATCACCTTCAGTGCGGCAGTTGTAGGAACGAACAATCCATCCCAGGATGTAAATTGGAGCGTATCCGGTAATAGCAGCCTGAGTACAACAATAAGCAATACTGGGGAATTGACTATCGCCGTGGATGAAACAGCATTAGCATTTACTGTTACCGCTGTATCCGACATCGATAATACCAAGTTTGATACGGCAGCAGTTACGATAACAAGTACACCGGAACCGGCTGCGACAGTATCAAATGTAGCTATAACGCCGGATTCGGTTTCTATAATAAAAGGAAATGTTTTTACCTTTAGTGCTGCCGTAACCGGAACCAATAATCCGTCCCAGGCAGTAAGCTGGAGTGTGACTGGGAATAATAATGCAGGCACCATAATCAACAGTTCGGGTGTACTTGCAGTCGCTGCCGGTGAGACGTCAACCACATTAACAGTTACGGCGGTTTCGGCGGTGGACAGTACAAAGACCGATACAGCGGAGATAACCGTTGCGGATGCATCGTCCACCGTTCCAACCGTAGATGTGGTTGCCATCAATCCGACGACAGCCAGCGTGGCAAAGGGCGGTACAAAAGCCTTTAACGCAGTGGTAACAGGAAGCAACAGTCCGGCACAGACAGTCCTCTGGAGCATATCGGGGAATGTAAGTGCAGCAACGCAAATCAGCAGCAGCGGATTGCTTACTGTAGGAGCGGATGAGACAGCATTAACGCTTACGGTAAGTGCGGTTTCCACGGTTGACAGCTCCCAATCCGCTATGGCAGCGGTTACGGTAACAAGTACCTCATTACCAACTGCGGCCGTTTCTTATGTAGTAGTGTCTGCAGCAAGTAACAGCGTCCAGACAGGTAAGACAAAAACCTTTACGGCGGCAGTTGCAGGAACCAACAATCCTTCTCAGGAGGTAACCTGGAGTGTGTCCGGTAACAATAGTGCCAATACGGTCATCAGCAATACCGGAGTCCTTACGGTAGGTGCAGATGAGACGGCAGCTTCTCTTACCGTCACGGCGACCTCAACCCAAGACAATACAAAATCGGGTACGGCAACCATAGTTATGGTTTATCCAGCGCCGGATACCTCGTCAGGAGGCGGTTCCAGCTCAGGATCAGGTTCTTCCGGCAGCAGTTCAAGGGTTCAAAACCCTACGGTGCAGCTGGAGAAAAAACCGGATCAGCCGGTTATTACTGAATTTAGTATCACTGCAAAAGCAGACAAGGCAGGTCTGGCAACGGTGGAAGTTTCAGAAGCATCCATCGCCAGCGCTGTCAAAAAAGCACAGGATACTGCGAAAGAGCAAGGAAAAACGGAGAACGGAATCGGCGTTACAGTCAATATAGTACTGCCGGATACGGCAAAATCAGCCGGTATAATATTGACCCAACCAACTCTGAAAACACTGATCGATGCCGAAGTAAAACAGCTTGAACTAAATGGTACAACGGTGGCTCTGTCTTTCGATTTAGAAGCACTCAAGGAAATACAGAAGCAAAGCAACAGTAATGAGGCTGTGATAATTAGCTTCACCCCGGCAACTGGACTAAGCGGTAATGCCAAGACACTCATTGGAACAAGACCCGTATACAACATATCCATTACTTACGTGAAGAATGAAAAGACCATTAGCATTACATCGCTTGGAAGCGGCAGCGTTACCCTCTCCATTCCCTATACACTGGGTAAGAAGGAAGCCGTAGGTTATCTGTTCGGAGTTTATGTGGACAGCAAGGGCAATGCAGCCCGCATGGAAGGTTCAGCCTATGATACGAACAGCAAGAGCATAATCTTTGACAGCAACCATTTTTCAATATATGGCGTGGGTTATACCGCCCCGAGTACAACCTTTAAGGATATCTCCACCCACTGGGCGAAGGAAGCCATTGACTATGTGGTAGGCCGGGGATTGTTCTCCGGTACCTCTACCACGGCCTTCTCCCCGGATACGGCTATGAGCCGCGGGATGCTGGTTACAGCATTAGGCAGGCTGGCAGGCGTGGGCGCAAGTGAATACAAAACTGTCACCTTTACCGATGTGGCGGCGGATCAATATTATGCACCTTACATCGAATGGGCCTATCAGAAAGGTATCATAAGCGGTACCGGCAGTAGCCAGTTTGCTCCTGAACGTACCATTACCCGTGAGGAAATGGCACGGATACTCAGCAACTACGCAAAAGCCACCGGCTATATTCTCCCCGTTACCCGTGAGGCCGCTGCCTATGCAGATGACTCTAGTATCGGAAGTACCTATAAGGATGCGGTCAAAGCCCTGCAGCAAGCTGGTATCATGATGGGCGGAGACGGCAACACATTTAAGCCGAAAGCAAATGTTACCCGTTCCGAGGTTTCGGCAATGCTGCACCGCTACATTAAGCTGACCATCGATCCTGCCACCGCCCAGGGATGGGCTGTGAACGACGCCGGACAGCATATGTATTATAAGGACGGCAAAGTCCTTACCGGCTGGAAGACCATCGAAAGCAAGAAATATTTCTTCAACAGTGATAGTGCCTTGCAGACCGGCTGGAAACAGGATGACAAGGGTAACTGGTACTATCTTTTAGTCAGCGGAGCAAAGGTCGGTTGGCAGAATATCGGCAGCGGAGACAGTAAAAAACGATATTATTTTAACACGGATGCCATCATGGTATTCGGTAAATGGTTTCAAATTGGAGGGAAGTGGTATTACTTCAACGCCAATGGTTCCCTTGCAGTCAGCACAAAGATTGACGGCTATGAGGTGGATAAAAACGGTGTAAGAAAAACGAAATAATACTCTGGTAACCGTTATGAATACAGGAACATAAGGATTATGAAAATAAAATATAGCCAAGGGCAAACCAGGCTAAAGACGGGGACGCAAAGCCATAGAATCTAAGGTGCTCTAAGAAGCGCTATGACAGCCTGTTTGCCATAAGCCACAAGCAACGCCTGCCCTTTTTTGACAGGGTAGGCGTTTGCTGTATTTTGCGGCTTTTGACTGAATCCAGTTATCGCCAGACTACGATGGATCAAATTTGTCAGACACTTAAGATTAGCAAAGGATCTGTTTTTGTTCTTGATTATCCATTGTGTGACCCTGAGGATTTTACGTTTATGAATTCAGAATCTGATACTGTATCAAATATTTCGTTCATTCATTCCTCCGCCTTTTTAGTTTTTTTAATGTTGTTATAGATGATATGATATCAAATACAATTCATAAAAGCAAATTTTTAAGCATGAATAAAATAATTTATCCCATTATACAAAAAATGTTAAGAAAAATAGTCATTAATTACATTAATGCATATATTGTTATTTATAAGAATGTATTCTTTTTATGGATGCTATCTGACGGGGATCATATGTACTTGATATTGGATGATAGTATATGTTCATTTTGGGCGGATTTAGAAAGCATGGCACATAGTCTGGATATATCCTTTGCTTGATATAAGGCTTATTTATTTGATAAGCAAAACTTGATACTGGTTTAAAACTGCAAATATTAAGAGGTGATGTAAAATGTATAGGATTTTGATGTGTGTATTTAGCCCCCATATTTATAATGAAATACACCACGGTTTTTTGGAGGCGGGTTGTGAAGTCAGGGACATATTCATAGGCGAAAAATTTATAAAAAATTTTGATTCTCTAGAGAAAATTCTGACAAATGCTATTGATGAATTCAAACCAGATTTTGTATATTCGTATGGTTGGTGGAAAGATATTATTGATATAAATGCATTTTTCGATGTCATTAAGAAAAAAGGCATATTCCATATATGGTGGTCTGCAGATGACCCTGTTTGCTGCGGTCAGGTTTCCCTGCCCGCTGCTAAAAGGGCGGATCTGGTCTTTACCCCAGTAGATTATCTGATACCGGAATATGAAAAATTTGGTATTAAGGCTTTTTTACAGGCAAATGCCTGTTCTCCGCATCATGTTAAATTAGCTCCTAAACCTGAATACCAGAACGATTTGGTATTCGCAGGAAACAATTATAGCTTCAGGCATGTTGATGAAGAATCAAAAAGTAGTATATTTTACACATTCAGGGTTGACGGAATCTATCAAATTTTAAAACCCCTGGTAGATGAGCAGAAGAACTTGAAGGTGTGGGGGAGATGGTGGACTGACTACGACAGGGCGTATATACTTCCGACAGCATTTTATGGCGGTGTATTGCCTGCTGAAGAAATCCCTTATGTCTATGCGTCTGCAAAGATTGCATTGGGCATCCAGCAGGTGGCTACTTCAAATACTTATGTATCAACAAGAACGTTTGAAGTACTTGGATGTGGAGCTTTCCATATTACCCAATATTCTCCGGGCGTAGAATATTATTTTAAAAAAGGTGTGCACCTGGATTGGTCTAAATCACCGGAAGAGACTATGGAACTTGTAAATTATTACCTGGCACATGATGACATACGGGAAGAGATTGCACTTAATGGACAAAGGGAAGTAGATGAAAAGCACAGGCTTATCCATAGGGCAAGAGCTGTATTGGATACAGTTGCACACTATATTTAAGGAAAGGTTAATTTAGGGGAATTGGTATAAAGGGTATAGTGTTATGGGAGAGTATCATGCAGAAATAATGGAATGAGCAATTTCTCATCGGTCTTATCAGGGATATGACTAAAAAGAGCAGATAGCCCTGTAATTGAATGGCGGTGAAGTTACGGCAGACATGCTGAAATTCCTTTGCTCCACCGCGGCGGGGCTGTTGAGAAATTTAAATTTTTGATTTCCTATACTTGACAAAATAACATATCCTGGTATAATTATATTTAAGATGTGGATAGTCACATGAAGGGGTACACCACCGCGGGTGTAGTCTTTTGTGTGGCTTTTTTTGCGTTTATTTGGAGGTGAAATATTGATGATGGTAAATGGAGTTTCAAAATTTATGGAAAAAGAAATGACCTTGGAACAGTATTTATTGAAAGAAGGATTTAACCTTGCAAGAATTGTGGTTGAGGTAAACGGGAGCATTATCCCAAAATCAAATTATCCCAATCTCATTCTTTCAGATGCAGACCGGGTGGAAATTATTCATTTTGTAGGAGGAGGCTGAAAGGATGAGGATAAATCATTGGAAAACGGGGATACCTACCTTAACAGAAATGGAAGATGCATGGATAGAACGGTTTTCTGCCGGGTATTATGATAAATTCAAACACGCGGAAGTTGGAATTGCAGGTCTTGGAGGATTAGGTTCCAATATAGCGGTTATGCTGGCTCGTACCGGAATTGGACATCTGCATTTGGTGGATTTTGATCAAGTGGATATCACGAATCTGAACAGACAGGCCTATCGTATGTTGCAGTTAGGCAGATATAAAACGGAGGCTTTAAAAGAAATCCTGGAAGAAATTAATCCGTATTTAAAGATTACAACGGATACAAACTATGTGACGGAAGAAAATGCAATTCAACTGTTCGGGACATATCCCATTGTGTGTGAAGCCTTTGATAAAGCGGAAAATAAAGCAATGCTCGTAAATTCATTACTGGAACATTGCCCGGAAATGAAAATTATATCCGGTTCCGGCATGGCAGGCTACGGAAGCAGTAATATCATTAAGACCAGAAAGCTTATGAAAAACCTGTATCTTTGCGGAGATGGTGTTACAGATATTTTGGATGTAAGGGCAGTCACTTCACCCAGGGTAAGTATTTGTGCCGGGCATCAGGCTAATATGATAATCCGCTTAATACTTGGCATGGATACAGAATAAAACAATGAAGGTTGATAAGCAAGCAAGGAAATTACATATAAAAATCAATAAGGAGTAAGACGTATGAAAGAAGACAAACTGATGATTGGCGGACATGAGTTTCAATCAAGATTTATACTGGGTTCAGGAAAATATAATGTGGAACTGATAAAGGCTGCAATAGAAAATGCAGAGGCGGAGATCATTACATTAGCCCTACGAAGAGCTAATTCCAATGCAGAAGGCAATATTTTAGATTTTATACCGGATCGGATTACGTTGCTTCCCAATACTTCCGGTGCCAGAAATGCAGAAGAGGCAGTAAGAATTGCACGCCTTGCCAGAGAATTAGGCTGTGGTGATTTCGTTAAAATAGAGATTATGAGGGATTCAAAATATTTGCTGCCGGATAATTATGAAACGGTAAAAGCAACTGAAATTCTGGCAAAAGAAGGTTTTGTAGTTATGCCCTATATATATCCTGATTTGAATACGGCCAGAGATTTAGTGAATGCCGGGGCGGCTTCGGTAATGCCACTCGCTGCGCCGATTGGTTCCAACAAAGGCTTGGTAACCAAAGAGTTTATACGGATTCTGATTGATGAAATTGATTTACCGGTTATTGTAGACGCAGGAATAGGACGTCCTTCACAGGCCTGTGAGGCAATGGAAATGGGTGCGGCTGCAATTATGGCTAATACAGCTATTTCCACGGCAGGAGATATTACAGCAATGGCCGGTGCCTTTCGTAAAGCCATTGAGGCAGGTAGAGAAGCCTATCTGGCTAAAATGGGACGAGTGATAGAAAAAGGCGGTTCTGCCTCTTCACCATTGACCGGATTTTTAGAGGATTAGGGAGGAAGCTATGAAGAGAATAAGTCATATGGAATTTATGCCGGGGATGGAGGTAATTCCTTCGGATATCATGGAACGGGTAATGGAAGGAAGGAATCAGTATGATTATGACAAATACACGGCTGATGATGTATTGGCGGCACTGGAGCACGATACTTGTTCGTTAGGGGATTTTGCAGCACTTCTCTCTCCGGCAGCAGAAGCATTTTTAGAAGAAATTGCAAGAAAAGCCCAGGAGGAAACCAGAAAACATTTTGGAAATTCCATATACCTGTTTACACCGGTTTATATCTCAAACTACTGTGAAAACTATTGTGTATATTGCGGTTATAATTCCCATAACAAGATACGCCGTGCCAGATTAGAACCGGATGAAATCGAAAAAGAGCTGAGTTACATAGCAAAAACAGGATTAGAGGAGATTTTAATTCTGACCGGGGAGAGCAGAAAAATGTCGGATGTATCTTATATTGGGGAAGCTTGCAAGAGGGCGGGGAAATACTTTAAAATGGTTGGACTTGAAGTTTACCCGATGAATTCTTCGGAATATGCCTATCTGCATGAATGCGGAGCAGATTATGTTACGGTTTTTCAAGAGACTTATCATACGGATACTTATGAGAATCTGCATCTGGAAGGACATAAGAGAAGTTTCCCTTATCGGTTCAATGCACAGGAGCGTGCTTTATTAGGCGGCATGAGAGGTGTGGCTTTTGCTGCTCTGTTAGGACTGTCTGACTACCGGAAAGACGCATTTGCAACAGGCATGCATGCTCAATTAATACAGAAAAAATATCCGTATGCAGAGATATCTATTTCCTGTCCAAGGCTGCGCCCGACTATTAATAATTGTAATTTAAGACCAAAAGAAATACGGGAAACCCAATTGCTGCAGATTATGTGCGCATACCGGCTGTTTCTGCCGTATGCAGGAATGACCATATCAACCAGGGAACGCGCAGGCTTTCGTGACCATGTAATCGGCCTGGCAGCTACAAAAATATCAGCAGGAGTTAGTACCGGAATTGGCAGTCATGGAGAAGAAATAAAAAAGCAGGGAGATAATCAGTTTGAAATTGCAGATACCAGAAGTGTAGGGGAAGTTTATGCAGCGGTAAAGAAAGCCGGATTGCAGCCGGTTATGAATGACTATGTCTATGTTTAATATCATTACCATAACCAATCGGAAGCTTTGTAACCGCCCCCTGACAGAGCAGATTGAGCGAATTGCAAGGGAGGTAAAACTGGATAAACTGATTCTTCGTGAAAAGGATTTAAGTGAAAAGGAATATGAAAAACTAGCTGCCGATGTAATGAAGATATGCAGGGAAAATCATATCGATTGTATTTTGCATACCTTTATCCAAGTGGCGGTTCGGTTGAACTGCAGTAAGATACATCTGTCAGTTTCGGATTTTAAGAATAACAAAGAACGGCTGGATTTTTTTAAGGAAATAGGTGTATCGGTACATTTGACAGAGGAAGCTGTCTGGGCGCAACAAAACGGGGCAACGTATCTTACTGCCGGACACATTTTTATGACAGACTGTAAAAAGGGAGTCCCGCCGAGGGGAATTAATTTTTTAAGGGAGGTCTGTGAAGAAGTACCGGTACCGGTCTATGCAATCGGAGGTATCCGGTATGATAAATTATCTGCCATAAAAGAGGCAGGTGCAGAGGGGGCTTGTATTATGTCTCAATTTATGAAGATATAATTATGGCAAGAGGTATCTGGATATAATGATTACTATTCACAGCCGATATACCCGACTTTTGGTGAGTGCAGCGAAGCGAAAGTCACAGAAAACCGGAGTATAGCAGCGCCGAAACGCTGGTTTTGCGTTTTGTGTGCATTGCGAAGCTACGGTTCACAGATCTGCTGATTTTTGCAGAGTTGTGAATAGTA